>JAWVCT010000100.1:0-120378 GCA_033858155.1 Blastocatellia bacterium
TTCGAGCTGCCGGATCGTGCCTGCGATATGCTCAGGAAACGCAGCGAGCCGCCGCCGCGCACATCAGCGACCTTGTCTATTTTGAACCGCAGGACCATCTCGTCTTAGATCACATCACGGTTCGAAATCTTGAACTTGTCGAGGCACTCGGCGGCGCCGGCGTCGCGCGGTCGCTGCTCGACACTATCGACGAGACCGTGACCGGGATGGGAGCGCGCCTGATGCGTGCGTGGTTACTACGGCCATCGATTCGGCGCGGCGAGATCGAAGCGCGACACGGCGCGGTCGCGGAACTTCACGCCTCATACATGAAGCGCGACGCGCTGCGAAACCTTTTGAAAGAAGTTGCGGACGTCGAACGACTCACCGGCCGTCTTAATCTCGGCTCGGCGACACCCAGGGATCTGGTGGCGCTGCGCCGCTCTCTCGATCAGGTGCCGCGAATTCGAGAGATTCTTGTCAAGTGCTCTGCTTCTTTATTGCAGGTGCTCAACGATTCGACGGACGAACTCGTTGACGTGCGCACTTTGCTGGAAGCGGCCATTGAAGATGATCCGCCCGCCAAAGTTATCGACGGCGGGGCGATTCGCAATGGCTACTCAACCGAGCTTGATGAATTGCGTTCGCTCAGTCGCGACGCGAAACAAACTATCGCGGCGCTCGAAGCGGAAGAGCGCGCCCGTTCGGGAATCGGTACCCTGCGCATCCGTTACAACAACGTGTTTGGTTACTTCATCGAGGTGTCAAAGGCCAACGCGGCGCGCGTGCCCGCCGACTACGAACGACGGCAGACGCTGACGAACGCCGAGCGATTCACCACCGCGCCCTTGAAAGCGTGGGAAAGCAAAGTGCTGGGCGCGGAAGAGCGCATCCTGCAGTTAGAGTCGGAAATTTTCGGACTCATTTGCCGCCAGGTGGCCGCGGAAACATCACGGATACAAGCGACGGCGCGCGCGCTTGCTTGCCTGGATGGATTGTCTTCGCTGGCGGAAACCGCCGTCCGCCGCCGCTATGTTTTGCCGGCTATGCATGATGGCGACGAGATCGAGATCGTCCACGGCCGTCATCCCGTAATCGAAGTCTTCAATGAAGAGCCATTCGTTCCGAACAGCGTCTATCTAAATAACTCGACCGACCGCCTGCTAATCATCACGGGTCCGAACATGGGCGGCAAAAGCACGGTGCTGCGCCAAACCGCACTAATCTGCATCCTGGCCCAGATGGGTTCATTCGTGCCCGCTGAAAAGGCGCGGCTGCCTTTACTCGATCGAGTCTGGACTCGTGTAGGAGCGTCTGACGATCTCTCGCGCGGCCGTTCGACGTTCATGGTCGAGATGACGGAGACAGCGGCGATCCTGCACAGCGCCACGCCGCGTTCGCTGGTGCTGCTGGATGAGATTGGCAGAGGGACCGCGACGTTCGACGGTCTTTCAATCGCCTGGTCCGTAGCCGAGTATCTGCACGATTCACCCGAGCACGCAGCCAAGACTCTGTTCGCAACTCACTATCACGAACTGACTGAACTAGCCGAAAGGTTGCCCGGCGCGCAGAACTACCAGATAACCGCAACTGAGCGCGAAGGCGAAGTGGTCTTTCTTCATCGACTCGAACGGGGCCGAGCTTCAAAGTCTTACGGCATCGAGGTCGCGCGTCTCGCCGGTATGCCGCCCGCCGCGCTCGCGCGCGCACGTGAAGTTCTTCAGCGGCTGGAACGTTATGAGCTGGACGTGTTTTCTGAAGAAGAGACGGCCGCTCATCTGGCGACTCAGAACGCGTCGCAGATGGAACGCGCAGCCGCTGCCGGAGCCGAAGGCTTGAACCCTGCAGGTGATCAGGCGCTGAGCAAAGCTGCGGCGCGCGCGGGCCGTCGCCGTCTGGCCGCGCAGTCATCGCTATTCGATTTGGCTAATCAGAAAGTCTCGGATAGGTTGCGCGAGGCGGCTGCGGAAAATTTAACTCCGGAAGAAGCTAGGCAACTATTGGCGGAATTACAAAAAGAATTACTTTGAGCGAAGGCCTAGCCCCCAACTGCTGGGAGCGCGGACGTCCTCGTCCGCATTGAGCGCGTTCAGCGCGAACAATTCTTCCAATCTTTTTTATGAAGGGTGAGTTTCACTCGCGTGTGCGGACGGGGAGTCCGCGCGCCCAGGTTACGAGGCCTTCGCGGCATCACGAATAACCAGGTCGAATGTTCCGGGAGCAACTTTGCGAAAGCGTGTGTTGCGATTCAATGAGACCGCGATGCTGATCGTCGGGTTGTGGCCGGTAAAGTTAAAACCACCGTCCATGAGGATGTTGTAGATTTCGTTAACGTGCAATGGCCCTCCCGCCTCGCGCAAGATCATGGTCGTGGCCTGGGGAATCGTCCGATCAAAAAAGCGATCGCTGGTGGCCTCGATATCATTGCGCACTGCCGGCACGTTATGTCTCTGCGGCGCACTTGGACGTATGTGTTGAGATAGCTCAGAGTGGGCCAGCCGTCTTTGTAATTCAATCTCCAGCTCGCCGACCGAAGTCGTCCCCACCGCGGTTAACGGGCCACTCATCACGTTTGAAAGCAGGCGAAAGATTGCCGCCTCAGTCTGTCCGGCCAGGGTGTCCATCTCTGCCAGTTCGCCCCGGATTATGTCGGATTCGGATTCCAGCTCAGCCAGCCGCGCGGCCAGGCGCGTGCGTGCACCTCGCGATTGACGCAAGCTTTGTTCGAGTCTGGCAATTAAGGTCTCGTTAGCCATAAGACACTGGCGATTTTAGATTGTCGACTGCCAATTTACAACCGTTTCGTTGTTTGGGTGCTCGTTCATTTAAGAGGATGAGGCCGGTAGACAATGGGAACGCGGACGTCCCGTCCGCACTGAGCGCGCAGCGCGAACGAGTTAAGTCATCGAGTCTCGATAGGGCCTGAAATGCGCTTTCGCCCTCCAGGACGGGGCGGACGGGACGTCCGCGTTCCCAGGGCCAAAGGGCCAAGACACGTCCAAATTGAGCAGAGCCGAGCAATTTTTCTTCTCGGAAAATGCTTTATCGATCTCGTTCGACGATATAGGCAGGAAGAGAAGAAAGCACCTGAACATAAGGCGAATCGGGCAGTCCTTCGAGCGCTGTCTGCGCTGCGGTGGCATATTCGATCGCGCGTTCAAGGGCTAGCTGCAGCGCACCCGTTTCTTCCAGCATGCTCAGCAACCGCGCTCGTGAAATACTGTCGTAGCGCGCTTCGTTGATTACGGTCTGAATCGTCGCACGCATCTGAGGTTCCCGTTGCAGCAGGAAGATGAGGGTCAAAGAGACCTTGCCTTCGAGCAGGTCAGCGCCAGCTGGTTTGCCCAGAACGTCTTCGGTGCTAGTGAAGTCAAGCAAGTCATCGACTAACTGAAACGCAATCCCCAGGTGCATCCCATAGTCGCGGAGCTTGCTCTGCAACTCAGGATTAGTCTTGCCGAGCAGCGCGCCGATCTCGCAACAGGCACTGAAGAGATATGCCGTCTTGCGCGCGATGACATCGAAATACTGCTCTTCCGAAATGTCCGTGCGCCCGAGCAGCGTTAACTGCAGCAACTCGCCTTCAGTCATCTTGCGAGTTACCGCGGTGAGAATGTCGAGTATTGCCAGAGATCGTTCCGCCAGACTCGTCTCGAAAGCCGACATGTACAGCCAATCGCCCATCAGCACAGCGGTTTGATTGCCGAACTCACTATTGATTGAGGGACGATTGCGACGAGTAGCCGCGCGATCGATAACGTCGTCGTGCACCAAAGTGGCCGTGTGCAGAAACTCCATGACGGTGGCCATCCGAATCGAACCGTAGTTCGATCCGTCGCCGCCCACAGCATAGTTCGAGAGGATGGTGAGCGCCGGCCGTACCCGTTTACCGCCGGAGCCGCGCAGATATTCTCCGAGATAGGCGATGACCTGAATGTTCGAGCGGGCCTGTCGCTCAAATTCCTCTTCGACCAGGTCGAGCTCCGGCGAGACCAGATCAAAAATCAGCTTGGCGGATTGCCGAACGTCTTCGAGCACCGCGCTCTGTTCTGCTGCTTGCATCGTGATTAAGCGGCGGACTGCTCCGCGTTCATGCCAGGCTCATCTGTTTAGAAGCCGGACTTGTCCGGCGCATCGATCGGCGGACAAGTCCGCCGGCTAAACAGGGTCTTAATTCGATCGGTAATTCGTGAACTGCATGTTGATACCGAAATCCTTCGCCTTCAGCGAAGCGATCACTTCCTGCAAAGTATCCCGGTCCTTGCTCGTAACTCGCACCATCTCGCCCTGAATCGACGCCTGAACTTTGGCCTTCGAATCCTTGATGAATCTGACAATCTCTTTGGCCTTTTCCTGCGGAATACCCTGTTGAATCAGGGCTTTTTGACGCACGGTACCGCCGCCGGCAGGTTCCGGATCACCGTAAGAGAGGGCCTTCAAAGGCACGCCACGACGCACGAGTTTCTGTTGCAAAATGTCGTTCATGTTTCGCAGTTTGGTCTCGTCTTCCGCGGTGAGCGCCAGGTCTTTCTCTTCCAGCGCGACGGCCGCCTTGCTGTCTTTGAAGTCGAAGCGCTGCCTGACTTCCTTCATGGTTTGGTTGATCGCGTTCATTACTTCGGCGCGATCAACTTCCGAAACGATGTCGAATGAATTCTGCTGGGCCATTGGTTATCTGCTCTCTCGATGCTGCGAGGATAACATCAAAGCTCGAGCATGTGAAAGTGTTCTCTATGTGGAGTGCGCCGGCAGAGCGGAGCGACGACGGCGCTTTGGTTTGGTTCGGGACGAGAATCCAAAGCGGTGTCGCGCTATGCTTGCCACCGCACTCCAAATTTGCCCTCGCTCTTAGCTAAGCGTGACACCAAAGAGGTTCGCAAAATTCTCGCTTGTGATTCTCCCGATCTCTTCCAACTCTTTGCTATGCAGAGTGGCCAGGCACCGCGCCGTCTCGACAACCCGCGCCGGTTCGTTACGCTTCCCGCGAAAAGGCACAGGCGTCAGATATGGGCAGTCAGTCTCAATCATTAAGCGTCCGAGGGGAAGCTGTCTGGCGATGTCGCGCAAGCCTTCGGCCTTCTTGAAGGTTAGATTGCCCGCGAATGAAATGAAGAAGCCCAACTCGATTGCCGCTAGAGCCAATGCCAGGCCGCCGCCGAAACAATGCAGCATGCCCGCGCGTGGATAATCGGTTAACTCATCGCGCAGGATCGCGATCGTATCGTCGTCGGCATCGCGTGAATGAATCACGACCGGCAGGTTCAGTTCGCGCGCGAGACGCAACTGCCGCTTGAAAATCTCGCGCTGTAGATCGCGCGGGGAGTGGTCGTAATGATAATCAAGTCCAATTTCACCCCACGCAATCACGCGTCTGCTTCGGCGCGCCAGATTTAGCAGGCGCTCCTGTGCTGCATCGTCAAAAAGTTTCGCATCGTGCGGATGAACGCCTATGGCTGCATAAATCTCTGAGTGCTGGTCAGCTAACTCGACCGCACGCTCGAACACGCCGCTATGCGGATCGCCCGTGCCGACGTTGAGCATCGTCGTGACACCGGCATCGCGAGCGCGGGCGATCACCTCCTCGCGATCAGCGTCGTATTCCGGGCCGTCGATATGGCAGTGTGAATCGATGAAGGGCATTTCACGCTCTCGAAGTTTGGTAGTGTCCTGAATGGCCTTTGCGCGAAATCCATTCAACGCGAGTTTGGTTCACGCAAAGGCGCAAAGCAAGTACCGAAAGGCGCTAAGAAAACGAATAGACCGCTGGTCCAGTTGGATTAATTGCATCGTGCAAGCACGGCCGGCCGCTGGGCCAGAAAGTGTATCGGCGGAGAATCGACGGGATCGGACCAGAGTAGCCCCTTCCTTTGCCATTGCTGACGAAGCTTCTGAGCCATGGCCCTTGACTGGTACCAGTTGGACGCAATCAATTGCAGCGAATGATCGCCACTCCTAATGGACGAATCGCCGCGCTCTACTTTCTCGGTCACTACGCCAACGCCGACCATGATCTCTCTCGTGTAGACGGCACCGGCTCGCAAAGTAAGAAAGACTTTCTCCGGTATCGTCTGGTCAATCACTTCCAACTCTTCGTCGAAATAGCGGGAATTCACGACCCAAACCTCATAGGGTCCGTTGAGGTTTCCCGGCGCGCTGCGAATTTTGGTTTGGTAAAAAAGATCGTGGCCCTTGTACAGAATTAGCTTTTGCTTCCCGACGTTGCGGTAACGCAGTTTCAGCTTCATCTCAAGCGAAGCTGAATTCTGGTTAACGGCGCAATAGCTCTGCGAGACTATCTCTACCGATAGCTCAAGTGGCGGCCTGGGCGGTTTAGTTTGGGCGGAAAGTGGGGTGGCAAGGTTCAGCCAAACCAGAGTGGTAAGGAGTAAACGAATCATCCGCAAGGTCGGAGACTTATACAGTTTACAAAAATGACGACGGAGGAAAGTGCCAACTAAAATTCAGTGAACTCGCGGCGTTTCAGTCCTTCAAGTCCCAAGGTTCCTTCCTTCGGATTCACAGTGATCTCCCAAGCCTCCATCGTTATTGCCCCGATGATTGCGTCAAGATCATGGCCATTTGCTTTACCAAGCGAGTCCACCGGCACGACCGAGGTGTCGAAATCGAGCCCTTCGATCTTTCCGTTGATCAGAGCACGCTCTCGTATTTTTATGGTTTCGCCACCAAGCGCGACTTCATAGGGTTTGGCAACCGTACGCATCGGGACGTTTTCAAGATACTGACGAAGAACATAGGAGTGGAACGCCCCGGTATCGAACAACGCTTTCACCGGCTGGCCCTCGATCTCAATCGTCTTGATTACACGACTCATTTAATTACCTCTCGCCGCTATCTTACCACCTGTCCGTGTAATTAGTGTCTAAGCAATCTTGCTAATCCTGCCCGGGAGCCCAGTAGATCCAAATAAAGCGTTTTAGCAACGAACTCATATCGGTTAAGGGACTTCACTTCAGCCGCGCTCCATTCGGAACCTCTTCGGCGAACGTGGCAATCACAGGCTTACCTTCGTCGCCAACTGACGCAGCCAAGAGCATCCCCTGCGATTCGTGGCCGCGCAACTTCCGCGGTTTGAGGTTTGCGACAACTACGATCTTACGACCGACCAGTTGTTCCGGCGCGTAGTACTGGGCGATGCCGGCCAGAATCTGCCGCGGCTTCTCTTCCCCGATATCCACGGTCAGCAAAAGCAGCTTGTCTGCCTTGGGGATTCGCTCGGCGCTGCGAACTTCGCCGACGCGTAGATCAATCTTAGCGAAGTCGGTGATCTCGATTAGGCCGTCGCCGGTCTGGTTGAGCACTGCGTCCGCCTCAGTGGCGTGTTGACCCGAGCCCGCACTGACGGGCGGTGTAGCGGCCGGCTCGGATGAGCCCTCCCCCACGGTCGGGCTGGTGCCCCGTTCACCGCGACCCGCTGAACTCTCCTGAACCGTCGAAGCATCACCTTTTATCTCATCCATAATTTTTACCTTATCAAGACGGGGAAATAGCCCTTTAACCTCGCCGATGTGGGTGCCGTCGGGCAAACCGGCCCACTTCAGTTGTCTCGGATCGAGCTTCGACAAGTCCTCGCTTAAGCCAAGCTGCGTATAGATCTCCTGGGTAGCATTCGGCATCACCGGATAGAGGAGCACGCTTAGCCAACGCAACGTCTCAGCGGCGCGATAGAGCACTGCGTGTAGCGTCTGATGTTGGGCCGGATCCTTCGCGAGGTTCCAGGGCTTTGCCTCCGAGATCATTTTGTCGACCCGCGCCACGATCGCCCAGGCTTCTTCCAGGGCGCGACTGAAGCCGAAGCTCTCGAAGTAGCGAATGAATTCATCGCGCGCGTGGCTGACAAATCCGGAAATCGTGGTCTCGTCGGTATCAACCCCGGCGCGCTTGGCCAGCAACAAGCCTTCTTCCGAAATATTGCCCGACGGAATCCGGCCGTCGCAATACCTCTGAATCATTGTCAGCGTGCGGCTGGAAAGATTACCGAGACCGGACGCAAGATCGCTGTTGGTGCGATCGATCAGGTTTTCGTAACCGAAGCGCCCATCCTGGCCGAACACCATCTCGCGCAGACAGAAATAACGGATCGCGTCGGTAGAAAAATGCTCGTTAAGCACATCCAACTCAATTGTGTTACCCAGGGTCTTTGACATCTTGCGGCCCGCGGGATCGACCCACATGCCATGCGCGACGATGGCTCGCGGTTGCTCGATTCCCGCAGCCATCAGGAACGCCGGCCAATAGACCGCGTGGAAACGCAGAATATCTTTGCCCACCAAATGCAGCGCCGGCCAAAACTTTTCAAACCCGACGGCCCGGTCCTGCTGCTCGTTTCCGAATCCAATCGCCGTGATGTAATTCGTCAAAGCGTCGAACCACACATACATCGTGTGATCGGGATCGTCGGGCACTGGAATGCCCCAACTCACCGAAGACTTCAAGCGGCTAACGGAAAGATCCTGCAGACCGCCGCGCACGAAACTTCTCACTTCATTGCGCCGGGCTTCGGGCTGCACAAATCCTGGCCGCGCTTCATACAAGCCGAGCAGAGCCTCGTCGTAATCCGACAGCCGGAAAAAATAGCTGTCTTCAGAAACACGATCCAATTTGGTTTCATGGATCAGACAGGTTGGCGGTTCATCAGGATTCGCAGGCTTAAGGTACTCGTCCTCCGTTTTGTAAGCCGCGCAGGGCGCGCAAAACCAGCCTTCATAATGACCTTTGTAAAGGGCGTCACGGCCCTTTGGGGTCCTCGCCTTCGCGACGCGGCGCCAGAATTCGCCGACGCCTTCGTAATGAAAAGGCTCAGTCGTGCGCATGAAGATATCAAAGCCGCCATGCGCCGTATCGAGCCCGAAAGCCGCGGTCATCTTCTTGAAATAGCTGACTACGTAATCAGCCTGTTCCTGCGGAGTGCGATGATTAAGTTTTGCCGCACGCTCGATGTTTATGCCGTGCTCGTCGGTCCCGGTGAGAAAGAAAGTCTCAATTCCCTGCTGTCTCTTATGGCGCGCGATCGCGTCGGCCACAATCATCGTGTAGAGATGGCCCAGGTGAGGCAGACTGTTGGCGTAATAGATGGGCGTGGTGACGTAGAAGGTTTTCATGCTGCCGTTAAGTGTGAACCTGGAAAGTCGGATCGCGGACATCCTGTCCGCCCGCGCGAAGCGCGTCTATCATCCGCGGCTATTCTTCCCTGAAATGTGAGCGTGGTGCGTCTGCTGGCGGACAGAATGTCCGCGATCCGCTTTCAAGATTCACGGTTTCCGGACCTTCGCAAACTCATCATTCGGATTAAACTTGGGCATGGCGCTCATGTCCGCCACTCGCCGCCCGATGGCCATCGCAAAATCCGCTTCTTGAATCAATCCGCGAAAATCCCAGTCATCCCTGAATTCGTCGGAAGGCTGATGATAGTGCGCTTCGTTGTATTCCCTGAACTTCTTTTCGCCCCAACCTTTCGGCCGGCCGACATAGTCGTCGCCTTCCTTCAGACTGATCGAAGGCACGCCGACTTTCGCGAAAGGAAAGTGATCTGAGCGATAGAAAGAACCTTGTTCGGGGCGCGGATCGGGCGAGATCCTCAAGGCGCGTTCACGCGCGATCGCCTCGACCACGGTTTTAAGTGACGAGCGTTCCGCGCCCAGCGGCACAAAATCATGCGTCGGTCCCAGGATGTTCATTGAATCAAGATTAATGTCCGCCGCGGTTTTCTCAACGGGCACAAGCGGATGCCGCGAGTACCATTCAGCGCCAATCAATCCCTGCTCTTCGGCAGTCGGAATCAGGAAGAGGATCGAACGCCGTGGCCTTTCCGCGAGCGGCAGGTTGCTCAGTATTCTGGCTATTTCGATGACCGAGGCTACACCGGTGGCGTTATCCAGCGCCCCGTTGTAGATGGTGTCGCCGGTCTTGTCAGGAGCGCCAATGCCGAGATGATCCCAATGCGCCGAGAACACGACGTACTCGTCCTTTAACTTCGGATCGCGACCGGGAAGAATCGCGGCAACGTTTGGCGCGGCAACGCGCTTGACCTCGCTATTCAATTCGAGCGAGGCAGTCAAATTCAGCTTTACCGGTTTGAAATCCCTCGATGCTGCCTGCTTTCGCAGCTCATCCAGATTCTGTCCCGCGAGTTGCATCATGCGGTGGGCCGCATCATCAGTCATCCACGAACGCACTTTTAGAAACGGCGTTTTGTCGCTCGAGGTGCGAGCGATATCGAATCGCCACGAACCGTTCGAAGTGCGCACGACGCTCCATGGATAACCGGCGGATTCGTTTGTGTGCAGCAGCAGTGCGCCGACAGCTCCGCGGCGGGCGGCTTCTTCGAATTTGTACGTCCAGCGGCCATAGTAAGTGAGGCGGCGGCCGCCAAAGAGATCCGGTTCCGCGCTTGTAGCCGGTGGATCGTTAACCAGCATTACCAAAATCTTGCCCCGATAATCTTCGGCCGGTCCCTTATAGTCGTTCCATTTCTGCTCCGGCGCATCGATGCCATAGCCGACAAAAACCAGGTCTGTGTTGACGGACACATGTTCAGTTTGAGCGCCGGTGAAAGCGACGAAGTCGTCGGCGAACTTGAAGGCCTCAGCTTTGTTGGGACCGTTGATCCGCAACTCAGTCTTTGGATCGGCTTTCACGCCCACCAGCGAAACGGGTTGCCAGAAGCTTCCTTTGGCGCCGGCGCCTTTTAATCCCATCGCTTCAAATTGTTCGGCGATGTAGAGCGCGGCGATCTCGCCACCCTTCGCGCCAGTGCCGCGCCCCTCCAAACGATCATCGGAAAGAAATTTGATGTGCGAGCGCAAGGCGCTTTCGCTGATCGCACTAGGCAAATTACCGCGCGGCGAAATGCGTTGCGACCACGCAGTAACGGCAATCGAAAGCAAAGCGACTAACCCTAGAAGTGTCTTGACCTTCATGTCGTCTCCAATGGTAATCCAAAACAAATCTCTGAAGTGCCGTAGGCACGAAATATCTATAGATGACAAAGGCCTGTTTTCTTGCAGCTCCGGAGGAGCGACATCCTCTGCCGCGCTACCGAGCTAAGACTCACTCTTGGCCTCGCGGCTATAAAACATCACTCCCTAAGGAGCTCAAATCCAAAGCGAACCACGCGTCAACTTGTCTTCCCAGTAATCAACGCCATCGCCTCTGCGCGAGTGCGGGGATCTTTTCGAAAGCCGCCAAGCACCGCTGAGGTCACGGTCTTCGCACCAGGTTTTTTAACGCCGCGCAAAGTCATGCATGTGTGCTCCGCTTCGATCACGACCATGACGCCGAGCGGTTGCAGTCGATCAAAAAGAGTGTTCGCAATTTCTGACGTCAGGCGCTCTTGTAGTTGCAGGCGGCGCGCGAAGGTTTCAGACAGCCGCGCCAGCTTCGAGACACCGAGTATTTTCCCGTCCTTCGGAATGTAGGCAATGTGACACTTGCCGACAAAAGGCGCCAGGTGATGTTCGCACAATGATGCGATGCTAATGTCTTTCACGATCACCATCTCATCGTGTTTGTTGCCCGACAAGGGCACGACATGCTCGCTCGGGTCTTCGCGCATTCCAGCAGTTAGCTCGACGTACATTTCGGCGACGCGCCGCGGGGTCTCGCGCAATCCCTCTCGGTCAGGATCTTCACCGATGCCTTCGAGGATCAGACGGACGCCGCGCGCGAGTCGGTCGAGATCAACCTCCCCCGGCTTCGTTCGTCCTTCAATGTCGGTTACTTTAGCGCTCATTTTGGAGTGCGGCCCTGGTTGCCGCATTGCCTAACTATGAATGCTCGCTTACTTTTGCAGCCGGTAAGCCGCGCGGGCTGCCTCTTGCACTTCAAGCAGCGGCACGCCCGCCTTTCTGGCGGCTGCGCGGCACTGCTCAAATTCCGGCATCGCGTTTACCGCTTCAATCCTAGCGTTCGCCGGAGCACCATTCGGATAGGCAACTTTAACATCAATCGGTCCAAATTGCGTCTCGACTCTGACGGTTTCTCGGGCCAGGGCGCGACGTGCTACTTCATAACTGCGGGCCCCGATCGTCGTCGTCTCGGCAAAGATCATTTGCAGAAACTTCTCGCGATCGGAGAGTTGGCAAAGCACCGAAAGGAGCAGACCGGGACGGTTTTTCTTCATCTGCGTGTGTGTCAGATAGCAGTCGAGCGCGCCCAATTCAAACGCCCGGTCCATCACGTAGCCAACCACCTGCGGCGAGATATCGTCAATGTTGGTTTCGATCATTAGCAGGGTTTCGTCGGCCGGTCCGGTTGCCTCGTCACCCTCACCGACGAAGATTCGCAACGCATTGGGAAACTTGTCGTGATCTCGCGAGCCGGCGCCGTAACCCGTGGCTTCAATTCGCATCGGTGGTACGGATCCAAAGCTATCGCAGACAGTCGCGATGATCGCCGCACCGGTCGGCGTCACAAACTCGCCTTCGATCTCCCCCGCATAAATTGGTTTGCCCTTCAATAACTCAACGACCGCGGGCGGCGGAATGGGAAAGCGGCCGTGGGCCATCTCAGTCATGCCGCTGCCGACGCGCAGCGGCGACGAAACGAATCGCTCGATTCCAAGTAACTCAAAACAGACCGCCGCGCCGCATACGTCGATGATCGCATCGAGGGCGCCGACTTCATGAAAATGAATCTTCTCGACCGGCTGGTTATGGACCCGCGCTTCCACTTCGGCCAGGAGCGAAAAGATGCGCGCGGCCCGGTCCTTGACGCTGTCACTCAGGCCGGAGTCGAAGATGATTTTGAGGATGTCACTGAGATGACGGTGCGCATGCTCATGTGCGGTGTGCACGCGAGCATAGGTCGCACTGATGCCGGACCGATCGACCTGCTCGAAATTAACTTGCCAGCCACTGACTCCAAGCAATTCCAATCGTTGAATCAACGCACGCGGCTCAACCCCCGCGCCGACCAAAGCACCGAGTATCATGTCGCCGCTGGCGCCGGCAAAACAGTCAAAATAGAGAGTCTTCATTAAAGATTATCAGCCGCAAAAAGGCACAAACAGCACAAAGGGAAAAAGAAAAACGAACCCGAACCATAATGAGCGAAGATGCTTATGCTAATAGCGTTCATCTCATTAGCACCTGGCTTCAGCCAGGTGGTCAACGAGGTCATTGGTTGCTGAACCGTTTGAACGGTTTACTATGGAAACCGTTCAAAACGGTTACTGTTATTTCCTGCTTGCCTGTATCACCGCACTCAAGTGCGGTGCTCATGAGAATTACATCGACCCGACGACCCACGTCTCGATTGAGCTGTGAGTCTCATCGATCGAAGAGCGGAAGAATCTCACCCGCTCTGCCCGTTAGCACTTCGTCGCAAAGATCAGAGAGCGCGGTACGCTCCGGGTTCACTTCTACCATATAAGCGGAAGCGGCACGCGCAATCTCAGGAATCGAAGCCGCCGGATAGACAACGGCCGAAGTGCCGACCACAAAACAAAGCTCGCAGGCGTGGGCTTTCATTGCGGCCGCCTCGAACGCTCCGGCAGGCAACATCTCGCCGAACAACACAACGTCAGGCCTAAGATTGCCGCCGCAATCGGAACACACGGGGGCGCCTTTATCAAATTGCAAATCGCGCACGTCATGACGCGACCTGCATTCAAAGCAACGCGCCCGCCAGATGTTGCCGTGCAGTTCGATGACATTGCGCGAACCCGCCGCCTGATGCAAGCCGTCGATGTTCTGCGTGACCAGCGTCAGATCCCGAAATCCTTTCTGCCAACGGGCAATCGCCTCGTGCGCGGAATTCGGTTTTAACGCTCCCAGCAAACCGCGCCGGTAGTTGAACCACTCCCAGACCGCCGGCAGATCGCGCGCGAGCATTCCGGCAGATTGAGATCATGTCGAACGACATTCCCTTCCACATCGCAGCCTGGCCTCCACCGCGAAATGTGGGCACGCCAGATTCGGCGGAGACGCCGGCGCCCGTCAGTACCAGGACGTGGTTCGCTCGCGCAAAACGCTCCCGCAGTTCTTCAGAGATTGATACGGTTTCAGTCATGGTCATCGGTAGTTTCGGATCGTAGCAGAGCGTCACGCGACGGTGTCAAGGAAGGAGGATTTTCGCGACGTGAGGTCCTTACCGGGGGCGGTAGCGACCGGGCTCAATACTCGCATTTCCCAGGATCGCGACGCCGAGCACCTGGTCACGACTGCTCCCGGTACAGACTTCATGGCCACAGGAGAAAAACCGTTCGCGCGTGGGGCGGCTTTCAGTAAATCATCCAAACGGTTAATGTATTGTGCTCGTTCTCTTCCATTAATTAATGATAAGGCGGCGCTGCAAGAACCTGTGAACCTGATTGAACTCCAAAACAAGCTCCGCGCCGCACTTCGGGCCAAGGCTGTCGAGTTGTTCCAGATAGAACTCGACCAGATGGTTACTGAAGTACCTCCGCGTACGGAACTTGGCGACCTGGCTTTCCCGATCGCTTTTGAACTCGCGAAGCAAATCAAACAGAACACTGGAGAGAAACGCGCACCGCGCACGATCGCCGAAGCCTTGAAACCGTCTTTGGAAGGTATCGCAGAAGTTTCCCGCGTCGAAGTAGCCGGGGCAGGCTATCTCAACGTCTTCTTCGATCGCGCAAAGTTAATTTCCGAGCTTTCATCAAGCACTGAAGTAGCCACCGACGCTTCGGTTGGTTCGCGCAAACTCATGGTCGAGCACACCAGCATCAATCCCAACAAGGCCGCGCACATCGGACACGTGCGCAATTCGGTGCTCGGCGATACGTTCGTGCGGATTCTACAGGCGGCAGGAAACCGGGTCGAGGTGCAGAACTACATCGATAATACCGGCGTCCAGGTCGCTGATGTCGTAGTCGGCTTTATGCACATCGAGCAGATGACCCTCGATGAGATCAAGAAGCTTGACGCTTCTCTTCCCCCTGATCTTCCGTTTGATTATTACTGCTGGGAACTGTACACGCGGGTCGGAGCCTTCTATCGCGTTGGCGGCGTTGGCGGCGAGCCAAACCCTGAACGTCTGAAGTTGCGCAGCGAAATCCTGCACGCCATCGAAGCGGGAAATAATTCTACTGCCGAGTTGGCTGACTATGTCGCGACGCGCAACGTCCAACAGATTTTGGATACGATGGAACGTCTGGGTATTCGTTATGATCTGCTGGCGCGCGAATCAGAGATTCTGCATCTACATTTTTGGGAGCGTGCTTTCGAGTTAATGAAAGAGCGTGGCGTGATTCACTTTGAAGCCGAGGGCCGCAATCGCGGTTGCTGGGTCATGCCATTCGAATCGCATACCGGCACCGACGAACACGAGTCCGATAAGATCATCGTGCGATCCAACGGCACGGTGACTTATACCGGCAAGGACATCGCGTATCAGCTTTGGAAGCTGGGGCGATTGGGTCTTGATTTCAATTACAAACCGTTCCGCGCGTATGACGGTGGTCATGCGACCTGGGTGACGACGACTGAGCCGAATGCAGAAGTTCAGCCCGAAGTGCCGCGGCCGAATTTCGGCGGCGGTGAAGTTGTCTACAACGTGATCGATTCACGCCAATCTTATCCGCAAGAGATTGTAAGGAAGGGAGTCGCGGCTATCCTGCCCGACCTCGGTGAAGAAGCCAGCGTGCATCTGTCTTACGAGATGGTGGCGCTTTCTCCGGCGGCGTGCGAAGAACTCGGCATCGCCCTCTCCGACGAAGATCGAAAGCGGCCTTATATTGAGATGAGCGGCCGCAAAGGGCTTGGCGTGAAGGCCGATGATCTGATTAGCCGCCTGGAAGCGAATGCTCTCGATGAGGTCAAAACCCGTCATCCGGAATTGTCTGAAAAGGAAATGCGGGAGACAGCGCATGCAATTGCAACCGGCGCGCTCAGATATTTCCTGCTCAAGTTCACGCGCAATTCGGTGATCGCTTTCGATTTCAAAGAGGCATTGTCATTCGAAGGCGAGACTGGCCCGTACTGCCAGTACGCTGCGGTAAGAGCAAACTCGATCTTTAGGAAGCTCGATGAACAGAGTAGGAACGACGCGATAGAGCGTATTGGCGATGCCTCTTCGAACGAAGAAACCAAGGCCGGCATTTCAGCGGTTCTGGAGGGTGAAGCAGGAAATGAGATATGGTCGCTGTTGATGCTGGCCGGTCGCCTTGAAGACGCGAATACTCAGGCAGCCGCCAGCGCCGAACCCGCTTTTGTGGCGAAATATACTTTCAATTTGGCACGGGCCTTTAATCTCTTCTATCACCGCCACCGGATTATCGCCGAAGAGAACGAACTGAAGCGCGCCGTGCTGATCGCGGTCGCGGATTACACTCGGCGACAGTTGACGTCGGCGTTGGCCCGGCTGGGAATAACCGTGCCGGAACGGATGTGAACCAGACTCTTAGGCTTTGCCGACTGATGCGCGAAAAGCCTTTGGCTTTCCGGCCAGACTATTTCTTCTTTTGAGGCTTCGCCTCAAATGGCTGGAGGCGCAGCCTCTAAGATGTGTAACGAAGGCATTGACGGAAAGGCATAGCCTTTCCGCACAAAAGCCGGCAAAGCCGTTACCGCGCATTTACGATTCGCGGTTTACCATTTACGATAGGAACCAACATGTTAATTGTAATGAAAGCCGACGCCACCGACGCGCAGATCGCGCATGTGTGCGACGTCATCACGGAACTCGGATTAAAGCCGCACTCGATGCCGGGCGCGACCCGCACCGCGATTGGGATCACTGGTAACCAGGGAGCGGTGGACCCGACACGTTTTGAAAATCTGCCCGGTGTGGGCGAAGCCATTCGCGTCAGCAAACCCTACAAACTTATTTCACTTGACCTGCGGCCTGAGAAAACCATCGTCCGCGTGGGCGATGCCACCATCGGGGGCGACGAGCTCGCGATTATCGCCGGACCTTGCGCGATCGAAAGCCACGCTCAAGCCTTCGCCGTGGCCGAAGCCGTGCGACGCAGCGGCGCGAGGTTCTTCCGGGGCGGAGCTTTCAAGCCGCGGACCTCCCCCTATGCTTTCCAGGGTCTGGGTGAAGAAGGCCTAAGAATTCTTGCTGATGTCCGTGAAGCCTACGGCTTGAAGATTGTGACGGAGGCAGTTGATGAAGCTAGTGTCGATCTTGTCGAACGTTATGGCGACATGATTCAGATCGGTGCTCGTAACATGCAAAACTTTTCGCTGTTGCGGCGGGCGGGCAGATCGCATTTACCCATCTTGCTCAAGCGGGGACTGTCGGCGACGCTCGACGAATGGTTGCTCGCGGCCGAGTACATCATGTCGGAAGGAAATTATCAGGTTGTCCTTTGCGAGCGCGGTGTGCGGACTTTCGCTCAGCACACGCGCAACACGCTCGACCTCGCGTCGATTCCCGCGGTCCGTCGTATCTCGCATCTTCCGGTGGTTGTCGACCCGTCGCATGGCACCGGCAAAAATTATATGGTGATACCGCTGGCGTGCGCGGGCGTCGCAGTCGGCTCCGACGGATTGATCGTGGAAGTCCACGACCAGCCTGACAAAGCTCTGTCCGATGGCGCGCAGGCCCTTACCCTCGAACAATATGATCAGCTAGTCCAGGAAGTGCGAGCCATTCACGAAGTTGTGGCGCCGCAGCCTGTCAGATAGAGGGCCGTTTCGTTCCTGACAGAATTTCGCCGAGATGCTTTGAAAACGCCGAACGCGGAATCACTTGATCAAAGCCTGCCTCTTTTGCCTGGTGCTGAAGTTCGGTTTGCACATGAGAAAAGAAACCAAGCAGAGGAATTGATCGCAACTGTTCGTCGGCTTTCAACTGCCTGGCCAAATCCATCGGATCGACTTTCTGCGTATGCAGATCGCAAATGATTAGCGAGGGTTGACTACTCCGCGCTGACTCCATCATCCCATCAACGTCGCGCGCAAACCGAGCCTTCACGCCTAACTCTTCCGCCGTCCCGCGAATCTTTGAGGCAAAGAAAAGATCGTCGACAACCGCGATTATGTTTCTTTCCATCTCGTCCCAACTCAACGTGCCCTTGCTTACGCCCGGGCTTCTGACACAAACCTTTTTTGCAAATCGAACTGATTTCGCGTAATCATTCCCGCGTGGCTATTTCCGCACCGTTCCCGGATGTTTCAACCCAACCGGACAAAGGGATCGAAATCCGCAAGCGGGAGTTCCCCCCGGATGACCGCGATCGAACGAACCTGGTCGTGGCTTCATACAACATTCGTTATGGAGTCGGGAGCCGTCTTATTTCTTCAGGCCTTTGGCGCAAGATCGGAATCAACCCACCGCGCCCTCGCGCTGAAGTTATCGCACAAAATCTCAAAACGGCGGCCCGGGTATTCTCTGACAACACGCTGTTGCCGCGACCCGACATTCTAGCATTGCAGGAGGCAGACAAAGAGACCGGTCGTGCCGGTGGAGCGCATGTGGCGGCCAGACTTGCGACTGAGTTGGGTCTGTCTTACGTTCATGTCGGCGCGGGAATTCCGCGCGGTGTCGAGCCAACGCAACGCGAATGGTGGTTGAACTTTGAAGAGCAGATCGCGATTCATGATCCGGGCGACACGGGCGTGGCTTTATTGAGCCGGATGCCGGTGGAAGATATCGAAAGAATCGACCTGCCCTGGCACGAATGCGCCTGGCGGCCGCGTCTGGCCATGGCAGCGACCGTCGAGCTGGCGGGCCAACGCGTGCGGCTATTTAATGTTCACGTCGATCCGCACGGTCCGCTCGACAATCAGCATCAACAGATTGAAGCTCTATTGGAACGTGCCAACCAGTATCCCGGGCCGCGTGTCATAGTCGGCGACTTCAACACGCTTTCGAAGCAGAAAGCCGTGGAAATTAGACGGCTGATGGAGTCCCACGCCTATGCGACGCCGTTTCCGACGGGCAAGGCTACTTGGAGAGGCGCGGGTCTGCGCTTTCACGCCGATTGGATTTTTACGAACGGCCTGGCCGTGAGACGCTGGGGCGTGGTCAAGCCCCTGAATGTCTCTGATCATTGGCCGATCTGGGCAGAGATCTCGTTGCCGATTTGAGACGTTGTTTAGTACTTTGAGCTTTGTACTTTGATGTCTTTGGGAACAGGCTTCATGTGAGCTTGAACGGAGTCGAGCAATTAAAGTACTTCGCGCTGACAACTACAAATCACTAACTACAAAGCACGTTCTTCTGGAAATGAACATTACCAGTCGTGACAATTCTCTCCTCCGCCACGCGCGCGCTGTGCGCGACGGTAGAATCCGCGAATCAATTTTTGTGGAAGGCTTGCGCCTGTGCGAAGAAGCACTCGGCTCGGGAGTCGACATCGAAGCGGTAATCTATTCGGATGAGATCATACGGAAAAATAGAGCTGCCGTACTGATTGAACAATTGGGCGCGGTTGCTCGGAATGTCGCCTCGGTCAGCGAGAAACTCCTGGAATCGATCTCCTACACCAAAACTCCGCAAGGTATCGTCGTGCTGGCGTCCAGACCTGGAAACGACGAAGCGACATTCAAACAAAAACAACCTCCGTCTCCATTTCTGGTGATCCTGCATGGCATTAACAATCCGGTGAACGTAGGCGCGATCCTGCGAACGGCGGAAGCGGCGGGTGTGACGGGCACCGTGACAACGGCGCATACTTCGGATCCCTTCTCGCCAAAGGCACTGCGCGGCGCGATGGGATCGGCTTTTCGCCTGCCGATTTGGGGTGGAGCCGAATACGCTGATGTGATCGACTGGTGCGCTGAGCGCGGTATCCGCACGATCTGTGGAGCTGCGCGAAGTGCGAAGACTTACACGGAAGTTGATTGGCGTGGTTCGTTTGCCGTGATCGTTGGGCCCGAGTCGACTGGCCTTTCGCCCGAAGAGATTGCTTTGGCTGATGAAGTGGTGCGGATTCCGATGCAGGGATCGGTTGAGAGTCTTAACGTGGCTGTAGCGACAGGGATAATTCTTTATGAGGCAAAACGGCAGAGGGTTAGCAGCGCTTTGGGGGAGGAAGGCTAACTACTGAAGACTGGATTCTAGTGCGTCCATTCTTTTCGCGACACCCCGCTGATCGGCACGAACCTGTAAGACGTCCTGGTTCAAAACATCGATCTTTCTATTAAGGTCCTGAACCCCTTGCTTAACCTCCAGAATTTCCGCGAGAGCTCGTTCCCAGATCGGTTTTGTGTCGAGGGCCTTGGATTCTAAAGCTTGCACGCGTAAATCGAGTGATTGAATCCGCGAATCGAGAGCATCGAAACGTGCGTCAAACCGCGACTCCATGGCGCCAAGACGCCTATCCATCGCGTCGAATCGCGCGAACACGCGCTCTTCAAAAGAGCGGTTGTCGGGAAAATCTCGCGTGCGGTCCTCGCTCATCGGCCGCATTATGAACCTTCATTCATATCGTTTCAAGTAACAGATTTTATCAAGCAGGCATCGATGTACGTCGTCTTCAGCGACCGCGATTCCATGCATGCTGCTCTCTCGCGCCATGCATGATCCAGCGGCGCAAAATGGTTAAGCGCCACTCTTCTCTTACGATTATGACTCGCTTTCGGATAGAATAGCGGTTCACCGGCTGCACGTTGTATTTCAGGTGTTGAGGGTCGAACTTGAAATTAACAGGACTCGTATTCTAAGTCATGGCTGACGAACAAAATCCAACCCCCAAGCGACGGCGCGACACAATCCTGCCTGAGCGGCTAATGCGCCGTGTCCTTGAAGGCGTGGGCGATGTAGTCGATCGCAAGCTGGGGCGTACAATCGATCCCAAGACAGGCCTCACCACCGACCACGTCATTCAGCGCATGAACCGGATGATTGACCAGCGCGTCCGGAATGAAAAGCAAGGCCGGATCGCGCCTCATCATTTGAAACTGAAAATCGAATGGGGCACGCACTCTGAAACGCCGCCGGAAGTCACCAGCCGTCTGGAAACGGAAATCCTGGCCGCGGCCATCGACCACATCAACGACAACCGTTATCGCACGATTGCGCCGGTGAAGATTGAAACCGACGTAGACATCTTTACCAAAGGCATTTCCGTAGACCCAACCTTCGGTGAATTTGAAGAGGAGCTAAGGCTGCAGGATATCCAGCGCCAACTGGGACCGACGGCAAAGATTCCGCATCAGGAGAAAGTGGAAATCCACTTCAGCGCGCGCGTCACGTTGCCGGAAGGTTCGCGCGAAATCCCTCTGTCATTTGTCGCCGGCGGACGACGGCTGAATGTCGGGCGCGGCACCGACAATGATCTCTATTTCAATCATTCCAGCGTTTCGAAGGTTCACGCAGCGGTAAGAATGGACCGCAGCGGCACGCTACTGGTTGCCGACACCGGCTCGACCAACGGCACACACATCAACGGCGTGCGGATCCCCTACGGTGAAGCGCGCCCGATAGCGGCAGGCGACGTCGTGGCGTTCGGCGAGGTCGAAGTTAGATTTCGCAGACTTGATTCGTAACATGACGCTGGCACTGTTTCTTTTTCAAACCGCAACTCCTTCGCCCGCGGGCACACCGGAGAAATTGCCGGCATGGCTGACGCTGATCTATCTTTCGGGATTGGCGCTGGTTGCCCTCCTCCTGCTGATCTCACTGATTCGTAACTGGCTAAGACGATCGCCTTCCGCCCACACCGCTCCGGCAAATCTTTCGCGCGACATCCGCAAGCGGCTCGGGGCCACTACAACCAATCGCGGACTGCGCGCCTGGCGTTGGCTTTTCGTTCTCGCGGCCCTCAGCGTGTTTGGCTTTCATGTTTACTGGGCGCGTTACGCGCCGGAACAAAACGCTAAGTTTCAGGAGTTGAGCTACAAGGACCTCCGCAATCGCCGCCTTTCTGAATCGACTTTGCGTGGATGGATCTACGATCGCAAAGGTCGGCCGCTGGCCTATTACAAGAAAGAAGCCGACGGCAACATTGCACGCGAATACCCAATGGACTCTGCGCTGGCGCACATCTTTGGATCGGATCGTGGGGAACCGGGACTTGAGCGCGCGATGTTTGGAACCGAAAGCGGGGCTGTCCCCGAAGTATGGCAAATCGTCAAAGGACAAACCGTCGAACAGAGGCTGAACAAAGATTACACGCTGACCATAGATCGAGACCTACAGCAGGCCGTCGTCGATCAACTTAAGGGGAACCATGGCGCCGTCGTAGTTTTCAATCCGCAAACCGGCGAGCTGCTCGCGATGTACAGCAATCCGTCCTATAGCTTGAAGGATGTTCAGGACGAGGCCACCTGGATCAAACTGGATAACGACCGGAAGGAAAGACCGCTGTTGAACCGCGCGCTCAACGAGTATTACGTACCGGGCTCGACGTTCAAGACGGTGATGATGTACACGGCCTTTCGCAATGGGATGCAGAACATTCGCTTTACCACGAACGGAGGTTTCTCGCCGCCGGGCTGCGGCAGGACGATCACCGATGATAATGGCTCCTGTGAAGCGTGCGGCAACATCGGCATTGACGTCGCGTATCAAAAATCCAGCAATATTTATTTTTCTTACATGGGGACGCAACTCGGGGGCGAAAAGATCCGCGATACAGCGAAACTGCTCGGCTTGGGAGCGTACGACAGCCTCAGTGGCCAAGGCCAAGGCCGCCGCGAGCCTGAAATCTGGAATGCCAGCAGCAATGCAATCAAGAGTGGCATTGCGCCTACTGAGTCATGGCTGAAGGCCGGCCCGCATTCGACGCGCTGCGAATTAATGTACGAAGGCTACGGCCAGGGCTATGCATCGCAGATGACGCCTTTCCAGATGGCTTTGATCATTTCGGCGGCAGCGAACCTCGAAGGCAAGTTGATGAAACCGAAAATTGAGGCTGCCCGGCCACCGGAAATGTTCAGTCAAGTGCTGACGCGCGAGCAAGCGAGCCAGATTCGCGGCATCATGAACATGGTAACCGAAGGAGGCACAGGCACCGGGGCGATGGCGCCGGTCAAAGCTGCCGGTATCCGCAGCGGCGGCAAGACCGGAACCGCGCAAAAGGCCGTGCCCGTCATCGATCCAAAAACCGGCCAGCCCCAAAGGCGCACTGTCATCGAGCGCGATCCGAAAGGCAAAATTATCGGCCAGCACGAAGAGATCGTCATGGCGGACAAACTTCGAAGCGATGCCTGGTACCTGAGTTTTGCCCCCCTCGAAAAACCCGTGATGGCGATGGCAGTGTTGCTTGAAGGCCCGGGACCGGGCATAAGTTTTTACGGCGGCAAAAATGCCGCGCCAATTGCGGCTCAGTTGATTCTGAAAGCGAAATCGCTGGGATATTTTGGAGCTGACAGCCAACAGCCTGCGCCGCAACCAGCGACGCCGCGAAACCGAAACAGATGATCAGTTACTTGGACGCGCACTCGGTACGCCGGCACGACTGAAACAAGAATGAGAAATCGCCTGTCATCACATTTGTTCGTATTGCTTGCGCTGATCGCGATCGAAGTAGTCGGTTACGTTGCGATTCACAAGGCCGCCTTGATCCGCGGCTATGAAACGTCATGGATTGGCGCGGGGCGCGATCTCTTGATCTACCTGCCGCTCATCGTCGTGGCGTTCTGGCTCGTGCGTGCCAGGAAGTTCAAGGGCAATTGGACTCTCTACACGACGGCCATTGTGCTCTTCTCGGTCGGCTTGTTGGTTCAGTATCGGCTCTACAGCGATCCCGAATACAACACGAGAAACAAGGCCGAAGCCCGGCAGGAGAAAACCGATACCCTGCGGATGCGCTATATCAATCAGAATTACGACGCGACCAAACGGCAGATAATGGGCTTGCCGGCGACACCTCCGCCGACAGATGTAGAGGCGCCGGCGAAGGAATCAAGCTACAGTCTCAGCAATGCGCTGACCTCGAGCTACACCTGGATCCCGATCTTTTCACTCGTTGCGTTTGCGCTGGCTTTCTCTTTCTGCGCCAGCGATCGCTTTCTGTTGTGGATCCAGCGCAACAGCTTCATCATTGTTCTCTTGACGCTGGTTCCGCTCGCGGTCGCAATCGTCAGTTCCAGCGCCGGCAAAGCGTTGGGCAATACGACGCCCTGGGAGCCGGCGAAGGTCCCCTTCCTGCTCGGCTTTGCCGGAATTCTGACGGCCCGCTACAAAGACCTGGCGCGTACTTATTGGGGTATCCCGAGGGCCCGCGACATCGTTCCGCTCGTCGTTATGGCGATCATTCCGTTCATTCCCTTCTTTGCCCTAAAAGATTTTGGCCAGATGTTGATCTTCAGCGGAGCCTACGCGACGCTCTATCTGGTCGCGGTCCGTCGCTGGCCACAGTTGTTGGTCTTCGTGGGTTCCGTGATGCTCGTGATTTCGATTCTGGTGGTCGGCGCTTTACCACGCGATGTCCAGGAAAAGTTTCCGCTGCTGCCCACCCTGGCTCGCCCAATTCAGCACGCTCTGCCCGCTCGCATTCAACAACGATTTCATTTGTGGTTGGACGGCTTCGATCCGCCTTCGCCGGACGAGGCCTGGTGGAAGAAGGACTTTGACGATGCGCTGGCGAAAGATCCGCGCATGAAAGAACTCGCGGAACAGAGCGAGGCGATGAAGAAGAGTGTCAACACAGACATTTGGTTCGACAAGCTGGCCTTTCAACCGGCACAGGCCATCTTTGGCATTGCCTCGGGAAAGACAACGGGACGCGGTTTGGGGCTCGGCTTTCCGGAAGTAATTCCGATCGCCGACTCGGACTATGTATATGCGGCAATCGCTGAAGAGATGGGTCTGGCGGGCGGCGCGCTGGTAGTGCTGGCCATCATCATTCTGGTGGTCGCGGGAATTCGCACTTCAATCGAAGCGCGTGATATGTTTACCAAGCTTTGCGCCGCCGGTCTGACGGCGTTTATCGGAATACAGGCGCTGGTAAATATCGGCGGCATCACGCGCGCGTTGCCGATGACCGGAATAACTCTGCCGTTTGTCAGCCACGGTGGTTTTAGCCTGGTCACAAGCTTTGCGATGCTTGGAATGTTGATGGCCTTTTCGCATCGTAATGCTCAGGACGCGAAAGCAGTCGCGCGCGTCAAACATGAACCTGAGAGCGCAGTCGCCCTGGAGGCGGTCCAATGAGCGCACCGACACCTGTAGAAAAAATCCACGTTGGTTCCATTAGCGATCGCGGCCTCAGCGAAAAGCGTCCGATGAATGAGGACTCGTTCCTGGCGGATGCGGGACGCGGCATCTTTGTGGTCGCCGACGGCGTCGGCGGCGCGGATGCAGGCGAAGTAGCTTCGCAAAAGGCTGTGGACGTTCTGAACGATGCGTTCCGAAATAAGTTCGCCGACGGAGAAGACGTTGAAGATTTGATGGAGCTGGCCATTCAACGGGCCAATAGTGCTATTCATCAAATGGCTAAGGAGCATCCTCGGTTCTCAATGATGGCCACGACCATAGTCGCTCTACACCTCGACGGCCGTCGCGCTACGATTGGTCACGTCGGTGATTCCAGGCTCTATCGTCTAAACCCAGAGGGCAAACTCCTGCGCGAAACCGACGACCATTCAATCGTCGAAGAAGAAGTGCGCGCCGGGCGGATGACGCCTGAGCAAGCTGCGAATCATCCCAGCAAGAACGTAATCAGCCGCGCCCTCGGCGCCGAAGAGCTTGTCGAAGTCGACATGAAAACGATCGAAGTCGACGAGGGAAACTCTTTTCTTCTGTGCAGTGACGGCATTACGCGGCATCTTCCCGACAACGAACTGCGCGAGTTATTGCTCAGCGGCCGCGGTGCAGAGGCAATTTGCGCCGAGATGAAGGATCGCTGCTATCAGCGCGGCGCTGAAGACAATCTCACAGCGGTGATAGTGCAAATCGGCAACCCCCCGGCTGCCGTAACCCTTGACGAAGATCGGACCATATCGAAAGAGCTACCTGCGCCTGTGGACCCCGCGGTTATACCCAGCGCCCCCGAGACGCGTCTGACCCCGCCGTCGCGCATCGCCTTTCCGGGTCCGGCAACTCCTCAACAAGTCCAGGCCCGACTAGCAGACGAAGCCAAAAATCATTCGGGAGGTGGCCGGGCCGTGCTTCGTTTCTTTGTCTTCCTGTTGTTCCTGGGTGTGGGCGCGGGGGCTTTCTATTGCGGCATGAGATATCAACAGGGTCGGCTCTTCCCCGAGCTCTTACCTCCTCCGAGTGTCGCAACTCAGCCGACTCCAACTCCCAGTCCCGTTGATACCACGGCTGCGCTGGAACAGAAACGCATCGCCGTCGATAGGGATCCGAAAAAGTGGCTGACGGAGAACGTGACACTGCCAACCGCGACTGATTCAAAGGATCCGGAGTTTCTTTATCTCTACGGCCGCGCCTTAATGCTTACGGGTAACCATCGCGATGCGATGCAAGCCTTCGAACTGGCCGTCAACAATCTTCGTACGGAAAGCAATGGACGTTTGCCGTTCGGCTCCGAGGTAAAACTTGCCCAGGCGGCAGCCGCTTTAAAGTTGATGAAACAATCTCCCGTAGGAAAGTCGCAGGAAGCATTGATGGCCGAGCAAAAGGCCGCGCACGCGCTGGATGAAGTGCTGGGCTTAAAGAGCGAAACTCCCGCTAAGTAATCTCAACAGTCGATGACTGAACTAAAGCTCTTACAGTGCAGGGTCGACAGCCGCTATGACATTGAAGACTGTCTGGGTCGCGGCAGCTATGCCGAGATTTACATGGCCCGCGACGGCGCCGCCACTGACGAGCGTTTCCGCAAAGTAGTTATCAAAGCACTGAACGTCCTCTTGCAGGGTTATCAGGATCCTGAGCTCGAGCGTACGCTGATCGAAAACTTTCAGAACGAGGCGGTCGCGCTCGATCGAGTCCGGCATCCGCACATTATCAGTCGCCTGGGCCATGGGACGGCGATTGATTTGACCGGTACCCGTTTCCACTACATCGTGCTGGAATATCTCGGGGGCGGCGACCTCGCGTTGTTGTGTCGCAAAGGGCCGCTCGAAATCGATCGCGCCCTTTTTTACTTGCAGCAGATCTGCGCCGGTCTGGCGCACGCACACGAGTCTGGCGTAATTCATCGCGACATCAAACCACAGAATCTCCTGCTCACCGCCGATCATGAAATATTGAAAATCGCGGACTTCGGCGTGGCCAAGATCGAAGCCGCCGAAGGCGCCATTACACGCGTCGGAACCAATATCTATGCGGCCCCCGAACATAATCCCCTAGTGCAAACGGCGGCCCTGGATACCGGCTCACTGCTTGGCGTGCAAACTCAACTGACGCCGGCGGCCGACATCTATTCGCTGGCCAAAACCGCTTACACGATGATCTGCGGCGTGCCGCCGCGCGCGTTTGCTCATCACCCGATCACGTCTCTGCCCGCTCCAATGTCGGCGGAGTCATGGGCGCCGTCGCTGGTGCGTGTTTTGGAGCGCGCGACCCAGACGCGCCCGGGCGATCGCTATCAAAGGGTCCAGGATTTTTGGGACGAACTCAGCGACGCTTCCCTTCCCGTCACCCAACCATTGAAAGTCGCGCAGGCGCGCCGGCGCATCACTTCCGATCTTAGTCTGGAAGCAGAAGTGACCATGGCCGCGCCTCCCAAGCCGCGATTCGAAACCTCGCGCGAACTGCAAAAGGACCTGGCCGCCAACGGATCCGCCCGGCCGAAAATCGTTGTGCCCATCGCCGGGCAGTCAGTCCACGTTGTGCCACCGACGGTCAGCGTCGCGCAGGGTTTCGCCGCTCCTCAACAAATGGGTCGGGTAAACGTGCCCGTGGCCCGCAACGGCCAGGTCGCGCGCGGCGTCGATGCTAAGCTGCCGGCTAAAGCGAACCGGCGCGGCCGGGACTTCGTCGTCGGAGTCGCTCTCGTGTTATGTTTCGCAGGGTTGTTGGTGGCGACGGGAGCCTATGTGCGTTCGCGGATCATGACCCGCACGGCTGAACAACAATCTCCGCCGAATGGAATTATTGGGCGTGAGGCGCTGACGACAACTGATCTAAACTTGCGGGATGGCCCGAACGTCACCAACGATCAAATCGGTCTGGCGGAAGCGGGGTCAAGGGTGCGAATCCTGAGTGCGAACAATAATTGGTGCGAGGTGCAGGTGATACAGCACTCGCGCCCAAAGGTCGAACCGAATTCAGAGGATCGTGGTTGGGTCAATAAAAGGTTCTTGAAGTTTGATTGAAAAACCCGATGTGGTTTAGAGCAGCGACTTGTGCGCGCCAGTCACACGCACTCTAAACCGACATTCGTTTTTGAGGAGTAACGAGTGGGCCTAATAGAATCAATCCGACGCTGGATCGACGGCGAGACAACCGATGACATTCTCGAAGAAGCTGACGAGCATGCGAAGCCGCGACGCGTTTGGGAAGAGTTTTTGGTAAAGATCGCGCGCGAAGTTGAAGCGTGCATGCAGCGAGAGATGTTCACCCCGCCTGGCGGTATGACCTACATCCCTCGCGAATATATCGTCTATCTCAGTAACGACGACGATAAGGAATGGCAGGGAGACAAGCGGCGCGGACTGGAACAGGGACTGTTTCACGTGTTGTCCGAACGCGCGCGTGAACTCGCCGGCTCAGTGCAGTTACAGACTAAATCCTTTGCCATCGAGTTACGGGTCGATGGGACCTTGAGCAAGGGCGAGTTTCGCGTCCAACCCGTGTGGGACGAAAGCGAAGCGGGCCACACAATGGTCACGGTCCGCCCGGCGACTACCAACGTCGGCGCCGCGCCCGCTGAAGCCACCGCCGGCACTGGTGAAGGCGAGGGCGACACCGCGGGACTCGGAGATACTGACGCCGGTGATGTCACTGTCGTGCGCCCGCGCGTCGTCGATCTTTACTCAATCGAACTCTGGCGTGAAGGCGTCCGGCAAACAGTTGTCAAAATTACTAAAGCCGAAATTACGATTGGCCGCGGATCGAGATCGGTAGCGGTGGATCTGCCTCTGAAGGGCGATCCGGAAATCAGCCGCGTGCATGCCACCCTTACCTTCGACGATCAGGGCCGCTTTTGGCTGACTTCGAAAGGCCGAAACCCAACCCTGATATCCGGCCGAGAGCTCCCACGCGAGGAACGCACCCTGGTTCAGCCTGATGAGAAGATCGGGATTTGTAGTTTTACCTTGAGGATTCAACCTAAGTGATGT
Source organism: Blastocatellia bacterium (assembly GCA_033858155.1). Classification (GTDB taxonomy): domain Bacteria; phylum Acidobacteriota; class Blastocatellia; order Pyrinomonadales; family Pyrinomonadaceae; genus UBA11740. The sequence goes on from JAWVCT010000100.1 coordinate 29,043, forward strand.
TCTCGACAAGTAGAACCAACGACATGAGGTTAGTCACGCGAAATCCATAGGTAAGGGCTCCTGCTCTGTTTCCGACACTCAGCGGTCAGTCCACGTCTTCGCTCGTTTACTCTTGAGTGACTGGCCGGAACGCATTACCACCCGATCACTCCGGCGTCGCACGAAACAGGCCGCATAGTTATCTCTGTGAGAAGCGCCAAAGGCGCAGAATGCAAGAGCTCGACCCAGGGCGCTGCCCTGGGCTATTTCATTTCGCGCCTTCGGCGCTTCCAATCAACGAATGAATTTTGAGTGGAAGGAACGCTAATTTTCAGCGACCCGCAGCCTTCGCCGCTTTCATGTCACCGTTCCCGTCGAGGTCGGAGATGAGCTGGGTCAGCAACGGACTAACGCTCTCAACGTTGTCGTAATTCTTTACCAACAACTTCATCAAGCGTTTATCTTTCGAGGTGCCGTCTATCTCTTTCAGGAACGCGCGGCAGAAGGCGCAGACGACGGCGGGCTCGAATTGCGTGCCGGTATTAATCCGAAAGTCTTCCAGCACGTCTGCGAGCGGGAGATGTTTGCGATAAGGCCGATCGGTAGTCATGGCGTCGAACGAATCAGCGAGGGTGACTATCTTCGCGCCGGTGGGAATCTCGTCACCCTTCAGGCCGTCCGGATAACCATTCCCGTCCAGACGTTCGTGATGATAGCGAGCCATCAAAGGAATGTCGGCATAAGGATGACTAATCGGCGAAAGAATTTCATATCCCGCGGCCGGATGCCGGCTCATCTCCTTCGATTCCTTCGCATTGAAACGTTCCGGCGAGTTGATGACGTTGAGATCGACGATCAGCTTTCCGATGTCGTGAAGATAACCAGCGATGGCGATACCTTCGACCGCGTCGTCGGTCCAGCCCATTTCACGCGCAATGATCTCGGCGTACTTGCCCACGCGCACGGAATGACCCTGGGTATATCGATCTTTGATATCGATCGCCGCGGCAAAGGCGTGCACGGTCTCTTTGTAGATTGCCCGCAGGCCATCGTATAAGCGTTGGTTCTCGTCCGCCTTGTGCTCCAGTTCCTCCAGCAGTCGATGACTGTGAATTCCGACGCCGAGGTGACGCGCCATCGTGCCCAGGATTTCCAGATCTTCTTCGGTGAAGTCTGCTCCGGTCGCCTTTTCGCCGAGTAAGACCACTCCAATCAAGCGCTCGCGCACCACCAATGGGACGAGCAAACTGATCTCGACGCCGGCAAGCGCGCCCTTTTGGTCTTCAAGAAACCTGGCCGCCTCTGTCCTTGATTGATCGAGCGAAAGGGACGAGCCCAAACTCAACAAACGCTCCGCATGGTCGTTTGAGAAAGGCAGCAGCGCGCGCCCCTGAGATTCGCCAATGCCCCGCTCTGCAACCAACCTAAGGCTACTGGCCTCTCGATCGTATTCGGCCACGGCGCCGCGCCGGATTGCGAGAGAACCCAGCAATAAATGAAAAGATGCCCGCAGCATCTCTTCAAAATCGCCGGTGTCGGCTATCTCCTGGCCCAGATCGGCCAGGGCAGCAAACGCGTGTAGTAATTTTTGGGTGTCTGTTTCCATACGTCTTTTTGGAGTGCGCTGATTTGTCAGCGGTCTTGAAAGCGGCGGGTCACGGCCCTCCGATGCCCTCCCTAACGGTCGGGCTTCTGACAAGCCTAACTCGCGGTCGAGCCGGCTGCGTTCGCCTGCGGATCTACCAGTGACAAGGCTTCGGCCTCGTCTGTGACTATGCTGACATGCCTGCTTAGTCCCAGCATCTCGAACAACTTCGCGGTGTGGCTGTTTACATCAGAGAAGATCAGGCGTGCCTGGTTCTGTTCCGCGGCATCGATCACGCCCATAAGAATCGAGACACCGATGCTGTTTACCAGTTCGGTGTCTCGGAAATTGATCACCAGCGCCCGGCGACCCGATTCAAGCTGGCGCTTGCATTCGCGCTCGATGCGCTCGCCGCTCAGCTTGTTCAGGTAATCGCTGGCATAAATGATTGCCGTTTCGCCAATGCAGCGTGCCTGCACCGGAGTTTCCCCGGATGTGTCCGCCATGCTCAACTGCGCCCCCTTACGTGGCACAGTTTAGCACAGAGTCACGATCGTTCCCTTTCATCTTTGAAAGTTGAGTCTAGCCTCGACCCCGACCCAGTAACTTATCGCTCAACTGTCCGACAAAATAGTCTTGAAGGAGGCGACAGGAAGGATAGAGACCTAACACTATTTCAAGTTCTTCGAGACTTCTGAATATAAATGAGGATCGAGGCAAGTATGATGCTGTAGGCAATAATGCCCAAAGGAACGCCAATCAAAATCGGTTCGGTTAGTTTCGATTCGCCAGTAAGATCGCGGCACCTTTCAACGATCCATATTGTCGGGTAATAGAGATATATCAACTTTTCGAGGAAGGCGCCCGACCACCGGCCTGGGGCAAACCAGATAAGAAATTGAATGATGGCCGAGAGCCCAGCATACTTACAAAAACGCCGTAAGCTTTCCATAGTGTCTTAAGGCCCTTTCGCCCCACCTCGAAAGTTGACTCATCCGATCTTCTAATGGCGGTGGACTCTCAATCCGATCACTACGGCGGCAGTATGAATAGCCAGTAAGACCATAGCTACTAGTACACGCCGTCTCCTTCCCCTCACACTAGCAACTATGATTGAGTACACCGGAGATTGAGCCGCGAGGAAAACGAGGCCAATAGAATCCCCATTATTAACCCCCAACATAATAGCCGCGTAAGGAAAGAAGAACGTGGTGGGGGTTACGCAGTGACAGGCTCCGACGGAGAACACCGTCAAAAACAACGAGAAAACGGCTACAACGATGCCAACCAAGATGGGAACCAGAAATCTCTTCATGTCTCATGGTTCAAGGGCAGAACCACGGCTCTGAGCCTATTGCTTCGCGTCAGCCACGGAGACTTCGCTCAGTCTTCCCCTGCGACGTTTGGATAATAAGATATCTATCACGTATCCAATTAGGAAATATTGAGCCAGGCAAAGCAGGAAACAAAGTAACATCCAAAGCAATCCGGGCCCCCCTAGGAAGGAGTCCAGAAAGCCCGTAATGAGACAGGCGGGGAACAATAGGTACCCTATGAAATCGAATGGGTTTGATCCATGACCACCGGCTCCTACGACATACACCGCGAAGAACAGGATCGCAACCACGAGAAATGCTGCTGGAGCAATGTATCGGTACTTCACTCAGATTCCTCCGGCAAGACATGATCAACCTACGTTATCGTCCCGTGACGCGTCGTATTACTACGGTTCTAGGCAGTGGCTCGCCCGGTCTGTAGTAGGCGTTCTCAGTGACATGCTCGTAGCCGGTAAAAACAATCAGATAAGAAGAACGCCCTAAGCTTGAGTGAACCCCAGTACTTAGAGTGTTTCTAACTGGGCCCATCGCCCGGATTAAAAGCGACGCTCTGATCGATCTTCTTGGGAAGGCAATATACCCATCTTTGTCAGTGCGCGTTTCCGCTTCGTGACCTTCGGTTTCGATGGAGTAGTGTTGCCACTGTTCACTTACCAGCACCCCCCTAAGTGGCTGACCGGACTCATCGACCACTTGGGCTTTCCATTCAGGAACAATCGTCGTTTCGAACGGATAAAGTAAGCCTGCCAGGAATGAGACCCCGAGTATCGCTAACCCTATCCGTTTTTGCCGCACGGATGTTTTCATTTGTGTCTTCGAGGCTCCTGCTCTGATTCAAAGAGCGTGCTTAGTCACTGCAGCAACCGCAATCACCGAATACCTTTGCAAATTCTTCCCTGACCATCTTTTTTATTAATTGAAGGCGCGCACGGTCCGATCGTAAGGCGTCGAGACTCTCTCGTATCTTGTGGTTCCGGGCATAGGCCACCCACTTGGCGTATCGATATTGATCGAGAGGAAGTATCCCCGTGGGGTACGGTGGTCCGTGCCATACTTGAAAGCCTTCGTGGGAAGGCGAGGTCATATCCATGATCGTGTGAAGTGCCTGACCCATCTCCCAAAGCGCACTAGAAGGAATCTTTTCATAACCTGCTTTGCAGCCTAGCGGTGCTCCAGTCCTAGCACTTGACTCATGCAGCCAGACAAAAATGTCGGCGTTCATTCTTGCATCTTCGACAGATTCACCGGGCTCACGCATACCATGTTGATAGGCGTGGGATTCGTCTTGATTCGCAGATCTGTCTACGTATCGACTTGCTCTCTTAAGGGTTTGGCGTTGCGAAACACTCAAACAAAACCGAAACGCCTGCTCAATTATTTCATTGTGCGCTGCGGTCGACCATTGGCCGCTTGGATCAGTTAGACTCAACGGATTGTTCGCAACATAAGCATAAACATTGACGTCGCCACCTTCAAATCCGATCGGATCTTCCGAAATAAATCTTCCAACCTGCGCGTCGTACCAACGCGCGCGGTAATACATGAGGCCACTCAGCGAATCTCGTTCGCGGCCGGTGTAGCCATAACGTGTAATGGAGTTCCCGTTGGTGTTACCGTACGCGTCGTACGTCTCACGTTCGACAAGAAGTCCACTCGTATTCGTGAGGGCGGTCGTGCTGCCGAGATGGTCCTGGCTAAAGTAATACTGCGTCGCGCCCTTCTGCCAAATCTTGTTATCGACTCCCGGGCCGTTCAGGTAATCGACCGTGGTTCCGTCTGAATTCTTATCACGCACAACGTCCTGGCCATCGTAAGTGAAATTCGCAGAGGCGCCGTTCGAAGGCGCGCGCTGTATGCGACGGCCGAGCGCGTCATACTTGTAAGTAGCACTGCCCGATGATGGCGTCACGACCTGCGTCAGACGGTTCTCGTAGTCCCACTGAAACTGCGTTGTGCCCGTGCCGTTGGACTTTGAAGTGAGGTTGCCGTTGTTATCGTAGAGATAGCTCGCGGTATCCGTGCTCGTCAGCCTGTTGAATGACTGATAGCCGTAACTCAAGCTTCGATGCGAAGACGTTCGGTTGCCGACGGCGTCATAGGCATAAGCTTCGTTGCCGGTAGCTGGATAGCTGGCGGAAGTCAGCCGGTCAACCGCATCGTAGCTATAAGCATGAACGCCGCTCTGGTCGACGTTCTGAATAATCTCTCCAGCAGAATTATACGAATACTGATTATCGGCGACGACGCTCGTGCCTTTGGCGTCCCGAAGTCGGGTCAAACGATCCAAGCCGTCATAGGAATAGTTTGTGACCACGCCGTTCGGCAAAGTACGCGAGAGCGGATTGCCGGCAGCGTCATAAGTGTAACTCGTAATCTTATTGCCGTTATCGGTGATTTTGGTGAGCCGATTGACTGCATCGTAAGCGTAGGCGGCGAACTTCGTTTTGCCAAAACTTATCTGCGTGCGACGGTCGTTGCCGTCATAGGTGTAATTGATCGCCTGGCCCCAGACATCGGTGGTGCTCGTCACGCGGTGCACTTTGTCGTAAACAAAACTCACGGTGCCGTTGATATTAGTCGCCGTCGTCATCTGCGACAGCTTGTCGTAAGCATAACCCACCACCGAAGCGTCAGGATAGGTAATTTTCGTCAGCCGGTTCAGCGCGTCGTAAGTGTAGAGGGTCGACATGTTGTTGTAGTCGGTGCGCCGAATGGGATTCCCTACCATGTCATAGGCGTACGTCATCTCGAGCCCGGCGCGGGTCGTCGTAGTAACGCGACCGAGCGCGTCGTAAGCGAAAGCATAACGCTGGCTGAGGGCGTCAATGACGGCGGTCAGATTCGAACGCGCGTTGTATTCGTACTGCGTTACTTGTAAGGCCGGATCGGTGATCTTCACCACCCGATTCGCATTGTCGTATTCTAGCGTCGTTACCCGTCCCGCAGAATCAGTGCGTTTGGTAACATTACCGAGAGCGTCATACTCAGTCGTCTCCTGTAATCTCGGACCGCCGACCACTGCCGGCGGATAGATGATCGTTTTTGGACGATTGAATTCGTCGTAGGTGACGTTAGTGGTATGGCCGAGCTGATCTGTAGTGGCAATCAGATTCGACATCGCGTCGTAGCTGTAACTGACGGACTTGCCAAGAGCATCAGTCTGCCCGGTCAACCGATAAGCCCCGTCATAAGCAAAGCTGCTGACATTTCCGAGCGCGTCGGTTACCTTCGTGCGCCGGCCGGCAAGATCATAGGTGAAAGTTATGATCGAGGCATCGGGCCGCGTGATCTTGTTCAGCCGCCCAGCCAAATCGTAGCCGTAGGTCGTAATATTGCTAAGCGAATCCGTGGCGCTGATGACCCGCCCGCGCGCATCGTAAGCAAATTTGGTAACGTTTGCCAGAGCGTCTGTCGTCTGGCTGACGTTGCCCTTTGCATCGTAGGCGAGGGTCGTTACCTTTCCGCGAGCGTTGGTCATAGTTAAGAGTTCGCCGCGGGTATCGTAGGTGAACGTTGTCGTGTTAGTCAGCGCATCCGTGGCGGACAGAAGATGCCCAGCGCCATCGTATGTGTTCGTTGTCACGCCTCCCATCGCATCGGTCGCCGTCAGCACCTCACCGAGTTGATTGTAGGTGAAGCTCGAAGTGCCCAGGACCCCAGTCGCGCTCAGCTTGTTACCATTGGCGTCATAGACGTAGCTGCTCGTTTGGGCCAGCGCGTTAGTGTGGCTAGTGACGTTCAATTGGTTGTCGTAAGTCCACGTTTGCGTCTGCGAACCCGAGCCGCAGCTACACAGGCCCTGCACTTGAGTTACTACGCTTCGCCCTTTGGTTTTGTCGAAAAAGTATTTGCTGATGTGGCCGAGCGCATCGGTCACATCAGTCTCGCTGTCGTTAACGTAGGTAAGCGTCACGCGCTCGACGCCGCCCTGTTTTTCAGAAGTCAGCGCCCGACCCTGCGCATCATAGGTGTGGGACTCGAGAATATTTCCCAGCGCGTCGGTAACGGATGTGAGCACGCTGGGTGATCCGGTGTAGCTGAATTGAAACTTTGAATTATCTGGGTAGGTAACCGAAAGCAACTCACCTGCCGCGCCGTAAACGTACGTCGCAAATTTGCCGATGCTATCAGTTAGGGTGAGAACGCGCCCGCCGGTATCAGTTGTCGCTGTCACAACTCTGGCAAACGGATCAGTGATGGAAGCGAGCTTGCCGTTTGTATAACTCAGAGTGGTCTGATTGCCGTTGGTGTCGACGAGCGAAAGGAGCTTGCCCGCGGAAGTGAAGCGATGAATGCTGCCGTCCAGGAAAGTCGCTGCAAAGCTGCCGTCTCCATTTTGGGTCAGCGAGCCGTGAAAATCGCCTTCCACTGAAACAAATGGTCCGGACGCCGAGAGACGGGTGAAGTTGGTCGCCTGACCGTCGGCCCGAAACCAACGAACATAAGTAGCACTATAGATCTTGATGGACTCGTCATAATCGCTCGACCATCCCTTACCAAAAAGACCGACGTTCTGAGAGAGACTATTGTAAGTACGAGTAATATTGATCGTCGGACCAGCACCCGGCAATTGATAATCGGTCTCCTGCAAATACATATTGCCGTTGGTGACGTTGATTGGTTCGGCAACAGCCTTCTCACAGGAGGTTGTACCTAAGTCCTGGGCGCCATCCTTTACCAATATCTTAAGCGTGACGGTAGCTGTAGCGCATGCGTTGAACCGGTCGCAAATTCTGTAACTGAGCGTATCAAGTCCCGCGTAGCCAGTCTCCGGCGTATACATGGGTCTTGGACCAGGGACGCCGCCATCGAAGGCCAGGGTGCCATGCGATGGCCCCGTGACGATCGCGAAGGTCAGGCCGTCGCCATCGGAGTCTCTATCGTTCAGATCAAAGGGCCCGATGTAACCGGGCGCGCTAACGTCATACACATCGTCGCCAGCGATCGGGGTTTGGTTTGTCACATCGATCGCGACGGTGGCGGTGGCACAAGCATTGAAGGCATCGCAGATTTGATATACGAGCGAGTCAGGCCCAGCATAGCCAGTATCAGGTGTGTACCAGGGCCGAGGGGTCGGCTCGGGCAAATCAAATAGGAGAGTCCCATGTGCCGGTGGTGTGACGATGCTGAACCGCAGGCCATCGCCGTCGGGATCGCGATCGTTTGAGTCGAACGATCCGATGTAACCGGGGTTATGAAGACTGTAGGAATCATCCGCGGCGATGGGAGGCTGGTTAACGACATTAATAGTCACGGTGGCCGTAGCACAGGCGTTCGAAGGATCGCATATCTGATAGACGAGAGAATCCGTCCCCGAAAATCCGGTGGCAGGCGTGTACCATGGCCGCGGCGTTGGCTCGGGTAGATCGAACTGCAACGTACCGTGCGCCGGCTGTGTGAGAATGCTAAAGCGCAGGCTATCGCCGTCGGGATCAGAATCGTTAGTGTCAAAAGATCCGATGTAGCCAGGGTTATGAATGCTGTAACTATCATCAACGGCAATAGGTGGATGGTTCTCCGACGAAGCTGATCCAAACGCGAATAGTACCGACAGAATTAGCGGCACAATAATCATCGAGTTTTGGGACCTGAGAAGTTGGGGGCTAAACATTAGGAGACTCCTGTTTGTCGATCAGGCACGCGGAAACGCGTTGATAAAACGAGTCAAGAAACCTCTTGGAAAGGGCCGTTATCGAGGGCGGAGTTTAGTGAGTTAAGAGGTAGCCGTCAATATACTTTCTGATCTGCAGACAAGTCATAGACGCGCCACGTGATACTGCCTGATGTGATGTTTTTGGCTTGGTGAAATGAGGCTGAGGGAGCCTGCTTCAGGGGTAATTTAGTCTGCTCTACTTACGAAAATACTTTGTCATCCGGAGTTGTGTGCCGTCATCAACGCGCTCGAATTCAACTTCGTCCATGAGCGTTTGGATCAGCTTCAATCCCCAGCCACGCCGGCCGTCTTCCTTTTCGTCTTTGGCGTCCCCTTGCTGACCGTTCCGCCCGAGGCTTACCGGGACTATGCCGCGACTAGCAACAGTAACTACCAGCTTGTCTTTGTCTACGCGAAAGCGCTGATAAATTTTTCGATCGGGGCTCAGGCTGTGCTCCGCGGCGTTGATGCACGCTTCAATCAGCGCGGTCTTGATCTGATTGATGGCTTCGGGTGCAAAGTTTAGTCGCCGCGCGATCTGTTCAACGGTATGGGCCGCGATTAGTTCGGTATCGGCGCCCATCGGAATAACCATCTCGTATTCGTTAGGTTCGCTCTCTTCTTCTTCTTTGCCGGCTGACGTGATCCGGGACGTAAGCAGTTCAACCTGCTGACGACTGGAGCCGTATGCTTCGCGAGCGTTCAGCAATTCGCTGGCCTCCGGCGAAAATCCTTCGAGTGCTACCAGCCACAGGCGGACCCGTTCAAATCCAGATTCGCGCGCCAGATTCGCCAGACGATCGCACCACTCCGCGGTCAATTCCCTGCTGGCTCCGAGCTTTGAATCGATCTCTGCCGCCAGCCACACGACTTCGTTCTCATCCGTATAGTCCGCAGCCTCGAAGCCGTGCCCCACGGCGCAGCGCTCGCAGTCACTGGGAATTGAAGTTGAGTAGGCGTTACAGCCGGCCACATGAACAATCTGGGGCAGTCGAATTAGATCGGACTCAGCGTCGAGGGCCGCGTTGACGGTTTCAGTATCTTCACCTTTATAAACCGCCGCGAAGCGTTCGTAATGGAGCAAGCTGGCGGGCACTCGCTGACAGTTGAAATCGGAGATCAGATCGCGCAAGCCGAGTGCGGCTTCACGGCGATATGTTCGGGCCATCGCTTGCGGCGCCCGCTTCAAAGAGTCCAGGAGCGTCGTCGCCACGACTAGCGCTCGTCCTTCTCCAGCTACCTCGAGCCGGTAATGCGAACGCAGGTAATCCGTCCACGGATATGAGTCTGTGTTGACCTCTATGAAGGCCGCGCTTGAGTTAACCAACTCGTGAACGTGCAAGGCATCGACGATTCGCTCGAACTCAACGGCGTCGACACCCAGTCGCTTCTTCCATGCCCACAAGGAAGACTTGTGCGCATCGCTGCCAGCCGACTCGAACAGCATTTTCAAGAGGGTCTTTTTCGTTTGCGGGTTAGGAGCCGCCGCCTCCAGAATCCTGTTGAAGTAACGGTGAATGTGTCCACCCAAAAGCTCATCGACGTAAAGCCGCTGACAATTGACAAAGCTCGTCAGCGGCGTCTTCGCTTCGCGGGCTGCCTGGAGCAAACCGTGGATAAAGAAAGGGCCCGCATTCATCTGCTGGACGATCAGATCACGCGTGGGTTCGTTGGTTTCAACCTGGTTTCGGCGGGCAGATATTTCCACCAGCCTGTGCGCGTCGTTGTCGCTCAGTCGTTCAAGATGGAGGAGATCGAAGGCGTCGTGCCCGTCATCAGTTCCGTGAATCAGATCGACCATCTGCCGGCGCAGGCCGCCCACGGTGAAAAGACCGTTTGCGCGGCTGACTGCGGCGGTGATTTGCTGCGCCAGCTCACGCGATTCTTTCGACGGCATGGCCATTTGAGTACAGTCGATTAGGTAGGAAACCCGACGTCCCGCTGTCGAAAGACGATGCGGCGCATTCAAACAGAAGCGCACGAAATCACGCTGATCCGTTCCAGTGCGCTCGCGCTCGAAGCCTTCGATGAGATCACTCAATAACTCGTAATCGCCTGGAGGAGCCAACTCGAGCAGCTCGTGAAAGCTCATTTGCGCGTTACTTAGCGAAGTATCGACTCGGCGGTACGCGACGTACTGTTGCAGAAGATTTTGAAAGAATCTGCGGGCGGCATCGGGCACTGTTTCTTCACCTGATTGAAAGGCGAAGTGAACCGGAACCGGATCACCGCGTCGCACAAACAATTGATCGTATGCCTGCCGCAGCAATTCCGCAGCGCCCACACCGGGAGCAGCCAGAACGATCAGTCCGTGCCGATCGGGCGAAGCGTGCCGCACGATCTCTCGCAGCTCCGCGTCGCGGCCCACAAATTCGTCCCGGCTGATCTTCGCAAGTATGCGCTGGTGGGTCATCGATTACTGTTGTGGGTTAGCGCCCGTTCGATTGGCGCCCTGCACTCCCTGGTACGCGTAAGCTCGATTCTTGCCATGACTCTTCGCGTGATACAAAGCCCGATCAGCGGCCCGCACGATGGCCTCGGCAGAGTCGAGCGCAGGCGAAAAGGCGGAGAGTCCGATGCTAACGGTTACCGCGGCGAGTGGCTGCGATTTGCCGTGCTCAAAGGAGGTATCGTTAATTTTGCGTCGAATGCGATCGGCTATGACACCGGCTTCCTGCAAATTGGTTTGTGGCAGCAGGATGGAAAACTCTTCGCCGCCATAACGTGAAGCGACATCCACCTTACGCAAAGCTGATCGTAAACACTGTGCGGTGATCTCCAGCGCCCGATCGCCTGCCTGATGGCCGTTCCGATCGTTGTAATGCTTAAAATCGTCGATGTCGATCATCATAAAGCTAAGGGGATAGTCGTAGCGTTTCGATCGGCTCAACTCCTCTGCCAAACGCGCCTCGAGATAGCGCCGGTTGTGCAGGCCGGTGAGTGGATCGGTAATCGACATCACTTGAAACTGATTGGCCCTTTGCTGCCAGGCTGCACGCTCGATGGCCAGCGCAATCTGCGGCGCGACCAGTTCAATCACGCTCAAATCGTTTGCGTTGTAAGCGCCGCCCCCGGTCTTGTCGGTGAGATTAAGGACCCCGAATTTGCGAGTGCCGATCGTAATCGGATAACTCATGAAAGTCTTTGTTTTGTAACCCCGTTCCGGCAAACTGGTCCGGCCCAGATCGTCAATGCTGGCAACCATGGGGAGGCCTTCGCGCATGACTGATCCGGCAATCCCCTCACCCAAGGCGATGGGCGCGACTTCGTCTATTGACGCTCGCATTCCGCGGGACGCGGTCATGGTCAAGACGTTCGCGGATTCGTCGAAAAGAAGGAGAGAGCCGCGCTCGGCGCTTACCAGGTCGGCCGCCTGCGTCAGAATCGAGGCGTAAGTTTGCGCCGGCTCGCTGGCGTCGATCTGTTCGGTAAACCGGCGAATTGATTCTGCGAAGGGCGCACGACGATCGAGTCCCCGGCGGACGCTCGGTTCGCTACGTCGGTCTTCAGTGTCTGGCTTGGCTTCTATGACGGTCTGGTCGTCGCCGGACATTTCAGAGGCGCCACTGGCGAGGTCGTCCGAACGTTTCGCTACGAAATCTCTGGCTGCTCTGGCAACACGCAGGGCCGCATGATCCAAGTCCGCCTCATCCGCGAAGATTACATTCCGAAACAGATCATCCGAAGCGAGATCCCTAAGATCACCCGAGCGAAATCGTTCCGCCAATTCTCGATAATCAGAGGTGCTGATGAAAGCACGGCCGCCAATCACTGCCAATTGACGTTGGCTGGCAATCTCGACCGGCATCGCAAAGCACTGCAAGCCTGCGTGACAACGATAGTGCGTGATGGTCCCAGCGCGGGTCGCGCGATCGTAGGCGGCGCCACAGAACGGATCACAAAGTCCCACGTGCTCTGGAGAAGATTGCAGAGCTTCACAAATAGAATTGTTGTTGGCGATCGACAAGGCTGGGGGTTGATAACCCTGGACCAATAGAAGTGAGATTCCCGAAGAGTCGGCGATCGGTTTTTGGACTTCGGACCAACCGGCCGGGGCTCCCCCGGGCACTTCCTGAGGAATCAATACAGATCGGCTGGGGCGTTCTTCGGTCTTTCTATTGATCGTTTCGTTGGACCTCTTCATCTGTTTTTCTGGTTCCAAAAGGTATTCAACCTGGACGCTGGCTTAGAGGACGCACAACCATTAGAAATCGTCAGTATAGGGTTGCGCCCTACTCGCTACAAGCGACTGATTCTTGCAGACCGAGGCCGGCTCGAGCGTTCCAGAACGCCTCTAGCTTGAACTGACATCTATCGTAAATGACTAATAAGGGCTGTTTTTCACGCCTTGGACGATGGTTGGCGCTTCGCGAGGCCGGGCGCAGCTCCCGGGGCGACCCGCTCAATGTCGGGCTCTTCGGGGCTAATCCGAATGCAGGCGGCAAAATGATTAGGCTTGATCTGGACGAGTTGGGGCTCGATCTCACTGCAAACACCGATGGCATATGGGCAGCGGGTATGAAAACGGCAGCCCTGGGGCGGGTTTATCGGAGACGGAACATCGCCTTGCAAAACGATGCGACGGCGCTGCGCTTCAATCTTCGGATCGGGCACCGGCACGGCTGAAATCAGCGCTTTGGTATAGGGCATGAGCGGGTTCTTGTAAATCGTTTTGCCGTCCGCCAGCTCAACAATCTTACCGAGATACATCACCGCCACGCGATCGGAAACGTGCTGAATCGCCCGCAGATCGTGCGAGATGAATAGATAGGTCAAATTCTTCTGGCGGCGCAAGCGATCCAGCAAATTCATGATCTGCGCCTGGATGGAAACGTCCAGGGCCGAGATGGGTTCGTCGGCGACTATGAAGGTGGGATCGACGGCTAGCGCGCGCGCAATGCCAATTCGTTGCCGCTGGCCGCCGGAGAACTCGTGCGGATAGCGCTTCAGAAAACGGGCGCTCAAACCAACCATTTCCATTAACTCCTCTACGCGCTCTTTCTTTGCCTGGCCGCGCGCCAGTTGAAACGTTTCGAGCGGCTCACCAAGAATCTGGTTGACCGTCATGCGCGGATTCAGCGAAGCATAAGGGTCCTGAAAAATTATCTGCAGGTGGCGGCGCTGTTCACGCATTGCAGAGTTAGATAGCCGCGCCAGATCATTACCGCGAAACAGAATCTGACCTGAGGTGGGTTCCGTCAAACGAAGGATCGCTCGGCCCAGAGTCGACTTGCCGCAGCCTGACTCACCGACCAGACCGAGTGTCTCTCCCGGATAAATATCCAGCGTCACGCCGTCGACGGCTTTGACCATCTGCCGCGAGCGACGGAATAACGATCCGCCGGCCAGGGGGAAATGCACCTTGAGGTCTTTGATCGAAATCAGCGGCTGCAGATCAGTTTCCATCACTCCTCATTGGCCGAGACTGCGAAGACTTCGTTCGCGAAATGACAGAGCGAGTAATGGTCGGGCGTCAACTGGACGTAGGGCGGAAACTCGCGCCGGCATACATCTTCCGCGCGCTCACATCGCGGCGCAAACGGACACCCGGGCGGCAGATGCGCCAGGTCCGGCGGCAACCCGGGAATCTGGTACAGCTTTCCCTGCTCGTCGGTAGGATCGGGCACCGATCGCAAAAGGCCGCGCGTGTACGGATTGCCGGGTCGTTCAAACAACTCAGTAGTCTTTGCCTGTTCGAAAATTTTGCCGGCGTACATCACCAGGATGTGATCAGTCATGCCGGCAACAACGCCCAGGTCGTGTGTGATCAGGATGACGCTCGCTCCGGTTTCTTCTTTAATACGTTTGATGAGCTCCAGAATTTGGGCCTGGATGGTGACGTCGAGCGCCGTCGTCGGCTCGTCGGCAATCAGGAGCTCGGGCTGGCAAGAGAGGGCCATCGCGATCATCACGCGCTGGCGCATTCCTCCCGAAAACTCGTGGGGATAGCTGTCCGCGCGTTCGCGCGCATCCGGAATGCCGACGTGCTCCAACATCTTGATCGCATGTGCGCGCGCCTGTTCCCTGGTGTGACCCAGATGTAATTGGGTCACCTCCATCAACTGCTTTGAGATCCGCATAAAAGGATTGAGCGAGGTCATCGGATCCTGAAAGATCATCGCGATGCGTTTGCCGCGGATGTCGCGGACTTCGCGCGCGGTCAGCTCCAGCATATCGCGGCCGTCAAACATGATTGAGCCGGAAACGATCTTTCCCGGCGGATTGGGAATCAACCTCATCAGCGATAGATTCGCAACGGACTTGCCTGAGCCGGATTCTCCGACGATACCCAGCGTCTCGCCCTGCTTCAATTCGAAGCTGATGCCGTCGACGGCTTTGACTGTGCCGTCTTCAGTTTCGAAGTACGTGCGCAGGTCTTTCACACTCAGAACATTTCCGTTGCTGCTAGCCGTCATGGTTTCGAATAAGTCAGGGACGCGGTTACTTCCAGGGAAAGTAATAAGTCAGCACGCCGACACAAATGCCAGTCGCCAGGCCCGCTAATAGGGCTACCAACCATACCGGAATGTTATATCTGGGCGGGTAGCGTCTGCCGACGATCAAGGCATAAGAGAACCAGGTCACCAAGGCCGCGAGACCGCTCGCGAAGTGGAATGCCATCCATCGCATCAGAAGACCTGCGAGTAATGGACCCACGATCCCCGCTACGAAACCCGGCCAAAAGACCCACCACGAACCTTTTCGCGTGACACCCAATTCAACCGTCACCTCAACCTCCTCTGCCTAACTCTCAAAGTGTAAGAGTCATTCTTTACGCATCTGCGGATCGAGTGCATCCCTCAATCCATCTCCCAGAAAGTTCAGCGAGAAAAGCATCAGCGCCATCGTCACTCCGGGGAAAATAAGCTGCCACGGATAGATCGCCAGGCTCTGGGCGCCTTCGGCTGCCAGGCTGCCCCACGAAACTCTCGGCGGCCGCACGCCCAAACCCAGGAATGACAGGAAAGCTTCACTCAGCATTACGGTCGGAACCGTTAGCGTTGCATACACAATCACCGGACCGAGCGTGTTCGGAACCAAATGCCGAAAGATGATTCTTGTGGTCGACACTCCGGTCGCGCGCGCCGCCAGAATGAATTCCTGGTTCTTCAGCGACATTACCTGCCCTCGCACGATCCGGGCCATCGTCAACCACGATACGGCGCCGAGCGCGAGGAACAACTGGGCCAACTGACCTGTAGGCGTCTTTGCCGGCAGCAGCGCCAGCAACACGATCACGATGATCACGTATGGCAGAGAGTAGAGCACGTCGACAATTCGCATCATTAGATCGTCAATGCGCCCACCGACGTATCCGGCCGTAGCGCCATAGGAAACCCCAATCAGGAGCGAGACGATCGTCGCAATCAGCGCTACCATCAAAGATATCTGACCGCCGGAGAGGACGCGCGCCAGCATATCGCGACCGGCGTTGTCAGTGCCCATCGGATGGATCCATGAAAACCTGCCGTCCGGCCCGCGAAAAGGAGGAAACGATTTTGTCAGTGTCTGGTCTTTGGGAATGAAATCGTAAGCGTAGCCCGTAGCCTGTTTGATTATCGTGGGTCCAATGACGGCTGCAACTACGATCACGATCACGATGATCATGCCCAGCACAGCTAGCTTGTTCTTCATCAGCCGTCGCCAGGCGTCTCGCCAGAGGGAGGTACCAGCAATGACCTCACCGCTAATCACTTCGCCGACGTCCTTTTCGGCAATGGCGTACTCGGACCCTATGTACAGATCCGGCGGGTCCTGCGTTCCGAGCGGGGTTACAGGTGCTTTGTTATCTTCCAAAATATTTCGCGTCGTCGCTTATCGAAATCAGACCATGACGCAAGTTAACAACTTGCGCTACATCAATACCTGATGCGTGGATCGATCACTCCGTATGAAATATCTACGAGCAGGTTGAAACCCAAAACGGTGACTGCGATGAAGGCCACGATGCCGATGATTAGCGGCTCGTCCCGGTTGAAACATGCGTTGATGAAATAGTTCCCTAAGCCTGGCAATGCAAATACCCGTTCGACAACCACGGTACCGGTGATCAAGAAGGCCAGCGCCGGTCCGGAAAACGAAACGACCGGCAACAACCCACCGCGCAACGCATGCCGCATCACTACCTGACGTTCACTCAGACCTTTGGCGCGCGCCGTGCGAATGTAATCCGAGCGCATCACTTCCAGCATTCCCGCTCGAGTCAGACGGGCGATGTAAGCGATGTACAGCGCCGAGAGAGTCAGCGCGGGCAGGATGATGCTCCGGCTCGGAAACCCGTCCCATAGCGCGGGCGGTAACCAGAAGAGCGTGAGCCCGAACACCAGGGCGAGCAGCGGCCCCAGAACAAAGTTCGGAATCGAGATGCCCAGCATCGCCAACGTCATGCTGGCATAGTCGATCCAGGAGTTCTGTCTAAGTGCTGCCAGAGTTCCGGTGGTTATGCCAACCGCGAGAGCAAAAAGATAAGCGCACAATCCCAGCGTCGCCGAAACCGGTAAGGCCCTCAGCAAAATCTGATTAACGGATTGCCCTTCATACTTCAGCGAATTGCCGAAATCGAAGCGCGCCATGTTCCAAAGCACTTTGCGATACTGAACGTACCAGGGCTTATTCAGGCCATACTTTTCGCGCAGGTTCTGCTCGATCGCAGGCGCCAGTTTCTTCTCTCCGGTGTAAAAATTTCCCGGCGCCAGGCGGATCAGTCCCCAGGTGATCGACACAATAATGAACAGCATGGGAATAATGATGACGACGCGGCGAATGATGAAGCGAAGCATAGTTTAGAAGGAAAAAGGCAAAGGTAAAAGGTAAAAAGTAAGGCCGCTGGCTAGATCGTCCATCCCCGGCCGCTGATTTCTGGATTCATCTGTTCTCACTTTTTCCTTTTACCTTTTTCCTTTTGACTTCGGATCTACTACTCAGTCATGCTCGGAACCCCATAGTCCCACTTGGCCTGATCGCGCTCAATGTAGATCCACTTCCATGGAAACAGAGAAGCGGCGTTCGGATACATTCCCTTTATGTAAGGCTTCTTCATCCAGCGGGCGCTCCCGGTGTATAGCGGCAGGACCGGTTGCGCATCCAGCGCGAGCGCTTCAGCCCGAGCCAACAATTCGTAACGTTTTTGACGATCGCCGGTTGAGTTCGCTTCATCGAGCAGCTCCACGTATTTCGGATCCCACCAACCCGTCCCGTTGTTACTCGCTACCGTGTAATACAGCCCGAGAAATGTAAACGGATCCATATAATCGGCTGACCAGCCATTACGGGCCATGCCTTTGTATTCGAGTTTCGCACGACCCGCGAGAAATGTTTTCTGCTCGATCGTATGGATCGGAATCGTGACCCCAAGGTTTTGCTTCCATTGCGCCTGAATGAACTCAGCTATCGGGACATTCCCGCCGTCGGGATTTATCGTCAGCTCAACCTGATCGACGGGAAATTTTTTCGGGTCGAACTTGCCTGAACCATCCCGGTATCCCACCTCGGCCAGGAGAGTCTTCGCCTTCTCGGGATCGAATGGATCGCCTTGGGGCTGTGGATATCCCGGAAACATTCCCGCGGGAGTAATCGTCGTCAAAGCTTGCGAGTGGCGCCAAGCCGCTACGGCCTTCTTGTCGACACCCATGTTCAGCGCTTTTCGGACTCGTACGTCATTTGTCGGCGGTCGCGTGCAATTAAACTGGTAGAACTCAGTCGTAGCTTCGGGTGCGTCCATGTAATCCTTGAACGGAACAATCGTGTCCAACCACGGTGCTTGCACATTGTGATTGTACATCGCGTCGATCTCGCCCGCCTTGTAAAGGTTCATGATTGTCGAGCTGTCATTCAGCGCATAAAAAACAATACCGTCCAGCTTCACATTTCCCGCGTCCCAATACATCGGATCGCGCTTCACGATGACCCGGTCGTAATGTTTCCAGGCTGCGAGCGTGAACGGGCCGCTGGTCACGATGTTTTGTTCGAGCGTCCAGGCGCCGCCGAACTTTTCAATTGCTTTGCGGCTAACCACGCGGAAGAATTGATGAGGCATCAGGCTGAGAAAAAACGGCGCGGGCTGAGACAGAGAGATGCGCAGGGTATAGTCATTCACCGCTTCCACGCCGATGTCTTTGCCTGCTACCGGTACCAACTGCTTGCCAGCCAGCGCATCTTTCAGCCGTGGGTTCACTTCGCTGAGTTTCGCTCGTTTCTTTTCGTCGCCTGGCAACACGAGTCGTTCGGGTGAATGCATGAACTGATGAAACGGAGTATCGGCATCGGGTGTCTTGTCTTCGGGGATCGGTGGGTACTCGTCAGCGACGGAATTCACTCGCTCTGAACTCAACGGTCCGTGAGGCTTGGGCGGCGAGGTTTCAGCTTTTGCAGCCGCGGCAACTTTCACCGGCTTCTGTTTGCCTTCATCAAAATCGTCAGCCAGCAGAAACTTTTGAGTCGCCGGGTCCTGTACAAACACTGCGCCCTCGTTGTAAGCCTGTGCGTATTTAATGTAGTAAGCCAGCGCCGCGTTCCGCGAGCCGAGCCCCGGCGCTAAACCCCGCTGGATCGTGTAAACAAAATCGGTCGCGGTAATGCCGTCGCCGTTTGAGAAGCGGCCGTTGTGACGCAGATGAAAAGTCAATTCAGAAGAGTCTTTGTTCACTTCCCAGCGCTCGGCGAGCGCGGGGATCGGGACCGTCGTCTTCGGATCGTACTCGACCAGGCCTTCGTAAAGCGCCATGTAGATGCGCGCTTCCGGCTGACCGTCTGAGATTGCCGGATCGAGCGATTCCGGCTCCGAGCCAGACACATAGCGCATCACGTTGTCACGGGGCGGATCGGTTCTGCCAAAAAAGAGTTTGTTGCTCGCGGAAGCAGCACAGCCCGCGCTGATCAGGGTCGCGATCAGAATCAGCATGGCAGCGCAGTGGGAGGGATAGACCAGTACCGATCGGAACTCTCGCCATCTCTGAGTCGTCAAAGTTCGCACAGGGTTTCAAAGTAGCACGCGTCTGCGGTGCGGGCAATATCTTTTCCTGAGGTCTCCGGCAAACTAAGGTTCGAGGTTTAGAAGCGGGCTACGGCCCGCTCCCGGTCCGGAGGTAGCCCGACTCTAAACTCGCAAGGCTTGTCGCCAATTAAACTTCGTCGGACTTCAACTCTCGAAACACTGCTTCAGTTTGCTGGCGTGCACTGTCGAATCCTTCAGAAGTATCGATCAGGAAGTCGGCGTGCTTCATCTTCTCATTTTGTGGCATCTGCGCGGCTATTCTCCGCGCTGCGTCTTCGGGTGAAAGGCCGTCGCGCGAAATCAGACGCTCTAATTGCACCTCTGGACGGCAGTGAACGACGATTAGCTTATCAAAGCGGCGGTAGCCGCCGGACTCAATCATCAACGCCGCATCGATGACCGCGATGCTGTCAGGGGTTTCTTCCTGCCAACGCCTAATTTGTCCGTCCTGCGCGGCGATGATGAAAGGATGCAGGATCGAATTCAGGACCTGGCGCTGGTCTTCATCCGCGAAAACAATCGCTCCTAACCTGGCGCGGTCAAGAGCGCCATCCACCCGCAGGATCTTGTTTCCAAACGTGGCTACCACCGCATTCAGTCCGGCCGTCCCGGGCGCGACTACTTCTCGTGCAGTAAGGTCCGCGTCCAGCACGCGACAGCCAAGCTCAGCCAGAACACCGAGCACGAAAGATTTTCCAACGGCAATCGATCCGGTAAGGCCAACCTTCATCAGCATTTGGTTAATTTTACGGCGCGGATACGTCCAATTAGGACGCAAGTTACCAACTTGCGCTACAAGGCTCTTCGCCATTTTGCTGCTTGCAGAGTGTTCTTCATCAGCATAGCCACCGTCAGCAAGCCCACGCCGCCCGGTACTGGCGTGCGCCGGCCCGCGACCAGATCGGCTTCCGCCGGATGGACATCACCGACCAGGGTATAGCCGCGTTGTTGTATCGCTTCAATTCTCTTCCCGGCTTCGGCGCCAAAAAGGGACCGCGCATTTTCAATGTCGGTGATCTTATTCACCCCGACGTCGATAACGACCGCACCAGGTTTGATGAAATCGCCGCGGATGAAAGCTGGGCGCCCGATAGCCGCGACCAGGATGTCCGCCTGCCGCGTCACCGCTGGGAGATCGCGCGTCCTCGAATGACAGATAGTGACCGTGGCGTGTCTCTGCAATAGCAAGCCTGCCACCGGCCGGCCAACGATTTGACTACGGCCAACTACGCAGGCATTTACTCCGGCGATCTCGATTTGGTTGCGATCCAACAATTCGATAATTCCGGCGGGCGTGCACGGGACGAATCGCGGTTTACCCATCGCCAGCAGACCGACGTTTACGGGATGAAAACCATCCACGTCTTTCGCGGGATCGACTGCCTCAATAATCGCCGCTTCGTCGATTTGCTTTGGCAGCGGCAACTGAACGAGGATGCCGTCAACGTCATCGTTTTGATTTAAGTCCCGAATCAGAGTCAGCAACTCTGCGGTCGTCGTGGCCGCCGGCAAACGTCTCTGGTCCGATTCAATACCGACTTCAGCACAAGCGCGCACTTTGTTCCGTACATAAACTGCGGAAGCGTCGTCGTCGCCGACCAGCACGGCCGCGAGCTTTGGCTTAACGCCGCTCTCATCGAACAACCGTCGCACTTCCCGAGCGACTTCCTGCTTGATTTGATCGGCGACTACTCGACCGTCAAGCCTTTGCGCACGTGTTCTCTCCGCTGAAACCATTGCCGGTAATCGTAACATGTAACGCGAGCCGTGGCATTCGTTGTTAATGAGGTCGGTACCTCCCACGTCGGCGGGTGGGTTAGCCTTTCAACGCCATAATGAAGTGCGATTCGGCTGGCTGAGTGTCACACCCTCGCTCTGATCTCATTAGTCTCATTAGCACCGGAGCTTCAGCCCGGTGAACCTGGTTACCCAACAAAAGCTGAAACCGTTTCAAACGGTTTCCCCTCCGAACTCAACCACTCATCACCGGGCTAAAGCCTCAGTGCTAATGGAAAAGTCACCCGCCGATAGTGTCCGTTACCTCGTGCAAGCGCCTATCGAAATCTGAATTGAACTTGAGCTGGCCGCGCCAACCGTCTAATCTGCTCTGTATTCAAAGTGCTAGTGAAAATCAATCCAGGGATTATTGGAATCATGATAAAAGCCAGGCCGTCGCTCGCCGTTTCGTTTCTTCTCTTCCTGCTCATACTGATTATTCCGTCAGCCTGCCACCCTCGTCGCTCAGCCAACGAGAAGCGTTATCCGATCAAAGGCAAAGTCGTCGCCGTGGACAAAAGCGATCGCACCGTCACCATCGCCCACGAAGACATCGTCGGCTACATGCCCGGGATGACCATGCCATTCAAGATTAAGAATGACGGCGACCTGGAGATGGTGAAGCCCGGCGATCAGTTAACCGGAACGTTGGTTGTCGACGATCTGTCATCCTGGGTTGAGATTTCTGCGATTGTCGAAGGCGGCCCTCCCGTTTCACAGAATGTAGATGTGCCCGGCGAACCCAAGCCGGGAACCGAAGTGCCTGACTTTGGTCTGATAAACCAGGACGGTAAACGAATTCATCTGGCCCAGTATCGGGGCAAGACGCTGCTGTTGACGTTCGTCTACACTCGTTGTCCGCAACCGGATCAATGCACCTTGATGAGTAACAACTTTGCCGCCATCGATCAGGCCCTGCAGAAGCAGCCTGAGACTTACGACAAGACGCATCTCCTCACTGTAAGTTTCGATCCGGACTATGACACGCCAAAGGTTCTCCGCAGCTACGGCGCATCCCACACCGGCCGCTATTCAGATGAAACGTTTCAGCACTGGGAGTTTGCTTCCGGCACTAAAGACGAAGTGAAAGGCCTCGCGCAGTTTTTTGGGCTGCGCTACTATCACGACACTGAGTCGAACGATGAGCAAGTCATCCACTCGATGCGGACCGCAATCGTCGGCCCGGATGGGAAGGTGTTTAAGTTGTATCGCGGAAACGAGTGGAAGCCTGATGAAGTTTTGCGCGAACTCAGAAGTTTAGTGTCACCTGCGCCACCGGTCGCAAGTGCAAAGTAATACGCAAAGCCCCGCGCTCAATTCGCGAACGTTGGACTTTGCGTATTGACGAGGTAAGAGCGGACACGGATGTCCGCGAACCGCGGGCAGGTGCCTGCGCTCCTCTTTACCAAATCTGGCAGCGCTTTTCCGGCGGGCGCACCATTGCATCGCCTTCCTTGCACGCAAACGCTGACGCGAATGCCGGCATATTCGATAGCGGACCATTGACGCGGAAACGTCCGAGTGGATGGGGATCAGTTGCCGTCCTCAAGCGTGCCGCTTCCGGTCGAATGTTCTGGGCCCAAACCTGCGCCCAGCCGAGAAAGAAGCGCTGCTCCGAAGTGAAACCATTGATGTCTTTTGGACGCGGTTTACCTTGCAGAGACTTCTGATACGCCGCATACGCAACCGTCAACCCGCCGAGGTCTGCCACCGATTCGCCAACGACCAACAGTCCTTTTTGATGCAGTCCCGGTTCGACTTCATAAGAGTCGAACTGTTGGACCACGCAGTTTGTGCGGTCGGTGAATTTCTTATAGTCATCGGGCGTCCACCACATGACGAGGTTTCCATTCGCGTCAAACCGCGCGCCCTGATCGTCAAAGCCGTGGGTCATCTCATGGCCGATCACTGCGCCGATGCCGCCGTAGTTGAAAGCATCGTCGGCTTTCGGATCGTAGAACGGCGGCTGCAGAATGCCGGCGGGAAAAACGATTTCATTCAACTGGG
The DNA here is from genome assembly GCA_033858155.1 of Blastocatellia bacterium. Taxonomy (GTDB): domain Bacteria; phylum Acidobacteriota; class Blastocatellia; order Pyrinomonadales; family Pyrinomonadaceae; genus UBA11740. Next base: position 52,373 of record JAWVCT010000100.1, read on the forward strand.
GATTGTAATAAGCGTTAACGGTGGGCGGCGACATGCCCCACTCGGTACGGTCTACCGGCTTGCCAATCTTGACCAGATTGCGCCTGAAATCAAACTCACCGGCCGATACTGCGTTGTTATAGTAAGCACCGCGACTCACTTGCAGCGCTTCATAATCGCGCCACTTGTCGGGATAGCCAATTTTGCGTACGTAGGCTTCCAGTTTCCCGATCGCTTTCTGGCGCGTCTCGGCGCTCATCCAGCTTAGGGTCGAAAGGTCTTCGCGTAGGGCGGCAATCAAGTTCACCACCATCACGCGCGCGCGTTCCTTCGCCGCCGGAGTGAACGTCTTCGACACGTACAACTGACCCAAAGCCTCGCCCAGCGCGCGGTCCGTACTGGCCACACAGCGCTTCCAGCGTGGCAACATCTCAGTCGTGCCTTGCAGATACTTACCGTTGAAGTTGAAGCTCTCCTGGACAAACTTCGCCGAGAGAGTATTTGAAGCCGCGTTGACGACGTGCCAACGCAAATAGGTTTTCCAGTCGTCCAACGGCGTGTTGGTCAGAAGTTTATCGGCTGCCTTGAAGAAATCCGGCTGGGCCACATTGACCTTGCCAATCTCGGGCAAACCGATGCCGCGGAAATAGCGGCTCCAATCAAAGTCCGGTGTCATTTCCAGCAACTGCGTTTTGATCATCGGGTGATAATTGGCTTCGGGATTTCGCCGCTGCACCCGGGTCAACGACTTCTCGGCAAGTTTCGTTTCCAGATTCATGACCGTGTTTGCTTCCGTGGCGGCGCGCTCTGGCGAGTCGCCCATCAACTCGAACGTGCGCGCAACATGCTTAACGTATTCGTCTCGGGTCGCCTTCGACTTGGCGTCATCGCTCGTGTAGTAATCGCGATCGGGTAATCCCACCCCACCCTGGACCGCCTGCGCTATAATCTGCGTCGAATCTTTGTAATCCTGGCTGGCGCCAAAGCCAAAGACGGCCGGGATGCGGTGGGCATGCAGGCGGGCTATTTCATCTTCGAGGCCCGGCAGATCGGTGATTTGAGCAATCCGCTGTAGCTCAGGATCGAGGGGCTGAAGGCCTTCGGCCTCGATCTTCTGTTCGTCCATGCACGCGCCATAAAAATCCGCGATCTTCTGTTCGTTGCTGTTCGCGAACTTCTTTTTCGCTGTCAGGCCGTCAAGAATTTCGTGCAGGACATTCGTGTTCTGCTCATCGAGCAGTTCGAACCGTCCCCAACGCGAATAAGCCGCCGGAATTTGGTTTCGATCCATCCAGCCTCCGCTGGCAAATCGGTTGAAATCCTGACAGGCGCTGGCGCTGCGATCGATACTGGAAAAATCAAATCCGGCTACGACTGATTTTTGCGGCGTATCGGTAAATACTTCGATCGCTTCGGTTCCGGCGGCCCGGCTTTGGCGACCCGCGGCAACAGCCAGGGCGATCAGCGACACGGAAAGAACAAACAAAAAGGTGCGTCGGCAGAACAGACTCATGACAGAAACCTCCTGCGGAACTCTGGAATATTTTTAAGAGGGAACGCGCGGAATCTTAAGGCTTCTGAGATGAAAAGGCAAAAGCAGGTTGTGAGTCTATCTGATTCGACTACAGACGGAATCTCTAAGACAGAACGCGGCGCTCAAGCAGGCCTAGCCGCTTATCGTGAAGACCCAGGTCACCGCGAACGTCATAAAGATCACGAATGAAGATGTTGAATTTTTCGTCCAGCTTCTCGATTTGAGCCTGGACCGCTTCCCAGATAGGCCGGGTTTCCTTAAGTCGGCTGTCCACTCTCTTTTCCAATGAGGTCAGGCGTTGATCTAGTGCCACAATGTTCTTCACCATCGCCATTTGTTGGGTGCGGATTTCAGAAACTTCGCTGCGGAGCGAACTAACGTCGCTGCGGATCGCAGCGAGTTCCGTTAGTACGCGTTGCTCGAAAGGACTCGCTCCCGGCAATTCTTTCGTGGGATCTTCGTTCACAGTAACCGTCATCCTAACAGGTTACCGAAAAATTTCAACGTAACGATTTTTGCAAGGAAAGATCTTCTTAACTCTTGAGTTTTTTGATTTCTTCGGTGAGAACCGGCAGTACCTCGAACAAATCGCCGACGATGCCGTAATCGGCAATATCAAAGATGGGAGCCTCGGGATCTTTGTTGATGGCGATGATTGTCTGGGAATTCTTCATGCCCACCAGATGCTGGATCGCGCCGGAAATGCCTAGCGCAATATACAGCTTGGGCGCGACCGTCTGTCCTGACGATCCAATCTGACGATCGATGGGGAGCCACTCGGCGTCGCAAATCGGACGAGAAGCTGCCAAGTCGCCACCGAGCACTTCGGCGAGCTTTTCGGCGAGCGCAATATTGTCCTTGCTCTTGATGCCGCGGCCGACTGCAACGATCACCTCTGCTTTGCTTAGATCGACTGCCTGCTTTACTTCCTGGAAGGGCGCTTCCGCTTTCATGCGGACTTCCCCAACCTCAACGGACATTTCCTCTATCGCCGCGCCGCTTCCCTTCACCGCCTGATCACCACGGAAAGCGCCCGATTGAAAAGTGACGAACAAGGGCGCCTCGGCATCGGAAGAGACATCGGCGTCGAGTTTGCCCAGAAAGATCCGACGCGTGAATGTGACTTTGCCGCCGTCGACGTTCATGCGAATGCAATCGCTGATCATTCCTTTGCCAAAACGCGCGGCCAGCTTGGGGGCAAAGTCACGGACCAAATACGTGTGCGACATGATTACGTACTGCGGATTAGCGGCGCGCACGACGTGCTCGAACGCAGTGGCGTAAGCGTCGGGTGTGTAATCGGCGAGCTTTGGATCATCGACATAAACCAGTTTTGCGAGTTCGTAAGCGGCGATCTCCTGGGCGAGTGACTGCGCGCCTGAGCCCAACAGGACTGCGGACACGCTTTGGCTGGTTTCACTGGCGAGCTTTTGTCCGGCCGCGATCGCTTCCAGGGAAGTCTTATTCAGCGTCCCTGCCTTGTGTTCGATGAAAACTAGAATGCCGTTGCTCATGAGTATATGTAGTCCAACACCTTCCGTCTGTCGCTCTGGCGTCAGTCGCGATTAAGTTCCCTTAAGGCCTTAACAAACTATCGTTGTTCAGGAACCGCTCGAAAGAGGAGTCAGTCCGGGGGTCGGGCATCGGCTCACCCTTGATCATGTTTTCCTTGTATTCAAAAGCCTGCTTGAGATAGATGATTGCCTTGTCTACATCGTTCATCTCGGCATAGGTGCAGGCCATGTTGTAGTGGAACATTGGATACTTCGGATCCTTGGAGAGCCCGTACTCGAAAGTCTCTTTGGCCTTCTTCAAGTCACCCGAGATTCCGTATGCCATGCCAAGATTATCAACGAGCACCCGCCACAGAGTCTTATCGAGCGTAGGCTTTTCTTTTTCGAGATCAACTGCCTTTTGATAGGGAGGAATGGCCCTTTTGAAATCGTGCTCGAGATAGAAAGCACTCCCCTGTCGCAGGTATTCCATGGTTTCTGGATTAGCCTTCTGCTCAGATTGCTCCTGAGCCGCGGCCATGCTCAAGCAAGCAGCAGTCGCCGCCAATACACAGGCAATCCGTCCTAAATTCAGGTGCAACATTCTTAGATCACTCGCGCCTCGGTCCGCAGTTTCTCTGCCAACTCAACCGCGCCTTTTCTGGCGTCACCGCCGCCGAGGAACTGGGTTTGTTTCGACTTCTGTGGCAGATAAATCTTTTCAATTCGCTGATGTGAGGGGCGGCTCACAATCTCGGCGTTCGGCGCGACTTCTTTGATCTCTTTTTTCTTGGCAGCCATGATTCCTTTCAGGGTTGCATAGCGGATCTGGCTGATACCGGACTGAATCGTCAGCAGCGCCGGTGTCGGCATCGTGTACCACTGATACCAACCGCTCTCAAGTTCGCGTTTGACGCGCAGCTCGGCGCCGGTAGCATCTATCTCGATGACGATGGTCGCATGCGGCAAGCCGAGAATCTCGGCGAGGATTACGCCCGTCTGGCCATAACCGTAGTCATCCGATTGGAGACCCGTCATGATCAAGTCAGCCTGCTCTTCGCGAATCGCTTCCGCCAGAACACTGGCCGCCGCGAAAGGTGAAAGATGCGTGACATTGTCGCCGAGGACATGGATTGCCCGGTCGGCGCCGCGAGCGAGCGCGTCTTTGATCACGCTCTTTGCCCGTGGCGGGCCCATCGAACAGACGACGACTTCGCCGCCGACTTTTTCTTTGATTCGCAGGGCTTCTTCGAGCGCATAGCCGTCCGACTCGCTCACTTCAAACGAAAGATCTGCTTCTTCAATCCAGGTGGAACCTTTATTGATGCGCAGAATCGCGTCTTTGTTCGCGACCTGTTTCATGAGGACAAGAATTTTCATATTGAGCCAGACACTTCGTTTAGCAGCGGGCTACCGCCCGCTGTTCGCATAGGAATTGGCGGGCAGTAGCCCGCCTCTAAACAAAGTACGATTTCATTCTTCGTATCTCTTGAACAACAGGGCTGCGTTGGTGCCGCCAAATCCGAAACTGTTCGAGAGCGCATACTGCACGTGCGCTTCGCGAGACTTGTTCGGGACATAGTCGAGGTCGCATTCCGGATCGGGTGTGACGTAGTTGATAGTCGGCAAGATAATATTGCGGTGAATTGTCAGGACTGAGAAAACACCCTCGACCCCGCCCGCCGCGCCCAGCAGATGCCCGGTCATCGATTTCGTCGAACTGATGGCGACCTTATAAGCATGCTCTCCGAAGGTCTTCTTGATGGCCATCGATTCAAACTTGTCGTTGTAGGGCGTCGACGTTCCGTGGGCATTGATGTAGCCGACTTCTTCAGGCTGCACCCCGGCATCGCCAAGGGCCTTTTGCATGACGCGGACGGCGCCGGATCCACTGGCGTCAGGCATCGTGATGTGAAAGGCGTCGCCGCTCATGCCATAGCCCACGACCTCGGCATATATCTGGGCCCCACGCCGTCGCGCGAACTCCAACTCTTCGAGAATCATGATGCCCGCGCCTTCGCCGATGACAAAACCATCGCGGCTCAAGTCAAACGGTCTTGAGGCATGTACCGGATCGTCATTGCGCGTCGAAAGCGCGCGCAAGGCAGCAAAGCCGGCAACGCTCATCGGCGTAATAGCCGACTCGGCGCCACCGCAAATCATCGCGTCGGCATCGCCCCGCTGAATGATTTTGAAGCTGTCGCCAATGGCGTGCGCACCCGCCGAGCAGGCCGTGGCCGTAGCCGAATTCGGGCCCTTGGCGTTGTGCCGGATTGACACCTGGCCGGAAGCAAGGTTAACGATTGCCGACGGGATAAAGAAAGGCGAGACGCGGCTCGGGCCGTCTTTGAGAAGCTTTTCATGCTCCCGCTCGATGGCCCAAAAATCTCCGATACCGCTGCTGATATAGGTGCCGACGTTTTCCGCGATCTCGTCGGTTATTTTCAGTCCGCTGCCCTTGACCGCTTCATCCGAAGCGGCAATCGCATAGTGAATGAAAGAGCCCATCTTGCGGGCTTCCTTCTTCTCTATGTAATCCAGCGGATTGAAATTCTTTACTTCGCAGGCGAACCTGGCGGCAAACCTGGCAGCGTCAAATTTCTTGATGTAATCCGCGCCACTTTGGCCTTCCAAAAGCGCGGTCCAGGTGGTCTCGAGTGTGTTGCCTACAGGGGTAACCAGACCGAGACCGGTGACGACAACGCGACGATTCAAAGTCAGGACTCCTTCCGTGATCAGCTTAACAAGTGGCTGACGAGCCCGGGCGATTTACCCCGGCCGTCATCACTCCCGATCACTTAGCCTTGTGCTGATCGATATAGGTGTAGGCGTCCCGCACGCTTTGAATTTTTTCCGCATCCTCGTCCGGAATCTCGATACCGAACTCTTCCTCGAAACGCATCACGAGCTCAACTGTATCGAGTGAGTCCGCGCCGAGGTCATCGATGAAGCGGGCATTGGGCGTAACTTCATTTTCGTCCACGCCAAGCTCGTCCACGATAATCTGTTTTACTTTTTGCTCAATCTCTGGATCGGGCATTCGTTTTTGCTCCTCTTTGTAATGTCCGACAAACTTCAGTTTGCCGACGTTAGTTATGGCACAGATTCTGTCTGTGATTTTGAACGTCATGCACAGATCGCGGTCTGTGCCGCTCTTGTAAAATCTCTATCTGCCGGGCGATCGTAACCGCCCTTACCCTGGAACCACTTCGCGGGTAGCGCACAGACTAGCTCTATCCTCGACGTTGACGCAACGCAGGCCGCGATCGATCTGGCGCACCAACCCACTTAAAACTTTTCCGGGTCCAATCTCAACCAAGGTTTGTACACCCTGACCAATCAAAAATTCAACTGACTCAAGCCAACGAACCGGCTGTGACACCTGACGAACCAGCGCATCGCGGGCTTCAACACCGAGCCCGATGGCCTTCGCGTCCACATTGGTCACAAGGGGCGTCGCGAGATTCTTAAACGAAACCGCGTTCAAATCAGACTGCAGACGTTTCTGAGCCGGCAGCATCAAAGCGCAATGAAAAGGTGCGCTTACGTTCAATTTCACCGCTCGCCTGGCGCCACGTTCCTTCAAAAGTTCAATCGCCCGATCAACCGCCGCGCTGTCGCCGGCGATAACTATCTGGCCGGGTGAGTTGATATTTGCCGCGCTGCACACCTGACCCTGGGCGGCGTCTTCGCAAGCAATCTGTACCACATCGAGGCTCGCGCCGAGAATGGCAGCCATTGCGCCCGCCCCTACCGGCACTGCGTTTTGCATGTAACGTCCGCGCGCGCGCACGGTTCTGACCGCATCACCCAACGAAAGCGCGCCCGCTGCAACCAATGCCGAATACTCGCCGAGACTGTGACCGGCAACAAAGTCGGGCCGGGGGAAGCCCTCAGCCTCCAAAGCTCGCAATGCCGCGATCGAAACGGCCAGAATGGCCGGCTGCGTATTCTCAGTCAACTGCAACTGATCCGCCGGGCCATTGAAACATAAGTCAGAAAGCGCAAAGCCCAGGGCGGTGTCCGCTTCTTCAAAGACCTGTCTGGCAGCCGGAAAATTCTCGGCTAAATCTTTTCCCATGCCCGCATACTGCGAGCCCTGGCCGGGGAAGATAAAAGCGATTGCCGATTGCCGATTTCCAGTTGCCAATTTGAATTCTCTTATTTCAGCGAACAACCAAGCCTAAAACCAGTCGGCAATCGGGAATTGGCAGTCGCCAATCGACTCACCAGCGCATTACAACGCCGCCCCACGTAACGCCGCCGCCAAAGGAAGTCATTAGGATCAGGTCGCCTGGCTGCACGCGTCCTGATTCGACGCACTCGTCCAGTCCGATCGGAATCGACGCGGATGAGGTGTTACCGTGCATCGCGATGTTCGAATACACCCGGTCAGTATCGACGTCCAGCTTGCTGGCGACTGCGTCCGTAATGCGTTGATTAGCTTGATGTGGGATGAACAACTTTACGTCTTCGGTAGTCAACCCCGCCTGCTCCAGGACCTCGCGCGAAATGTCGGTCATCGATCGCACCGCTACCTTGAACAGCTCGTTCCCCTTCATTTTGAAGAAGTGATCTCCGCGGGCGATTGTCTCGGCGCTAAAGCCGCCCTTGGTGCCACCGCCGGGGGCATACAATTGGTCTTCGTAACGCCCGTCAGATCGAATTTTCGCAGCCAGGATTCCGCGGTTGCCCTCCACCGCACCCAGAACGGCTGCGCCCGCGCCGTCGCCAAACAGAACGCATGTCGAGCGGTCCGTGTAGTCAACGTAACGCGTCAGAATCTCAGCGCCGATCACCAGAGCATACTTTGATTGCCCGCAGCGAATCATGGCATCAGCCAGGGACAAGCCATAGAGAAAGCCGGAACAGGCAGCGACAATATCCATCGCCGCAGCTTTATCAGCTCCCAATTCGGCTTGGATCAGACAACCGGTCGATGGCAGGATTTGATCGGGCGTAACCGTCGCGCAGAGTATCAGATCGATCTCCGTTGGATCGACGCCGGCGCGCGCGATCGCGTCGCGCGATGCTTTCACCGCAAACTGCGAAGTATATTCCTGGGGGCCGGCCTTCCGCCGTTGCTTGATCCCGGTCCGCGTCGTGATCCACTCGTCTGTGGTGTCGACGATCCGTTCCAGATCGGCATTCGTCAAAATGCCTTCCGGATAGGAGTGGCCCGTGCCAAGAATGCCCGAATTAGTTTTCGACATTCAAGAATCTCGTCAGGAGAAGCCGTCTTGGAAGAGCAGGACGGATCCTGCCGCGCGCCACTTAAAAGCGGCGCTCAAAAACGGCCTACTGAGTAAGTATCAGGCGGCCTGTTCCACGTGAACTATCTCACGGCCTTTGTAGTAGCCGCATTTAGGGCAGACACGGTGCTGCATGCGTGGTTCCTGACAATTTGGACAGGCGACGGTTTGCGGTATGCGCAGCGCATCGTGTGCCCGACGCTTGCCGCGGCGCGATTTTGAATGACGGCGTTTTGGATTCGGCATGATTACTCCACAATCTTAGTTTTAAATCTCACTTCAATCTCATAGTCAGATTTCAAATCTAAAATCCCAGATTTCAGATTTGAAATCCTTTGTCGGTACCTGATGCTTGAGCCTCGTACTTAGGATCCAATGACATTGCGGCCAACGGTCAAAGTACAAAACTCAAAAACCCAGTCCAAAGCTTACATTTGCAGATCCTTCAATGTCTGCCAGCGTAAGTCGACCTCATTGGTCTCGCAGTCGCAACTGCTCAGGTTTCTATCCATTCCGCAGTTCGGACATAAACCTTTGCAATCCTCGCGACACAACACATTAGCAGGTACGGCCAGAAGAAGCTCTTCGCGGACCAGTTCGTCGAGTTCGATTCCCTCACCATCATAGACCGCGATGTTCAAATCTTCGGCCTGCAACTCGTGTTGTTCTTCGGCGGCCCAACTGACCGCGCGAACAAATCGCTCTTTGAACTCCGTACTCAGCGGAAGCTCAACCGGCTTCAAGCAACGCCCGCACACAACCTCAAGTTTCGTGTGCAGTTGCCCTCGCAGTTCAGCTTCTTTGCCGACCCGGCTGACTCGACCGCGCACCTCTGCCGGCTCAATCAGCCTGACATCCGCCTCCTCCAGCGGGAGTTCGTTAACTTCGTAAACTTCGGCAAACTTGCCGCCTTCGTCGTCTAGCTTGTCTAACTCAATCCGCATAACAAAGCCCTTCGGATCACACAGACTGCGTCAGGAGGCAGAGTGCAAAGTCGCTAATTATAACGGGCAGGCGGCCACTTTCAAAGCGCACTCGGCATTTCCCTCCGCGCCTCAACCCTCGGCGCTGGCCTTTCCCTTGGCTTTCCGGGTCTTCTTTGGCGCCTTCGGCGTAGTCGGCGCTCCCGGTGATTTATCGTCCACCCTGGCAGATTCGGCACGCCAAATGGATTCGAGGCGTTTCTTATCCAACATACCGCTCTCGGTAAGGACTTCGACCAGACTTTTCACCAGAGCATGATTTGAATAAGCCGTTTCAGACTGTCTCAGCAGGAGGGTCAATCCCTGCTCCAGCCGTTCGGCCAAACGCGCCGTCGTATTCTCCAGGATCGTCAAGCGCTCGAGCAGATGATCTTCATTTGGAGTTGTGTCCGATGGGCCGACGCGGACCGAAGGCGGCTCCACGACCAGCATCAGCTTCGTGCCGCAACGCTGACAGAATTCCTGCCCGAGCGAATTTGCCGCGCGACATTTCTGGCAAAAATGAAGAATTGCGCGATGCTGCATTGTACTTAGTGGCACAGACTTTAGTCTGTGATTCCTCCGAGACTATGGGGTAAAGTCTGTGTCACCCTAATACTCATAAAAACCGCGTCCGCTCTTCTTACCCAACCAACCCGCGGCGACATATCGCTTCAGCAGAGGGCACGGCCGGTACTTTGAATCGTCAAATCCATCATGTAACACGTTCATGATCGCAAGGCAAACGTCGAGGCCAATGAAGTCGGCGAGCGCGAGCGGCCCCATTGGATGATTCATGCCGAGCTTCATAATACCGTCGATGCTTTCACGCGATGCGACGCCCTCATACAGCGCGAAGATCGCCTCGTTGATCATGGGCATCAGCACCCGATTTGAAACAAAGCCCGGAGAATCCTGACAGGCTAGCGCAATCTTACCGAGCCGCTCTGTCAACCTATGCACTTCTTCATAAGTCTGATCAGACGTCGCCGCCCCGCGAATGATTTCGATAAGCTTCATCACCGGCACCGGGTTCATGAAGTGCATTCCGATGACTCTGTCGGCGCGCCGCCTGACCGCGGCGAGTGTGGTGATCGAAATCGACGAAGTATTCGAAGCGAGGATCGCGTCTGGCTTGGCAGCCTCATCGAGTGACTTAAAAATGTCGGTCTTGACGGCGAGATCTTCAGTGGCCGCTTCGACGATGATAAAAGCGTCGCGCAGGTCGGCGAGCTCGGTCGTGGTCTTAATCCGCGCAACGATCGCGCTCTTTTCGTCCAGGCCCAGACGATCCTTATCCACGTCGCGTTGCAGGCTCTTATCAATAGTTTTCATACCGCGGGTCAGAAACTCTTCGGCCACGTCCCGCATGACGACACTGAAACCGGCACGGGCTGCCACCTGCGCAATGCCCGCGCCCATCGTTCCCGATCCGACAACTCCGAATATTTCACTCATAAATTTGTGGCACAGATTCAGTCTTTTGCTCTCTCCATTTGGGAGAGGGTCGCGGAGAAGGTCTGTCGGCGCCTAAACCCACGCCTACCCCCCAAGGAAAGTCAGAAACCAGCATCTCTCAAACTTGCAGCATCTACTTCAAACGATCAGCCCAATTCATCAATGGCTGCGCGTCTTTCAGAGCCGCCTGCAGTTCACCCTCGCTGTGCTGAGCTGCTCGGCCGCCATAAAGCTTTACTCCGCCTTCACTGCGAAAAAACTTGATCGTATAAATTCCGAGCGCGGTACCGACTGGAATATTGATCAGCGAAATTACTGCCAGAGCGAGACCGAGCGGTTTAGCCCAACCTCTCTTGTTTTTCAAACCATAGCCGACGGCCAGCGGCAGTAAACCGACTACAAAAAGAAGAACTATGAAAGTCAGCGTTCCGAAAACAACCCAGAAAGTTGAGATTGAATTCGCAGCCGGAGCCGCCAACTTAACCGCGACCACCAGCAGTAAAAGACCCCCGAGCGTCAGCCCATGCATTGCGCCATAGATGAAATGCAGAGTGGCGAGCGTCTTGTTGTGCTCTTCCGCGGTCATAGATCTAGTCGCGAATCAGTTCATCGCCAGTCAGGCGGCGATGCCGGAGGCGCGTAAGTCTCTTCCCCCTGCTTCCGATCAACCGCTTTCCAATCTGACGGCGGTGAGGGTGGCAAAGCCTGCCGCAGGTTGTCATAGAGAAGTTTTCCGGGAGTGCTAAATAGAAACCAGAAAGTGTAAATCGAGACAGCCGTACCAAATGGAATTCTCAAAGCTGACAAAACGGCTGCCACAATCCCCGCGATCTTTGCCCAAGGCTTCCGCTTCAGGAATGCGTAACCAGCGATGAACGAAGGGACGGCGAGCAGCACATTGATTATGACAACCAGCGCTACGATCACTGCTATGAACGGCGCCGGGGGCACATTGCTCCCGCGACCATTTAGAGTGCTTAGCCCCATCATGACAAAAACGAAAACACCCGTTGCCAGCATTATGAGAATGTGCAGCACGCCATAAACTACGTGCGCTATTCCCAGGTACCTGTTGTGTTCTTCGGGAGTCACTGATTCGTTGTGTCCTGTGCCTGACCCAGAATCATTTGCGCAAACCGCATCGCTACAATTTCTGACGGCGCGTGTATTCTCACCACTAGGATTCCTCGTCTAAAGTTTAGTTCAGCCCAAGAATCACGACGACCCGTCCAGATATAATTCTCATCTCCCAAGCCCGGTATGATCTTTCTTTGGATGCCTTCACTTTTCGTCACGGGCGTTGCCAATGCTTCAAACATACCTCGTGCATCCTCTACCTTTTTCAAGATGCAGACATCAATTTTCGCTTGCTTTCCGGCGGCGCGCAGGGAGATTTTGTCGATGGGTGGATCAGATGTATTGTCGAAATCAACACTCTCGATCCTCCACGGATGCGCGCGTTTCAGCACCTGCTCAGCTCGCGAAAAAAACTCCGGCTTCTCTTGGGCTGTCGCATGCGTTGGTAAGCAAAGAAGGATGCCCGGCAAGACGAGAAGGGACCGCCTCAACCATACACATAAGAGATTGTGACGAACCAGGAATAGGGACATCCTTAACTTCATCGCTCCACCGCCATCGCCACTGCATTTCCACCGCCCAGACAAAGCGCCGCGATGCCACGATGGGCATCACGTCGCTTCATCTCGTAAAGCATCGTCGTCAGAATTCGCGACCCGGACTGTCCAATTGCGTGCCCCAGAGCCACCGCGCCGCCGTTGACGTTCAGCTTCTCTGGATCGAGATCGAGTTCGCGAGTTATGGCTACAGCCTGGACTGCAAAAGCTTCATTCAATTCGATCAGATCGACATCACTTAATGACCAGCCGGTCTTCTTCAAAAGTTTTTTAATCGCTTCGACCGGCGCCATCATCACCAGCTTTGGTTCGGTACCCGATGTGGTCTGGCCTACGATTCTCGCCATCGGCTCGATGCCGAGCGACTTAGCGCGCTCAACTGAAGTAACAACGACGGCGGACGCTCCATCGTTCACTCCCGGCGCGTTTCCCGCCGTCACTGTGCCGCCCTCTTTGAACGCAGGCTTTAATTTGCCCAGAGACTCCAGCGAAGTGTCTTCGCGCACTGGTTCGTCCGTGTCGAAAATGATCGGGGGGCCTTTTCTCTGCTTGATCTCGACGGGTACGATTTCGTCTCTGAACTTTCCTGACTTAATAGCCGCGCTCGCCTTGCGATGAGAGTTGAGCGCGTACTCGTCCTGCTCCTCCCGCGACACATGAAAACGTTCAGACACGACTTCGCCGGTGCAGCCCATATGCTGATCGTCAAACGCGCACCACAGTCCGTCATTGATAGCCGTATCGACGAGTGTGCCGTTGCCGAGGCGATATCCTTCGCGCGCCTTCGGCAACAGGTAAGGCGCATTCGACATTGATTCCATCCCCCCGGCGACCACGATTTCCGTGTCGCCCAGTTGGACACCCTGCGCGGCCATCATGATCGCTTTCAAGCCCGAGCCGCAGACCTTATTAACCGTCACGGCCGAGACGGTGTTCGGCAGTCCGCCGTGCAGCGCCGCTTGTCGCGCGGGATTTTGGCCAAGGCCGGCCTGGATGACGCAGCCCATGATCACTTCATCGACATCCTCCGGGCTGACACCGGCACGCTCGACGGCTTCGCGCACGACTATGGCGCCAAGCTCCGTCGTTTTGAAACTTTTGAGAGCGCCGAGAAACTTTCCGACCGGCGTCCGCACGGCGCTAATGATTACTGCTTCTTTGATCTCTGACATTTTGATTCACTGCTCGCTTGATAAGATGATTTAGCATGACTGCTAATTCTAAAGAGTGTCAAGGAAGGCGCAGCGTCAGCAGCGTCTTAAGACTGTGTTGCTACAACGCAAAGCCCCGTCTACGTCACGCACACTAGGATAAGGTAAATCTCATTAGCACCTTGCTTCAGCGAGGTGACAGGGCAGCCAGAGATGAACGGGCAACCGTTTCAACGGTGATTATATAGTTGACTCACCTGTGGAGACGGTAGATGATAGCAGACATTCAAACTGGACAGTCAAGCGGCGATCTAGTTTGGAGTGTGCCTATCAAAGCTCTACCTACTCCCGAGAACGGATGGCCTCCGCGTCCGTTCCAGATTGTGAGTCTGCTCGATATGTTTTCTTTCGATCCGAAACAACTTGCAACTAGTCTGCACTATTTAACTACCGTTTCTTACGGTCTTAAGAACAACGAGGCGCCTGAGAAGCTGGACGAGCTTCCGGAAGAAGCGAAGGCGGTTCATGTGATTAATTCGCTAAAGGGTCTTAAGACTGTATGTGATGCCTCTGGACTAGACACTTCATCCCGATTGATTGACGATGCGCTCCGCATGGTTACGGCAACGGAAACGTGGAAACCGAACAATCGAGTTATAGAAGGAAGAGTCGATGGCGTCTATGCCACAGTCTTAGCGGAACTTCGAGGCATAACCTTTCTTCGGATCAATAAGAGCGATAAAGACTTTTTCGATAATGAATCCTTGTTCGGCGAGGAAGTCGCAGCCAGTTTTTCGCACGCCAAATATGATATTGCCGAGGCGGGTAAATGTCTTGGGCTTAATAGAAGTACGGCGTGCGTACTGCATTTAATGAGAGTTCTGGAAATCGGATTAAATAGTTTGGCTAATCAGTTCCAGGTGCCATTTGCGCATGTAAACTGGAACGAGGTTATCGAACAGGTTGAGAAGAAAATAAAGAATATCGAAAAAGATCCGAACAAACCGGCCACATGGAAAGATGATCGGAAGTTCTACTCTGAAGCAGCAAATCAGTTTCGGTATTTCAAGGATTCGTGGCGAAACTACGCGATGCACATTTACGATAAGTACACGCCAGAAGAGGCGTTAATTGTCTACACGAGCGTAAAAGTATTTATGGAACAAATCGCGAAGCGACTCAAGCAGCCTTAGTGTTGCGTCGTTTTTCTTTCTTACGCTCCTCTTTGGCGAGTTCCTTATCGAGTTCTTTCTTAGGCACGGCCATTAAGCCTTTAGCCAGTCTCTCGAATCGCTCGAAAGACTGGGGCGTGTCTTCCCATTTGGGTGGTACTTTGATTTTGATTTTCTTCACTTACACCTTCTTTCGTTTGCCTCGTTTCTGGCGCGGCAGCTCACGACCGCGCATGTTTTTAATGACTCGTTTCGGGTGTCGTCCCCTTGCCGATCAGTTCGTCATAAGTAAGGCGCTTGCCAGTAAGAGCAGCCGCCGCTTTTACGAACCGATCAGCATCAGTTCCTTTGCGAGTGTTGAACCGAAAAGTTTGCTCATCCAAGTATCGGAAAAGGTGAAACGGCTCGACCGATACATAGGTGCCTTTGATGGATCGCTTGAGAAGCGACCAAAAGTTCTCAATGCCGTTCGTGTGAACCTGACCATTGACGTATTCGTTCGCGTGATTGATTACGTGATGGACATATTCTTGGTCAAGCTGATTGTAAGAGCGCAGCGCGTCAGTATAGACAGTCGATCCGGTCTCAATATGCTTGTTAACTTCGCCGTGAAGCATATGGCGCTTGGTTCCCGAAATTACCATCGTGCGAGCTTCGCCGCTGTTCCGATCAAGCAATCCCATTACAGCAATTTTGCCAGTGTCACGCGAGCCAAGATGCTTGCGCTTGCTCATGTGCATGTTGCGAGCCTTGCCTCCAATGTAAGTCTCGTCAACTTCGACGTGGCCGGACATTTTGTTAAGCGAACCGTTTTGCATTGCTTTGCGGATTCTGTGAAGCACAAACCACGCGCTCTTTTGGGTCATGCCAAGCGACCGCGCCAGCTCACAGGAACTAATGCCGTTCTTCGCGTTGGCAATCAGCCAGATAGCCGCAAGCCATCTGTCAAGGCCGATAGGCGAATCTTCCATGATAGAGCCAACCTTGACGCTGAATTGCTTTTTACAGGCTTTGCACTTCCACAGTCTGCGCGTGGAAAGATAAGAGACTTCGCGAGCAAGGCAGTTCGGGCATTCAACGCCGTTCGGCCAGCGAAGTTGCATCAGGAAATTAGAGCAGTTCTCAGCGTCCGAAAAGTAAATGATCGCTTGCTGCAAAGTGGTCGGGAAACTGGTTTGCTTCTTCATGGTGAAGCAATCCTAGCAGGAAACGGCTGGTGAGTCAAGTATATAATTACCGTTTCAACGGTTTTCTCTTGAGAAGCCGTTAAAACGGCTGCGACTATTTTGTTGTCACTTTGTCACCTCGCTGAAGCGAGGTGCTAATGAGATGATCAATATTGGCGGAGCGACACAGGATTAGAATAGCGACACTGCCCGATCAACGATCATGTCCAACGAGCAGCAGACGTTCCCGTCGTGGATTCCGAATCAGATTCAAACTCAAGCCGCCATGCCCGAACGTTTCTGCCTGTCCGATGATCTTCAAACTGGGATCCTCGCTGAGCAGGGTCGCGTACTCACTCTCCCGGATGATCGCAACTGATTTCGCGTCGCTTCTTAATGCGGACACTAATTTCTCGTTCGCGTTAGCGCCAATTAGTCGTTTGACGTTATGAGGCGCAGGCAGGTTGAAGGCGATGCCATTGGCCCAATCGCTGGCCCCGCTTGACGTATAAACAGCGCTTCCTGCCGGCACAGCCGCGGCAAGTCGTGTCGCCGGCAAGTAACCGACAAACGCCGGCAACAAAGCCCATTGCATCGTCACGAACGTCAACCACATTGTCGCGGTCAGCACGAACGTCGACTGCCAGGTCTTCCGCTTTCCGAGAACTGTGATCACCACCAGAAACCCAGCGACAGCCACAATGATCGGTAGAAATCGCAGAGGTGTTGAAACCGAGAGCACGGCCGCGGCTTTGAGTGAAAGCAAACCCACGACGACGATCATCGCCGAGCAAAGCACCAGCAATGCCTGAACGCAGCGCCGCACAACGTTCGGCAGCTTTTCAGCATTCGCGATTACGAGCGCGACTATCAAAGCGCTCGCCGGCATGGCCGGCAAGAGGTAGTAATCAAGCTTGAAACTGGACAGCGAGAAAAGCACTATCGCGGCGCCGAGCCACAAATGAAGAACACGTGCAGCGCTCGACGTATTAGCGCGATCACGCCAATTGAACCAGACCGCCACGAAAATAAATATTGACCAGGGCGCAAAGTCGCTAAAGAACGCGGTCAGCTCATACCAGACGGGCCGGCCCGACGCGCCGTAGACCTGACCTGTAAATCGCTGAAGGTTCTCGCCTAAAAAGAAAAACCGCAGCGGCCCGGCGCCATCTCGCGCATACACGAACAGGAAATACGGTGCGGCGATCAGCGCAAACAGAACCAGGCCCGGAGCCAGTCGAAGCTTTCTCAGCGCTGCGCGACTTCGTCGGATTACAATTTCCAAGCCGATTGGCGCTGCTACTAACGCGACGGGAACCGGACCTTTAGCCAGGACACCCAAAGCGAGCGCAACATAGCCGAGCAAGACCAATGCTTTAGGCTGAGAAGCCTGATCGTTGAGGGCTAAGACGAAACAGGCGAGTGACGCGGTTACGCAAAGCGTAAGCAGCATGTCGCTCATCGCCATCCGCGCGAAACTCAGAAAGAGAAGACTGGAAGCCAACATTGCCACTGAGATCAATGCCGCTCGCTTTCCATTCAGACGCACCGCCAGTGAATAGACAATCGCCAGGACCAACAGCGCAGCTAATACCGAAGGAAGCCTGGCCGATCCATAGTTGATCCCAAACAACTTGTACGAGACGCCGATAAGCCAGTAAGTAAGCGGCGGTTTGTTTAGTGGAAGTTCATCCGGCGCGTGCGGCGTCAGCCAATCACCCTGCTCGACCATCAAGCGCGAACCAAGCGCAAAGTAACTTTCCGCCCGCACGAACTCCTTGTAGATCCAGATGTCGCTAAGAAACAGCACCGCCGCGAAGGCGAGCATGATGAAGAAGGCGCGATGTTGTTTTAGTAGAGTCACGTAATCAATTCGAGAGTGCAATCATACTGGAACGGAGGCGGAGCCTCCATTCAAAATAATTTGCATCCGCCACGCCGTCATCGCCCCAATTGAAACCCACACACGCGGGTGTTAGACTCGGCGCTTGAAATTCAACCTCTTAATCATCTGGCTCTACCGGACTAAATAATTATGCAGGCACTCATCCTGGCAGGAGGAAAAGGCACCCGGCTGCGCCCTCTTACCGTCTACACGCCGAAACCGATCGTTCCGATTTGCAATCGTCCTTTCCTGCTCTATCAGATTGACACGCTCCGTCGCGCCGGCGTTACCGACATCACGCTTTCGCTGTCTTATCAGCCGGAGAAGATCGAGCAACAACTCGGGGACGGGTCGAATTTTGGCGTCAAGTTGAAATACACGGTCGAGCCACAGCCGATGGGCACCGCGGGCGCCTACAAGTTCGCTGAAGATTTGATTCGCGAACCGACCGTGGTTTTTAATGGCGACATTTTGACCGACCTTGATCTGAAAACCGTGATTCGCCAGCACAAAGATCGTAACGCCGTCGCGACTATTGTGCTGACTCCGGTTGAAGATGCGAGCGCGTACGGCGTGGTTGAAACTGAAGGCGATGGCCGCGTCCTGCGCTTTCTCGAGAAGCCGAAACCGGAAGTAACTTCCTGCAAAAACATCAATGCCGGCACATATGTGCTCGATCCTCAGGTCCTCGATCTAATCCCGCGCGGCGAGAATCATTCGTTCGAGTACGGCCTGTTTCCGAAGTTGCTGGAAAATGGCGAGCTATTCTTTGCGCACATTCCGCAGAGGACTTACTGGATGGACATCGGGACGCCGGCGCGTTACCTGCAGGCCCATCACGATCTTCTCGCCAACCGGGTGTCGCGGATCCATATCAAGGATCGGCGAGGCAATTTTGAGTCGGCCACACATTCCGAGATCGACGAGCTCTCCGTTATCGGAGATGAATGCACGCTGAAGCCGGGCGTCGAAATAATCAACTCAGTGCTCGGCAAGGGTTGCTACATCGAAGAGCGTGCGCGCATTGAGAACTCGGTCATCTGGAGCCATACGCGCGTGGGTGCAGAGGCCCAGCTAAAGGATGCGATCATCGGGCGCGGGTCTCATGTAGGCCGGTCGACAATCGTTGGGCCAGGGAGTGTGCTGGGAGACAAGACATCTCTGACCGACTATACGAGAACATGCTAAAGGAAGGACACGAACCGTGAACTGGGACATCTTTCGCGCTTACGACATCAGAGGAGTCTACCCAACCGATATCGACGAGGAAGGCTACTACCGAATTGCGAAGGCCTACACCTATTTGTTTCATCCGAAAACGATGGTAGTCGGCCGGGATGCGCGCGTCTCTTCGCCGCAGTTGGCGGAAAGTCTGATATCCGGTTTTCTCGACGCGGGCGTTGACGTCATAGACATCGGCGGTATTACGACTGACATGCTTTACTTCGCCGTCGGCGCGTACGACTATTCGGGCGGCATCGTTGTTTCTGCTTCTCATAATCCCAAGGAGTACAACGGCGCGAAGATGGTGCGCGAGAAGGCGGCAGCCATTTCCTCGGATACGGGCCTGTTCGATATCCGAGATGTCCTCAAAGCCGGCAAAGACAAAGAAGTAAGGTCGGACAAGAAGGGTTCGGTGAAAGAGAAAGATGTCCTGGATGACTATCTCAAACACGTGCTCAGCTTTATCGACCCCAGTGTGATCAAGCCGTTCAAGTTCGTCGGCAACGCAAACTTCGGCTTCGTATGTTTTCCGGCGTCGGCCCTCGTGAAAAAATTAGGGCTTGATTTGATCCCACTGAATTTTGTTCCCGACGGCACCTTTCCGAAAGGTCCGCCCGATCCGATGCTGCCTGAGAATCGCATCGAGACCGAGCGACTTACGAAAAGTTCAGGCGCGAGCTTCGCCGTCGCCTGGGACGCTGACGCCGACCGCTGCATGTTCTTTGACGAGAAAGGCGAGTTCATTTCCGGCGCTTACACTACAGCTTTGCTGGCGGATATTCTTTTGATGAAAGAAGGCAACGACAACGCGATCATTTTTGATCCGCGAGTGATTTGGCCGGCTTTGAAAGTTTGCGAACAGCACGGCGCGCGGGCAATCATCTCGAAAGGCGGACATGCCTTTATGAAAGAGCGCATGCGCAAAGAGAACGCGATATTCGCGGGCGAGATGAGCGGCCATTACTATTTTCGCGATAACTTTTACGCCGACAACGGGACCATTCCGTTTCTACTGGTGATGGAACATCTCTCGACGACCGGCAAACCATTTTCCGAAATCATGCGGCCCTACATGGAAGGCCACTTCATGTCCGGCGAATTGAACTATCGAGTTAAAGACATCCAGCAAGTGATCGCCGCCGTGAAGAAGCAGTACGCGAAAGACGGCAAAGAGGACTTCACCGATGGGTATTCGCTGGAGAGCAGCGACTGGCGATTCAACATACGTCCCTCGAACACCGAACCACTGCTGCGCTTAAATATTGAAGCGCGCCAGCCGGGCCTGGTCGAAAAGATCCGCGCTGAGATTGAAACGATAATTAAGTCAGAGCCGAAGTAGTCTGCGAGGCGGTCGCGCACCGCGAGCTCTACGCGACTCCAACAATCTCTTCTTCGCGCCTCCCGACTTTTCTTTGCGCCTTCGCGAGAAACTAAACCTTACGTTTTACGCAAAGGCGCAGAGAAAAACGAGAGGCGCAAAAGATAACCTTCCTCCCGGCACGCCTCTTGCCAAATCAATCCATGTAAGCAAAGAGGCTCTTGAAATAGAAGCTCGACTGGGCCCTCAAGATTCAACCTGAG
Source organism: Blastocatellia bacterium (assembly GCA_033858155.1). Lineage (GTDB taxonomy): Bacteria > Acidobacteriota > Blastocatellia > Pyrinomonadales > Pyrinomonadaceae > UBA11740. The sequence goes on from JAWVCT010000100.1 coordinate 72,864, forward strand.
GAGGACTAAATCATGGGATTGATCCTATTGATAATTCTGATTATTTTGCTTTTGGGCGCGGTGCCGACTTGGCCGCACAGCCGAAACTGGGGCTATGGCCCAAGTGGAGGCCTCGGTTTACTGTTGGTGATCGTGCTGATCCTGGTGTTGCTCAGGGTGTTCTAAGTTAAGACGCTTCTTCTCGCCTTGCGAGGCCAAAGCGTGCAGCCCGAACTTATTTCTGTTTTCTTTGGGAGAGAGCTAGCTCCACCCACTACGAGCTGGTCGCATTTTCCTTTCGCGCCGCGACCCTCATCGACGGGCCCGTTGCATTTTGTATAGCCGCCGGCCTTTCTGAGCGTCGGCCTTTCTGATTAGCACCGTGCCTTTAGCCCGGTGATTCGCGGTCGCGTTCGGAGGGAAAACCGTTTAAACGGCACTAATATACTTGACTGATTACGGCAATGGCTCTGCCACTCTGATGCGCGGCAAGTCTGCGACTTTGCCGGCGGCGAACCTTCTTTTTCATTCGGGTCTTCGACCCGTCACGGTCAGAGACCGTTCAGATTAATGGGCCACCTTTCGGCAAGTCCGAGACTTGCCGCGCATCAGAGTGGCAGAGCCATTCCAGCGGCCGCATCGAAGTTCGACAGAAGCCCGCGCGGAGTCAAGTATGTCGCTGCCGTTTCAAACGGTTCAGAAATCAACGACCTCGGCGATCACCTGGCTGAAGCCAAAGTGCTAATGAGAGATTCACTCTTCTTCAAACTGATCCAGTTCTGAACTGTTTTCAACTTGCCGCTTCAGCCGACTCAATCTAACATCGCGCCCGGCCCGAAAATATTTCGGAATTTCCGAAAAGAGCATGTCCGCAAACGATTATCATTTCATCGATCGCTGGCGCGTCGAAGGCAACGTCAAGGAAGTCGCCGACATTCTCGAAGATGCTCTTTCGCTCTCGAGCTGGTGGCCCAGTGTTTATTTTGAAGTCAAAGAACTCGAGCCGGGCGGCGACGGCGGTGTCGGTAAACTGATTGGTCTGCGCGCGGGCGGTTGGCTCCCTTATACTTTGCGGATTAAGTTTCGCACTACCGAATCGCGCTATCCGAACGGCTTTACGATGGACGCTGCGGGAGATCTCGAAGGCAGAGGGGTATGGACTTTTCAGCAGGACGGAGCATTCGTCAACGTGATTTACGATTGGACGATTCGCGCCAACAAACCAATCGTTGATAAGCTCTCGTTTCTGCTGAAGCCGATCTTTCGATCTAATCACCAATGGACCATGAGATGCGGTGAAGAAAGTTTGAAGTTGGAATTGTTGCGCCGCCGAGCGCTGACAAAGGAAGAGGCCGCAGCCGTACCGGCGCCGCCGCGTCCTTCGCTAGTGGTGAGACTTCTTAAGTTGAATCGCTACCGGGAAAGCGAGGGCAAGCCCCCTTCCCAACTTTGAGCTTACTAAATTGGAGTGGTCTTCTCAGAGTTGAAAGACATTTAAGCTTGAGCCAGAGCTTCGACTTCGAAAGTCTCTGAGGTTTGGAAGGGGGGCTTGCCCCCCGCATTCTTTGTTAGTAGAAGTCACCCTATGCCCTCGGATCAAAACATTGAATCTCTGATTGCCTGGCTGCCGGAATTGCTCTTCTCCGGCGGACGATTCGAGAGCGGGCTGGCGCTGGTGTGCGATTCGTCGGGCGTAATCGTCAAGCTCGCTCGCGTTGGAGAACTTCGCGATGAGAAGAGAATTCTGCTGACCAACCGCGCACTGCTCCCCGGAATGGTCAACTCGCATTCACATGCTTTTCAACGGGTGTTGAGAGGAAGAACCGAGTACCGGTCGACCAACGCGGAGGCTAACCGGGACAGTTTTTGGACTTGGCGCGAGATGATGTATTCAGCGGCGACGCGCTTGGCCCCAGAAGATATCTACGACGCCTCCTGCATGGCCTTTCTCGAAATGGCCCTGCACGGCATCACTGCTGTCGGCGAGTTTCACTATCTGCACCGACAGCCCGACGGCACGCCTTATGACGATCCCAACGTCTTGGCGAAACAAGTCCTGCGGGCCGCCGGTGAAGTAGGTTTGCGCATCGCCTTGTTACGGGTCGCCTATGCCCGCTCGGGCTTTCAGACTGAGCCAAACCCAAAGCAGGCACGGTTCATTGAAAGCGATCCGCAAACCTATTTGAAGAATCTGGGGAGATTGATTGAAGACGTTACTCGTGTCAGTAGTCCGACCGTGCGGGAGGGCCAGAGGACGAGCGAAGCCCTCCCGCACGGTCGGGCTTCTGACAAGGTTTGGGTTGGGGTCGCGCCGCACAGTGTGCGCGCGGTGCCGCTGGGCTATTTACGGGAAGTGTTCGAGCGTGCAAACGAAACCGATCTCAAGGTCCACATGCACGTCGCCGAACAACCTGCTGAAGTTTCAGCCTGTGTCGAAGAGCATGGCCGCACCCCCGTCGCTCTTCTGCAAACCGAAGGACTGCTGAGTGAAAGGTTCACGGCGGTACACGCGATTCATGTGACGCCGAAAGCGATCTCATCTTTTGCACGCACGGGCGCAATGGTCTGCGCGTGTCCAACTACCGAGCGCAACCTGGGCGACGGCGTAGTCCCGGCCGACGAATATCTTAAGCATGACGTGCCAATCTGCCTGGGTACCGATAGTCACGCACAGATCGATTTGCTGGAAGATGCGCGCGAGTTGGAGTATCACCTGCGCTTGCAGAAGCTCGAGCGGGCCGTGCTCAATGTCGGAAGCCCGACCGTCAGGGAGGGCTCGTCACCCGGGCAGGCCCTCCCTGACGGTCGGGCTTCTGACACCGCCGCACTTCTATTTGAGTGCGCCACCAGGAACGGGGCGCGCAGCATTGGCGCGCCCGGCGGCACACTCGAGCCCGGTAAGGCCGCGGATTTTTTTACGGTCGCGCTTGACGATCCATCGATCGCCGGCGCCTCGACTGACGCCCTGCTTGCCGGCATTGTTTTTTCTCTCTCGCGCGCGGCCGTGCGCGAGGTCGTTGTTTCCGGCAAGCCGATTGTTTCAGAGGGTCAACACCTGGTGCAGGAAGAGATTGTTCAGAGGTTTAGTGAGTTGCAGAAGAGACTTTGGAATTGATGAGCTATGGCGTGCGCCGGCAGAGCGCAGCGGGATCGCGCTTTGGTTTTTAACGTCAGGTAATCCAAAGCGGTGTCGCGCTGCGCTTGCCACCGCACTCCAAATTTGGCCCTGATCATGAAAGTTGAAGACACCTTAAAAGATCTGGTCGCTATCGACTCAGTTTCTCAGCGCTCGAACGCCGAGATCATTTCCTACATCGCCAAGCGTTGCGAAGCTAACGGCTTCAAGGTCACGCGCCTTCCTTACATTGACGATGGCGGCGCGGAAAAAATCAACCTCGTGGCACAGACTACAGTCTGTGATTCAGCCACTGAAGCAACCTCTGCCATCGAACTTGCACTGGTCGGACACACCGACACAGTGCCTTACGATCCGGCATGGACCGAGGCACTGCGCCTTACCGAAAAGGATGGCAAGCTTTTTGGTCGCGGCGCGTGCGACACAAAAGCTTTCATCTCAGCAGCGCTGACTGCAATTGAAAGTATTGATCTCTCGAAACTTAAGAAACCCCTCGCGCTCGTGTTCACCGCCGATGAAGAAATCGGCTGTCTCGGCGCCAAGCGGTTGGCCGAGGCAAAGCCATTCACCGCTCGTTACGCCATTGTCGGAGAGCCGACTTCACTGCAACCGATGCGCGCGGGCAAAGGATATTGCCTGGCCGAGATCACAGTGCGCGGTCGCGAAGCGCACAGCGCTTATCCGCAAATCGGAGCGTCGGCGATCTTCCGCGCGGCGCGTTTGATTGGACGCATCGAACAAATCGCCGACGAGCTGAAGCAGGACCAGCGAGCTGGTTTCGATCCGCCCTGCACGACAATGAATGTTGGTTTGATCGAGGGCGGCACGGCCAAGAACATCATCGCGGGCGAATGCCACTTCACTCTCGAGTGGCGAACGATTCCCGGGCAAGCACCTGATTACGCCCTGAATCTTGTCAGGCAAGCTGTCGCGGATTTGCGCCAACAAGACGCGGATTTCATTTGTGAGATCGACGCCGCCCGCGCGGATGAAAGCTTCGAGACGCGAGCCGACTCTCCCCTCGTGCAGTTTCTGAAAGAATCTTCAGGCAAAGAATCTGGTGCGGTAGCGTTCGGCACCGAAGCCCCGAGCTTGATCGAGCTCGGAGCCGACGCCGTCGTCTTTGGCCCCGGCGACATCCGCGTGGCCCACCGCACAGGTGAGTTCGTTCCGGTAGAGCAACTCAATCGCTGCGTCGAGATCCTCTCGAAGGCCATCGAACACTTTTGTTCCTAGTACGGAGCGCGGACATCCTGTCCGCCAGCTTGCGAAGCAAGCTCTGACCGACACATCACATTTGCGGGAAGATCAAGTTCAACAAAGTGTGGAACGCGTGACTTCGACTCGACGAGGGGTGAGCTTGCTGTGCAAGCTGGCGGACAGGATGTCCGCGCTCCGATTTGGCGATTATGCGGCAGCAGCTTCGCTCGCTTATCATATCTCTTCATAAACCCGCTTCCGGAGATACAAATGAGACGCAGGCTTAGTTCTCTAATGTTCGCTGCTTTTGCAGTGGTCCTGATCCATTCTCAATCGATCAACACAAAACCTCGCGCTGATAATATACCCCCGGCACCCATCACGCTGTCCGTCGACACCACCGAAGCGCCGCGCAAACTTTTTCACGCGCGCATGACGATGGCCGTGGCGCCGGGACCGTTGACGCTGGTTTATCCGAAATGGATTCCGGGCGAGCACGGACCGACGGGCCCGATCGTCAATCTCGCCGGTTTGAAACTCACTGCGGGTGGCAAGACGATTCCGTGGCGGCGCGACGATGTCGATATGTACGCGTTTCATCTTGAGGTACCCGCAGGCGCCAGGGTACTCGAGGTGGCGCTTGATTTTCTTTCACCGACGTTTGCCGGCGGCTTTACAGCCGGCGCCTCGACGACTTCACATCTCGCGATTGTTACCTGGAACCAGTTGCTGCTCTATCCTGAAGGTTCGAACATCAACAACGTTACTTTCAAAGCGAATCTGAGTCTGCCCGCGGGTTGGAAGTTCGGCACCTCTCTTCCAATCGCCAGACAGTCAGCGAGCAAAGTTGATTTCGCTCCCGTCTCGCTCGAACGCCTGGTCGATTCTCCAGTGCTCGCCGGTGAGTATTTTTTAGTCGTTCCCCTCGCGGTCAATCCTCCCAACGAGATCGATATCGCAGCCGACAACCCGGCGGATCTGGAAATCAGTCCCGAGTTGGCTACTACACTGAAGCGCGTTGTCAGCGAAGCGGTGTCGTTGTTTGGCGCGACGCACTACACGCACTATCACTTTCTGCTGACGCTAAGCGATCACACGGCGCACTTCGGACTCGAGCACCATGAATCGAACGACAGTCGCGTGGCTGAGCGCTCGCTACTCGACCCGGCGTTGCGCGACGTCTCGCTCGGCGTGCTGCCGCATGAGTTCGTACACTCGTGGAATGGAAAGTTCCGCCGGCCCGCCGGCTTGGCGACGCCTAATTATCAGGAACCGATGAAGGGCGAGCTGCTCTGGGTTTATGAAGGCCTGACGCAGTATCTCGGAAATTTGCTGGCGGTCCGCAGCGGTCTTTGGACGCCGGAGCAATATCGCGATCACCTCGCTCAAATAGCCGCCGATCTCGATCACAAGCCGGGCCGCATGTGGCGTCCTTTGATCGACACCACGATCGCGGCCCAGGTCCTTTACGAGGCGCCCGGTGAATGGAATTCGCTGCGCCGCAGTGTCGACTTTTATGATGAAGGCTGGCTGATCTGGCTGGACGCGGACACGAAAATTCGCGAACTGAGTGGAGGCCAGCGATCGCTCGACGATTTCTGCAAACGATTTCATGGGGCGCCCAGCACCGGGCCGTTGGTCAAGACCTACGGGTTTGACGATGTCGTCGCCACCTTGAATGACGTCGCGGCCTTCGACTGGCGTACTTTTTTGCAGGCGCGTTTGAATTCCACAGACTTCCATGCGCCGCTGGGCGGCATCGAAAGGGGCGGTTGGAAACTGGCCTATGAAACGACGCCCAATGGATTTTTGAAAGACCTGGAGCAGGTACGTCACGGCACGGAAATGGGCTATTCCATTGGGCTGCGACTCAATCAGGACGGCTCGATCGCGGATGTAATCGAGGGCCTGCCAGCGGCCAGGGCCGGCATCGGTCCGGGGATGAAGATACTCGCGGTTAACGGCAAGGCCTATTCAGCCGAAGTCCTGCGCGACGCGGTGAGAGCGACCACAGATCCCAAGCAGCGGCGCATCGAGTTGCTGATCGACAACGAAGGCCACGTCGCGCCTTACCAGGTAACATATAGCGAAGGCGAGAAGTATCCGGTGCTCGAACGCGATCCATCAAAGTCTGACACGCTTTCGAAAATCATCGCGCCCTTAACGTGGAGTCGATAGAAATATTCATTCATCGCTTACGAATTGTTGCGGACGGAGCTGTCCGTCCGATCGGACGCAGGACAAGTCCTGCATCTAAACGAAGGAAATTATTTTTGGGATAAGTCCCGCATTTCAACGGAAGGTAGTTTTGAAACACTCCAATTCTTTTCTCGTTCTCAAATTCGCGTGGGTTGTCGTCCTTTCATTTCTGACTCTGTGCGCCGGATCATCTTTTTCTTCCGCCTTCGCGCAAACCGGCGACACGCCATTCCCGCAGGCGACTGAACTACAGCAGGGACCGCCGCTAACGAATCAGGAATTCGTGCAGCTCCTTTATCAACTGCCAAAACATCCGGAGTCGAAAGGCAAACTGGTCGACGACATTAGAAAGCGCGGCATTGCTTTTCCTATGACTGACGGCCTGCGGTCACTGGTGGCTACGAAGAGCGGTAACGATGCCGCTCTGCAACGTACGCTGGCCGAAGCTGATCGCCGCCGTGCGAATCCCGTGGCAGCTTCCTTACCTCCGACCGGTGAGGGTCTGGAACTGCTGGAACGAGCTCGCAAGGCAACCCTCGGCGCCGCCGAGACGATGCCCGATTACCTCGTCAAGCAACAGATTGCGCGTTCGCATGCCTACGGGCAGAGCAAGAACTGGGCGGTCTACGATCGTTTGAGCATCGCCGTCAGTTATCGCCAGAGCGCCGGCGAAGATTACAAATTGCTTTCGGTAAACGGCGTGCCCGCGACCGAAGGTCAGGGCTATGGAATGAAGCTGGGCGGCACCACCTCAACCGGCGAATATGTGACCGCGTTGAGCGATCTCTTCAAGCCGGACAGCCGGGCTGAGTTCAACATGGTCGACACTGATACGTTGCGCGGACGGCGAGCGATCGTCTACGAGTACGAAGTCAAGAAACAGTTTTCTCATCAGATCCTGGGATGGGGCGAGGGCGGTTCTTTGCGCCAGCAAACGGTCGCAGGTTATCGGGGACGAATCTGGGTCGACCGCGAAAACTATCGCGTGTTGCGGCTTGAGGAAATCAGCACCGAAATCGATCCAGGTTTTCCGATCACCGCGGCCAACACGATGATTGACTACGAGTGGGTCAAGATCAATGAGCAGGAACACCTGCTGCCAGCGCGCGCCATGGTGGAACTCACCGCCCGCGATCGCGGACAGACTGAGCAGACTCGCAATGAAATTCTTTTCCGCGGCTATCACAAGTTCGGCGCGGAAGTGAAGATCATAGACATCGACGAAAAGGATTTTCCGCCCGAGAAGCCGGAAGCCGCCATCGAACCGAAGAAGCCGGACAATGCGCCGGCACTGAAGCCGCAACCACCCAAAAGACCGAATCCGTGAACCCTTGAATTGAGAAACGGCAAAATGAATTACTTACCGGAAGTCGTTAAAGCGAAGCACATAAGCCGATTTATTATCGCTACGCGCTTTAATAATGGCGCCGAGAAGCACATTGATATATCTCAGTGGTTCAAAGGTCCTGTCTTTAAGCCGCTAAAGGACCCGAAGTTTTTCATAAAATTCTTCATTGAGGGTGGAACTCTCGCTTGGCCGAATGGCGTCGATATTGCTCCAGAGTCACTTTATGTGGCGGCAGACATTCGACTCGATAACCAGAGGAAGAACAAGCGCAGAGCCCGACAACCTGTTCGCCCGCCTGCTAAGTAGTTCCTTTGGAGGTTAATTCAACAACTGACGAAGGAGTTCGCTCGAGTCTTCTACGTCATACACCGCTGGACGTTCACGAACCAGCTAATCAGGAGAACTCAAATGTTACGCTTTCTGCTCGTGTTGAGCGTTCTTGGTTGCGGAATGGTGTCCGGCGAGATCAAAGCAGCCGACGCAACTCCCTCCCAAGCGTTGATCTCGCGTGAGCAGGAAATCGAACTCGCGCTGAAAGCCGCCCCAGCTCATTTGCGAAACGAAGCCACCGTATACACGTTTGGCAAGAACGGTTATGAGAAAGCGCGGACGGGCTCAAATGGATTCCATTGCATGGTCAATCGGGACGGCATTCAAAACGGAGATACCGCCGTACATCCGACCTGCTGGGATCCTGAGGGCAGCAGAACGATTTTGCCGGTCATGTTGCGTGTCGGAGAATTACTTGCGCTGCAGAAATCCGCCGCCGAGATCAAGCGCGATATTGACGAGGGCTTTGCTCAAGGCCGCTTTCACAGTCCAGCCAAGGCGGGCATAGCTTACATGCTGGCCGGCGACGTGAAGTTCGATCCGAAATCCGGCCAGCTTTCGACGACCGAGTTTCCAGCGCACTACATGCTCTATGCGCCCGGTGTAACCAACAAGGATATCGGCATGTCGAAGGAAGCCACTACTCCCGGTCTGCCGTTTGTCTATTCGGGATATTCGGGCGGGTCAAAGACAGCTTACATAATCGTCATGGCCAGCGAGTCCGCTGGCCATTCAATTCACTGAAGACAGATCAGGTTCAGAGTCGAAGATTTCCTCGTGAATATGTTTGCGAGTGTTCATAGTTGCGCTCTTGATTTGAATTCTGCGTTGTCAGTTAGCGCGCTCGAGCCGGCGATTTCTGATGGCGCGGCAGAAGATCCAATGCAGCAGACCAACAACTAGCAATTCCCCCGCTAACAGGATCCAAAGCAAACCAAAACTCCATGCCAGATATGATCCGGCAACTACTACCACCATGACAAACATCGTGAGGAACATCAGTCCCATATTGCGCGCGGACTGCTCACCGCGCGCGGCGGGGCGCGACAGTGGCACGTACTCGTCCACAAAACCGGGCAGCAGTGAGATAGTGGGAATCGCGATCAGGCCAGGGAGGGCCAGCAACAGAGCGTCGCGCCCACCCGGAGTCAGGTATCCAATCAGAATCCCGGCAATCCCAAGGGCTGGAAACAAAAGATAGTAGATCGTCGCTTTGCGCACTCCGTGAAAAAGCGGCGCCGCGCTGGATAACGGTGCGATGGCAAAGATGTCGGCCGCCGCATAATGCGAAGACATGCGCAACGTTTCCAGCGCCGACATGGGAATTGTTCCCAGCATCCATACCGTTACCAGCGGCACCGCCGCCGAAAAACCGCTGCGATTACGATCAAGCAGAACTATCAGCGGCATTACCAGAAAGACACTGAGTGAGGGATAAAGACGAAGTTTAATGTCCCGATCTCTGCGCATATAAACCGCGGTCAGACGAAAGGCCCAACGCTCAATCGGGTCGCGCAACCACCAACGCAGGATCGGATTACGGATCGAGGTCGCTCGGGTTCGTGAGCGCGTCGGTTTCGCTGCCCGGGTTTTGCCTTCGCTCAATCTGGTTAATCCGTCGGCGTAACTCGGGGCCAGCCTGCCGATCGCGACATAGGCCAACGCCGCTGTGGCCAGCAGGCCGCAGAGGGCCAGGGGCAAAGCTATTTCAGCCGGCAAATCGCCTGCCGCAAGAGAATCGATTGCAGCGAACCAGGCCGGCGGAAAGGGGAGGAAATAGCGCGCATAGGGTACGAGCGTGAGTTGTTCGAACCGCTGCAGCAGGCGTGGGACAACCTGGTAACCGCCAATGAAAACGATGGACATGCCTACCTGAGACCAGGCAGCGAAGTTGTCAAATTTTTCGCGGTCGAGGAATCTAATCACGAGACCGTAGGTGCAGACCACGACAGCCGCGCAGAATATGCACAGCAACGTAGTTGAGATCAGGTGAACGACCGGAAACCATGGCCGCGCTCCGCTCGCGGTCAGGCCGAAGAACATGGGAAACAGGTTTAGCGCGCCCGCGAGAATGAGACTAAACGCGATCAGGTTCAGCGATTTGGCTAGCAGCAGCGTTCGTGGGTGAATGGGCCGATGCACAAGGACATCGCTTTCGTTTACATTAAAGAGGATGTCACCTGACTCGGCCGTCAGCGCCATCCCGACGACGAAGAATGTCATTGCGTGCAGCATGACGGTGTAAGTGAAAAGGTCCAGCCGAATGCTCAGGAGCATCACCCCATTCATCAGGCCGACAAACATATACATCCCCACTAGGAAGATCAGCCCACGAGGCTTGCCGCCGCGGCCCATCGCCTGCGCCACGCGGCCGCGGGTACTCAGCCGGAAGTAGCATCTCAGCAGCGCCTTGAGTTGGTGGCGGTCTATGGTTGACTCGTCCATGTTTGGAATGCGTTATCTGGTGAGCGCACGGGCAAACTCTTCCGCGCGTGCCAATAAATTTTCGGTAGCTGTCAGTTTGTTAAAGACATGTTCCAGCGACTGCTGCCCGGTTTGTTCCATCAACTGGGCGACCGTGCCGTCGGCGACAATCGATCCCTCGTGAATGATGACCACGCGCTCACAGATGCGCTCGACGACATCGAGGATGTGCGAGCAGTAGACGATCGTCTTGCCTTCGTGGGCCAGAGACGTAATCAAGGTCTTGAGACTAAGCGCGGCGTTGGCGTCAAGACCATTCAAAGGCTCGTCAAAAAACACGATGTGCGGGTTGTGCAGCAGCGCCGAGGTGATCACAACCTTCTGGCGCATCCCTTTTGAATACGCCCCTAATTGCTTTTCCTGCAAAGTATCGGTGGTGAGATCAAAGAACTGTCCGAAACGCTCGATACGCCGGGTCGCGTCATCCTCCGGAATGTGATAGAGGGCTGCCACAAGTTGCAGGTATTCCCAGGCGGTCAGCGATTCGAAGACCGCACCGGTCTCAGGTACATAGCCGATGATTCGTTTGACGCTGATCGGATCTTTGATCACATCAAAGCCCCCGACCTCCGCCGTTCCGGATGTAGGCATCAACATTCCGGTCAACATTTTGATGGTGGTGCTCTTGCCGGCTCCGTTCGGACCCAACAACCCGACGAGTTGTCCCGCGGGAATATCCAGATCAATATTCCGCACCGCTATCTGCCGGCCAAATTCTTTTGAGAGACTGCGAATCTTGATCATGCGATAGCTCCGAAGGAGCAGCAGAAGGTAGCCAATGGCAAGCGCGCAGCGCGCAGCCACTGGTTAGGGAACACAACCGCGACGCGCCCTGCAAGGGCGCGAAGAAATTACCACACGTATTGTTCGTTGTATTCAATACCCGCGACTTTCAACATTTCAATATATTCGTCTTGAAAGGTTTTGTGTCGATGATGTTCTTCTTGATTGAGAATATATCGTCGCACCTTCTCAATGTGCGAAGGACTGACAGTCACGCCAAAGTAGCCCGGTTGCCAGCCGAAGCCTCTCTTTCCGACGGTGTCATGAACCCACTCAGACGAGCCACTCTTCACCTCGCGCATGATGTTGGCGATAGCATGCGTGGCGCGCAAACCGATCAGGATGTGTGCGTGGTCCTCTATTCCCCCTATTGCAACCGGAACTCCGCCAAGATTCTTGACGATGCCGCCCAGATAAGCGTGCAGGCAATCGCGCCAGTCTTTCGTGATCATCGGATAGCGATCCTTTGTGCTGAATACGGCGTGATAGTGAAGACTACAATACGTTGCGGGCATGGGAGCCTCCGTTCTCGTCTCTGCGCGCCCCAGCAGGGCGCGCTCGTTATCTTCTCAATAACCAGTGGCTGTGCGCTACGCGCTTGCCACTGGCTACCTTCTGCCGCGCCTGCGGCGCTCGGTCTTCAACGATCCAACTATTTATTTTGGCCAGGCGCTTGACCAATTTGGGCGACAGATTTTGGTCAAAGAGGAGATTCACGCCTCGACTACCATCAAGCGCTTCTCACGATCAGCGGCGTAACTGAGACACGCAAGAATGTCCTCTTTGGTAAGGTAGGGAAAGTCGTTCAGGATCTCTTCCCTGGGAGATGCCGGAAGCAAGATACTCCAACACATCGTAAACCGTGATGCGCATTCCACGAATGCAAGGCTTGCCACCGCGTTTTCCCGGCTCGATGGTAATGATGTCCTGGTAACTCATGTTTGTGATACTAAAGCGCGGATGCGGCGGGAGGCAAGGACCACGCCCTCCCTAACGGTCGAGCTACTCCCGCTGTGCAACCGCAAAAGCTCTCTCATCGCCGAACGCGAATTGGGAAGGCCCAAACCTCCCTGCTTGAACTCACCGACTCGCTGGCTCATCATATTCCTGAACGCAACCAAAGTTATCGAATGGACCACTCGTTAACGCAGGTGGTACTGACATCATCGAGTCATGGCTAATCCAGCATTACGACTTCCCGAAAATATTCCCGGCGATTTCTTTGTCGATTCGAGCTGCATCGACTGTGACGCGTGCCGCCAAATTGCGCCCGAGACATTTAGCGACGCTGGCGACGCTTCCGTTGTCTATCGTCAGCCGGCAACTGAAGATGAAACGAAGCGGGCTTTGATGGCGCTGGTCGCATGTCCGACTGCCTCGATCGGAACGACCGAACATCATGATGCACACATAGGCATCGACGCTTTCCCATCGCAGATTGCCGACAACGTTTATTTTTGTGGCTTCACGGCAGAATCAAGTTTTGGCGCGTGGAGCTATCTGATTGTTCGTCCGCAAAGCGAAGGCGGCAACGTTATGATCGATTCGCCCAGATTTGCTACACAGTTGGTTAAGAAGATCGCGGCCATGGGCGGAGTCGATACAATGTTTCTCACCCACCGCGACGACGTCGCGGATCACGATCGTTTCGCCGAAGAGTTTAGTTGTGAACGCGTAATGCACGCCGACGACGGCGCCGCGCGACTTGGAGTTGAGCGCGTGCTCCAGGGCACGGAATCAATCAGACTCGATCAGGATTTGTTGGCGATTCCGGTTCCCGGCCACACGCGAGGACACGTGGTGCTCCTTTATCGCCGGAAGTTTCTGTTCACCGGCGATCATTTGGCGTGGTCGCCTAACCGCGAGACGCTGATCGCGTTTCGCAACGCGTGCTGGTATTCGTGGACTGAGCAGACGCGTTCGATGGAAAAGCTTCTGGACAATTATTCTGAGAGTGGTTTCGAATGGGTTTTGCCGGGCCATGGCCGGATTCATGCGGATAGCCGTGAAAACATGCGCCGCCACCTTGAGCGCTGTATTGAATGGATGAAAACGCGCTAATATGCTCAACCGATTCGAGGAGGAGAAAAGAGCTTGTTACGAACAACGATTTTCGCGATGGCGTCGCTGTTACTTGTCATCAGCGCTTTAGCGCAGGACCCCAACATCAAACATTTCGCCAAAGATGGATTGTCATTTGATTATCCGTCTAACTGGCAGATTACCGATCAGAGCTCGGGACAAATGCAGTTCATCGAACTCACGCAGGGCGACGTTGTGATTCGCGTTCGCTCGCCCCGTGAATGGTTGAAGACGCCGGAGAAGGAAGCGCAGGCGAAGAAACTTTTTCAGGATAAATATGTGGATGAGTTTGAGGCGCAGCTCGAGCATGCCAGCCTGCATCCCAAACGCTCGGCCGTCACCACTCAGATTGGCGGCGCCGATGCTGAAGGTGTACGCATTCGTGCGGTTCTCGATGGCGAACCTGGCGGCATGGATTCCTATTACCGCGTCATCTCGGACAGATTGGTCAACCTGTCGATCTTCGCTTCAGACAAGGACATCGCTAGAGTCGCTCCCGGCTGGGACGTGCTCCGCAATAGCCTGAAAGTCGAGCCCCCACCCCAACCGAAATCAACGCCGCGACCTTCACCCGCAAAAGGAAAGCCGTAATGAGTCACGGACAAGCCAGGACCCGGCTCGGACCACAAACCATGATGAAAAGACTATTGACCGCGCTTGTGATTATGTTGGCGCCGGCGATATGCCAGAGCGCCATGGCCCAGTCAACGGCGCCCGATCTAAAACACTATGCCGAGAAGGGTCTGTCCTTCGACTATCCCGCAGCGATCGAGTTGGATGACCGCAGCAGTGCGAGCGGTCAACATCTGATCGTTCAGACCAAGGGCCAGGCGCAAATAATGATCGTTTCCCGGTATGCGCGAATAAACACCGCCGCGGAACTGGCGACGGCCAGAAGCAAAGTCGTCGACAGCTTTATTGAAACGATGTGGCAGCAGATCCATGAGAGCGATCCGAACGTATCGAGAGCGGCGGCGCAGATCGAGGTAGCTGGGGCGCAGGCCCCGGGTGTAAGGCTGCGAGCGGTGCTGAACAACCAACCCGGCAACGCAGAGATCTACTCGCTGCAATTAGGCTCGCGACTGGTGCTTCTTTCTCTGATTGGCACCGATCAGGAAATTGCCGCGGGCGCTCCGGCCTGGCTTGCCATTCGGCGTAGTTTGAAAATTGAGGCGAGCACGGAATCTGCGAACGCGTCCGCGAAATCGATGGGCGCGATCGCGGGTGTCTTGTTCTGAGGTAGTGCGCACAGCGTCCGTCGCCCCGCAGGGACCGGCGTTCGCGAACAAGCTAAGACGGCTTGAGCCAAAACCAAATCCACTGGAGCAGAAAAAGTGATCATAGGACTTCCGAAAGAAATTAAGGACAACGAATATCGCGTTGGCCTAACGCCTGCGGGCGTACGCGCGTTAACTGACGCCGGCCATCGCGTGCTGGTGGAAAAAAGTGCAGGTGAAGGATCGGGATTCGAAGATGCTTTATACGCCCGCGCGGGCGCCAGCATCATTGAATCAGCCGACGACGTTTGGGCTGAAGGCGAGATGATCGTCAAGGTCAAGGAGCCAATTGCTCCAGAGTATCCACGCATGCGCGAAGGACAGTTGCTGTTTACCTATCTCCACCTCGCTCCGGACAATGAACTGACTGAAGAGTTGCTGAAGCGAAAAGTCACCGGGGTCGCTTATGAGACCATAACCGATCGCCGCGGGACACTGCCCTTACTAACACCGATGTCGGAAGTCGCCGGACGAATGGCCATCCAGGTAGGCGCGCATTATTTGGAAAAGATGAGTGGCGGACGCGGCATCCTGCTCGGCGGCGTGCCGGGCGTGCCCGCGGCGCGCGTAGTGATTATTGGCGGCGGCGTGGTCGGAACGAATGCCGCGAAGATCGCCGTCGGCATGGGCGCGCACGTTACCATTATCGATAACAATCTGGATCGGCTGCGCGAACTCGACGACATATTTCTCTCAAAGATCTCGACCCTCGCGTCGAGTGCATACATGATTCACGACGCGGTCTCTCAGGCCGATCTAATTATCGGCGCGGTGCTGGTGCACGGGGCAGCCGCTCCGAAATTAGTCACCCGAAACATGCTCAAAGACGTAACCGATGGCGCGGTCATTGTTGACGTGGCCGTCGATCAGGGAGGCTGTGTCGAGACTACGCATCCGACCACGCACTCCGACCCGACCTATTACGTCGAAGGCGTGCTGCATTATTGCGTAGCTAACATGCCGGGAGCCGTGCCACGCACGTCAACGTTCGCCCTCACTAACGCAACTCTTCCTTATGCATTGAAGCTGGCGAACCGTGGTTTCAAGGCCGCGGTGTTAAGCGATCCGGACTTGAAGGCAGGAGTCAATACCTACGCCGGCAAGTTGACCTATGAAGCGGTGGCCGTGTCGCAGAACCGGGAATATACCTCGTTGGATCAACTGCTGGCTGAGTAGTGAGTAATCTTACCGCCCGATCTGATTAACACCGTCGCTTTAGCGCGGTGAACTGAGTACGCGACGAGATCCGGAAACCGTTTAAACGGTTTCCACTCCCGCTACCACTTAGATCACCGGGCTGAAGCCACGGTGCTAATGAGAAAGAGCGATAAGATTCACCTGAACTAATACCTCTCGAATTAGTCTGATTGTGCTATCGGCGCCGAATTCAGGAGATTGGTTAGACAACTCTTTAGTTCTTCTGCTCTTATCGGCTTATAAAGAAAAACGTCGATTAGATTTTCTCCGGCAGCAGCGGTTTCTTTGTTTTCCTGCCCGGTTAACAAGACGATCGGAAGATGCGCAAGCTTCGGATTGCCGCGGAGGAAGCGCGCCAGTTCGTGGCCGCTCAGATTCGGCATGATTGCGTCAGTCACCACCACGTCTATCGGCGCAGAAAGGGCGAGCTTCATCGCCTCCAGCCCATCGGCCGCAGTCAGGACTTTGTAGCCGGAACGCTCCAGCGTAACTTCGAGATAGCGCCGCACAGAGCGATCGTCTTCGACGAGGAGGACACATGGTTGCAGCGGTGTGGCCGCGCTATCCGAGGTCTCGCCATGATTCCGAGCGGCCGATGATTGTGTTTCCTGATTCATTGAACAGCTTGCACTGAGTCACCTATGAGAACGCGAAAGAACGATGGAAGTTGATTATATATCAAGAGCCTTCAACGCGACCCGCCAAACGGAATCACCCAACAACAATACCGATGGTGCGTCAGTTTGCGTTTAGAGTTCAACTGGCCCACTACCCACCATACGGGGTTCATCAGGCAAAAGTCTGCTGCCTTTGCTATAATCTCGTTTTCGTCTTGATCCGGCGCTCCCGACAGTGCGACGCCGCTATCCCGGAAAGTCCTGAATGTACGAATTCGCAGTTACACCAGCAATAACCCAGATTCGGCGCCGCGGTGTCGAAATTTCGGAAGTCACGGCCGGCAGCCTGGGCGCCGAACTGGAACTCGAGCCAGGCGATCGCATCATGCGCGTCAACGGCCGAACGGTGCGCGACTATCTTGATTTTCGTTTTCAGGCTGCAGGTGAAACCGATCTGGTTATAGACATTCGCAAACAGAGCGGCGAAGACTGGGAGCTAAACATTGAACGCGATGAAGCGGAAGCGTTTGGGCTCAGCTTTGAACAGATCGTGCCGCGGCAGTGCGCGAACGAATGTCTCTTCTGTTTCTGCAAAGGCAATCCGGAAACGGCACGGCCCTCGCTATTCGTACGCGACGAAGACGTGCGCCTTTCTTTTCTTTACGGCAACTACACCACGCTTACATCGATCACCGAAGACGAAATGCAACGCGTGATCGAACAACGGTTGTCGCCGCAATACGTCTCTGTGCACGCCACGGATCTTGACGTGCGGGCTTACTTGTTGGGCGTGGACAAGGAACGCGCGGACATCACGCAGAAGATGCGGCGAATGCTCGACGCTGGAATCGAGATTCACGCGCAGGTCGTGCTCTGCCCGGAAATCAATGACGGTGAAATTCTGCGGCGTACTATTTACGATCTGGCAAAGCTGCATCCGCGGGTGCGCAGCGTCGCGATTGTGCCGTTAGGCCTCACTCGGTATTTGACTGACGAGCGATTAACACCTGTGACGCCGGACTTCTGCCGGCGCACAATCAGCGAAGTTTCAATCATTCAGGACGATTTGCGCGCGCGGCTGGGGACGACGTTCGCGTTCCTGGGTGACGAGATTTACCTGCGGGCCGGACGCCCGGTTCCTTCCCGAAAGCATTACGGCGATTACCCGCAGATTGAAGACGGCATCGGCATGGTACGCAGTTTTGCGAATGAGTTCGAAGCGCTCGTGCGCCGGCTGCAACGCAAACCTTTGCGGAATCCGGAGAGGCTCAACGGCACTATCATGACGGGGACGATTTTCGCTCCCGTCCTGCGCCAGCAGGTTGACCGGATGAACCGGCGCTTTCATACGCGGCTGCAAGTCCTGGCGGTCGAGAATGAATACTTTGGCGGCGATGTATGCGTGGCCGGGCTGTTAACCGGCAGAGATTTCATCGCGGCGCGCGATCAAGTGCGGGGCGATTTCGCGATCATTCCGCGGGTGGCGCTGAAGAGCGACGAGCCTGTGATGCTAGATGGGATGCGCTTCGAGGAAGTGCAGAAAGAGTTTAATGTCCCAGTTTACGCTTTCGATTTTCCGTCCCTCGCTGTTGCGCTTGAAACGGATTCTATCGAGACGGGCCGAGCGGGTCTGGACACAAGCTTAGCGCGCCCGGTCCGCGGCCAACACACGGCCGCACCTTCTTCCTTTTGAATGTCTTCTTCCTGTTGACAATGAATTCGTCGGGCGAGAATGAAAGCGTGATCCCTCCACCCGTTGGGCAAACTATTGGACCGACTGTGGGAAAACGAACCCTTGATGTCGGTTGTGGCTGGAACAAAACGCCCGGCGCGATTGGCATCGATTCAAACCCCCGCGCGCACGCCGACGTAATCCACGATCTCGGCGTTCTTCCTTATCCTTTTGCCAACGATGAGTTCGATGAGATCGTCTGCCGGCATGTCGCCGAGCACGTGCCGGACGTGATGGCCTTTGTCACGGAACTTTTTAGGATTACAAGGTCCGGCGGTCGGATAAAGATCACGACTCCGCATTATTCGAATCCCGACTGGCCCACCGATCCGACCCACCGCAATCACTTTAACAGCTATTCCTTTAATTGCTTTGTCGCAGAGCGCCAGGTCTTTCCGTTCTATACCGAGGTAAGACTAAAGCCGATTCGCACCTATGTGTCTCTGGCAAATCTTTGGCGGGCCACCGGACTGGAGTTGATCGTCAATCTCGATCAGCGCTGGCCCGGGCTTCGATTCACGCGAAAGTTTTGGGAGTTCTATCTGAGCTATGTCTTTCGCGGCAAGGAACTGCAATTCGAATTTGAAGTGGTTAAGTAACCAACGACACAAGTCGGCTCAGATCCACCTGCGCTCATAGGGCGGATATTCCCCCTACCATTTCCATGATTAATCTAAAAATTCGGATAAGAAAATCCGAATTTACCAACAATTGAAAGCCCGTCGGCATTAATATACTTATAAAGGAACTGTGCGCCGGTTGCCTTTCGACTGGCATAATCCTTGCAGTTTCTGAAGGCGTCAATAAGAAGTTAGTTTCCCGACCCCCTTTTTTTACTCATGTCCCTTGCAGGAGGAGTGGATAATGCAAAATCTCGCGAAAACTAAGGGCAGTATGGCCTTCATCGTTTCGGTATTTTTTCTGTTCTCGGTTCTAATTCTTACCGCTATGACCGCCGCGGCCCAGGAAACGACCGGCACATTGAGAGGAACGGTGGTCGATGCCACTGGTGCTGTTGTTCCGAATGCCACCGTAGTGGTAACGAATGACGCAACCGGAGCCTCACAAACCAAACAAACCAGCGGCGACGGCGTTTTTGAGTTCACCAAGTTAGATCCTGGCACTTATACGGTGGACGTCTCGGCCACCGGTTTCAAGCGCTCCCTAAACAAGAGCGTATCGGTAAAGCTGGGAATAATTAACCCCGTCGACGTCAAACTTGAGGCTGGTAATGTAGCCGAGACCGTAACCGTAACCGCGAGTACGGAAGAAATCATTCAGCGCGATCAATCTCAGATTTCAACCACGATTGAAACCAGAAAAATCCAGGATCTGCCGTCGAACGCCGCAGGTAGCGGCCTCGATACCCTGGCTTTGCTGGCCCCAGGGGTTATTGCGAACAATAGCGGCGGCGTGAACACAAACGGAACCGGACTATCGGTCAACGGCAATCGCGCGCGCTCCAACAATTTTCAAATCGATGGCGCAGACAACAACGACCTGAGCGTCGCCGGCCCGGCTCTTTTTGTCGATAACCAGGACGCGCTTCAGGAATATCAGATCATTACCAATAATTTCTCTGCCCAGTACGGAAGAAATCAGGGCGCCATCATTAATCAGGTCACCAAGGGAGGCTCAAACGATTTTCACGGCAGCTTGTTTGAATACCACCGCGACAATAAGGTGCTAAACAGCCTGAATAATCAGGAGAAAGCCACGCAGGGTCTCACCGAGCCGTTGCCCAGTCTATTTAATGTTTTTGGAGGACAGGTTGGCGGACCGGTTATCCTTCCGCGTTTCGGTGAAGGCGACAAGAGCATTTGGAAAGGCACCAACAAGGCGTTCTTTCACTTCGATTACCAGGGCATTCGGAATCCCGCGACTACGACTGTTACCAGTAATACTCTGGGCATACTATCGTCGGAGTTTCCGCGCCTGCTGGCGACCTTCCCCGGCAACGGTCTGATTCAGGCGATCACGCAGTTCAGCACGTTTGCTATTCCGGGCGCTTCACCGCGAACCAGCCTGGGTGCGGGAGTTTCGTCCCTGGTCAATCAGGCTGCTCCCGCCGGTTGTCCAAAGTCGGTGCCTGTAGGCACGGCGCCACCGGGGGGCTGCGGGACCTATACGGGACCGTTTCTGGTGGGAGGACCTTTCGATGTTGTCACTCTGGGCGGCAACAATTTTCAGGCAGCCCGGGCTCAGCGCGACATTTCGATTCCGTTTCTCGAAAATTTTTGGGATCTTCGATTTGACGTGAAACCTACTGAGCGAGATAGCATCACCGTCCGGTATCTCCACCAGAACCAGCTTAACAAGAATATAATCGCGCTTTTCCTACCGGATCCGGTGAATGGCTATAACGGTGATTTGCCGGCGACCAGTAAGAACTTCGGTGGCAATTGGACGCGCAATCTTTCCAGTTCGATGGTTAATGAACTTCGGATTAGTTACCAGCGAATCGGAGTTGAGTTCGGCGGAGGATGCAACGCTGCTACTCCCGGTTGTGTTCCTAACTCGCTGGCAATCGGCTCGACCTTGGCGAACATTAGTTTCCCGAATGTTGGTTTGAATAGTAACCGGGCCTTGACGCAGATTGGACCGTCAAGCGGTTTTCCGCAGGGGCGCGTCGGCAAGGTTTACCAGTTTGCCGATAACCTCACCTGGACCCGCGGTAAACACTCTTTCATTTTTGGCGGAGAATATAAACACCTGACTGAGGTGGTACCATTCCTACCGGCTTTCAACGGCACATTTGCTTTCAATTCCACAACTCGGATCGTTAATAACGCTCCGTCGGCGATCTCTCTAACAGTCGGTGATCCGACGTTGGCTTTCAAGGAAAATGACCAGTACTACTTTATTCAGGACGACTACAAGGTTCGTCCTAATCTCACGCTGAATCTTGGCATCCGTTACGAGTATACGGGTCAGCCACTCAACCTCTTGAACGAAGTCACAGTGGCGCGCGAGGGTGGCGCGAACAGATTCTATGATCCGTCATTACCCCTCAGCGTTCGCACTGTGCCAAGGGTTCCAATCGACAAGAATAACTTTGCTCCGCGCTTCGGGTTTGCCTGGTCACCGCACTTCGAGCACGGTTTACTACACAAACTGGTGGGCACCGATAGCACGGTGATTCGTGGCGGTTTCTCAATCGCTTATGATGCGGCGTTTTATAATATCCTGCTGAACGTGCAAAACACCGCACCCTTCGCCGCCGCCATCGCCCTCTCGACCGCAAATGCGTTGGCGTCAACGACTACTTCTCCTTTTCCGTTGCCGGCCTCGCCATTCGGAACCAATGTGAGGAGTATTGCGTCAAGCTCCGGGGTTCTGCCGTTGGGCCAGTTGAATCCACTTTACCTGACACAGAATACGGTAGCGCCTAATTTCCGTTCGCCATACTCAGAGCAGTTTTCGCTCGGTATCCAACATCAGTTTGGGCGTAACCAGGTAGCTGAAGTCCGCTACGTCGGCAACCACGGCGTGGGTCTGTTCCAGAACATCAACGATAATTTCTTCGTCGGCCCGCTGGTTAACGGTCTTCCTAACTGGTTTGGCGAAGGAATCAACATGCCGTCCTTCAAAAATCTCTTGCCGCCTGGAGTAGTTCCGCAGGTTTGCGTGAACGATCCGGCAACGCCGTTCGTAAACGAGAGCACCTGTAATGGCCGAATCAAGCGGCAGGCCGGTATTACCGAACGCGCCAACTCTGGCAGTTCGATTTACCACTCGATGCAATCGCGTTACAACGCGCGGTTGCTGAAGAATTCCTTGTCGTTGGGCGCTTCCTATACTTTTAGTAAGACGATCGATAACGCAAGCGAAATCTTCGCGTTCGATATCGCCTCGTCCAATGCGCAGAATCCGTTCTGCATCAACAAGTGCGAAAGGGCCCTGTCGAATATCGATCGACCACACGCCTTCAGTGCCAACTTCATTTACGATGTTCCTTTTTACAAGGAGCAGCATGGATTCCTCGGTCATGTGCTGGGTGGCTGGCAAGTTAATGGGGTTTATGTGCTGACCAGTGGTGAGCCCTATACACCAGGTCAGTTTTTCAACGGTCTGTTGGGCCTCGGTAATACCTACCTGACCTCAGGCGACCGTCCGTTTATAGGGAATCCGAACGCGGATAAGAGGCTCGTTGCTATCAGTCAGGTCGATGCCGATGTCTTCTTCGGAACCGGCTTTACTAATCCGAACGGCTTCTACTCGCTGAATGCTCTGAACTCAACCGGGGATATCGTAACGGTCTCTCCGAAGGATGTTCATTTCATTCTGAACCTTCCTAACTCGGCCAGAATATTCGGTACACCCTTTGGCGACGCCACCCGAAATTCATTGCGTGGACCAAAGCTCAATCAGTTGAATATGGGCCTGTTCAAGAACATCAAAATACACGAGAGCGTCCAGCTACAACTGCGGGCCGAGGCCTACAACGTGTTGAATCATCCAAACCCGGGTTATGGTGTAAACGGGAACGGCTATCTGCCGGACTTCTTTACGGATGACGCGGGAGTGCCGCAATCGCGGTTCGCAGAAAACAAGGACATCACTTATGCCCGCCGCGTAGTTCAAGTCGGCATCCGTCTTAGCTTCTAGGCAAGACAAACTGTACTTGCTTTTAAGGGAGAGCCAGGAATGGCTCTCCCTTTTTTTGCGCCCTGGCCGGCGGGCGAGATCACTCGACCAAGGTAAAGTCGATTGTTCGGACTACAGTGCGAGACTGCTTGTCGGCTTGCGGGTCGGTGACTACAAGAGTCAGGAGCAGGCGTCCCGGCTGTGCTTTGCCAAGTCCGAATTGACCAATCTTTGGCAGTTGACCGTTCTGAACCGCATCGGTCACAGGTCGATCCGGTTCCTGAAACAGAATCTTGCTCCCCCGACTAATAATAATGTGTGACTGTAATTGCGTCTTGCCGTCGGTAGCCTTCGGATTGTAAATGATTGCCGCATATCGCAAATCCTGTTTACGCGAGAGCTGGCGCAGGCCCGTGAGAGGTTCCGGTTTGGCCTTGTTGCCCAGAGCTGGATCGACTGCGTAAAGAAACAGGCTGCTTACCGTAAGACGCTTCCTGGTAAGATCGGGGACTTCGAGGAATTGCGACATCGATCCCAGGCGGCCCGAGTCGGAATCGCGCACCACAGCGCGCAATTGATATTGGCCTGGAGCCAGAACTGCATGGCCGGCATAGCTAATTCCGTAAGCCAAAGCTCGCTTTTGATCCTCGGGTGAAAGACTAATGCTTACGGTCTGACTAAACCCGCCCTGCGACTTGCCCAGGGTGTTGACGAGAAAACCGACTACGTCAAACGATCCGTGGTACTTTCCGTCGCCTTCTTGCTTGAAGGTGAGTTGGTTGGCGTCTATCAGGACATTGATGTCGATGTCGGCGCGATTATCCGGCAGGAAGCGGTACTGCAGCAGCCCGCTCACATCAATGTCGCGCTTGGCCAACGGTGACATCACCGCTTTGAGGATCGCTTCTTCTTTGGTCTTCGGTTGCGCCGTAGGTTCATCCGCTTTGGCTATATAGCCGGCGCGCGTATAAACCTTCACCCCGGGGCGGTCGACTCTAATTTCCACTTTATGAAATTTGCTGTCGAACGACTCAGTGGGCGCGTAAGCAAGCAGATAGTAGCTACTCCTATTTAGTATTCGATTGAGACCTTCCTCGAAAGTGTTTGTGTTAAGAACCGAGACTCCGCCGGTAGCTGCCGCCAGGGTTTCCAAGCCGAGATGCCCGCTTAATGTGTCCAGGGAGAGATTGTCGAACTCTGCCATATTCGGCGCGCGGCCAAAGCTCGAGCCACCACTTGCCCCGCCCATGAGCGCACTGGTTGCCTCGTTCCCGGGATCGGTGAACAACGACACTCCGCGGCTGGCCTTCAACCCGCGAATATCCATTGTGTTGATGACGACGCCGGCGCGACTAGCGCGGTCAGTAAGTTGTCTCAGCAGGTAGGAAACATTCGTTATATAAGTATTGGCTTCCGGGATCGTGGTTGGGACCCCGTTTATCGTTAACTGCTTTTGAGTGTTTTCGTACAGCGGTAATCCGCCGGAAATCAGAACCAAACTCTTGCGACCTGGCAGCGCTTTCATGCTGTTGATTACCTCACCCGTGGTTTCCAGTGTGATCAATGCGCGCAATCCTCTGGTCACACCTTCGTCCGTGCTGTCTATGTCAGGAACGCCGGCTAGATTGGGCATTGATAAGGAGCCGGTGTCACCTGCTGCTGGAGCCTGCGGCTGCAACTGCTGATTGTTACCTTCATTTCCGGGTAGGTTATTGAACGCCGAGTAATTATTCAGCGCGGGCGTGATCTCCGCGACAGCCCGGCGCAGAAGCTGTTTATCGGAGGTGAACTGCTGTAAGAGACCACGGCCTCCAACGACGCGCAGAATGGCAACCATGTCGCCCTCGCGCATCTGGTTATTTATGAAGCCGGTTAGCAGCTTTCGCACCTCGACGATGTCCTGAAAAGGAATGGTGAGGTCATCCACGACGAAGGCGAACACCCGACGCAAATCGGAAGTGGAGAGATTTCGCGCTATGTCCGGTTCGGCTGGTTGGCCATTAATATTGATACTACCTTCAATGCGCGGCATTGAATCGCCATTAACAAACTCAAGAAATTTTATGTCCTGCCTTTTGCCGTTTTCATAGACCTTGAAGTCTCCGAGCTTCAGATCGGAAACAATCCGATCGCTCTTGTCCGTGACCACTACGTCGGTTTGGACCAGGTTCGTGGTAATTCGGACGATGTCTTCTTGTGCGACTTCCTCTCGCGGTTTCTGCGGGGTCTGCGGCGTTTGAGCCATTAAGCCGCCGGCAGCAAAAGTCACCGCAAGTAAGAACGTGAGAATTTTTTTCATGAGTACTCCTGAATTTCGTTTTGTTACTAATGCGATCAGCGAACCGGGGAAGAGCGGTGATTATATTTTATTTTCGCTGAACTTTGCTATGGCGGCATCGCGGCGGTGGTAGTCTGGCCGGGACTACTCGTGCTCGTCGCGCGTTTCTTTGGTTCCGTCGCTTAAGCTAGTGCGGCTGCGGAAGCCAATTGAATTGATTGAGCTGAACCGTACGTCGATGCCTAAAATCTTCGCCATATTTATTCATCTGCCTTCACTTGTCTGCGGTCGTGGCCACGGTTCAGACCGTAGATGAATCAGGCCGCCGAGCAAGCGGAAGATCGATCCGCAACACTTGAGTTGCGACTCAGGATCCAAAACGCGCGTTCTGCAAAGACGATCTACTATCCAACTGATTGGGGTTCAATCCAATTTTTTGTCCTGGCGAATTTTTTGCAATCGACATCCGGGAGGCTACTGCCTTAACTGGATTCCCCTTGACCATGCTTTAGGTATTCGGAGTTTAATCCAAATTTATAAATAAGCGGCGCGCCGCCAAATTCGAAGTTTCAGCCGAGGTTGCAGAAACCCGTAGTAACCGACGATGAGTCTTAGGCGGCACGTTTCTTGCAGAAAAGGCTACAAAGTCTGTTAGGAAAGTTGAAAGAAGAATAACTGATCACTGACTTTGCAGACCGAGTCAGCCAAGATTTTCCGCTTCGGGGCAACATTGCTCCCCCAAGCCAAAACCAAAAACCAACAAAGGAGTCCTTCATGAAAAGATTGTTCTTTACCCTGCTAATGGCGTGCCTTGTTCCGGCCGCGGCATTAGCTCAGTCCAGCACGGGAAACCTGGTTGGTACTGTTTCAGACGCCAGCGGCGTCATACCCAACGCGTCTGTTGTCATTAAAGACAAGCAGACTGGGAAAGAGAGAACGGTACAGACCACCGGTCAGGGAGGTTTCACGGTCGTCGACCTTGATGTCGGCACTTATACCGTGACAGTTACCGCCCCCGGCCATAAGACCCACATCTCGACCGACGTGAAAATTGACGTCGGCAAGGAATACTCGTTGCCCGTTGTAATGGAAGTCGGCGAGGTTTCAGAAAACGTAACCGTCGTAGCCGGCGCTGACATTGTCAATACGACCAACGCCGAGCTCGCTACCAACATTGGCCCGCGCCAACTGTTAGAGCTGCCGCTTCTGACCCGTAACCCTTTAGCGCTGATTCTTACTGCGGCAGGCACCGCATCGAATCCCTCCCAAAATACGTCGATCAATGGACAGCGCACTTCGTCGACGAACATTGTTCGCGACGGCGTCAACATTAATGACAATTTCATTCGCTCCAACGCGACAGACTTTGCGCCCCAGCGTCCTTCGGTCGACGACATCGGCGAATTTACTATTTCGTCGCAGAACTCAGCCGACGCCGGTTTCGGTGCAGCACAGCTTACTTTGGCGACGCCGCGCGGCTCGAATGGATTTCATGGCTCGCTCTTTGAGTACAACCGCAATTCATATTTTGCCGCGAACAGCTTTTTCAATAATGCGACCGGCGTTTATGCCGCAAACGATCCACTGGTCGTGGCGGGAATTAAGACGGCCGGCGCTGCCAAGAATCCGCGTCCCTTCCGCAACCGAAACCAGTTTGGCGGCAAGGCTAGCGGTCCAATCCTTAAGAACAAACTTTTCTTCTTCGGCTATTACGAAGGCTTGCGAGACCGTGTCACGGCGAACAAGTTGACCACGACGTTGTTGCCGGCGGCTTTGACTGGCGGCTTCACTTACAACCGAGCGGACAACGGTGCGTTGCAAACGGTTAATATTCTTAACCCGGCCTTTGGCACTGGCATCACGACGATCGACCCAACGGTCCAGGCGAGGATTTTAGCCAGACTTCCGCTTGGGAATACCACCGAATCAGGCGACCTTCGTAACACCAACGGCTATCGGTTCAGCCAGCAGGCTAACCAGGATCGCAACAGTTTCACGACGCGCATCGATTACGACATCAGCAGTAACCACTCGATCTATGGCGTCTACAATCACGTAAAAGAAGGCAACCTCCGGACAGACATTGATAACTCGTTCAATCAAGTTCCGCTGGCCACCCAACCGTCAACCAACAACTTCATTTCGCTGGGATACCGGGCAACGTTCTCCCCGAAACTCACCAACGAGCTGACTGGCGGAACGTATAAGAGCGTACCAGTCTTCCATAGCTCTGAGGCCGCGAAGACGAACAACTTCATCATCCCGACGCTGGTTACCAACCCGGAAGTTACCTTTCTGGATCAGGGACGTACGGTAAGAACTACGAATCTTAACGACAACGTCACATATCTAATGGGTAACCACTCCCTGCGATTCGGCGGTCAGTTCCAGAATGTGAATATCAAGTCGTTCAACGACGCGGGTATTACTCCGACGTATACCCTCGGCACCAACATCAACACCCCGCAGATTTCTACTGCTCAGTTCAATACCGCGGCCCTTTTCCCCGGCGGCGTACCGACGGCACAGCGAGCGACGGCGAACTCTCTGCTCGCCTTACTCGGCGGAATCGTCAGCGCTGGATCTGCGACGTTTAATGTTACCAATCCGACCAGCGGGTTTGTACCAAATGCGACGGCCGAAAGAGATTTTGCTTTCAAACAGTACGGCGCATATTTTTCGGATCAGTGGCGGGTAAGGCCGAGTCTGACGCTGAATCTGGGAATCCGTTATGACTACCAGACGCCGCTCAAAATGACGAACGGTCTGGCTCTTGAGCCAATCATCGCTCCGGGACAAAATCCGATCGATGCCGTTTTGAATCCAGCGGGCGTATTCCAGTTTGTCGGCGGCAACGTTGGCAAGCCTGGCGTATTCAACTTTCCGGACCGGAACAACTTTGCTCCGATCCTGGGCCTCGCGTGGGCTCCGCGCTTCAAGGAAGGCATGATGGGCAAGCTGTTCGGGGAAGGCAAAACGGTGATCCGCGCCGGCTACCGAATGGACTATGTCAATGACGAGGCGGTGACCGCTCCAAATAATGCCCTGGCAAATAACTCAGGGCTTCAACTTGGTTCGAACGTACTCAATCCTCTAACCGGGACGGCGACGCTTAACAATCGCGTTAGCGCCTTGCCCGCGATTCCGGTGCCCACCTTCGTTAATAACCGCACGTTCCTCCTGAATAATCAGGCCAATGCGCTTCAGGGAGCGGCGTTTGCGGTTGATCCGCACATTCAGGTGCCGCGTACGTCGGAGTATTCGTTCGGCATTACGCGCGAGATTGGGTTCAATTCCGCGATCGAGGTTCGCTATGTCGGCAGCCGCGGCAGTAATTTGACGCGCGCGGCCGACTTTAATCAGGTCGACATCCGGGCCAATGGCTTTGGCGCCGACTATAATCGCGCGATCAACAATTGCCGGGCACAGGGTGCTACCCTGGCCGGATCCGGAGATCCGCTTTTCCGCTGCACCAACGCTGCTTACAATCCGGCAATAGCGGGCAGCGTGCCGCTGACGGTTTTCCCGAATCTTGGCGGTGGCGGATTATTAACCAACGCCACGATTCTCGCCGGCATTCAGTCCGGAACACCCGCGGATCTCGCGGTCACCTACATCATCAACGCCTTGACCGGGTCGGTGAAATTCAACGCCAATCCAAACATATTTGTGGCGGACGTAATAAACAACAATGCGTTCTACCGCTACAATTCTCTCCAGGTGGAATTGCGCCGCCGGTTCGCAAAGGGATTGTGGATGAATGCGAACTACACCTTCTCGAAGGAATTGACCAACGCTCAGGGCACAAGTCAGACACGAGTCGAGGCCTTGCTGGATAACCTGCAACCGAACCTCGAGAACTCGCGCGCTGACTACGACCAAAGCCAGGTCTTTAACTTTTCCGGAACTTACGATTTGCCCTTCGGCAAAGGAAAGACTTGGTTAAGCGGCGGCAACTGGCTCGATCGCCTGGTAGGCGGTTGGGAAGTTACTTCGATCGTTCGCCTGTCAACGGGAGCCCCGGTAAGCCTCGTGGACGCCCGCGGCACGCTTAATCGAGCGGCTCGTTCCGGTCGCCAAACGACGCAGACTAATCTGACGACGGCCCAGATCAAGGCCCTCGCCGGAGTCTTCAGAACGCCGAACGGGATTTTCTTTATCAATCCCACGGCCGCTAATCGAAACGCCGATGGTTCCATTACCGGCACGCAAACCGGTAGAGCCGCCAACGGCTTTGCGACTACCTTCGCTGGCCAGGTCTTCTTTAACGATGACCCGGGTACAACCAGCGGATTGGAACGCGCATTCCTTAATGGTCCCAGGGTTTTCACTCTCGACAGCTCAATACTCAAGCGCATTCGAATCAACGAGCGCATGAGCGTCCAGCTTCGCGGTGAGTTCTTTAACATCCTGAACCACACGGCGTTCGGCGTCGATAGTCAGTTCTACAGTATTAACAGTACGAACTTCTCTCGTATTACGACTCTGGCGGCGAATCCTCGTATCATGCAGTTTGCAATCCGATTTGAATTCTAAATCGCTACTCAAACTGTCTGTTTGACCTGGGGCGTTGCTCTTTCGGAGTGACGCCCCTTCTTTTTCATATTGACTAGGTCATTGTCTATACCTAATATGCGACCGACCTGGCATCAGCTTTATGAACTAACCGTAAGGAGCCTCTTAATATGAAGTTTAATCTAACCGTTCTTCTGCTGATCGGCGTCGTGCTTATCGGCGCCTTCAACCCCGCCAGGGTCGCCGATGCTGTCGGCGCCGCCGACAAGATGAGCGTTGAAGAAATTGTCAGCAAACATCTCGAGTCTATCGGCCCTGCCAGCGCCCGCGCCGCGGCGGGCGGCAGAGTAATCGGTGGTTCCACCCAGGTTACGTTTCGCTCCAGTGGTATTGCGCAAAGTGACGGCGGTGCGGTGCTGGCATCCGAGGGAATCAGGAGCATGGTCACCATGAAGTTTGCATCGTCGCAGTATCCGTACGAGAAAATAGGGTTCGATGGAAACAAAGTAACTGCTTACCAGTTACCCGGGGCTATGTATTCAAGTCTCGGAAGCTTCGCCCGCGCGAATCCGGAAATGCTCAAAGACGGTTTGATTGGCGGTACGCTATCGTCGGCATGGCCCCTATTGGATCTTTCGAGTAGGAAGGCTAAGTTGGAATCCGTCGGGACTAAGAAGGTGGATTCTCGACAGATGGTCGAGATTAGATACCTCCCGCGGGGTGGCTCCGACCTCAAAATTAGCCTGTTCTTCGACGCCAATAGTTTCCAACACGTCCGCACTGTGTACGAGAAAGTAATTTCTGCTCAGATGGGACGAACGGTGGACCAATCAGCCCGTATGAGCGAAACTCGATACCGGCTCGTGGAGGAGTTCTCTGACTTCAAGACTGAAGGTGGAATGACCCTTCCCCATACCTATAAGATCCACTTCGAGCAGCAGGGCGCAAGCACTCAAATCTCAGACTGGGTAATGACGTTGGTGAAATTCGCCTTCAATCGACACATGGGACCCGGGGACTTCGACGTTAGCGGCGAGTAGGCCCACCGAAAACCAGGCTAGAACTTCGGGCGTTGCTCGTTTGCGGGCGGCGCCCGATTTCATTTGCACCGGGCGGCAGTGATTCATCCTGCCCTGCGGCGACCTACAACTCTGATGTTCTAGGCGGCCGTCCCTGTTTCCAGACCCAATCCATGAGGCGCGCATGGCCCGTCACTCCTCATTAGACGGCAAGACAAGAAGCTTATGCTGAGTCTCTCGACGCCGGGGTCGTCTGCTGGCTAAGGGCCGCGACCGGTCCTTGAGCATCCAAGAATTTGAAATAAAATCCAGAAATATGAAACCTCGCGGGCGAGGATGTGGCGGAAATCGATCAGAGACTAGAAAACTCGGAGGTTTGGATTCTGACCAATGATGGCGCGACGTTTGCCTGTCGCAAGTACTCAGCA
This sequence comes from Blastocatellia bacterium, assembly GCA_033858155.1. Lineage (GTDB taxonomy): Bacteria > Acidobacteriota > Blastocatellia > Pyrinomonadales > Pyrinomonadaceae > UBA11740. Next base: position 104,055 of record JAWVCT010000100.1, read on the forward strand.
TTTATCCACAAACCGGCTTATTAGCAATCACTAGTTCAGTCTTTCCTGTTTTTCGAAAAGGTGCTCGGTCAGTAATCTCTTGCTGAGCACATCGCAAATCACTTTTGGAGGACGCCCCGCGATGAAAAACTATCTGCCGAAGGTTCTATTTGTTTTTGTGATTCTGGCCATATGCGGCCTGCCGGTTTTTGGGCAGGTGACAACGGCCGGATCTATCGTAGGTACGGTTACAGACCCAACTGGCGCTGTCGTGCCAAATGCCACGGTTACCGCTAAGAACAAAGCAACTGGCAAGGAGAGTACCGCAACCACATCAGACAGTGGGAATTTCAGTATTCCTCAGGTGTCGTCTGGCTTGTTTACTCTAACGGTACAGGCGACATCGGGCTTTAAGAAATCACAGGTAACAGATGTTAAGGTCGACGCCGGCACTCCGGCTACGGTCAACGTCGTGCTGGAGCTGGGTAATCCCCAGGAAACAGTGACGGTGGTTGGTGGCGGCGAGTTGATCCAGACCCAATCTGCTACGATCGGCACGACTCTCACCGGTCGGCAGATCACTGATATTCCTACTGCCTCACGAAATGCTTTGGATCTTGTATTGGCGCTGCCGGGTACCACGACAGTTGGACGGCCGCGTCAATCATCGGTCAATGGTTTACCGAAAGGCGCGCTTAACATCACGCTCGATGGAATGAACGTCCAAGATAATCTGCTCAAATCCAACGACGGGTTCTTCACTTACATTCAACCGCGTACGGATGCGATCAGCGAAGTCACCGTCTCGACTTCCAACCCTGGTGGTGAGAGTTCCGGCGAGGGCGCCGTGCAAATTAAGTTCGTTACCCAGGGCGGCGGCAACAAGTATCATGGTGGTGGTTACTGGTACTATCGCAGTCCCGGCTTGAACGCCAACTACTGGTTCAACAATCGCGACCTGCCTCCCGATCCGATAACGCATAGAGCCCCACGAACCGACATCATCCTCAATCAACCTGGCTTTAAGGTCGGCGGGCCGATTTCGATCCCAAAGGTATTCAACGGCAAAGACAAGGCATTCTTCTTCGTGAACTATGAAGAGTACCGCCTGCCTGAGAGCACCCTGCGCACCAGAACTATTATGAGCCCGCAGGCTCAGAGTGGCATCTATCGCTGGTTGACCACGGCCCCGCCAGTCAATCCTAACGTAACTTGTGTTCCCTCGGGAGCCTCTCAACTTTGCTCGGTAAATGTCTATACGGTAGCGGCCGGCGTGCCCGCCCTGGCGCCGTTTGCCAGCGCTGACCCTACGATCGGCGGTCTATTAACGAGCATTCGCAGTGCGGTTAGCGGCACAGCTATTAAAGATACAGGGGACCCGAACCTTCAGACGAGCACTTTCATTAATCACGGTGGTCAAATTCGCAAGTTTCCAACTGTGCGACTGGACTTTAACTTGACTAAGAGACATCACATCGAGAACATTTGGAACTATCAATCGTTCGGCGGAGTGGTGGATTTTCTTAACAGTGTCGATCCCGCATTTCCGGGATTCCCGAACCACGGCTCGCAGACGTCAATCCGCTTCTCGGATTCGATCGGCTGGCGTTGGACCGTTTCGAACAATATCGTTAACGAAGCGCGTTACGGAATCGTCGGCGGTACCGTTCTATTCTTCGGCGAGGTCGGTGCCGGCCAGTTTTCCAATCAGGGCGGTTACAACCAGGGTATCGGCGCGTTTTCCGCTATTCAAAGTGCGACCGTCACTACCGGTCCCCAACGCCGCAATAGTCCGGTGCGCGAGTTTTCCGACAATCTGAGTTGGACCAGGGAGAATCACTCATTCAGCCTTGGTGCAACCGCAACCAGGATCGCTTTCTGGCAGCAACTGCAAACCGTCGTGCCGAGCACCGTTTTCACTACCAGCGCAACCCTCGACCCGGCTCCCGTGAATGCTTTTAGTTTTCTCCCGGCGACGCAACAGGCCGGGGCGTCCCAGCTTTACGGTGTGCTGGCGGGTCGCTTGACCGCGTTTAACTCCAACGCGCGTCTCAACGAGGACAATAATCAATACAACTTCCTCGGGCCTTTGATCAGCCGGGCACATTCGTTGGAGTGGGGCCTCTTCGGGCAGGACAATTGGCGCTTCCGTCCCAACATTACTTTAACGTTTGGCTTGCGTTATGAGAGACAATCTCCAATTCAAGCCGACAACGACACGTATGCCGGAGCGAGCTATGACGCTCTATTTGGCGTGTCGGGTACCGGAAACCTTTTCAAACCCGGAACGCTGGCGGGCAGTCAAGCTGCCTACACTCTCTTTGCGAAGGGTAGTAAAGCCTATAACCCGACCGGGATCTTTCTCCCGAGCGTTGGCTTTACTTATAGCCCGAATTTCACTGAGGGTCTGCTGCATAGATTTGCCGGCGGCTCTGGCCAGACAGTATTTCGCGGCGGCTTTTCAATGGCCTCGGTTCGCGAAGGTACTAATGTGTTCCAGGGCGTCGTCGGCGCTAATCCGGGTGGCACCATTACCACCAACCGTAGTTTGACCCTGGGAAACCTGCCGGTCGGCACATATCTTCGGAGCGGCGGCTTAACCCCGGCGCCCTTCCCCTCGTCCCCGACCTATCCCAACAATGGCCTGATTACCGATTCAATCAATGCTTTTGATCCGAATCTTAAGATTGGCTATGTTGAGTCCTGGTCGATTGGTGTCCAACGCGAAATCAAAAAGGACAATGTGATTGAGCTTCGTTATGTCGGCAATCGCGGCCACAAACTCTGGCGGCAAGTCGACTTAAACGAGATCAATATCATTGAGAACGGAGTCTTCAGCGAATGGAAGTTGGCGCAGCAAAACCTTCTGGCTAACATCGCCAATGGGCGCGGCGCTAATTTCCGTTACTTTGGCGCTGGTACCGGCACCTCGCCGTTGCCAATCGCGTTGGCTTACTTCAGCGGTCTCGGACCCGGCGCGGCGGGTGGTGACCCGAACGTCGCGGGGAATTATGGCAATGCAAACTTTGCCCTCGCGGCTTTCGTCAACACCATGAATCCGCTTAATCCCACCCCGATAGTTTATGGGTTTAACCTGGCGAGTACGTCGTTCGAGAATCGTCGAACACCAGCTGGTCAACCTTGTTTCGGCGTTGCAGGCTGTGTCGGGCTCGGTCTATTCCCATTGAATATGTTCGCAGTCAATCCGGGCAAGCGTTCCGATCCGTTTGTGGTCAATAACACCGGACAGTCCTGGTACGACGCCGTGACCCTGGAGTTCCGGCGACGCTTCTCCAGAGGGTTGTTGGTCCAATCCAGCTATACCTTTGGCAAGGCGCTGTCCAATACGTTTTCCAGCAGCTCTTCGGTTTTCGATCAACCTGCCACGCTGCGGAACCTCTGGTTGAAGAAGGGCTACGCGCCGTTCGATATCACCCAGGGATTTAAGACCAACTTCATTTACGAGTTGCCCGTGGGCAAAGGACGTACCTTCCTGAGCAACGCCAACGGTTGGGAAGACAAAGTTCTTGGTGGCTGGGGCATCAACGGCAACATCCGCATCCAAAGCGGTATCCCGTTCAACTTCAACGCCCCCAACGGAATAGTTACGCTGGCTGGCACCATCCAAAATACCAGCGCCGTGCAATTGGTGGGGATGACCGCGAAGGATCTCCAGAAAGCCGTTGGCGTTTACAGAGATCCTGACGGGTTCGTCTATATCCTGCCTAAGGACATTCGCGATAACACGTTCAAGGCATTCAACACGCAGATCACTGCCGCGGGCGCTTCTTATACCCAAGGCACGCCAACCGGGCGATTCATTGCGCCGCAGGGATTCGGCAATTGCGCGCAGTCCTACGTCGGCCAATGCGGCTACGCCAATCTGATCCTGCATGGACCGTCATTCTTCCGTTTCGACTTGAGTCTTGCCAAGAAGATTCGGTTTACCGAGAACATCAACCTGGAAATGCGGGCTGAGTTCTTAAATGCCTTCAACAACATCAACTTCCAACCTGGGGCGTCCGGCAATGACATCAATGGTCTGGGAAGCCTCAATGCAACGTCCTTTGGCCGCATCACTTCCGCTTACCAGGATCTTTCGACGACGAACGATCCGGGCGGCCGCATCGGTCAGCTTGTGCTTAGACTGAACTTCTAACACAAGCCAGCCTTCGATAACTGAGGAGAGCGGGCCGTCCTGCTCTCCTCAGTCTTTCTTATCAACTTATCAACGACCCGGCCCTAAAATGCCGTGCCCGCCAAGAAACCGAAATCCCCCGCGCAAATTCTGAAGCGCCGAAACTTTCTCGCGCTCTTTCCCGGAGCGCTCGCCAGCGTCGCCTTCCTGCCACTGATTAATTCCCACGCGAGAGCTTTAAGCCAATCCCCAGGTCAAAAGGAAAAGAAAACCACAAGTCCCGCCTGCTGGCTCGACGTGGCCGCGCCTTTCATAGTTGAAGACGCGGAAATCGGGCTGCACTCTGAGATCGTTTTGACCTCCGACACGTTCGTAGGGGCCCAGGGTTACGCGGACGGCGCCGATAAAACCGAATACGAAATCTATCTTTACGAGGCCGACGGCAAAGCTGTCGGCGCGGAAGGAGTCGCCAAGCGTCTGGTTGTTCCCGCCATGCAGATGACTGTCTTGAGCGTCCGCGAGATTTTGGGTGACGGACGAAAATTCTGGGGCGGCATGAGAATTCGCCTGCGGCCCAAAGGGCGCCAGCCCATGCACGCCAGCGATCTGTTCAGCTCGGCGTTCGTGCGTTGGAAGACCGCCGCCTCTTTCGATAACGTGCACGCGAATCCGGATCCTTTGCAATGGCAGCGCCCGGATAAATTCTTTTATTCGATGCCCTTCCCGCCACTGGCTGAGTACGCCGGCATCTTTAGCCTCTTCAACCCATATGCTGAGCAGAGCCGGGGCGCAATCACTCTCTACGATCAACTGGGATCGAAGCTCACAGAGGCGCCTTATGAATTGAAGCCCCATTCATCTCTGCTTTTCGATCTGCGCCAGGGCGAGTTCATAAATGACCCTCGTCGAGCTTTTGTTTCGTCGGACTTCCACAACCACCGCAACGCAAAATTGATTACTGCTGACGGCGGCACGATCGCGATTACCAACCAGCCGGGTTCAGTAAAGGGCTTCGGCTACCTGCTGATAAAGCGTGCCGGCGGATCGCGTTTCAGCGTCGAGCACCCGATTCATCAGGCCCCCTTCAAGCCGGCAGCCGCGCCCGCACCTTTCGATAGCGCTGGCCGCTTCAAAGCAAAGAACATCCTCTACACGCCGCTCCTGTTTCGCTCAAAACGGATTGGCGGGTTGACGCTCGATTCACGCTTTCACTTCAGCTCGGGCGCGCCTTTGGAAGAATTTTTGCGCATCAATCCGTTTATCACCGATGGCGATGGCAAGGTCGCCTGGCAGGTCACGGACGAAACGAAATTGCCGGCGACAATTTCAGATCAGCAGATCGAGCGCGGCGTGATCAAGCTCGGCGGGATGCAAAGCTGCCTCCTCGACTGCGCTCACCTACCGCTGCCGAAAGCATTTTCCGGTGGCCTGTCCCTGGCCGTGGCGCCCACCACTAACCATACTTTGATGAAGGTCGAAACTTCAGTAAAGGAATGGGGCGCGCACGCCTTCACCCATTTTCGTCCCGGCTTACAATCCGCGCGCGGTTATCAGTCCTCGCCGCCGCGTGGCGGTCTGGCCACCGACTACATCGCCTCGGGCGCGCGGGTCGAGCGGGACGGCAATAAAATTCTGCGTGACGAAGTCATCGGCGTCATGAACATCGACGACAAAGGACTGACCGGCCGGCCGGCTTTGGAAGTCTTCACCTCTAAAGGCCTCCTGACGCGCATCGATTTGGGAGAGGTGCCGGGATTTGCTTGCCGGCATTACTTGCTTTCGGAACTCTCATCTGGAAAAATTGGCCCGCACGATTTAAGCCTGCGCCTGGTTGACGAGCACGCCACCCTGCTAATGTCAGTTGTACACCTTGATTATGCTCGCCGCGACCTGGCCCTGGATCATGGCTCCGACCGTTTTTCGACATTCAATGATTACAGTTGTGAGCTTTCGGCATAGCGAGTCACCGCCCGCGAAGGACATGCCGGAAGATTCTTCGTTCCGCAAACAATAACCGCTCAAGGAGAGGCCCACGATGAGAAGAATTCTGTTTGCCTGCTCGATACTCGTTCTGTTTGCTGCTTCGGGCTATGCCCAAAAAATAAAGCCGTGGACGGAATGGTCGGCCAAGGACGCTGAGAAAGTATTGAACGATTCCGCCTGGGGTCAGACCCAGACTGAGACCCAGGAATCTCAACAGACGGCTTCGTCGGCCATCACTTCAACCACCGCCGCGCGCCGCGAAGACAGCAACACAAAGTCCGCCGCCAATGTAGAGTCTGGTGAAAAAAAGGATGCCATGTCGGTTCACTATCGCGTGCGGCTGCTTTCGGCAAAGCCTATTCGCGCTGCCTTTGTTCGCATGATCGAACTTCAGGGCGCGCCGCCGGAAAAGGTGGCCCAGTGGCGCACTTTTGTCGATCGTGATTTTGGCGATTACATCGTCGTGACCATCACGATTGATGGCAACGACCGTAAACGCATGGGCATGATAATGACGGAAATCGGCAGCGTCGACGCAGAGACGCTAAAGGCCACCACTTATCTCGAACGTAAAGACGGCAAGCGAGTCTCGTTGATGGAATACAGGGCGCCGGCCGACGTCCTCGGGGCCAAGTTTGTCTTTCCGCGAATGCTTGAGGGCAAACCGTTCATCGCGGCTGACAGCGGCGATGTGCGCTTCTCGACCGAAGTCGGGAAAGGCCGGAAGATAAGCCGCCGCTTCAAAGTTTCCGAGATGATATACGATGGCAAGCTGGAGTACTGAGCAGCACTCAACAATTCGCTTCCGACTCGGGTTAAAGATGTGAATTCAACCGGAACGTCGGCCATGCATACGAGCACAACGAAACTCTTACCGGCTTTGGCGGTGCTGCTGGCGCTAGTCTCGGCGACTGCTGTGCCGGCCCAGAAAAAGGGCGTAGCCTGGATGGAATTGCCCCGAAAGGACGTCGAAAAAATCCTCAACGAATCGCCCTGGTCCCACACGCAAGTCGACACCGACGTTTCCGAGATGTTCTATTCTCCGACCAAAGCAGGAACGCCGTCAGCAGCTCGCTCGTCCGCGACTCAGACGAGCAATCAGCAGTCGATCAACAATAACCGGGCGGATCGTGGCGCCGTCAACCAGGCTGTCAATATCAAGTACCGGATCTGTTTTCTTTCGGCCAGGCCGATTCGCGAGGCCTTCGCGAAAATGGTTTTGTCCTCTCAACATCAAGCCGACGATAGACTGGTCAGCCAATTACAGTCTTTCGTGGACCGAGATTTCAGCCCTTATATCGTTATCGCCGTCAGCGTTGAGGCAAATGATACGCGCTTCTCCGGTCCCATCATGCAGGCTATTAACAGCGCCGCTACCGGTAGCCTGAGGAACAGCGTCTATCTCGAGCGTCAGGATGGCAAGCGTCTGTTTTTGATCAGTTACATCCCGCCCATTCAGGATGGTCTGGGCGCCAAGTTTATTTTTCCGCGGACCGAGAACGGTGCGTTCTTTCTCACCAGCCAGAGCGACAGCGTGCGGTTCGTCGCCGAGTTCAATGATTCGGTCAAGCTGAACATGAGATTCAAAGTGTCTGACATGATGTTCGACGATAAGCTTGAGTACTGATCGAACTTCACCTTTGGCCCGCAGCCTGATCGACCTTGCGCAGACGAATTACGAGCCTCGAAGGTTTTGTTTCCACAGAAAGGGATCCGCAATGAATAAACCCGCGACCACATTTCTGGCAGCCCTGACATTGCTGCTCGCTTTGACCACCGTAATCGCCCAGGAGAAAAGTAAAGCCTGGAACGAATGGTCCAAAAAAGACGCCGAGAAAATGCTTAACGACTCGCCCTGGGCCCAGACCCAGATCGACACAGATACGTCCCAAATGTTTTATTCGCCCACCAGCGATCCGCGCATGTCTGGCGTTCGCAGCACTTCAACCACCGATTCGCGGATTGGGCAAGGCGCAACCAACCAGGCCGTCGACGTGAAGTTCCATGTGCGGTTCTTCTCGGCCAGACCCATTCGTCAGGCACTCGTTCGCTTGATGGAGATTCAGCAAAAGCCCTCGCCTGAAATTGCGCAACGACTGACCAACTTCGCGGAATTAGAGTCCACAAATTCAATCATCGTCACCGTGAACTATGAATCGAACGACCAGCGTTCTTCCGGCTCGATCATGCAGGCCTTCAATAGCGCCGCCACCGGGACGCTGAAGAATACGACCTACCTTGAGCGCAACGACGGCAAGCGCCTCTTCCTCGAAGAGTATGTGCCGCCAGGCAAGGACGGGTTTGGCGCCAGGTTTATCTTTCTCCGCGAACTGGATGGCCAGCCCTTCATTACTAAAGACATCGGCGACGTTCGCTTTCACGCCGAATATTCCAGCGGCATTAAGATCGATCGGCGCTTCAAGGTGGCGGACATGATTTACCAAAGCGGGCTGGAATACTGATTCGCCTTCGAGGGGCGAGCTATCCGAGCGTCCTACCGATAATGGCGATCCACGAAAACACACCAAGCTTTTCATGCGATTCGGGTGATTTCGTGGATCCTTCTTCGCCAGCGGAGACTAAGCACGAACCAAACCGGAAGCTGCCCTTACATCGCCAAGCTTGATTCAATTTCCTAAAACGAGGATCATTCCCTGCCAATGAATCTAAGCAGCAGCGAACTCGCCCTGGCTCCTTTGGGAGCAGGTGACCTGATCGATCGGGCGGTGCGCCTCTATCGCCGTCATTTCTTAACTCTGATCAGCATCGCCGCGCCGCCAGTGCTCGTCTCGGCTCTGGGTTCGACCATCACGACAATTGCATGGCGCGAACTCACCACCACGGGCAGCGACCTTAACATGGCGCTGTACGTGCTGATATTAATGGCCGGGATCGCGATCATAATTTCCGGATCACTTTTTAGCATCATCGTCATGGGCGGAGCGACGCGCACCCTGGTGGCCCATCTGCTTTGGAGCGAACCCGTAACCGCGCGCGCAACTTACCGCGCGGTGAAGTCGCGCTTTTGGGGACTGTTAGGGGCCAGCGTGTTGGTGGCCTTGTGGCTGGCGTTTGCCGCGCTGCTCGGCTTCATGGCTTCGGTCATGGTCTTCACCGTTGCTGCCGCCGCCCTCGCCTTCGCAGCGCTGCTTTCGGGCTGGCTGGCCGTAATACTTTGGGTGATTGGAACGGTCGCGGCGATCGGCGCCGGGGCGATCCTCTTTTTCTTTTTGGCAGGCCGCATGGCCTACGTGCCGCAGGCTATGCTGGTAGAAGGCAAAACCGTTTTCGCGGCGATCGGCCGTAGCTTCTCTCTGGCCAGCGGTAACGTCCGCCGTTTGATGGCCATGACGCTCTTCACATCCTTCGGCACCTACTCTGCCCTGATGCTTCTGATGATCCCTCTGGGATGGTATGGCTATTTGAACGGCGTGAATGTGTCGCCGTTCGGCAGCACCTGGCCCACGTGGTATGCGATCGGCTATCAGGTGATTCTGCAATGCAGCCACATCATGCTCGCGCCTATCTGGATGCTGGGATTTTCCCTCCTCTATGTTGACGAGCGCGTGCGCCACGAGGGCTATGACATTGAACTGATGGCGGCGCGTCAGCTTCCGGAAATGCCGACGTTGCCGGGAGTCGTCTCGCCTTTTGCACCCGCCCTGGTCACTGGCCGCGCGCCCAGGTTTGTGCCGCCGCCGCTTAATCCGGGCCCGCCTGGATCTGTTTTGGGTCTAAGTTAATCGATTGAGCATGCAGCCAATTCCCAAATTTGTTTTCAGGACACTCAGTATTTTGTTTGTAGTGCTCTTACCCCTTGCCGGGCGCTCCGGCGCTGCGACGTTGGCTGATTACCGGCACCGAGTTTCCGAAGCAATCACAGTGATCGAGCAGTTAAAAGCCTCGTACGATGACGAAGATCAGTCTCAACGGGAGCATTTGGTAAGCACCAGCGTGGCTCGCATTCGCGAAGCTTTACCAGCCAGAGAAACCGTCCTGCTCAACGCCCAAAGCGTTGCCGTCGACAATACATGGCTGCACGAAGCCCTGCGGGATTACGAGAAGACCAACAGCATTACCGCGCCTCGCGCGGAAGCCCTGGCACGGATTGAAGAGCGTTTGCACGCCCTCGATGAACGACTGGCAGAAGCGCAACGGGGCAAGATCGCCGCAAATGATAAGGACAGCGACAAAGGTAAGCTGGCAGAGATTCTGCGGCGGTCCGACTTCAACAAGCCGGCTGAAGCGGAAGACAGCGCCGTCGGCCGCCTCTGGGACAGATTCCTGCGCTGGTTTTTCGGCTTGTTCGGCAAAGCAAAACCAATTACCCCGAACGGTTCGCCTTTTCTTTCAACCCTCGCGCAGATCGTGATTGTCGCGGCTTGTCTGGGCGCGATAGCATTTTTCATCTGGAAACTTGGCCCAAGATATTTGAGCAACCGGCGGGGCCGTAAGAAGCCAAAGCGTGAAGTGCGGATTGTTCTAGGCGAGCGGCTTGAGGCTGATCAAACTTCCGCGGATCTTCTGGCGCAGGCTGAGGCGTTGGCGCGCAGTGGTGATCTGCGGGCGGCTATCCGCAAAGCTTACATTGCTCTCTTATGCGAGCTTGGGGATCGCAAGATCGTTAGTCTGGCTCAGCACAAAACAAATCGCGATTATCTGAATTCGGTGCGCGAAAGAACGGGCCTATACAACTCGATGCGCCAGCTCACCAGCAGTTTTGAGCTTCATTGGTATGGATTCCGGCCAGCAGGGGAGAACGATTGGACTGAGTTTCGCAGCCGTTATCAACAGGTCCTGAACGCGAGCGGGGGATCAGAATCCAGGCACTTCTAAGATTTGTATGCGTCAACGTCTCGTAATCATTATTGCGCTGATCGTGGTGGTGGTGGTGTTGGTTCTGCTCAACGCCGCGTCGTACGTGAGGGTTGGGCGCACCGCGGACTCGGAAGCATATCCGGACAGATCTACTCTGAATGCCGGCCCGACTGGGACCCGCGCGCTTTACGATTTTCTGCACGAATCCGGTTATCAGGTAGCGCGTTGGCGGGAATCGACGGCTTCATTGCTGAGCTTCAGTGGGCCAAAGCCCGCGACGATTGTAGTGATCGGCCGGACTCTCATTCCTTTTTCGGATTCCGAAAAGAAAGAACTCTTGCACTGGGTCGCGCACGGCGGCCGGCTGGTGATCATCGATCGCAATCCCGACCACAACTTGATGCCTGCGTCCGGTGACTGGGCGATCAGAACGCAGGTGACAAACTTTCCGTGGAACGACATCGATCCGACCAATTTTGAACAGATGACTGCCGGCGTAAAGCCGGTGCTGCCGTCCCAGCCAACGATGATGGCACGCGACGTCGTACAGATATTGCCGTCGCGTTTCGCCGCAAAGATCATCGTCGCCCCTACTAAAATCATCGACCAGAAGAGCAACGGCAAAGACCACGCCAACGGCGGCGACACTGAAGAATCGTCAGACGATTCTGAATCATCGGAAACTCCTTCGCCTGAGACCGGTGGCTCAGGGTCAATAACTATCAAGACTGACACACAAAAAGTTTCACCCGCGCCGGTCGTGAATTTCGCCGGAGAAAACGGCGCGCTGCTGGTTGAATATCCGCATGGCAACGGACGCATCGTGCTCGTTTCCGATCCTTTCATCGTTGCCAATAACGGGATCAGCCGGGCTGACAATCTCCAGTTTGCTGTTAATGTGATCGCCGGCAACGGTGGCCTGGTGGCGTTCGACGAATTTCATCAGGGCCGCTCCGCCACGCATAATGCGTTGATTCAGTATTTCGCCGGTACCCCGGTCCTGGCGATTTGTGGGCAGCTCGCCTTGATCGGGTTGATGGTCATCTGGTCTCGCGGAAGCCGCTTCGCGCGCCCGCTGCCTTTGCCCCAGGTAGATCGGCGATCGAGTTTGGAATTTGTCGCGTCGATGGCCGAGCTGCAACAGCGCGCTCGGGCCCACGATCTGGCTTTGGAGAATATTTACGGCCGGATGCGCCGCGTACTGGTGCGTCATGCCGGCCTGAATCAAAGCAGCCCGCGCGCGGAAATCGCCGCCCGCGTCGCCGCACGATCCGGGCTCAACCGCGAAACGCTGGAAGCGCTGATGCGAAACTGTGAAGATGCGATCAACGGGGCGCCTACAAATGCCAAGCAGGCGCTGCGAATAGTGAGACAACTGCGTCAGATCGAATCGAGGCTCGGCCTAAGAACGCGTGAGCGCGAAACCAAGCAAGCAATGGACAAAGCTGATCTGTGATCTCAAAATTTCAGATCTCAGATCTTAAAAAATCTTAAATCTCAAATTGGAAAGCTAACAAATGCCTGAATACCTCTCTGCCACAGTCGCATACATTCAAAACGAGCTGCGCAAAGTGATCGTGGGCCAGGACGAGCCCATCGAACAAATACTGGTCGCACTGCTGGCCGAAGGCCACGCGCTGATCGAAGGCGTTCCCGGAACGGCGAAAACGCTGACCGTGAAAACGCTGGCGCGCATCGTCAACGCGGGCTTTGGCCGCATTCAGTTCACCCCCGATCTGATGCCTTCGGACATCACCGGCACCAACGTCTTCAACATGGGATCGTCCAGCTTCAGCCTGCGGCGTGGGCCGGTGTTCACCGATCTCCTGCTGGCTGACGAGATCAATCGCACGCCACCCAAGACACAGGCCGCGCTGCTCGAGGCGATGGAAGAACGGCAGGTGACGATCGACGGCGAACTGTATCCCCTCTCGCCCATGTTCACTGTCCTGGCGACTGAGAATCCTATCGAGTACGAGGGAACATACCCCTTGCCGGAAGCTCAACTGGATCGTTTTCTGCTCAAGATTCTGCTGGCCTACCCTTCTGCTGAAGAAGAGCATCAGGTGGTCGCGCGTTGGGACGCCGGCTTCAACGCGCGGCGTTTGGATCAGGTCGACATCCAGCCGCTGGCGGAAGCGGACGCCATCCCGCGCTGTCGGGCCGAAGTTCGCGCGATGCGCGTCGAGCCGGGCGTGCAGCGTTACATTGTCGATGTAGTGCGCCGCACTCGCGATCATCCGGCAGCGCACTATGGCGCCAGCCCGCGCGCCGCGGTCGCGTTGCTGTTGTGTGCGAAAGCGCTGTCTGCAATTCGCGGACGAGACTTCTCGACTCCGGATGATGTGCGAGACATCGCGCGCCCGGTGCTGCGACATCGTCTGACGCTGAGAGCGGAGGCCGAACTCGACGGGGCTACGCCAGATTCGGTGATTACGGATATTCTGCAGAGCGCTGAAGTTCCGAGGTAGGTGGCCCATCCCCAAAGCGGCTTTGCCGCCCGATGTGCGGAAAGCCTCCGGCTTTCCGTCATGTTGAGTAAGGGTGGGAGGCTGCGCCTCCCTTGGATAACCGAGGCATAGCCTCGGAATCACAGGTTACTGTGTGCTCGGAAAGGCAGAGCCTTTCCGCACATCGGGCGGCAAAGCCGCAAACCCCTTGGAATCGACCGACCAGGATGCGCTTCGTTTTCTCAAAACTCTTTTACGTCCTTCTCGCCGTCGGCCTGGTGCCGCTTTCGCTCTCCTGGAACCGGCCGATGTTGCGTTGGCTGGCGCTCACTTATGACCTCGCTTTGATCGCGCTGGCGATCTTTGACGCTATGAATAGTAAGCTGCCGGCGCGAGTCAGCATCGCGCGACACTTTGGCGGCCGGTTTGCTGTCGGCGCTGAAACAGAAGTGCGCGTGGAGATTGCGAACCACCTTTCGCGCGACATCTCATTGATAGTCAAAGATGAATATCCGCCTCAGATGCAATTGTCCGCGGCGCGTGAAGCGCCGGTAGAAATCGATGCCCAGACCAGCGCGTCGCTGATTTACGCTCTGACTCCACCGAAACGAGGCCGCTTCGAATTCGGTTTGGTGGCCGTGCGTTATCTCTCGCGTCTGCGCCTGGTGTGGACCCAAACACGCGTGGGCGCGCCCGTTGCTGTTAAGGTTTACCCGAACATGCGACGAGCGCGGGAAGCCGAGTTGAGAGCACTGGGCGCGCGTTCGTTTGTCGCGGCGCGACGCAAGTCACAATGGCGGGGAGAGGGACGAGACTTTGAATCGCTTCGTGATTATGTGCGCGGCGACGAGCGGCGGCACATTTCGTGGACGGCAACGGCACGGCGCGGCAAGTTAGTCACCCGTCAATACCAGATGGAACGCGATCAGACGATTCTGATCGCGCTGGACGCCGGGCGGCTGATGACGGCTCGCATCGAAAATGAAACGAAACTGGATTCAGCGGTGCATGCGGCGCTGGCGTTGATGTCCGCGGCCGCGCGCGCCGGTGACAACGCGGGCCTGCTGGTTTTCAGCCGCCGTATACAGGCTTATCTGCCGCCGAAACGTGGAGCCGAGCATCTCGATGCCGCGCTGGAGGCTCTGTATGCGATTGAACCGGAGATGGTTGAGCCCAGCTACTCCCGGGCTTTCGAGTTCATTGCCGCAAACAGCCGGCGGCGCTCGCTGGTCGTCGTCCTTACCGATCTGGTCGATGAAGAAGGTTCGCGTGAGTTACTGACTTCTTTGAAGCTCTTGCGGCCGCGCCATCTACCCCTGATCGTCACCATCGCCGATCGCGACTTGAAGGCGGTGGTCCGCGAGACACCGCAGGATGAGCGCGAACTTTTCCGGCAGTCTGTCGCGGAAGAGATCATCCACCTGCGCGAAGCGGCTCTGCGTTTGGTTGAAGCACAGGGTGGATTAGCTCTGGACGTAACGGCCGCGGCATTGGCGCCGAAGTTACTGGAAACTTACTTGAGAGTTAAGGAGCGAGGTCTGCTTTGATCCGGGCCCAGATGTTTAGAGGCGGGCTACCGCCCGCCGTGTTGGAAATGAGTTACCGAAGGGCGGGCGGTAGCCCTCCTCTAAACGACTACGGTGACTAATCATCTCTTCCCGCCAACAGCAGATACGAGTACAGCGCGATTCCGGTGAGGACGCCGATGCTGATTTTGATGATGGCGGGAATCGGCTGAGGCGAAATAAATCCTTCGATAATTCCCGCCACTACCAGTAAGGGCACGCAACCGACAATCAGACGCACGGCTTCCAAGCCGCGCGATTTGAGCGCGTCGCCGCGTGAAAGATCGCCGGGCATCAATAGCGACGTACCGATCAAAAGTCCGGCGCCGCCGGCGATGAAGATGCACGAGAGCTCGATCACGCCATGGCCCACCACGAAGCTCAGGAGGTCGTTGCCGAAGCCGGCCCGATACGTGAGCGCTATGATCGCGCCAAACATCGCACCGTTGAATGCCATGAGATACAAAGTGCCGATGCCGAGCATCGCTCCCAGAGCAAACGCATAGAACGTTACCCGAATATTATTGGTGAAGATTTGGGTCGAGCCGATCTGACTGGCTTCATTCAGTTCTTCCCACCAGTGCGTTCGAGTATTGATAACTGATTCGCGAAAGAACGGGCTAATTCCAGCGAACTCAGAAAAGTCCGGATCGTGGCGCGTGCCAAAAAACGCTATCGCGGTGAACACAAGAAAGACGCCGAAAGCAGTGGCGGTGTAACGCCATGTCCGACGAAACGACCGCGGAAAATCCCTGGCGAAGAAATCGCGGATTCGCTGTCCGCCTTGCGCATCGGCCCTGTAAATACGGCCATGAGCGCGAATTACCAGGCTGTTAAGATAGTTGACCAGACGCGGGTCGCGCGATTCGGCGCGAGCAATCGCCAGGTCCGAAGCGGTCCGCCGGTAGATGCGGCCCAGCTCGCGCACTTCTTCGCGATGCAGCCGCCGCAGCGTCATTCGATCGAGAAGTTCCAGCAGCTCCTCGAGCCTTTGCCAGACGGTCTTGCGCTCATTGATGAAACGATCGATGGGCATTTTGGATTGCCGATTGCCAATCGCCGATTGCCGATTTCAAAGTCCGCCTGTCGTTTGATCCTGTAGAATATTTCGTCCAGGGGATCAAGCTGATCAATCGGCAATCGGCAATCAAAAATCGACAATGCTAGTTGAGTGTGTACCAAACTTCAGTGAAGGCCGCAAGGGCGAGACCGTCGAGCGCATCGCGCACGCAATCGAATCGGTGCGAGGCGCTACCGTGCTGAATCATCATCTGGACGCCGATCACAACCGGTCCGTGATCACGTTTGTCGCTGAACCCCAGCTTGTAGTCGAGGCTGCGATGCGCGCCGTGGCAACCGCGGCCGAGTTAATCGATTTGCGCACGCACTCC
>JAWVCT010000101.1:0-13770 GCA_033858155.1 Blastocatellia bacterium
CGGCTCCGACCCGGATAGAATTCCGTTCGGAGAAGAGATGGCGCTCCAAACCCTGGCGCCCGGCAGATACGATTTGCGTGTGACCGTCACCGACAGCATCGCGGGCACCAGCGTTACCCAAACCGTAGACTTTGAAGTTCAGTAGGCCGGAACAGCTTCTTCCCTGAACAATGATTCGTTTAGAGGCGGGCTACCGCCAGCCTTTGTCTATCGGTACCCTTGCGTCGTTTAGAGGCGGGCTACTGCCCGCCTTTTGCTTAAAAAGATATTTTTCAGTTTAGCCGGCGGACTTGTCCGCCGCTGAATTGGAAGCGGGACAAGTCCCGCTGCTAAACGACCAAGATGGGCGGGCGGTAGCCCGCTTCTAAACGCCATGGAATCTAGTTCTAGAGATGACACATCGACCGCCTCCAGCACTGATCACGTTTCTCAAGGCCTACGACCGCGAGGTTCGGGATCTGGCTCTGCAACTGCGCGCCATCGTGCTTGAAGAGATGGCGCCGTGCTACGAAAACATCTACGACGCGTACAGCGCCGTCGCGATCGGGTACGGCACTAGCGATCGTTTGCAAGACGGAGTCTTTCACATCGCCGTTTACGCGAAGCACGTCAACCTGGGTTTCAACGACGGCGCTACGCTGGCTGATCCGAAAGGCATCCTGCAGGGCTCCGGCAATAGCATTCGGCACATCACAATTAAGACACCAGAGGACATCAAGCGCCCGGAAATTCGTGCCTACATTCGACGCGCGCGCAAGAAGGGCATCGCCGACGCGCGAAAGATGGGTGAGCCCGCGCCGCGCAAACCCGCGGGCGTCATCTCAACAGTTAAGGCGATCTATAAAAAGAAGCGTCGCCCTGCTTGAGTA
This sequence comes from Blastocatellia bacterium, assembly GCA_033858155.1. Classification (GTDB taxonomy): domain Bacteria; phylum Acidobacteriota; class Blastocatellia; order Pyrinomonadales; family Pyrinomonadaceae; genus UBA11740. The sequence goes on from JAWVCT010000101.1 coordinate 870, forward strand.
GCACAGACGTCAGTCTGTGCTGTACTAACGAGATCCACAGACTGAAGTCTGTGCCACTGGCCCGCTTCATTCAGTCGGAAGTTGGTGTTTACAAGGAGCATTACCTTCGGAGTAAACTATCAGTCATGGAACGTAATCTCAAAGAAGTCTTTCGCGACGCGGCGCAATTGCCCGAGCGTGATCGAGCGACCTTGGCCGGCCTGCTCATTGAGACGCTTGACCCTGTTTCTGAGCCGGATGTTGAAGCGGCATGGTCTGAAGAGATCAAGAGACGCGTGGCTGAGATCGAAAAGAGGACGGTCGAATTAATCCCCTGCGACGGTTAGAGATTCGTTAACTGGGTTCCGAGGAGGACTTAATCATGCTCGCAATCGCCTTCACCATTAGCCTGCTCTTCGCCGGCTCGCCTGCTGCGGTCGATGGCGCATACGGTCACGTCGACTTCGCCAACTCGGGCGCTGCGTCGGCCCAGGCCGACTTCCTCGCTGGCTTGGCCCTGCTTCACGACTTTGAATATGCAGCTGCCGCCGATGCCTTTCGCCGTGCCGAGGCCGCTGATCCCGGCTTCGCCATGGCCTACTGGGGCGAGGCGATGACTTTCAATCATCCGATCTGGATGCAGCAGGATCTGAAGGCCGCCCGTGACACGCTCAACAAACTGGCGCCCTCTCCAACAACGCGCCGTACCAGGGCAAAGACCGAACGCGAGCAAGCATACTTCGACGCGATTGAGATTCTTTACGGAGACGGAACCAAAGAGCAGCGCGACTTTCGCTTCGAAGACGCGATGGCGAAGCTCCACGCGCGCTATCCTGACGACGTCGACGCGACTGCTTTCTATGGCCTGGCGATTCTCGGCACCGCGCACGCCGGACGTGATATCGCGACTTACATGCGCGCGGCGGCTGTGCTGGAAGAAGCTTGGATGAATCATCGCGATCATCCGGGCGTGGTCCACTACCTGATTCATAGCTACGACGATCCGGCGCACGCGCCGCTCGGACTGCGAGCGGCGCGGATCTACGCGAAGATCGCACCCGACGCGGGACATGCCCAGCACATGACCTCGCACATCTTCCTCGCGCTCGGGATGTGGCAGGATGTGGTGCAGGCGAATCTCGCCGCGATCGCCGACGTGGATCGCGTTCGCAAGGCGGCCGGCAAAGGACCGGTGCGCTGCGGCCACTACCCGAGTTGGCTGGGATACGGTTATCTGCAACTCGGGCAGATGGATAAGGCCAGGAGTGCGGTCGCGTCGTGCCGCGCCACCATCGAATCGCAGGCAGCGATGGATCATCCCGGCATGTCGATGGATCCCGACGCGAGCTTAATCGGTTCGTTCGCGAACATGCGACTGCGCTACCTGCTCGATACCGGCGACTGGACAGGCGAGGTGGCGAGCTGGACCGTGCCGAAGAGCGCGGGCGCCGGGCCGCGGCTCGACTTCGCGTTCGCGCGGGCCCTGGGTGAGATTATGCAGGGGCATCGCGAGGCGGCGCGCCGGGCGCTGGCCGAGTTGGAGACGGTCGGACACGAGGTCGCCGACATCAAGACAAAGAGTGGCGACCCCGATCCAAGTTACCGCGTCCGGCCAGAGATCATCCTGCTGCAGGTTCGTGCCCTGCTGGCTGAGCAAGAGGGAGACTTCGTTGGCGCCGAACGTCTAATGATCCAGGCGTCGGGTTTGGAGGACAAGCTTCCCATCGCCTTCGGCCCGCCGACGATTGACAAGCCGAGCCACGAACTTCTGGGAGAGTTCTTGTTGCGACGTAATCGAAAAGATGAAGCGCACGCCGAATTTGAAAAAGCCGTCGCGCGCACGCCGGGCCGCCGTCTGATCGAACAGGGATTGGTGGCAACTTCCGCCGGAAAGTCCACCCTGGGATTGCGATGATTCTTACTTGAGTGGTTGAGCCGGTCGCTACCGCTCCCGGTTCTGTAAAATTCAAAGAGAGGAGATAATATGCTCGATAAATCAAAAGTGGTGGCCTTTGTCGCGACGAGCCGACCCGATGATGCGAAGCGTTTCTACGAACAGACGCTGGGCCTACGCCTCGTCACGGACGACGCGTTTGCGATTGTCTTTGACGCGAACGGCGTAATGCTGCGCGTACAGAAAGTTAAGGAACACACTCCACCAAACTATACCTCGCTGGGTTGGGATGTCGCCGACATTGATGCGAGCGTAAAGGAACTCTCGAGCACAGGCGTGAGATGCGAACGATACGAGTGGCTTAAGCAGGATGAGTCGGGCGTCTGGACGTCACCGAGCGGAGGAAGAATCGCCTGGTTCAAAGACCCTGACGGGAACATCCTTTCATTGACCCAGTTTCAATAACTCTTCGCGGATTCGAGTCAAACAACAGAAGAAGTATGATCAAACATTCACTCTTGCTGCTTATGGCAATTCTGTTATTGGTGGAGAGCGGGGCAGCGCAAACTGGCCGTAAGCGGACCGCTTCGGACATTCAGAAGATCGATTTTAAGAACTTTAATTATGGCCGGCTGTGTGGTGTACGAGATGATTCCTGGGTGCCCATACCCAATGTCAGGCTTGTCTTACAAAAGGGACACCAACAATACGGCGACGAGAGCGAGCATGTTGATTTGCGCTCGGTAAAATACGTTGATTTCGACGGCGACGGAAAAGACGAGGCCTTTGTTGTAATCGACGGCTCTACTGCAACTGCCGCGGGTAATGTTTTTTTGGCTGCCTATGTTTTTGCTTATCACAACGGCTCAGCCAGGCAAATCTGGTCGAAGTGTAATGAACATTCCCGGGCAGTCCTGCGAGGGCGTTCGATACTTTTCACTTATCCCGAATATGTTGGAGAAGACGCCCACTGCTGTCCGAGTTACCTTACAACTAAAACTTACGCCTGGAAGGGTTCAACTATTGCTCTAATTTCCAAGAGGAGAAAAAAGAATAACTAAGATGACTCGAGCTTGCGGGGTTCCCTCGCCTTTTTGGGAGAGGGCCAGGGTGGGTACTAGCCGGTTTCTATCTTATTGTTCCATCTCGCCGTTGGGAATAGCACTCTAGCTACGCACACTGCTCCAGGAGGGCCAAGCGCCACAAGCTCACCACCGCTCCGCGAGGGTGGCAACAGTTTTCTGTCCTCTTTAGGTGCAGCACATTGCGCGTCCAGGAACTTTGAACAATAAATATTTCGTCCCGCTGGGATGAAACATGTGCGCGCTTCGCTCAATGCTGACGGGGACGTCCGTGCTCCCGGCATCACGTTGCGCCCTTCGTCGCCGCGTCATCGCTTTCCAATTTTTCTTTGACGCGCGCCAGGAAGGTATCGATCGCTTCGTTGATACGCCGCTCCAGCGCGGCACTGAGTCGCGCTTCGCCCATCAATCCCACACCCGGATGCAGATCCCAGGCGCGGTTCCGGCGCAGCTCCACCTGCTGTGAGACGCTGACCAGCGTCCCGCCATTCTGCTCTTCAAATTTAAGTTGGTAGCGCAGCAGGTTCTGGTTTTCATTGATCGCCGGTGACCACTCGATCACATCGGCGCGCGGCGAAGTCTCGCGCACCGGCAGAGACAGGCGCACGCGACCAACCGGAGTATCAGTGGCAATCGTCCAGCGCGCGATGCCGCCGGACTCACGCCGGATGCTGTCGACGCCGCTGAGCAAATCGGTAAAGTTAGCCAGGTTGCGAAAAAACTCGCGCACCTTGATTACCGGCGCCTGGATTTCAAATTGAGTTTTGAAGGAAGATTTAACGCGAAACATTTTTAGAAAATTAGGATTAACTATCAGCGGCTCAAGCCAATTCGAATCAGATAAGCGGTTGCCATAACACCCTTACCTTTGCGACTTTGCGTGAAACTATCTCGCGCAAAGACGCAAAGAAAAGCATTCCCTACGCGTTCTGGGTTACTCCCGAGGCTTCTTCGTACCAACACCTCGGACACCATCGATGAGTGCGCTGCCGCACCTCCAGAGAATATTCGGCGGAAGCCGCCAGCCGCCGCGCCACTTCGCGCTCTTCGTCGCTCAGTTCGTTCCAGACGCGCAAACGTCCGATGCCACAGCGAGGGCATTGATTATTAGTCTCCATCTCAGTTCGTTTCGATACTCATAATTCGCTCGTAGGCGCTGCGAATGCCGGCCATGGCTGCGGAAAGCTCCCGGGTTAGCTCTGCCGCGTCGTCGTACCCTAAGCGGCTCGCAATGTCCCGAAACGCCGGGTGCTCAGGCAGAGGAAGCCGCGCCGACCGACCCAGAATCAACCGCAGTTGATGATCTGCTGAACGCAGCAGAGTGTACCCTTTATCCAGATCCACAAAGTCCGGGTCATCCAAAGAACCTGCTTCCCGCAGCCGCCGCAGCGTCGCCCGCGTAGTCCTGTCTGCTTCATCATCATGCACACCGTCGCGCAACTGCAAGTAACGCGCAGCAAAGTAAACGTCGAGCATGCCGCCGACACCGTGCTTGATGTCGCGTCCGGCATCGCGCCGCGACGACTTTTCCTTTTCCAAACGATCGCGCACGCGCCGCGTCTCAGCGCGTAGCTGATTATGATCGGCCTGCTGCGCCAACTCATGAATTAGTTTGCGCGCGGTGGTTTCTACCACGCGGCCAAATTCCAGATCTCCGGCCACCGCCCGCAGCTTTACGTAAGCCAGCCATTCCCACAACCCGGCTCGCTTTTGGACATAGGTGAGGAAACCTTCCGAGCCCGTAACCAGCGGTCCTTTTTGTCCGTCGGGACGCAATCGCAGATCGACGCGATAGAGATAGCCTTCGCGGGTAATGCTGGAGAGCGTCGTGATTACCAACTCGGCAAGCCGTGCATAGGCCTCGTCATGGGTCAGACCCGCAACCGGCGCAGGAGCCGTCGAGTCGTAAACCATTACGACGTCCAGATCGGATCCATAATCCATACCGCCGCTTCCTAAACGGCCCAGACCGAGCACGGCCATCCGCGGTTCGTTCGCCAGCTTTACAAAGCGCCGCGTGAATTCGCGTCGCGCGATCTCCACCGCCACATCGATCGCCGCCACCGCCAGTTCAGTTAGCAAGCAATTCACGTTAGGAAGCTTCAAGTCACCCAGCGCATCGCCCGCTCCAATCTCAACCAACAACGCCGACCACACGCGTCGCACAGCGTCGAGTTCGGCGCGGAAGGTTGGCTGCTGGGCGACGCCGGCGCGAAGCTCGCTCAAGTAATCGCGCGACTGCGCCATCACCGAATTCGCATTCAACGCATGAATGAGCGAAGTCCTGCTGGCAAGCATTTCGCCGAAAAATTCGGAAGCGCCACACAATCGTACGAGAGAGCTAATATCTGCTTCAGTGAGAGTGGCGGGTTCGGTTTCCTTGTCGAGCGAACTGGCCACCCGGGTCGCGAATGAAAGTGCCCGGTGAGAATTGAGCGACTGTTCCGCCGCCGTGCTCAACTTGCTGGTGAGCTTGTCGATTTCGAGTTTCGGACTGCCCGGCGTGTCCGGCGCCAGGTGTTTCAGAAGCAAAGTTGCCGCCAGGCGCGCCGCCGTCTCACGAGAATCCCCATTGGCGGTGGTCGCTGCTTGCCGCCCCGGCGGCCGAACTAACTCGGAGGTCTCATTTACCTGAGCAAAAACGCGATCAAACGCCGTTCGGACGTTCGTTGCTTGGAGGGCCAAAGCGCCGTCGAAGTCGGCGAGCGCTTCAACGCCGGAAAAATTCATGCGCCGGGCGACTAGTCCCCGGCGAACGGGATCGATTGGCACCGAATGTGTTTGAAGACCGTGCTCCATTTGCAGGCGGTGCTCGAGTGCGCGCAAAAAGTGATAAGCGTCGGACAGTTGCGAGAGCTCGGACTCGCTAATGAAACCTCGTTCTGCCAGGCGGCCGAGGCTAATCAAAGTGTGCGCGGCGCGCAGCCAGGGATCCGGGCCGCCTAAGGCTACTTGCAGCGCCTGCGCGATGAATTCGATTTCGCGAATGCCGCCGCGACCGAGCTTGACGTTGAAACCCTTCTCCTCCCGCTCGCGCTGACGATCGATTTTTTGCTTGGCCAGGCGCACGTTATTGAGAGCGTGGGTGATGCTGGTATCAGCTCGAAAGACCCGGCCGACTACGCGCTGGGAAAATTGCGAGTAGAGAGTTTGTGAGCCGGCTGCGGCCCGCGCGCGAATCAGGGCTTGTAGCTCCCAATCCTGGGCGCTCTCATCGTAGTAGCGAGCGGCCTCGTCAAGCGCGCAAGCCAGAGCGCCATCACGCCCATGTGGACGCAGGCGCACGTCGATGCGATAGGCGGCGCCCTCGCCGGTCGGCTCGCCAACTACGCGCAACAGCGATTCGGCTAACTTAACAAAGTATTCTCGGTTGGTGATCTGTCCGCGCGAGCCGCCGGGGGCAGTGAGCCCCTCGTCAGAGAAAAGGAATACCAGATCGATGTCCGACGCGTAATTCAGTTCACGAGAGCCAAGCTTGCCCAAAGCGACGATGCAGAACTCCGCGCCGGATATGCGGCCGCGGGCGTCTTTGACTCGCGGTGAACCGTAGCGATTGTCCAGCAGTTGCCTTGACAACATCAGCGCATAATCAAGAATTGCGTCCGCCAGATTCGATAACTCTTCCGTTGTTTCGACAATTGTGCGGACGCGTCGGAGGTCGTGCAGATAAGTTCGCAACAGCTCGCGGCGCCGAAAACGCGCCAGCAGAACGTGAGCGTCCAGTTGCGAATTGGTCAGCGCAAAGCGAGCCAGTGACTCGCCCATTTCTTCCCGAGTGCGCACGCGGGTGCTGGCGCGTTCGCGTTGCAGCCACATAACGTAATCAGGATTTTGTTCCAGCGTAGTGGCGAGCAGCGGGCTCCAGGCAGCAATTGCCAGCACATCCGAGAGCAATCCCGGCTCGCGTTCGAACAATCTGCGAATGGAGTCTCGACCGTCAACCAGTCGACTGAAGAGAAGCTGCGCCGCGTGAGATTCAGGTAGTTGGCCGAGCAACTGCCCGAGCATTTCATTGGAAGTCGCGGACACGAGGGATATATTACGCGGGCGAGCGCGGACGACGCGAGTCAATAGGAGTGTTCCTGCAGGATGCAGCTTTGGTGGTTGTCGGTTGTTATTGCTGGGAGCGCGGACGTCCCGTCCACACAACGTGCGAAGCACTCGTTCGAACAGTTATTCGCGCTTCGCGCTCAGTGCGGACGGGACGTCCGCGCTCCCAGCATATCGGAACCGCTTCCTGCCGCTAAACTAAACGTCGTAGTACATCGAGAACTCCAGCGGATGCGGCCGCAGACGCAACGGTTGAATCTCACGCTCGCGCTTGTATTCAATCCAGCGCTCAATCAATTGCGGGGTAAACACGTCGCCCTTCAGCAGGAACTCGTGGTCCTCTTCCAGTGCCTTGAGCGATTCGTCCAGCGAGCCGGGCAGGCTCGGTACGTCTTTAAGCTCTTCCGGTGACAGATCGTAGATGTCTTTATCAAGCGGCGCGCCGGGATCGATCCGGTTTTGAATCCCGTCGATTCCAGCCATTAGCATCGCGGAAAACGCCAGGTATGGATTGCACGACGGATCAGGCGGACGAAACTCAAGCCGCTTTAGTTTGGGGTTCGTGGAAAACATCGGTATGCGAATCGCCGCCGAACGATTGCGCGCTGAATAAGCAAGATTAACCGGCGCTTCAAACCCGGGAACCAGCCGCTTGTAGCTGTTGGTCGTAGGCGCGGCAAAGGCGACAATCGCCGGCGCGTGCTTCAGCAGTCCACCGATGTAGTGCAACGCGGTTTCTGACAAGCCGGCATAACCATCGCCGGCGAACAGCGGTTTGCCATCCTTCCAGAGAGACTGATGGCAGTGCATGCCAGAGCCGTTGTCACCGAACAGAGGCTTCGGCATAAAGGTCGCAGTCTTGCCATGGCTGCGCGCCGTGTTCTTCACTACGTATTTGAATATCTGCAGGTTGTCGGCCGTGCCGAGCATAGTCGAATAGCGAAAATCAATCTCGCACTGACCGGCCGTCGCCACTTCATGATGATGACACTCTACGTTGATGCCGCACTCACCCAGAGTCAGAGAAATTTCCGAACGCAGATCGGAGAGAGTATCTGTCGGCGCTACTGGCACGTAGCCTTCCTTCGGCCGGATCCGGTGACCGAGGTTTGGGCCCTGCGATTCGCTTGCGTCCCGGCCGCTGTTCCAGTGCGCCTCATCCGAATCGATCGAATAGCCGGCGCTGTATTGCTCGTTGTAGAACTGGGCGCTGTCGAACACGAAGAATTCAGCCTCTGGGCCAAAGTTCGCTATGTCAGCGATACCCGAACTCTTGAGATAGCTCTCAGCGCGCACGGTCACAATGCGGGGATCAAAGGCATAACCCTGACGCGAGAGCGGGTCGACGGCGTTGGCGACCAGACAAAGCGTCGGCTCGCTCGAGAAAGGATCCATCCAGAACTTGTACGCGTCAGGCACCAGCAACATGTCTGATTCGTGAATTGCAGCCCAGCCGCGAATTGAAGAAGCGTCAAAGCCAAAGCCGTCTTCAAAAGACTCTTCGGCCAGTTCGCCGATCGGAAAGGTCAAGTGCTGCCACGAACCTGGAAGATCCGTGAAGCGGACAGAAACAAACTTAGCGCCCTGATCAGAGGCGTACTTCAACACAGTTTTAGCGTTCATTTAGTCTCCTGTAGGGAAAAAAGCGAGTGATGTAGTTAACCTTCGCCCCTTGCGGTGTTTGGTGCGAAGCCTTCTGGTGGAACGGACAGTCTGCAGACTGCGTAAACGACATGTAACGGCGCGCAATAAAAACAGGCATTATAGATGGGAAACCTGGGATGTCAAGATAATTGAGGGAGAAGAGCCGCTGTGACGAGCGCTTCTTGCTTCGATCCGGTCGAGTTTCCTCTCGCAACGCAGCGTCGACGCTGTCGCCCTTTACACTCCTTGTGGTGTTCCCAGATATCGACGACCAGACAGGCACGACTTGCAGTTTTCCTCAGGCACAACGACAAGAACCGCAAGCTGAACAGTCAGCCCGCGGCCAGTCGCTTCGTCTCTCCGGGCCTCTAAATTCTGGTAAGAAAGGGCCTTGGACAAGGATATTTGGCACAAAAAAGTGATAGACCCTCCTCAGGTTTTCTGTTACATTCGGGCGTTAAGGTTCCACCCCAAAAATCCGCTATCCGGCCAGGAATCGCAGCCAAACCAAGGTTGCCGTGGCGGAACGCTTGCTGAAAGGGCATCCAGGAGACCGCTAGTTGACCACCGCGATCGAACAGACTGTCGAAACCTACGGGATCGAGAACTGGGGAGCTGGCTATTTCGACGTAAATCGGAAGGGCAATCTAATCGTTCGCCCATCCGAGGGCGATGCACGCTCAGCCGATCTGAAAGAGATTATCGAAGACCTGGCGGGCCGCGGCATTACTACGCCCATCTTGCTGCGCTTTCCGCAACTGGTGGCCGCCCAGGTCAGAAAACTTCAGCGGGCTTTCAGCAAGTCAATCCGCGAATACGAATATCAGGGCGCGCACATGTGCGTCTATCCGATGAAGGTTAATCAGCAGCGCGCGGTGGTCGAAGAATATTTGCGCGAAGGGTCGCGTTATGACTTTGGTCTTGAAGCAGGATCGAAGGCGGAACTGTATGCGGCTCTGGCGCTGGAACAAACACCCGACAGTTTGCTGGTGCTCAACGGCTTCAAAGATGAAGAGTTTATCCAGATGGCGTTTGCCGGAGCGAAAGCAGGCAAGCGCGTAGTCATCGTCGTGGAAAAACTTAGTGAGTTGGATCACATTCTGCGCATCGCCGACCAGACTGAAGGCGCCATGCCGATCATTGGCATGCGCGTCAAGCTCTATTCAAAAGGTTCGGGACGTTGGGAAAAGTCGGGGGGCGAAGCCGCCAAGTTTGGTCTGACGACGACCGAGTTGCTGGAAGTGATCAATCGTTTGAAAGAAGCAGATCGCATCGACATGTTGCGGCTGCTGCATTTTCACATCGGCTCACAATTGACTGACATTAAGCGCATCAAGAACGCGATGAAGGAAGCTGCGCGCGTTTATGCGAAGGTGCATCAGATGAAAGTGCCGATTGAATTGCTGGACGTCGGCGGCGGCATGGCCGTCGACTATGACGGTTCGAAGACGGCATTCGACTCTTCGGCAAATTACAATTCGCAGGAATTTGCCAACGACGTCATCTATACGATCAAGCAGGTCTGTGACGATGAAAACGTTCCGCATCCCACAATCATTCAGGAGTCGGGCCGCTTTCTGTCGGCCTATCACGCGATTCTGGTGACCAACATACTCGAGGAGATTGAGACGGTTGTCGAAGACATCACGCCCATTGAAATTGACGAGGACGATCCGCAGGTCGTGATTGAACTCGGCGACTTGCGCGAGTCGATCACCATCAAGAATTATCGCGAGTACTATCACGACGCCCTCGAGCATCGTGAAGAACTATTCACGCTTTTCAATCTGGGTCTAATTTCGCTGGAGGATCGCGGCAAGGGCGAGGTGCTTTTTTGGGACGTGTGCGAGAGCGCCAATCGCTACGCGCAGCAGGCTAAGTATATTCCGGAAGAATTCGGCGAGCTCAGACGCCTGCTGTGCGCGAAGTACCTGGCGAACTTTTCAGTGTTTAAGTCGCTGCCGGATCACTGGGCTCTCGATCAGTTGTTCCCGATTGTGCCGATTCAGAAATTGAATAAGCCGCCGACGGAATTCGCGACGCTTTGCGATATCACATGCGACTCCGATGGCGTCGTCGACAAGTTCGTCGATCTGCACGACGTCAAGCAGGTGCTCGAGTTGCATAAGCTCGATCCGGATGAATCGTACTATGTGGCGTTCATGCTGGTTGGCGCTTATCAGGAAGTGATGGGCAACAACCACAATCTTTTCGGCACGCCCAACGAGGCCCAGGTTCACATCGACGAGGAGGGCTACCTCATCAAAAAGGTGATCCGCGGCACCACCGTCGGCGAAGCCGCGGGGCGTGCGCGTTATGAGCGCGGTTTGCTCCACGACGGATTTCGCCGCCAGGTAACCCAAAGGATCAAGGACGACGAATTAAGCGAGGCCGAAGGCGCAGAGTTGGTAAATTTCTACGAATCGCGTTTCGATGCCTACACTTACATTACACTTAACGGTAACCGAACCAAGGGTCGGCGGCGTCATGATTACTAAAGAATTGCTCGGCAGACTTCAGTTTGTCGTTAATGAATTTTGCAGCCGACTACGAGAGGCTTAAAAGCGGGCTAGTCCGCTCATCGGGCAATTGCCCGACCCTAAACAGATGAAGGCAAATGAAAAGTAAGTTCGACAGCACAACTTTTGTCGGACATTTTGAAAGAGGTTAAGAAAAATCTTATGGTGACACAGCGAAAACCAAAACCGAGTAAATACCTGACTATTCCAACCCGTCCCGTGCAAGTCGATCGGGATCGTTCGGTGGCCGGCCTGCTGGAAAAAATGGAAGGCACGGGCTTCGGCGGACGGCAGTTGGCAGAGTCCCATCGCATCTGGTTGGACATGCTGGGTGACAACACGACGATCATGATGGCGGCGTCGGGCGCTCTGATCCCGGCCGGCATGCGGCGCCTGCTGGCCTATGTGGTCAAGAACCGTTTCGTCGACGTGTTGGTCCTTTCCGGCTCGGTAATTTTCCACGATCTGCACGAGACGCTCGGGCGCCACCATTTCCAGGCGCACCCGAACATGACCGATGCCGAACTCGAGTCGGCGCAGATCAATCGCATGTGGGACCTGCTGGCGAGTGAAGAGGAGTATCACGAAGCTGAAGAGTGGGTCGGAGGATTTGCGAGCCAGTTGGATCAGACGCGGCCTTACTCGAGCCGTGAGTTTCTGCATCTGCTCGGCCGCGAACTAGCCGAGATCGCCGCTGAAGACGGAGTGCTGACGGCGGCTTACAAATCGCGCGTGCCGGTCTTTTGTCCGGGCATCACCGACAGCGGCATCGCCGTGGGGATCGCGGGCTCCCGGTTTGAAAAGAAGAACAATTTTCAGTTCGACATCGTTCAGGACGTTCTGGACATGGCGCAGATCGCGATTCGTGCCCGCGTCTCTGGGGTGATTAATATCGGTGGCGGCATCACCAAGAGTTTCCTGCGCCAAACCGAGATGTCCGCGCACATCTTCAAACAACAGATTCACGGCCACAAGTACGCGATTCAGATCGCCGCCGACGCGCCGCACCCGGGTGGACGCAGCAGCGCCGTGGCCTTCGATGAATCGCTGGTGTACGGCAAGCTCGGGCGTGGTGCGCTGACGGCTTACGTCAACTGCGACGCGACGATCGCACTGCCGATCATCATCACTTCCCTTTCCCAGACGGCCGCGAAGTACATGAAAGGCCGGCGGCGCCCGAACTTTACCTTCGCCGGTAAAGACTTGATCATCGACGTGCCTTAGGTACAGAACCGCTTGCGATAGCAAGCGGTTACCCATGAGCCGCGTTCACGCGGCTTCCCCGTAGGGTTTTTAGCCCAGCCGTTCTACGGCGGGGTAAACATGCGAAACTAATACGTAGCCCGCTTAAGCGGGCTTATTTTTTGGCAGCAACCATTTGCCAAACCCTTCATAAGCACGCTGAAGCGCACTATTGTGATTACGTCAGCCGCTCCCCAGCGCTCAAAGCGCTGGTCTAGTAACCCTTAGGGCAAGCCCGATGAATCGGGCTACATCCATCGACTTGATCTGGCTTCTCTCCACCACCTTCGCTAAACTCCACTCATGACCGAATCGCAGTCGCTTCCCGTAAACTTCGGCGGCATCGCTGAAGCAGAATTCTCCGGCTTCGAACAATCACGCATCCTCGTTTGGCCCATCGCATATGAAGGCACGGTCTCATACGGCGGAGGCACTGGCCGTGGGGCCGAAGCGATCATCGAGGCCTCGCGCAACATGGAGCTCTATGACGA
>JAWVCT010000102.1:0-18399 GCA_033858155.1 Blastocatellia bacterium
TTATCCGTCCAGCGCGATGCGGACGGGACGTCCGCGCTCCCAGCACCAGCGCGGATCACATCTCCAAGTGAGCCTGACACCGAATCCATGGGATGTTTGCTTGCTAGTGCCTTTGATTGCTAACCGACACCGTGTAGCAAATTCCGCTTCATTGTTTTTCTGGGAGAGATATGTAGAATCCCGCCGTTTCTTTTCGGACCGAACCTCCCGTGCGCAAGTTAAGAATATTTGTCTTTATTTTGGCCGGAACAACCGCGCTCTGTCTTATCAGTCTGCGCAGAGGCCAGACGCAATCCCCTGTTTTGCGTCGGGTCACAACCACGACCGAAGAAGGCATCAACCTCAACCCGTCGATCAGTGGCGACGGGAGAGTCCTCGCGTTTGAATCCACCGAGGACATCGCCGGCGCCGGCGGCAACGACCACTTCCGCGCGATTCGCGCCAACGTCGCAACCGATCCGGCTTCCTTTGTTCAAATGGGAGGGACGCGTGCGGTGGCGCCGACTATTTCGCAGGATGGCTCGCGCATCGCTTTTGCCTCAAAAGACGATCCGCTCGGCACGAACCCCGACGGCAACTCGGAAATTTTTCTACTCGACGGAGCCAGGCTGGTTCAGGTCACGAACACTTCACCGGGCAACGTCGCAACCCGGGTCACGAACGGAAACTTCCAACCGTCGATCAGCGACAACGGACGCTTCGTTGCCTTCTCTTCCAACCGCGATCTGGCTGGACACAATTTGGACGGTAACCTGGAAATATTTGTCTACGACATGGTCGCCGACAGCTTCACTCAACTTACCGATACGATAGGAGTAGTTGGAGCGAGCGACGCGAAGATCAGCGGCAATGGCGCCAGCGTCGCCTACATTCGTGACTCTGGAGTCGCGCCGAGTGCTAAGCGCGATTTAGTCGAGCAAACACGCCTTGGCCAGGAACCGATCGTAATTTTGGCAGCCAATGTTCAGTCGCTGGCGATGACTTATGGACGCGCGATCAGCGACGACGGTTTGCGAGTCGTCTTTGCCGCCGAGACCGCAACCAATACAACACAGGTTTTCTTGTTCGATGGCCGCGGTGGCGCTGTGGTAAGACAGATTACTTCTTTGGGCGCGCGAACGACGGAGGTGCCGCTCCACCCAACGATCAGCGGTGACGGAACCCGCATCGCCTTTGCCGCGCGACGAAGTGTTGCCGGCGTTGCGGCGAACTCAGATGGCGGCGTCGAACTCTACGTCTTCGACATTCCGTCGTCGCAAATGACAAAGATTACTAACGCGCCGTCTTCCGCGACGGCCGACGTAGTCTCTTCCCTCAACGACGATGGATCCGTGGTCGCTTTCAATTTTCCCCGCGTCCTTTCCGGCACACCGGTTAATACTGAACTCGCCAACGACTCTGAGATCTACCTCGCCGGGATACCGTCCCGCCCGTCTTTCGGCACGATCACGATCGTTAACGGAGCCTCATTCGGAAGGGAAGCTTCCACAACCAAGGCTGTTGCGCCGGACAGCATAGCCGTGGCTACGGGCGGAGCGTTGGCGAATTCGACGCAACAGTCTCAAAGGTTAACCAACGGAATGTTCCCCACCAACGTGGGGGGCACGACAGTGACGGTCAATGGCCGCGCGGCCCAAGTCTTTTTTGTGTCGCCCGGCCAGGTCAATTTTCTCTTGCCGCCGCAGACCGAAATCGGGACCGCCGATGTATCGATCACAAATTCTGAGAACTTCACTTCACGCGGCACTGTGCCTACGCTGCGGTCGGCGCCGGGAGTCTTCACTAAGAGCGGCGACGGCATCGGGCCGGGCGTGATTCTAAACAGTGACACCTTGCAGGAAGGAGCGTTTGATCCAAGTGATGGCAACCTGCGTCTGACCATCTTTACGACGGGCGCGCGAAATGCCTCACAGAATTTCGTCGCCATCGGCGGTCGAGTCATCAACCCTGAAAATGTGTCCGCTTCTCCTGAGCTGCCGGGCCTGGACGAGGTCCATGTCCTGGTGCCGCGCGATCTGCGCGGGGCCGGCACCGTCGATCTTTTTGTTCAGTCAGACGGTCGCGCGAGCAATCCCGTCTCAGTGACATTTAGCGGAGACGCCAGCCGCGACGTTCTCATCAACGAAGTACTGGCTGATCCTCCAGACGGAATCGCCGGCGACGCGAATCGCGACGGCGTGCGCGACTCAAGCGACGATGAATTTATTGAACTGGTCAATACGACCACGCATGACATCGACATCAGCATTTACCAATTGTTGTCGCGGAGCTCGAGCACGACGACCGACACGCTTCGGCATACATTTGCAGCGGGCTCAATCCTGCCCGCCTGCTCTGCTGCGGTAGTCTTTGGCGGCGGCGCATTTGATCCAAACGACCCTGCGTTTGCCGGGGCCTTGGTGGGAAAGGCTTCATCCGGAGGTCTTTCACTAACGAATGGTGGCGGCGCCGTAACGCTGCGCGATTCGACGAGCACAATCATTACTTCGCTCACCTGGGGCGGTTCGACCGGACTCAATGGCGACGCTAATCAGTCAATGACCCGTTCGCCAGATATTAGTGGAAACTTCGGGTTGCATCAGTCGGCGAGCGGCAATGGCGGCAGGAGTTTCAGTCCCGGCACGCGGGTCAACGGCGCCGGCTTCGCTCAATGCAATTCGTTCGTTCGCCTCGAAATCACGCCTTCATCCGCGGCAATCGATGCAGGGACGAAACAGCAGTTCACCGCTCGCGCTTTCAATGCGAGCGGCAACGAAGTCTTGGGCGTCATCTTCTCCTGGCAGTCGAATAATACCGTGGTCGCCACTATCGATCAGAACGGATTGGCGACGAGTTCCAAGGCCGGCATGACCGACATCATGGCTTCCGCTCATGGCATGCAAGCCGCGCCGGCAACGCTGACGGTGCGCGAAGTTCAGCGCGTGTTAACCCGCATCGACATCACGCCTCCGTCCGCGACGATCCCGGCAAGCGGTGAGCAGCGCTTCACGGCCCATGGTGTCGATCAGTTCGGAAACGAGATCTCGGACCTGACATTCACATGGGAAGCGACGAATCCCAACGCCGCAACGATCGACCAGACGGGTCTGGCGTTCGGAACCGCTGAGGGCCAGTCCACGATCAGAGCGAGTGCACAAAGCATTACTGGAAGCGCGATTCTGAATGTTACGGCTCCGACGGTAGTCGTAAACGAGGTCCTAGCCGATCCTCCCGCCGGAAGCGACGGCGACGCGAACCACGACGGCACGCGCGACTCTGCACAGGATGAGTTCGTCGAGCTGGTTAATTCAAGCAGCGCGCCCGTCGACATCTCCGGATGGACGCTACGAACTCATTCGACAACGAGTTCGACCGAGACAGTTCGGCATACCTTCGCAGCGACCGCGAGCCTGCCCCCGGGCGAGACGCTGGTCATCTTTGGTGGCGGCACGTTCGACTCGAACGATTCACTCTTTGGTTGCGCACAGGTAGTTAAAGCATCGTCGCGCGGCTTATCACTAACCAACGGCGGACTCACCATCCTGGTGCGCGATGGATCAGGAAACCTCGTCACGCAGTTCTCCTATGGCGGTGCCAACGGATTGAACGGAGGCAACGCGCAATCACTAACCCGTTCACCGGACATCACAGGGAGTTTCGTGCTGCACTCTACTATTAACGGCGCGCGAAAGTTCTCGCCGGGTTTAAGGGTTGATGGCACGCCGTTCGGCAACTGCCCGGGTCATCCGGCGAAAGTAACGCTCTCGCCATCTTCCAGCACGATCAATGTTGGGCAAACCGATCCGTTCACAGCGCAAGCCTTCGATCAGTTTGGCCGCGCGATGATGGGCGTGGCCATCACTTTTGACTCCGATAACACCACCGTGGCGACGCCTGACTCGGTTTCGACGAATCCGGCCACAGGTATCGCCACGGCAACTGTCTCCGCGCATAATCCGGGAACGGCGCACATCACAGCATCGGCCACTGATGGCTCGACGACAGCCCACAGCGATCCGGCAACGCTGACTGTAAACGGGCCCTCGCTGACGATTAACGATGTCAGTGCGGCTGAGGGCAACGCGGGCATAACCACTTTCAGCTTTACGGTCAGCCTTTCGACACCCGCTGCTGCCGGAGGCGTGACCTTTAATATAGCGACCCAGGACGGTACCGCAACCAACGCCGATAACGACTATGTCGCTCGCAGTTTGGCGTCACAGACAATCCCAGCAGGGCTGTCGACCTATACTTTTGACTTGGCGGTTAACGGCGATGTCAGCATCGAGCCGAACGAAACATTCCTGGTGAACGTGAGCAATGTTTCGGGCGCGAGTATCGGTGACGGGCAAGGAGTAGGAACGATCATTAATGACGACAGTCCCTCGCTTAGTGTTAGCGACGCATCGGCGTTCGAAGGCAACAACGGCACGACCACCTTCACGTTCATTGTCAGTTCAACTCTACCCGCGCCCAAGGTTGGCATTACTTTCGACATCGCCACAGCCGACGGGACAGCCGCAGCCGGCAGCGCTGATTACGTCGCGAGGAGCCTTACGGCTCAGACGATTCCGGCGGGAGAAACAAGTTACACCTTTGACGTGACGGTGAACGGCGACACCCTGGTCGAGCCGAACGAAGCCTTCAGCGTCAACATAAGCAACGTCGCAAACGCGGGCGTCACGGATGGCTCAGGCGTGGGAACGATTCAGAATGACGACAGTGCCGCGCTGGTCATCAGTCAGGTGTTTGGCGGCGGCGACAATTCAGGCGCGCCTTACCGTAATGATTTTGTGGAAATTTACAATCGAGGCACGACGACGGTGGATTTCTCGATCACGCCTTACTCGGTCCAGTACGCCGGCGTCGGCGCCAACTTCGGCGCTAACAAGACGAACCTGAGCAAAGGCATTATTGCTCCGGGACGCTACTATCTGGTTCAGGAAGCCGGGGGCGCGACCAATGGCGTGGCCCTGCCTGCGCCGGATGCGACCGGCACGATTACGATGTCGAACACCGCTGGCAAAGTGGCGCTCGTATCCGGCACAACTTTTCTTGCCGCTGCGACGTGTCCCGGCGACGATGCCTTGACTCCTTTCAATCCCAGCGGCGGCGCGATTGCTGACCTCATCGGCTATGGCAATGGCGCAAACACTGCCGGCCACTGTTACGAAGGTTGGGGGCCAGCCGGCGCGCCGTCGAACACGACCGCAACCTTCCGGAAAGCCGGCGGCTGTGTCGATACGAATGATAATGCGGCTGATTTTCTGTCTGCTCCAGCAAGTCCGCGCAATGCCACTTCGCCGGTGGGCGACTGCAAACCAGAGATCACTATCAACAACGTGACGGTCACGGAAGGAAACACGGGAACGGTTAACGCGAACTTTGCCGTCACGCTATCTGCGGTGCGTGGGAATACTGTAACGGTGAACTACGCGACGGCCGATGGTACCGCGACCGCACCCGCTGATTATCAATCAACGAGCGGCGTGCTCAGCTTTAACCCCGGCGTGCTGACCCAGACAATCACGGTTCCAATCAATGGCGACACCCTCGACGAACTTAGCGAGACATTCTTCGTCAATCTTTCAAACGCGGCTAACGGAACAATCATCGACAGTCAGGGTCAAGGAACCATTAACGACAACGATCCGGCGCCTTCACTTTCCATCAACGACGTTTCAGTTACTGAAGGCGATGGCGGAACAACGCCTTTAATTTTCACGGTCACCCTTTCCACCGCCAGCGGCCAGACGGTGGCTGTGAACTATGCGACCGCCGATAACACGGCGACCGCCGGCATCGATTATCAGTCAACCAGCGGCACGCTCACCTTTAATGCGGGCGAAACGTCGAAGACTAAAAGCGTGCTGGTCAACGGCGACACGACCTTCGAACAAAACGAAACCTTCTTTGTTAATTTGACCACGCCTACGAACGCCGGCATCACGGACGCTCAAGGCCAGGGCACGATCACTAACGACGACGCTGCCCCACCGACGCCGACCTTCTCGATCAATGATGTGAACATCACCGAGGGCAACAACGGCGCCGTGAGTGCTACGTTCAATGTCACCCTCACGCCCGCGAGCAATCAGACCGTCACGGTTGATTTCGCGACTGTGAATGGAACAGCTACCGCCGGCAGTGATTATCAGTCGGCAAGCGGCACGCTCACGTTCAATCCGGGAGATACGACCAAGCAGATCGGCATTACGGTCAACGGAGATCTTCTGGTCGAGCCCGACGAAACCTTCTTCGTTAATCTGACGAACCCGATCGGCGGAGCAGTCATTGGCCACAATCAAGGCCTCGGAACAATTCAGAACGACGACTTGGCCTTGCTGGTCGTCAGCCAGGTTTACGGCGGCGGCGGGAACAGCGGGGCGACTTTCAAAAACGACTTCATCGAAATATTTAATCGCGGCACGACTACGGTCAGCCTGGACGGCTATTCCGTGCAATACGCCGGCGATACTGCCAACATTTGGTCCAAGACGAATCTTACAAATGCAATCATCGCACCCGGGAAGTATTACCTCATCCAGGAAGCGCAAGGGGCGAACGGAACGACCAATCTACCGACGCCGGATGCGATCGGCAGCATTGCAATGGCCACCTCCGCAGGCAAGGTCGCGCTGGTTAGCAACACAACGTCGCTCAACGGCGCGTGCCCCATCGGCAGTAATATTCTTGATCTGGTTGGCTATGGATCTTCCCCCTCCTGTTTTGAAGGTTCGACACCTGCAGGCGCTCCAGGCAACGCCACGGCCGACATTAGGAAGGGAGGTGGTTGCGTCGATAATAACGCAAACGCGGGTGACTTCTTTGTCCATACGCCATCGCCCCGTAACAGCGGCAATGCGGCGAACACTTGCAGCGGACAGACGGCAGACATCGCGATCGGTGACGTCACCGTAACTGAGGGAGACACTGGCACCGTCTCAGCCAACTTCACCGTTTCGCTGATCGCCGCGAGCGCCGCAACCGTCACGGTTGATTACGCAACAGCCAACGGCACGGCTAGCGAAGCGTCGGACTACAAAGCGATTCCAACCACCCAACTAGTTTTTGATCCGGGCGAGACATCGAAGCTCGTTACCGTCCTGGTTAATGGAGACACCCTCGACGAACCCGACGAAACTTTCTTTGTTAACCTTTCCAATGCAACGAATGCCTCCATCCTCGACAACCAGGGTCAAGGCACAATCACCGACAACGATATACCGCCGACACTAACCATCAATGATGTTTCGTTGAACGAAGGCAACACTGGCTCGACGACTTTCCATTTCATAGTCGGCCTTTCAGCCCCAGCGCTTACCGGCGGCGTAACTTTCGACATTGCTACTCAGGACGGAACAGCTACAACAGCGGGCGGTGACTATTCGGCTAAGAGCCAAACGTCTCAGACGATCGCCGCTGGCAGTACCACCTTCGCTTTCGATGTCAGCGTTAACGGCGATACGGAGATCGAGACAAACGAAACTTTCTTTGTGAATGTGAGCAATGTCACCGGCGCGACTGTGGGCGACGGCCAGGGCCAAGGGACGATTCAAAATGATGACAGTCCCGCCCTCAGCATTAACGATGTGACAGTCACCGAGGGAAACAGCGGCGCCACGCCCGCCACATTTACAGTCACCTTGTCGCCATCAAGCAATCAGACGGTCACGGTGGATTACGCAACCTCTTCAGTCAGCCCGGCCACGGCGGCGGCTGGGACTGACTATGTCAGCACAAACGGAACTCTGACTTTCGACCCTGGCGAGACCAGCAAACCGATAACTGTCCTGGTTAATGGCGATACTGCGAACGAGTCGATTTGTGAAACTCTCTTTGTCATTCTATCCAACCCGGTTAACGCTGCGATTTCCCCCGCCGCCGGCCAGGGAACCGTTGGCATCACGGATGACGACGGAAGCAAATTGATCATTACCCAGGTCTACGGCGGCGGCAGTAACTCAGGCGCCACTTTCCGAAATGACTTTGTCGAAGTATTCAATAGAGGAGCGACTACGATCGACTTCTCGACAACTAATTACTCGGTCCAATACGCATCCGCGACGGGATCGTTTTCAAGCAGCAACACGATAACTCTTACATCGGGTACGGTTGCGCCGGGACAATTCTTCCTGATTAAGCTGGCTCCTGTAACTCCGACGACCGGCACAGCCCTGCCGGCGGCTGATGCTACCAATACCGGAATTAACATGTCCGGAACGGATGGTAAGGTTGCTCTGGTCCTGGGCGCCGCTGTAGCCACCACGACTAACGGTTGCCCAACCGGCGTCACTGTCGCAGATTTGATCGGATACGGTAGCGCCAATTGCTCGGAAGCAACTCCGACCGCGGTGTTGAGCGCGACCAGGTCGGCCAGGAGAAGCGTTAGCTGCAAGGATACCAACAACAACGCGACAGACTTCATCGTCGTCAGCAATCCTGACGCGCCGCGGAACACGGCTGCTACCTCGAGTCCCTGCGGCTGTAGTACCAGCTACTCTTCACTGTTTAGTTTAGACAGTGATTCATGGAAGGGGATACTGGCCAGCGCTCTTTATCGATGATTTTTCATTACTGCCGGCGGACCGGTCATGCCCGCGCTGTGATGCAGGTGGGCGTAATAAGTGACGCGGGAAAAAGTTAAGGGCGGAGCGCATTAAGGACGCTCCGCCCGAAACTCTCTCTGCTCTTGAGCCGACCCCGGATGGCAGGGCAAACCGGGGATGAGCTATCTCAATCAGTCTTAAAGATCGTTGATGATCTTTATCGGCACAGGAGGTATTTGCGGATGATGGATCGAGGATGCACCCTCCTCCACCGTCCGGTCGTCCACCTGCATGTTTAAGGTATACGTGCATTCGCAATTTCGGTAGAGTTTGTGTTCCGCGCCTACTGGCGCATCGCACTGACCGGCGGTAGGCGAGTCGCCGGCGTCGAGTGAACTCAGATCCCAATCCGCCAACACACCGGCATCCGCGTCGGTAGGTAATGGGCCGGGCAATATCGGGACGACGTTAGGCACCCGCGTGGACGAAGTCAGGATATCAACCGAACCCCCGACAAACTCCTTCGCGTACCACAATCGGTATTTGTCGAAGTTGTCATTTGGTGCGGTTGGTCCCCAGTCTTTGTCGATCAAAGCGTCCCAGGCCAAACCTATGACGCGAAGTTTTTTCCAGCTCATCAGAATATCGGTACAGGCTGGAAGATCTACCCAAGTGTCTGGAAGTGCACCGGGCCTCGTATCGGGCTTTTGGAATTTCAGGACTTTGCAAACAACAGGCCAGTTGTCAATCCAAACGCGCTGCAGATCGTAGTACACATGCGGCGTTGGCGTCGCCGTATCCTGGACGATCAGCAGCACACTATAACGGCCGCCACCCGGGAAACCAGTCGCAGTCATGCTGTTCCAGGAGGTCGGCGCCAGAATCGGATAATCCGTGCCGCCTGGGGACGGAGCGCCCAGGTGAATAGTTCCCCAATCGTTAATTAGATTGGTTGGGATCTCGCCCACTTCGGTCCAGGGCCAGTATTTGGTTGCGTCGTAGACGAGCGCCGTGTGGAGCTGATTGCCGGCCGGCCAGGTTGCGGGTATGGGTGCATCGAGGGCTGGCTGCAAAGGCTCCGGGCCGACAGGTCCCGGCACACGAGCGTAGCGAAGTTCATAGCGCTCGATTTTTCTGTCTACGCATTCAAAGACATACGCCGAACCGTCCAGATGGAGCCCACCCCCCACTGAGACAACGTGCATTCCAGAGACAAGTTCAGCAGCCTCCTCGAAGCAGTTTGGAGTAGCGTTCAAACCCGCGATTCGAGTGATGTAAACGGCTACCTTAAGCAAAGTGAAGTTAACGGTGCAGGTCTTTGTCGATCCGGCTCCCGAAGGAAATACGGTAAGTGTAATCGTATAGGCGCCATGATCCAGGGCCGTGGTATTGATCTTGCCCAGTTCACCATTGGTCACGGGCACTGATCCGCCGCCGGGGGGATAAGCGACCGAATACGGATGGGGGCCGGATATGGAAAGGGTGTAATGTCCGAAGACTGCACCGCCTGCTGTCCCCTTCACCGTGATCACGTGCGTTCCCGCCACAGTGTCGATTCCTTCTGCGACACACTCACCCACTGCGGGTGAGGTTATCTGACACTTCAGACTCTTCTGTACTTTGATCAGCCAAATGAGTATCGCAATGAGAAGAAGCTTGATGAACAAAATGGCCCAGACAGTCCGACTCCAATCGGGAAACCTCCTGAATTCGCCGGCATATATTTCAGCCAGCAAGAGCAAGAGTAGAAAGAACAGCAGGATGTATTTTATGCATCCTGGAAGGTCTTTCACCTTCCGGGAAGGCTCCTGTCTATTAGCCTGCGGATTATTCGTCGACATAACATTTCTCCTTTGGTTGTGGGTGTATGCCACCGGTTCCACGGTAGCGTGAGAGGCGTCGGCCAAGTTGGCCACACGACTCTTTCGTCCCGGACTCCGCTTGATTCGTTTTGAGAAGGCGAGTTGACGCTCTAGTAATGTTATTTCGCCGAAACCTTCTCTGGCTGGCGCCGAGGGGATGCCGGTTTTGCAGGCTCTAGGATCCAGCCCATGCGTTTCGCAAGTGGGCTGACAGTATTCCAAATCCCATTGACTGTCAATGCTTGCCCCGAGGTGGTCGCGCGGCCTCAGTGGCGCGAGTTGCCCCAATAGGGACAGAGGATGGGAGTGCCGCCACTGGGCTTGCGATAGGTGGGCGTGTTCCGAGGTTTCCCGAAAGATCGATTAAGGCTTCTCGAAGTCGTCGATCGGACGAGGATTCGAGAGGGGCGGAGCTGAGACCCGACCACATTTTGGACGGGCCTCAGAACCTTCATCTTCCTCACTATGTCGGAAATGCCCACTCTTCGTTGATGCCGAGGCTGTGATGCACACGGACATAATAGATGGCGGGCACGAATGCCGGCGATGGATTCTTGCAGCACAAATCAAAGTCCAGAGTGTCGCAGGACTTGATGCCCTTGTTAATCACCTTGCGGGTGACGCAAACCCGCTTACAGGTCTTGGCGTCGTAAATCCACAGTTCAATGTACGACACGTTAAGAGTCGTAGGCTTCAGGTTCTTGAGAGTGCCTTTAACGCAATACTCACCAACGCCAGTGCCGGCGTCGAGTCGAATCGCCACGTTCGGGTTCTGCGCGCACAGGGGCGTTGCGAACGCTAGCAATAACAACAGCAGGCTTGCTGCACGGAAAAGAGTTTTCATGGGTGTCCTCCTTAGACAGATTGTTTGAGAGTCGGAGACCGAGCGCCGGTCCGATTTTTTGACAAGCGTCGTTTACTACTTTCAGACGTCCGATGCAAGAAAACTTGGGGAGAAAGCTAAGAAACGTATGAGGTTGTTTTTAGAGCGGTCTCCAAATGATTTGATCTGGAGACTATGCTAGCGGACAACTCCGGAAACGGGACTCGACGCGCTTGCGTATAGTCGCCGGGTCATGCGCCCGGCCGTATAAGCGAGGCGGCCGGCCTGAATCGCGAGCTTCATTGCTTCGGCCATCTTTGCCGAGTCTGCGGCTTCGGCAATCGCCGTGTTCATGAGGACTGCGTCCGCGCCCAACTCCATTGCGATCGTCGCGTCGCTGGCCGTACCGACTCCGGCATCGACGATTATCGTCGCGTCGGGAAGTTGCTCGCGCATGATGCGCAGGTTCGTGGGGTTCTGTACGCCCAGGCCCGATCCGATTGGCGCCGCCAGCGGCATCACGGCGGCGCAACCTGCATCGAGAAGTTTTTTTGCCATGATCAAATCATCGGTGAAGTAAGGCAGGACGATAAAACCCTCTTTCACCAAAGTGCGCGCCGCATCGAGCGTCTGTTCGTTGTCGGGAAAGAGTGTGGTCTGGTCCCCGATAACCTCCAGCTTGATCCATTCCGTGCCGAGGGCCTCGCGCGCCAGTCGCGCGGTGCGCACCGCTTCATCCGCTGAATAGCAGCCCGCAGTGTTGGGGAGAAGCTTTAGTAAAGGATCCAAATGATCGAGGAACGACTCGCTGCTTCGATCCAGCGGCACGCGGCGCACAGCGACGGTCACCATTTCAGCGCCCGACGAACGATGCGCGGCTTTCATCTCGTCGTAACTTCGATACTTGCCGGTGCCGATGATTATGCGCGAATGAAACGCGTGGCCGGCGACTTCAAAACCGTCGGCTAATGCCGTTACTGCGGTCGACATGAACTAAGACTTTCCTTTCTCAAAGGTTATGATGACTTTACACCGCGTCGACTGGAAATAAAAATCGCGGCAGCTTCAAGTTCTAGCTACTGGTGCAGTTTGAATCGTCGCGGCCCTTCTCATTAGCACCGTGGCTTTAGCCCGGTGAGTAGTGGCGCATTTAAATTGGAAACCGTTTAAACGGTTTCCCGTTGTCTCGGCGACTGAATTCACCGCGCTAAAGCGACGGTGCTGATCAGAGGACTTCCTGCAACCGACCCAGTCTCGAGGTACCGCGCCACCGCCGACAAAATGAACGATCTCTATCCGGTCGCCTTCGGCTAAAGTCGTCTGCGCCCAACGATCTCGACGGACCACCTGTTGGTTGAGTTCGATAGCGATGCGTGCCGGCGACAGCGACAGTTCAGCAACCAGATCATTCAACGTCGATGGTTCCAGCACTTCCCTACTCTCTCCGTTTAGTTCTACGCGCAATCCTCGGTGCCTCGGTTCAGATGGATTTACCAGGCAGGATAATCCTGCGCAACTCGGCGGTTTCGCCATCCAGGTGGGCCTGGATCAGGACCGCCGCCCGGCCGCTCTCGAACGCCGGTAGCAGAATCGGGATCGAAGCGATGCCCTGGGCGTTGGTTGTGGCCAGCGTCGATAACGGCCGGAAAGTCGAACCCAGAGTCTTTACCACGAGGCGCGCCTTCAGCGCCGGTTCTCGGCGTTCACGGGCGGCGCGGCTCACCAGCACGCGCAAGGTCACCGACTCTCCACCCTTAAGCTCCGGCTCGTCGAGCAGGATCACTCGTAATGGCTCCAAATCCTTATCGGAACCGGAAAAGGCGAAGGGATCGGGAGCTGTAGCGATAGCTTCGCGCTCGGCAACCGGGCTTAAGGTTTCACTTGTTTGGTCTGCCTCAGATGATTCCGCGGACGGCTTTGCGGCAGCCTGCTCGCGATCTGCGGTTGTCTGTGCGAGATCGCGTCGGCCCAAACTCTTCAGATCCTCAATGCGGCCGGCGTGCACGGCGGCACAGATCAGTTTGTGCTGGCGCGAAACACGCTTTGCCAGAATCTCTTCGTCAAAACCCGCGGCAATCAGATCGTTATAAGGCGAGCGCTTACTCGCCAGGATCGCGCCGCCGGTGTAAACCAGCGACAGAATGAACGGCGTCTGCAGACCCTTGTCTTCGGTCTGCACGTGATAGACGACACCGTCGTACTCGACATCAGTATTAAAGCCAGTAAGCAATGTTCAAGTCGCTATGCAAGTCGGGCGTTGGTTTCAAGAAAGTCAGAGAGGCAGTCCGAACTTAACACAACGATTTTTCTGTGGTCAATCTATTCCAATTCGGACGGTCAAATCGACTGAGCAACGGCTTGACACTCTCTAATCCTTGCCCTACGATCCGCTTGTACAATGATTCTCAAGCTGAAGCTTTAAGTGATCCGATGTCGCACATGTGTGCGACCGAAGCGGGTAAGAGATGAGTTTCAACCTGGTCGATTACATGCCGGTGCTCCTGATGTTTGTCGTCGCGGCGGGGTTCGCGATCACCTTCATTGGGCTGTCGCAACTCGTCGGGCAACGCAAGCGCACCCGAACCAAACTGATGCCGTATGAATGCGGGAAGGATCCGGTCGGGTCGGCGCGCGAACGCTTCTCAGTGAAGTTTTATTTAATCGCGATGCTCTTCATCCTGTTCGACATTGAAGTCATCTTTCTGGTGCCCTGGGCAGTGGTCTTCAAGCGCCTTTCGACCCCCGAATATGGTTTGAGCAACGTCATCTTTTTTGAAATGATCGTTTTCATGATCCTGCTGGCAGCAGGTCTGATTTATGTGATCAAGAAGGGCGCGCTGGATTGGACTGAGGGTGCGCGGCGCGAGGCGGAAGCGGAAGCGCGACTCCTCGAAGTTGCCGAACGGCGGACCCGAAACGCGCGCGCAGCTTAGCTTAAGCATCATGGGACTCGAAAGCATTATTGCCGAATCGCTGCCGGAAATTCTAACGACCCGGCTTGATTCGCTCATCAATTGGGCGCGGAAGTCATCCCTGTGGCCGGCGACTTTTGGCTTGGCCTGTTGCGCGATCGAGATGATGAATGCGACCAGTTCGCGGAATGATCTGGCCCGGTTCGGCTCGGAAGTTTTTCGAGCGTCGCCCAGGCAGGCAGACGTTATGATCGTTTCTGGCCGGGTTTCGCGGAAGATGGCTCCCGTGCTGCGACGCATCTACGATCAAATGCCAGAGCCGAAGTGGGTCATCTCAATGGGCGCCTGTGCCACGTCCGGCGGCGTCTTCGACAACTACGCAATCGTGCAGGGCGTCGACAAGATTGTTCCCGTGGACGTTTACATACCAGGCTGTCCTCCGCGGCCGGAAATGTTAATTCACGCGGTAATGATGCTGCAGGACAAAGTAATGAAAGAGTCGATTCGCGATCGCCGGGACGCGCCGGACGAGGAAGCACGCGAAGCGATGACGCCGGGCACACTGCCGGTCACTGACGGTTCGACGCTTCGTGACGATCAGCCGGTTAGACCGCAGCCGTACACGATCGCTTCGAAACACGAGAAGCGCCGTTCGTTCTGAGATTTAGATTATCAGGTTGCGTTATTCAGCTCGGGCGTGTTTGCACTTTGTCAGAGCTCCCCCGGAACTGAAAGCATAGATGGAACCGCATAACAACCAGGAAGGGCCCGCTGATAATTCGACAATCAGTGGCCCGGCCGGCTCAGCGCCGTCGCCAGTAGCGGCGGCGTTACAGCGTGAGCATCCGGAATGGGTCCGCGAAATAATCGAGGCCCTCGGCGAAACCACCATCATCGTCCCACGTGAACACATTGTTGCCACGTGCTCTTTTCTAAAGACCGCCGCCGGTCTGGAATTTAACTTTCTCGCCGATCTGTGTGGGTTTGATCGCGGTCCTGAGGAAGAGCCGCGTTTTGAAGTCAACTATCATCTGTTCTCGACTATAAAGCACCATCGAGTTCGTCTAAAAGTGGTTTTGAGTGAGGATGACATACACGTGCCGACAGTCTCGACTATCTGGCGGACGGCGAATTGGCATGAGCGCGAGACCTATGATTTATTCGGCGTGATCTTTGATGGCCATCCCGACCTGCGCCGCATTCTCTTGCCGGACGACTGGCAGGGGCATGCGCTGCGAAAAGATTTTCCATTGCGAGGTTACGAGCCGTACAGTTTGGAGTAAGTGGCAGAGACTTCAGTCTGTGATTATGACGCGGAAACCACAGACAGAAGTCTCTGCCACAAAACCGATGAGTACCGCCATAGACATGCCGCCGCAATTCGAGATTGTCGATCGTCCGCTCGACACGCAGATGACGATCTCGATGGGGCCACAGCACCCTTCGACCCATGGAGTCTTGCGGCTCGAACTGGTGCTCGATGGTGAGATGGTGGTCAAGTCCACTCCAGATATCGGCTATCTCCACACCGGAATGGAGAAGCTGTTCGAATACCGAAAATATCAGCAGGGGATCGTCATCACCGATCGGATGGATTACCTCAACCCGCTCGGTAATAACCTCGCTTATGTAATGGCGGTTGAGAAACTCCTCCAGATCGAAATTCCCGAGCGCGCCCAGACCATTCGCGTGTTGATGTGCGAACTGCAACGAATTGCTTCGCATCTGGTTTGGCTCGGCACGCACGCCCTCGACCTCGGCGCGATGACCGTCTTTTTTTATTGCTTCCGCGAGCGCGAAAAGATTTTGAATCTAATCGAAGCGGCGTCGGGCGGACGGCTGACACCTTCATACTTCCGCATTGGCGGTCTGATGATGGACCTGCCGTCGGGATTCGAGCGGCGAGTCAAACAGTTTCAGGATGATTTTCTTCACGCACTCGGCGAATTCAACAAGCTGGTTACCGGAAACAGAATTTTTCAAAAGCGAACTCAGGGCGTCGGCTACATTTCCGCTGAGGACGCAATTGATTGGGGACTTTCCGGCCCGTGTTTACGCGGCAGCGGCGTCGAGCTCGACATTCGTCGCGTGAATCCCTACACCGGGTATGAGAATTATGATTTCGAAGTCGTGACTGAAACCGACGGCGATGTTTGGGCGCGCTACCTCGTGCGCATGCGCGAGATGGAGGAGTCGCACAAGATTGTCGAGCAAGCGCTGACACGTCTGCAGCCTGGGCCGGTTAAAGCGGACGCTCCGAAAGTAGTGCTTCCCGATCGTGAGGCGATGAAGACTCACATGGATGCTTTGATTCATCACTTTCTGATCGTTGCCGAAGGGTTCGACGTGCCGGCCGGCGAAGTCTATCAGCCGATCGAAGCTTCGAAAGGCGAACTCGGCGTTTACATCAAATCGACCGGCGGTCCAAAGCCGGCTCGCGTTCATTTTCGCGGTCCCAGCTTTGTGAATCTTTCGGCGCTGCCGCAATTGGCGCGCGGTGCGATGGTCGCAGATATCGTTGCAATTATCGGATCGTTGGATATTGTCTTGGGGGAGATTGATCGTTAATTGCCGATTTCCGATTGCCGATTAGCGCAACAATTAGCAATTGGAAATCGCCAATTGGAAATAAAAATGAGTCAGCAGCCAGTACAAATTCAACCGCTTTCGCAGCCGGTGCAAATGCCGGATGAGATCGCTACGTTCTCGCCGGAAGTCGAGGCGGAAATAGATCGGCATCTCGCGAAGTATCCGGTGATGCGTTCGGCGATTCTCCCTCTGATGTTCATCGTGCAGAGAGAGCGCGGTTATCTCGATCCGCCGGGCGTGTCCTATCTCGCCAGGCGTTTGAAGTTGCGGATCACAGATATCTGGGAAGTCGCTACGTTTTACTCGATGATCCACATCAAAGCAATTGGCAAGTATCATGTCCAGGTATGCAAAACGCTCTCGTGCAAGCTGCTTGGCTCTGACAAGATTACGCAGATGTGCTCAGAAAAGCTTGGCATTAAAGTCGGCGAGACGACCGCCGATGGGCGTTTCTCTTTATCAGAGGTTGAATGCCTTGGTTCGTGCGGAACGGCCCCAATGTTTCAGATCAATTTTGATTATCACGAGAATCTGACACCGGAGAAGGTGAATCAGATTTTGGGTTCACTTTCTTAATTGGCTCGTTTAGAGCGCGGACTTGTCCGCGCTGACGGCACAAGTGCCGCCTCTAAACAGATTACGATCACTATTCACGGTACTCAGTTTACTAATCACCATGTTCATCGGCGCCATAGGTTGTGAACCACTTCAGCTCAGGCGAGTTCAGCTCGAGAACTCGCAGTCCCTGGAAGTGTATCGACGCAACGGCGGCTACGAAGCAATCAAGAAAGTTCTGGATTCAATGTCGCCTGATGACGTCATCAATGAAGTGAAGAAGTCATCGCTTCGTGGGCGCGGCGGCGCAGGGTTTCCCACGGGAATGAAATGGAGCTTCGTGCCCAAAGACTCGCCCAAGGCGAAGTACGTCGTCTGCAATGCTGACGAGTCTGAACCAGGTACCTTCAAAGATCGCTACTTGATGGAACGCGATCCGCACATGCTTATCGAAGGCATGCTGATCGCGGCTTACGCTTTGGGCGCGAAGACGAACTACATCTATACCCGCGGCGAATACAAATATCTGATCGACATCATGGATGTGGCGCTTGACGAAGCGCGCGCGGCCGGCCTCCTGGGCGAGAAAATTCTCGGCACCGAATTCTCTTGTGAGATCTACACGCATACGGGCGCCGGCGCTTACATCTGCGGCGAAGAGACCGCCTTGTTGAGTTCCCTGGAAGGAATGCGCGGGCATCCGCGCATGAAGCCCCCCTTCCCTGCTATCTCGGGTCTGTATGCTTCGCCTACCGTCGTCAACAACGTCGAGACGCTTACGGCTGTGCCTGACATCATCAAGATGGGCGGCGAGGCTTATCAGAAGCTGGGCACTGAAAAGAGTGGCGGCACGAAGCTTTGGTCAGTCTCGGGTCACGTCAACCAGCCCGGCGTTTATGAACTGCCCATGGGATATGACGACATGGAAAAGTTCATCATGGAAGATTGCGGCGGAATTGCTAACGGCAAGCAACTGAAGGCCGTGATTCCCGGCGGTTCATCGGTTTACATCATGCGTGCCGATCAAGTCATCGGAAAAGACGTGCGCATGGACTATGAAGGTTTGGTTACCGGCGGTTCCATGGTGGGTTCAGGCGGCTTCATCGTCATGGATGAAACTGTCGATATAT
>JAWVCT010000103.1:0-8697 GCA_033858155.1 Blastocatellia bacterium
TTCATGCTCAACGCGCGCGAACGCGGCGCGCGCTTGTGGCTGGATACGAAGGTGACCGGAATTCAAGTCGCTGCCGGGAACGCGGACGTCTCGTCCGCACCAGGCGGCACAAGCGCGAACTCTAAACGAAGAGCGGACGAGCCGTCCGCGTTCCCAGCATTAGAGGGGCGCACCAGCCGCATCGAGGGCGTAATGACGACTCGCGGCGTTGTCTCAACCCGAGTGGTCGTCAACGCCGCCGGCCCGTGGGCGGCGGAGGTAGCAACGATGGCCGGCGCCGAGCTGCCCGTAGAACCTCTACGTCGTCAACTCGTCCCCACCGAACCGTTCGATCAATTGCCCAGGCGCTTTCCGATGGTAATCGACATGTCCACGGGCTTTCATTTCCGGCGCGAAGGGCGGGGCATTCTTTTGGCGTGGAACGATCCGGAAGAGACCCCTGGCTTTAAAACTGAATTCGATCCGGCGTTCGTGGAAAAGATCTTAACGCACGCTGCTTCACGCGTGCCGTGTCTGGCCGAGGCCGAAGTAAATCCTCGCCGCGCCTGGGCCGGATTGTACGAGATGACTCCCGATCACCATGCCATCATCGGTCAATCTCCAAACGTCGCGGGCCTGTATTTTGTGAATGGCTTCAGCGGCCACGGGGTAATGCACTCGCCCGCCTCCGGACGCATCACCGCGGATCTGATTCTTCAAGGACGATCTGAACTCATCGACGCGAAGCAGCTCAGCGTCGAACGCTTCGCTACCGGTAGACTGTTGGAAGAGACCGCTGTGTTGTGAGGGTTTCCGGTTGCTTGCTATGCGTCTGCCGACCGAGATTGTGATTTCTCAACCGGAGACGTGGCGCTTGAGATAATGCTCCCGCCAATCGCACCGGAGACGGCGGCTCCGGCCACAGTGAGGCCAGCCGTAGGTGCCCCGGTAATTAGAGCAGCAACGGCATTGAGACCGACCAACGCAGCACCACCCGTCCCAATTAGAATCTTTCTTACCCGCTGCTTAGTGATTGCCCAGTCTTGTTTCTTCTGACCTTCTTTGATTAACGCTTGAGACAGGTTGCACGCTTGATCACGAAGGAGTCGAACTTGGTCGATGATTTCGGACGCGGGTTGCGCGCGCGCCAGGATTGATTCCCTCATAAGCTGACCTAACTGCATGATCTGTTTCGCAACGTCTGGAAAGAAGCCTGCTTTTGTCATGATCTCTTGCTCAATTCTAAGGAAGGATTCGAAATTCTCGTAGCTCCTTACTAGTGACTTGAACTCGTCAGTATCACTTCCGGACCTGTCAAGGCGAGCCGCAGCCAAATCCACAACGGTTCTGATAAAACCTGGTTCGGCGATTAATCGCTGAAGAGATCGACACCCCACTACTGCGGCCTCCGTGATATGAGTTCCCTCCTCGCGGGGCGCGGATTCTGCTAGAGCTAGCAGGGTATCCATGTGATTTATGTTTGGAATGAGAAACGTTTCGAATCCCATATTAGTATTCCAGCGATTGGCTTGTCGCTACTCTAAATCCGGTGCCGCAAAGCTGAGCGTAGTCTAGAGGCTAGCCAGATACCGCATCGTTCGAACGCCCGGAAGAAAGAAATAGGCGCCGCCCTTTACGGTCACGAAGCGCTCCAGATTGTGTACACGCGTGCGCAACGCTCCGGCGTTGAGCAATGCCGACGACTTTGGCTATTTCGCGGTCAAGCCGTAGTTGGAAAATCTCTCTCCTTCACTACTTTGCCGAATCCCCGTACAACAGCATCTGCGGTGAATCCACCAGCGTAGCTTTGCCTTTCGGCCAGGTGATCTGCCAGACGCGATCGAAGACCTTGCCGTCCCATTTCGGCGGCTTCGAGATTCCCAGGGCCTTGGCGATGTTGGGGATGTTGCCGTGATGCCAGCAGACCAAAACGGTCTTGCCCGCAAACGCTGATTCGGTAAGGATCGCGTTAGTCATTGTGTTGATGTCTTTGTCATCGTCGGCATAATCATCATCGATATGAATACCCAGAGCTGTCGCGAGCGGGGTGACCGTCTCGATTGGTCGATTGCTGTCCTTCGATGTTTGCGTGGCGAAAATGAAACCTGGCGTGGGGAAGCGGGGGGCGTTTCCCTTTGTTGGAATCGGCCGGTAGGCGCCGATAAACTCTTCGTCCTTATGGCTTAGCTTGCAACTGGGTTGAGGCAGCGCCGCAACGAACAGTGAAGGCAAGCCGGCCGCGCGCGCGGACCCCTGTATCGACAGATGCCGCCCGCCGTCGTTGTCTTTCTTTGGATTGCCCACCTTCTCGCCGTGTCGAATAATTAGTACCTGAGCTGGTCGATTGTTTGAACTCACTTCTATCCTCCATTCTTCATGATCGGGTTGAAAGCATTTCTGTCCGCAGCGGACTCTCTTGCTTCATTACTCATCCACTGGAACTCGGGTACGCCTGCGCGGTCGCGGCGCGCTCACCGAGATGAGCTGAACCACTCTGTTTGTTTCCTACTTCTTCTCCGGAAACTTGAATCCGATATAAGTTCCCGAGCTAATCCCCATTAAACCCAACAACGTCGCGCTGAACTCGGGCATGGTCAGATTGTTGTAAACGGCTGACATGAACATGATTCCGAGCACGATCGTCCAGGCGAAGATCTGAAAACGATGAAAGCTGTATCCACTGCTGTCCGAAAGAATATCCGCGATCAAACCGCGCGAGACACCGGCGGCGCCTACCGGCGTGGCGGCCGGTATCTGCTGATTGACCTGGGCCAGCCGAGTACGAGCATCCTGTAGTTGTTGATTGAGGCTGTCCCGGTTAGACAGATCTTCGGGCGTCAGCGCAGCTTTGGCGTTCAGAAAGTCGAGCTGAGTTTGCAGCGCCGGAATACTCTGCTCGAGCGACTGCTTTTCGGCGGTTAGATCGCGACGCTGATTTTCGTTCGTAGTTTCTTTACCGGAATCGATCAGCGCCTCGCCCAGAGCAGTGCCGGCGCTAATGCCCATCAGCCCCAGGAGTGACGGCGTGATCGTATCGAGTGCGTCGGTTACCAGCCAGATCACCAGGTACGAGACATAAATGAGAAAGAACCAGAACGCCATCTGAGTGCGGCCAAGATTGTAAGGTCTGAGCTTGCCCGGGACGGGACAATCACCGGGCTCGCGAATGAGGTTAGTCGTGCGGGCCAACCAGACAAATAGAGCCAGCGTAACCAGCACCACGATCAACGCAACGACTCCGTAGAAAGGCGAAATCACAGTGAGCGGTATGCGGTTGTTTTGATCGAACACACTGTCGAAAGGCGAATGGTTCTCAAGCCCAACACTAAACGCCACGGGGCGCACGGTTCCCGGCGGTTCGCCGAGCAAGTCCACCCACGCATCCCTGTTTTCCGGCGTGATGTGAAGATGAAAATGGACATGGTTCTTTGAAACGTGAATTTCTTCGGGATAGTCTCCGCGAATCGCGCGCCCATTCAAATAAGGCACCAACTTTGAAACATCGTTCGTCTTCGCCCATTCCGCCAGATTAACGATCTCAACCTGAATAACGTTGTCCAGTTCCAGGTGCCCCTGATAGCCGGTGACTTTAGGCTGTAGAGCCGGCGATGGATTGGGAGAAGGCGTCGGCGCGGACATCGGCGCACTGGCGGGTGAGGGAGAACTGACAGGCGCCGTGGACTGTGGCGTGGGCTGTCCGTAGGTAATGCTGACACTGGCAACCGCGAGGGAAAGTATCGTGAAAACGAAAATCTGTAGAGCGTCAACCTTTCGCCTCATGATTTTCTCCAGTGGAAAATTGAAGGCCGAGTTAGACAAGACTGCTCGAAAACCAGCGACGTATGGAGAATGTGTAGCTCGAATCCAAGCGGCACGTCGAAAAACCCCCGAATTGAAGATTAGTACAGTAGGTCAGAAGCCTGGCTGCGGGTGACCCAAACACTGAGAAGCGGCGAAAGGCTATCTGATCTTTCCTCAGGCGTCAACACTTGTGCAACATCATCGGCTAGACATTGTAAGGCTAACAACGACCGACATCATCGAAGGTTTATTGCTGTCTTCGAACTGATCCGGATGGCCGCTACTATGACTCTGGCTTGCGCCTGAGCGCGAAGTGAGACAATATTTCTGGCCGCTAACGGCGACGGCATAAAATCTAAAATCACGAGTGAGGTCTCATGGAACGCAGAATCACAAGCTGGTTTAGCCCCAATTTACAGATGGAGATGCCGCTGGTGGCCTACGGCCATGCGGGACAGACACTTTTGATGTTGCCCACCGCGGCGGCGGATTATTTGGAGTACGAAAGATTTTATCTGGTGGAAGCCATCAAGCCGTTCATCGAACAGGGGCTTATCCGCGCTTACTCAATCAACAGCGTCAATCGCTACAGCCTGCTCAACGAGGAGATGCCGGCCAACCTAAAAGCCGAATTGTTGACGCGTTATGATCGCTACATCACCGATGAAGTGCTGCCGCTAATTCGGAATGAAAACGGGGCCGAAGCGCGGCCGATTACCACGGGCGCCAGCTTGGGAGCATTTCTATCAGCCAACGAATACTTCAAGCATCCCGATTTATTTCGCGGCGTGATCGCGATGAGCGGCAGCTATGACATTCGCAATTTTCTCAACGGTCATTACGACGACAATGTCTTTTTCAATAACCCGGTCGATTACCTTTCGGGAATGAACGACGATTATTTCCTGCCCATCCTGCGCCAGGCCGATTCGATCTTTATTCTTTCAGGGCAGGGCTCATACGAAGACCCAAAGCGCAGTCAACAGCTTTCGGACATTCTTACTGCCAAAGGAATACCGCACTCGCTCGAGTTGTGGGGGCAGGATGTGAATCACGACTGGCCCTGGTGGCGAAAGATGCTGCCGCACGTGCTGGGGAAGATCGTGGGTGGACATTGAAAAGGCGCGTAATGTTTTCGTTCCCCTCTTCCATTGGGAGAGCGGCTAGGGTGAGCGTGAGAGGCTTAGCGGCGAACTGTTTCCTAAACATCTCTTGAGTTTATCTACGACAACATCCGTCAAATAAGATCCGTGCTCAAGCCTCAACCCTCTCCCATTGGAGAGGGAGAACAGAACTCTAAGAATCGCATCCCCAACTCAACATCCGTAGGAATCGTCGTTGGCGATACGCTGACTTCGCCGTGGTCGCCGGGATCGCATGAACGGTTTTATACGAGCGCTGGTAGTAACTCTCGCCCGCTCGTAGGATCCGTGGTTTGAAAGTGAGCGATGATGTATCGCTTAGATCCAGATTACTTGGCCGGACCCATTGGCCTGGCTTGGGATCGTACGCGCTAGTTCAAAAACGACGAGGTGAGCAAAGTGACAAGCAAGAATGAACTCCCCTGGCCGCTGCTTATGATTGCGCTCGTTGCTTTCATCGCGGCGACCACCGTCATAGCCGCCGCGCAGTCTCCCAACACGGCGACGATAATAGTCGTCGTGGTCGATCAAACCGGCGCCGTCGTGAAGGACGCCAAAGTTTCGGTGACGAATAGCGCCACCGGCGCCGTGCGCGAGGCCGTCTCTGGCGGCGACGGCAGCTCCACATTTTCGGCGCTGACCCTTACCGGAACCTACACGCTCGCCGTGTCCAAGGATGGCTTCGGCAATGAAGAGCTCAAGAACATCACTCTGCGTTCGGGTGAGACGGCGACCCTGAAAGTAAAGCTACTCGTCGGCTCGGAGAAGGCAGAGGTCACCGTGTACGGCACCGTCGAAGGCGTCCGCGCGGATCCGCAGATCGGACGCCGGCTCGACAGCCCGCAAATCGACGAGACGCCGATCCTCGGCCGCAAGGCTTCGAGTCTGCCGCTGCTCAATTCAGCGTTCCGGCAGGCGAAGGGCACGGGCGATCTCTTCGTCAACCAGACGTACTTCGTCACGGGTGCGGGTTCACGGCGTACGACCACGACCACCTTGGACGGTGCGAACAACGACGAAGCCTGGGGCCGCCAGACGATGATCGCAACCCTGCCGCTTGGCGCCATCCAGGAAATGACGGTGCTCTCGAACGCGTTTTCTTCCGAGTTCGGCTGGACCGCAGGCCCCGCTTTGAACATCGTCACTAAGTCCGGCACGAATGGCCTCCACGGGGAAGGACTGTTCATGAGCCGTCCCGGGCGGATGCAGGCGAAGACGTTCTCGACGAAGAACTTCTGCCCACCGTCCGTACCGAGTTGCGTCACGCCCAGCACACTCGCCGCTATCAACCCCGTGGACATTCCGGATGCGCTCTCGCAAGTCTCGGGCTCGATTGGCGGGCCGATCGTCAAGGACAAGACCTTCTTCTTCGGCACGGTGGACTACACGCGCCAGAATCGCACGACGTTTCTTTCGAGCGCGCTGCCTTCCTTTCTGTTGCCGGCGGACGGCAATCTTGCCTACACGGGTCACTATCGACAGTTTCTTTTCGACGGACGGCTGGACCACAAGCTCACGTCGAGCCAGACTTTGATGTTCCGTCTGAACGTCGATCGGTTTTCTGACGACAATCCGCAGGACGCGGTGGGCGGCACGAATGCACCGAGCGTCGCGCGCAAGTATTCGCGGCGATCATGGACGGCCCAGGTCAATCACACCTGGGTCCTCAGCCCCAAGCTCTTCAACGAGGCGCGATTTGCTTATCTGAACGGTGATCCGGTTACGCGCTGGGAAGCTCAAAACCTGTCGACCACCTACACACGCGCCGGGTCGGTGCCTTTCACCATTGGACAGTCGCGA
Organism: Blastocatellia bacterium; assembly: GCA_033858155.1. Classification (GTDB taxonomy): domain Bacteria; phylum Acidobacteriota; class Blastocatellia; order Pyrinomonadales; family Pyrinomonadaceae; genus UBA11740. The sequence continues at coordinate 6,723 of JAWVCT010000103.1, forward strand.
GCCTCCGATCTCTGGGGTCACCAGTTGCAGTTCTCGGACACGCTGTCGTGGTCGCGTGGCAAACACTACCTACGCTTCGGCGGAAGTCTGATCCATCACACGTCAGGCGGCTTTGGCAGTGAGCCCGGCACCGCGATTCTCGGTACGTTCACTTTCAAGAACACGACGACGGCGCCCTTCGGTCAACTGACGCTGGCCGACGTGCAGAACTACACGCAGCCGATCAACTTTGGGATCAGCAGCTACGAACTGCCGCAGTGGCTCAACGCGGTGTTCGTGCAGGATAGCGTTCACTTGCGCAGCGATCTCACCGTCGATCTTGGTCTGAGATACGATCGCCAGACTTTGACTGACGCGACCGGAAACTTCGCGCCGCGCATCGGCTTCGGCTGGCATCCGAGAGGTGATTCGCGTCTGTCGATTCGCGGCGGCTACGGCATGTACTACACGCAGATTCCATCAAATGTGGTCGCCGCCTACCTGGTGAACGGGCTGGACGGATTGACGACCTACACCGCCATTGCCGGGCAAACTGGCTTCCCGACATGTCTGACGGGATCATGTCTTCCAGTGCCGCTTGATCCGAAGACGCTGCCGGCTACGCAATTGCCTGCGCGGGACATTACGATCAGGGCGGGCCGGCGTGATTTCTACAAGGCGCAGTTCGCGAGGTACGGGCTGAACTTCGACCTCCTTCCGAACTATCCCGACAAGTTGGTGAACCCGCGCAGCCAGGTGATATCAATCGGCGCGGAGCGCGAGGTGACAAAGGGATTGTTCGTCGGGGGCGACTACGTGCATCAACACTGGACCGGCCTCTATCGCACGGTTGATTTGAATGCCCCATCCATTTTCGATCGTACGGCCCCGGGACAGTTCCGCTGTCCGGTAGGTGTCGCGCCGCCCTGCACCGCGGCCCAAGCCGTTGCTGCGGCCAACGCTACTCGTCCAATCCTGCCGGTGAACGGTGGCGTGCGCCAGGTCAACGTCTTGATGAACCTCGGCATCGGCGATTACGATGGTTTGCAGACTCAGTTTACTTATCGTGGTAATTCGAAGATGTACACCGCCGTCAGCTACACATTCTCGCGGGCTACCAACACCACCGAACCGGACGGCAACGGCATCAACCCGAACGAGAGCATCATCTCGCGGCTCGGAGAGATCGAACGCGGACCGAGCGTGCTCGATCAGCGTCATCGCGCGGTGATCACGTTCTCGTACAAGCTGCCGTTCAATATCACGGCCGGCACGTTGACGCAGCTTGCGTCGTCGCGTCCGTTCAGCGCCACTACCGGCGTTGACAACAACGGTGATGGCGCGAACAACGACCGTCCGGTCGTAAACGGAAGGGTCCTCAGTAAGTCGGCGTTCCGCGGCACCCCAACCTCGGACGTGGGAGTCTTCATCGAGGATCGCATCAAGCTGTCGGAACGCGCGACGATTCTGCTCAGATTGGAAGGATTCAATCTTCTGAATCACGGGAACTATCTCGGCCGTGGACAGACGGTCTACGGCGACACGGGCACGCCGAACCCGACATTCGGTCAGCTCGTAGCTGTCGGTACTGCCACAAACGCAATTCCGGCGTTCGCAAATATAGATCCGCCGCGAGTGTTTCAGTTGCAGGTGCGATTTATTTTTTGATTGAAAGGGCTGAGGATCCGTGGAATGAAGAGGGGGCGGTAAGACGGAAGCCGCGAACATCGGAAAGGCAGGAGTAGACACATGCTAGCGTGACTCAAGGATTCGCAATCCGCTACCGTTGTCTGACTTTCAAGATGCACGCGTCATAGGTAAGGGAAGCTTTGCACAAAAAGTCGATCAAGGAATTAGCGACGTTACAGAACCGCGAGCGGTAGCGAGCGGGATAAGGAATCACGCTTGGCTATTTTGCTCGATTGGTTCGGCAATACTGAATTCTTGCTTGAAGTGGCCTCTTGATTCCCGCTCGCTACGGCTCGCGGTTCTGTAG
>JAWVCT010000104.1:0-7645 GCA_033858155.1 Blastocatellia bacterium
TTGGCGCGTTTTGCGCAAGCCTTCGGCACCTATGTAGGCGCGCGTACGATTGTCATCGGGCGCGATCCACGCACCTCGGGTGAAATGGTCAAACAGGCAGTTATCGCGGGCTTGCTCTCGAGTGGCTGCCGCATTATCGATATCGGAATGTGTCCCGTGCCCACTGTGCAACTACTGGTTCGCCATCATCGCGCCCATGGCGGCATAGCGATTACTGCCAGTCATAATCCCGCGGAATGGAATGCGCTGAAGTTCATCGGTCGGGGAGGTTTTTTTCTGAACACCGGTCAGGCGCGCGAACTGCTGGACATCTACCACCAGGGCGAATACACGCGGGTCGGTGGCGTGGAAATGCGGGAAGTCGCCGAAGCTGCAGGCTCTACCGACCTGCATATTCAAACCATCATGGACGGGTTGGGACCACTTCCTCCGCGCAGGAAAAAGCTCGGTGTAGTTCTTGATGCCTGCAATGGAGCCGGCTCGCTGGTGGGGCCAAAGCTCCTTGAAGCGCTGGGTGCGGAAGTTTCTGTGATTAATGTAACGCCGAATGGATTATTCCCTCGTCCGGCAGAACCTCTGGCGGAAAACCTTGGCGACCTGTGCTCCGCCGTCAAAGCAGAACAGGCGGACGTCGGCTTTGCTCAGGACATGGACGCCGATCGCCTGGCCATAGTTTCAGAGGAGGGTGTCGCGATTGGTGAGGAGTACACACTTCTGCTGGCGACAAGGAGTGTGCTCGCCAAAACGCCTGGGCCAGTGGTGGCAAATTTATCGACCACCTCCGCGCTTCAGGAAGTAGTTAGCCGGTTTGGTTGCTCGCTCTTTCTGTCGAAGATCGGCGAGGTCAATGTCACTGAAGAGATGCAGAAGCAAAGCGCCGTAATCGGCGGCGAAGGCAACGGCGGCGTCATTTATCCGCGGATCAATTTTGCGCGCGATAGCCTGGTGGGCATGGCCCTCATCCTGCATCTGTTGGCGGAATCCGGCCAGACGATTACTGAGTTGGTAAATACTTTGCCGCGGTTTCATATGATTAAAGAGAAGCTGGTTTGCCCTTCAGATAAAATCTCCGCAGTGCTGAGAATGCTTCGCCAGGAGTATGCGGCTTATCCGATGGACCTGCGCGATGGAGTAAAAGTGATCCTGCCTAAGGGATGGTTCCTGGTGAGAGGTTCAAATACCGAGCCCATCATTCGAGTGATTGCGGAGGCAGAGCGCGAGGTCGATGCAAGGACGATTGTCGATCGTGTGTATTCACGGGTTCAGGAGTGTGTGAGCTAGCGAGTCATCGTTTTATTTCGAAGGTCCCGTAGGGACCAAATGTTTATAGAACCATTAGCCCAAACGACTTTGAAGCCCCAGAGGGGCGAAAAATATGATTTCGCTGGCCGGCACATTGCGCTCCGAAGCTAAAGACTGTTTGCGACATGAAGCTATAGACATTTGGCCCTCCTGCGGCCAGTACGAATTGTGATTGTAACTTTAGCGACAGGACACTATTTACTTTAGTCCTTGACCGCCAGCGAGACTTCGGAAAGAATCCTAGTCGTTCGACGGCCAGCAAACACCAACAAGCTACACCGATACGAGGACCAATGTAATGTCATTTCAGACCAGGCTATGCCTCAGGCACTTGTTCGCAATAGGAGGCGGGGTTCTCGCTTCACTGACAATGGTTACTGCTCCCTCATTTGCCGTTGCACAAGTCAGTTCCCGCGCAAAGGCTTCTGCGCAGACACTCTTCGACGACTTTAATTACTCGAACTATCAGCAGCTTGCCAAACACGGCTGGATCGTTCGCACCGCGGTCGGTTGGCCGGGAGTGCCGGGCGCAACCTGGGGAAACAAAGGCGTGTCATTTCCTCTCGACCAGGATCGCCTAGGCAATCGTCTACTCCGCATGACCTCTTCGACTGACGGCACTGGAACCAATACGCGTCAAAGCCAGATTTGCCACCAACGCAAATACCTCGACGGCACTTATGCCGCTCGCGTTCGCTTTGTCGATGCGCCGACGGACGGCCCCAGCGGCGATCAACTTGTAGAGAGCTTCTACACGATTAGCCCTCTGAAGGCGCCATGGGATCCTGACTACAGCGAACTGGATTTTGAGTATCTGCCGAACGGCGGCTGGGGCAGCGTCGGCCCGACCTTGTATACAACTTCCTGGAGGACCTTCAGTCCGGAACCCAATTGGAAAAAAGACAACGTCTTTAATATGAGCAGTGGAAGCATTGCCGGATGGCATACACTTGTAACCCAAGTCTCTGATGGAAAGGTGAAGTATTTCATCGACGCCAAGCCGCTGGCCGAGCATGGTGGACAATATTACCCGCGATCGCTGATGTCGATTAATTTCAATCTTTGGTTTATCAAGGATGCTACCGTGAAGTCGACGGCCGTACGCCATTATCAGGAAGACATCGATTGGGTGTTTCACGAAGCAAAGAAAATAATTGCGCCGGAAGACATTGAAACGAAGGTGGCCGCTCTGCGACGAAGGTCTGTCAGATTTCAGGATACAGTTCCGGCGCCGGTGCCGGCGTTGATATCACCTTGCGATTACTGAAGTTGTCGCAAAGGATCGCGGACTTCCTGTCCGCCAGCGGGCGCAGCCCGCTCATATCTTCCAAAGGAATTGTCTTAAGAGTTTGCGCGCTGAGCGCGAGCGGACAGGGATGTCCGCGATCCGTGAGAATCTGTAGTTTTGGAGGAACGTTCATGAAGAAAATTAATTTTTCCTGCCCTGCGATTTTAGTTGTCTTAATTTTCATTGCCGGCTCAGTCTCTGCCCAGGATGCTTCAAAGCCGGCCGAGTCCAACGCTTCTAAGTTTGTCTATGCCGACTTTCAGAACGGACAAAGCGGCCGGCCGGTCAGTAAGAACGGCGGGATGACGCGGTTGAATCACTATTCCCAGAACGAAGCAAACCCTCCGCAATTCCGTGGCTTGGAAAATGCGAATCCGCCTGCCCCGGCGTTTGCGCGAGTTACGGCGGACGATGTTGCCGCGGCTTTCGATTACGAACTGCGCATCCCGAACGAGTGGGCGGGCGTCAATATGGAGATCTTTGGCGAGCCGGAGAAAGACGGCAAGCTCGTGCCTGACGATGTGAGCGGTTACAAGTTCATCACCCTGCGGGTCTTTGCCAAAACCGCCCAGTACGTTCGAGTCGAGCTCATTTCACGCGGCCAGGGGAGCAATCTCGAGTCGGGCTATCCCATGGCGAGCTTTCGCGTGTCCCCGGGTTTCAATACCTACAAACTGAAACTCGATACTTTCAGCCAACCAGCTTGGGTGATTCAACTTGATCTGAAGCGTGATGTCCTCAAGAAGTTAACGTCTGTCACAGTCGGGGTGCACTGCGATAAATGCTTGATGGAGAAAGGCACCCTCGTGGTAGATAACATCGCTTTCGAGAAATAGAACCATCGGGTTTACTACTCCAAGGAGAAAATCAAACCAGTGATCCCCAAAGATGACAGCGTCGTTGCGCGGCGCGAGTTCTTGAGATTTGCCGGCCTTGGCGCGTTGGGACTGACGCTTCCGTTTGGCGTGATGGGTGCAAAGCTCGACGGGGCATTGCTGCTATATGTGGGAACCTACACGACGGGCAAGAGTGAGGGAATTTATCTGTACCGTTTGAATCTCTCTTCGGGAGAGTTACGGCCCGTTGCCATGACGAAGGGCGTAGTGAACCCTTCCTTTCTCACTCTCGCGCCCAACCGTCGATATCTATATGCGGTTAATGAAGTCGCGGACTTTGGCGGTAAGAAAAGCGGAGCAGCCAGCTCCTTTGCGATCGATCAAAGGACTGGAGAACTGCGCTTCTTAAATCAACAACCTTCGTTAGGTAGCGATCCATGTTATGTGGAAGTGGATACCGCCGGCAGGTTTGTCTTGATTGCGAATTACACCGGAGGGAGCGTGGCCGTCTTCCCGGTTCAGCCCGACGGCAGTTTGGGCGAGGCTACGGAAATCAAACAGGCTGTGGGATCGAGCGTAAACCGGGAGCGCCAGGAAGGCCCGCACGCGCACTGTATCGTGCTCGATTCAAACAACAGGTTCGCGTACTCATGCGATCTGGGAACAGACAAGATCATGATTTTCCGCTTTGACACGCGAAACGGAAAGCTTCTGCCGGGTGAACCGCCGTGGGTGCAGGTCAAGCCAGGGGCCGGCCCGCGCCATTTTGCTTTTCATCCCAGCGGTAAAAGTGTCTTCGTGGTTAACGAACTGCATTCGACGGTAAGCACCTTCACGCGCGATCCTGAGAAGGGAAGTCTGAGAGAGCTGCAAACCTTGAGCACACTCCCGGCGGATTTCAAGGGTACGAGCTGGAGTGCCGACATCCATGTTTCCTCGGATGGGCGATTTTTTTATTGTTCGAACCGAGGTCACGACAGCATCGCCATGTTCGCGATTGACCCGCGCCTCGGCACCCTCACCTCGATGGGCCACGAATCCACGCGGGGCATGACACCGCGCAACTTTGCCATCGATCCCACGGGAGCGTTTTTGCTGGTGGCGAATCAGAAATCCGACAACATCGTGGTCTTCCGGCGTGATCAAAAGACGGGCCGGCTCAGCTCGACGGGACAGGTGGCGCAGGTGCCATCACCTGTGTGTCTTAAGTTCACGAGTCCGTTTTCGTGAAGTGGTTAGGTTATGGAGTCAGTACCGGGATCGGTAGCGACCCGGTTTTCCAGATCGTCAACACTGCAACCCGGTCGCTACCACTCCCGACCTCATCAGGCTCGCGCTTCTTACACCTCGGCGGCCGCAGGGTCCGTTGAGGTCTCGTCAATTGTCGCCTGGCCCACCCGCCACAAGCCGATTGCCGAAAGTGCGTAGAACACAATGGCAACCAGGACCACATACTGAAACCCCAGCAGCATTGAACTATATTCGGCGAGCCCACCAACTATTGCTCCGGCGATGTTCATGCCGAAGGCTCGATCTGGTTCATTGGTCCGTTTGAAAGACGCGGCAAAGATCACACCCGCAAACAGAATCGGCGCGAACGCCAGCAGGCTGGAGCCAATCACCTGAATGCTACGATTCATACCCAGAAAAAAATCGAGCGGGACGACGGTGTTCAGTATCAAGGTAATTAGCAAACCAACGTAATAAGGCCACAAGCGTTCCGGCTGAAACCGAAGAGTCCAGCGATTGGCGAGCAGGATCATTACCAGAACAGCAAAGAAAACCACCGAGTTCACCACCCACGTACTGCCGAACAGCAGCGCCATCGCGACCACCGCTTTCGTCTCAACCAGCATAAATCCGGCGCCCAAAAAGAAGAGTTGAAGGTTAAGTGCGTGGCCGGCGCGCCCCATCTTAATGCCGCGTTCGGTTGCCGTGGTTCGACGCGGTTGGAAAAGAAAAATTAACAGCAACCCCAGGCCGCCCATGATCAGCATTCCGCGCAAGCTCTGCGTCGGGATCATCGGTTTACGCAGATAGAGGAATGGCCAATCATCGGTGGCGGTGCGCAAACTGCCCTCAGGCGGCAAGACTGTTGCCAAACCAAAATGCTGCCAATGAGACGTTGCTGCTTTCTCTGCCGTTTGTTCCGCGGACGGCATCACCTCTGGCCCAGTTTGTTGGAAGCCGTTTGGTGAAGTGGGCCCAGGCGGTTCGTCGTCGCGCAGCCAATAGTCAGGTTGCCGCGCAAAGGCGTTCCGCAAATCGTCCGTCGCGCCCGAAAAAAATATCGTGAAGTCGCCAAAGGTCGCTCGGTCCGCCTCGATGACTTTTCGATAAGGCAGCGTGAGCACTAATGTATTTCCCGCGCCGAATACTTCTTCCAAACCTTTTTGCAGACGGGCCGCCAGCCACCCCTGGCGAAAATAGTTGTAAACGACGAAATTGCCGTTGGGCTTGAGGTGGCGGTGCACGTCCTGATACGCCTGGCGCGTGAACAGAAAACTCTCAAGCCGAATATTGCTGTAGCCGCTGTGCAAGACCAGGGAGTCAACCAGCGCGTAGATGACCAGATCGTACTTGCGCTTAGTCGAGCGGAGAAAGTTCCGCCCGTCATCCAGATGAATCTCGACGCGGGGATCCTGATAAGGCCGGTCGGGATGATACTGTCGCCCGAGCCGGTTTATGGCCGGGTCGATCTCGACGGCGTCGACGTGTTGGGCTCCCCACTGAAGCGCCCGGCTGACGTCGTTACCTGAACCGGCCCCGATTATCAGCACATCAGCGAAAGGTGCTCGGCCGGCGTCGCGATTCAGCAAGTGCGGCAGGGCGTAAGCCGGAAAATTCTGATTTCGGGAAACCATTTGCTGGTGATAGATGAGGTTCACCGAAAGCGAGAGGTCGGCTCTCTCAAAATCAATTCTGTAATAAGGCGACCAAAATTGCTCGGTTTTGCGCTGGCCCCCGCCATCTTTATGCACGGGCACAAAGGCTGCCAGCCAGACCACGAGCACGAGCAGCAAAGCAGTCAACGGGCCCCTCCAACTAAACAGACCTCCTGGAAAACGTTGCCGCGGTGAAATGAAATAGAAGTAACCGAGGCCCACGGCGATTAGTAAGAACCACCAGAACGATGACAACTCGAGCCATGAGCAAGCGGCAAACAGAACAATGCCGGCGATGCTGCCGACGATGTTCCAGGTGTAAGCCTGGACTCGGTTGGGCCAACGCTTGAGGGCGCGCCCCAATTCCTGGCCGGGACCGATGAACGCGAGCGCGATAATCAGGAAGAAGAAGCCGCACAATACCTCGACCGGAATGGCGTAATGCGATAGATCCTGGCTGTGATATTCGGTGCCGAAGAAGACCTGCTGTGGCGAGGCCTGATTGCCCACATCCACGAATCTCGCGAACAAGCCGCTGGTGATCTCAACGGCATGCGCCGATGCCAACGCAACGACGAGCAGGAGTGGAGTCCAGGTCAGATAATTGCGGCGATGGCCGGCGGCCAAACAACCGACAGACATTCCCAGGAAAGACGCCAGCAGCACGACGTTGGTAAAAAACGTGAGGTAAAGAACATGAGCCGGAAACCAACGAATGCCGGCCAGCTCCAGGAATAGAATCACGAGGCTGATCAGAAACAATTCGAAAATGTTACTGAAGCGAGAGAAGGGCAAGTGATCTGTTGATGTTGGAATGGTGCTGCCAGTCCTTTCTCGCGCGTCAAAGCCAGGTCCCTAGTAGTAGTAGAACGAGCATTAAGGCTGGTCAACGAATGCGAGTCAGTCTTTGCAAATCAAAGCGCAGAGAATAATTCGTCAATTTTCGAAGGCGCATCTTAACACGCATTTTCGCTCGGTACCTCTTCAGTTTAGCTCTCATTAGCACCTCACTTCAGTGAGGTGAGTGGCAGCCGGGGTGAGACGGTCAGCCGTTTCAACGGCTTCCTGAGAAAAACCGTTCAAACGGCAGCGACATACTTGACTCCGCGCGGGCTTCTGTCGAACTTCGATGCGGTCGCTGCAATGGCTCTGCCACTCTGATGCGCGGCAAGTCTCGGACTTGCCGAAACGTGACCCATTAATCTGAACGGTCTCTGACCGTGACGGGTCGAAGACCCGAATGAAAAAGAAGGTTCGCCGCCGGCAAGTCGCAGACTTACCGGCGCATCAGAGTGGCAGAGCCATTGCCGTAATGAGTCAAGTATATTAGTGCC
>JAWVCT010000105.1:0-19965 GCA_033858155.1 Blastocatellia bacterium
GTTTAGAGTTCGCGCTTGTGCCGCCTGGTGCGGACGAGACGTCCGCGTTCCCGGCAGCGACTTGAATTCCGGTCACCTTCGTATCCAGCCACAAGCGCGCGCCGCGTTCGCGCGCGTTGAGCATGAACCCCATCATCACGCTGTGCGGATCGACAAAGCCATCGGTCGGACAAAACGTACCACCCACGATATCGTCAGCGCGCAACTGCGGCACCATCTCTATAATTTCTGCGGGTGAAACCAGCTCGACATTCTTCACGCCCAGAGAAAGCTGCCGTATGCGGTTGTCCTTCAGGTAATTCAGATGACTTTCAGTCGTAGCGCAAAACAGATAACCGTGCGCGCGGTAGTCCGCCGGATGTCCCACTACTTCATCAAACTTTGAAAAGAAGTCGATCGAGTAACGCGACATCTGGATGTTGACGGGTGTAGAGAACTGCGCACGCACGCCGCCCATGCTCTTCCCCGTCGAGCCTTTGCCCTGGTGCGCCTCGCGCTCAATCACCAGGACATTGGTACAACCGGCTTGCGCGAGATGGTAAGCGACACTCGATCCGACAATGCCGCTGCCGATGATAACTACATCCGCGGTTTCCATTAGAAGGCAAAAGTAAAAAGGAAAAGGGAAAAAGTAAAGACTGCTTCAGCGTGGTTTCGCCACACTAAGTGGAAACGTACCACCTACGAAGAAAAAAGCGAGAGCCGGAGCCCTCGCCTTTTTCCTTTTACCCTTTTCTTTTTGCCTTTGCTTATGCCGGCGCCGGATTGCTGCCGGTAATCGGCGGCAGGATTGGCTTGAGCGGCCGCGCATTCGGTTCATTGACTGGTGTCGGCGCTTCGGAGCTGGCCGCTGACTCAGCGTCATCGATCGTCAAACCAGCGACGATGCGGCGAATCTGCACGCCGTCGAGCGATTCGTGCTCCAGCAAAGTTTCGGCCAATCGCACCATCGTATCGCGATTCTCTTCGAGAATGCGGCGCGCGCGCGCGTATTGTTCAGTGACAATCTTGCGCACTTCCGAATCGATGCGAATGGAAGTCTCTTCGGAATAGTCGCGATGCTGGGCGATCTCACGGCCCAGGAATATCTGCTCTTCCTTCTTACCAAACGTCAGTGGTCCAAGTTCGGACATACCATACTCGCAGACCATCGCCCGGGCCAGTTCGGTCGCCCGTTCGATGTCGTTGGAAGCACCAGTGGTGATACTGCCGAGGAACGTTTCTTCCGCGATGCGCCCACCCATCAGGATCGAGATCTGACCCAATAGATACTCCTGCGTGTAATTGTGGCGATCGCCTTCCGGCAACTGCTGAGTCACGCCCAGAGCCATACCGCGCGGAATGATGGTAACCTTGTGCACCGGATCGGCGTTCGGAACTTTCAAGCCGACCAGGGTGTGTCCCGCTTCGTGATAAGCAGTGACGCGCTTCTCCTCGTTTGAAATGACCATGCTCTTGCGCTCGGCGCCCATCAGAACTTTGTCTTTGGCCAACTCAAAGTCGGACATCGAGACAACTTTCTTGTTGTAACGCGCCGCGTTGAGCGCGGCCTCGTTAACCAGGTTCGCCAGATCCGCGCCGGTAAAGCCCGGCGTGCCGCGCGCGATCACGCTGATATCAACATCTTCACCGAGCGGGATTTTACGCGTGTGAACTTTCAGAATGCCTTCACGTCCGCGGACATCAGGCCGCGATACAACGACGCGACGATCGAATCGCCCGGGTCGAAGCAACGCCGGATCTAAAACGTCCGGCCGGTTCGTCGAAGCGATCAGGATCACGCCGTCGTTCGATTCAAAGCCGTCCATCTCAACCAGCAACTGATTAAGAGTCTGTTCGCGCTCATCGTGACCGCCGCCGAGTCCCGCTCCACGATGGCGTCCTACGGCGTCAATCTCATCGATAAAGATAATGCAAGGCGCGTTCTTCTTTCCTTGTTCGAAAAGATCGCGCACCCGAGAGGCGCCCACACCCACAAACATCTCGACGAAGTCCGAACCCGAAATCGAGAAGAACGGTACGTTGGCTTCGCCGGCAATCGCGCGCGCCAGAAGGGTCTTTCCAGTTCCCGGCGGGCCCATCATCAAAACGCCTTTGGGAATCCGGCCGCCGAGCTTCTGAAACTTTTGCGGTTCCTTCAGAAACTCAATAATCTCCTGGAGCTCTTCCTTGGCTTCTTCAACGCCGGCGACGTCCTTGAAGGTCACGCGCTTTTGCTGGTTGCTGAGCAGTTTCGCTCGCGACTTACCAAAGGAAAGCGCTTTGTTGCCGCCTGACTGCATTTGCCGCAACATGAAAATCCAGAAACCGAAGATGAGCACAAACGGCAGGAGGTAATAGAGGGCCGGCCACAGATAACTACTCCCGGCTTTGTCTTCCACTCGATCCACCCGCGCCTTGCCATTGGGACCCGCCTCTCTGGCCTCTTTAAGCAGATCGTTTTTCGCCGTCTCGTTGGTGAGTTGGACGCGATACTCCATGCCCGTGTCGCGATCAACAGCCACAGCTTCGTTCTGTTCAATGGTCAACTGCTTCAGTTGGCCACTCTGAATTTTCTGATCGAGCTGAACCAGGTCGATGTTTTGGGTGTTCTTGCTGCTTGGATTGACGAGCTTATAGATCAATAACGCGCCCGCAATAATGAGCAGCCAAAAAATGATTTGTCTTGCAGTAGAACTCAAAGGTTTCACTTCCTCCGAGGCCGATCATACCTCAAATCGGCCGTTCTTGTAAGAGCCGGTTCACATTTGCCCTGCCCCCGCCTCTTTCCCGCGCCCATGCGGAACTCAGTTACAAGCTCTTTTGAGATGCCTCACTTAGCCTTCCAGGTGCCCCAAAGTCTCAGCCCAGCGATCTCAACGTCACGGCTCGGGCTTAATAGGTCTTGCCGTAACGTAAGGTTCAAATCCCAGGCAAAATGTCATCAGCCGCTGAATTTGAGCAGCCCGAGCTTCCGGGTCACTGTCGCGCCGCCGGGCAACTCAATCGTCCGTCCTCCGCCTCCGTTGAGTAAGAGCCGCTCGAGGGCAACGATATGTACCAGCTCGAGTCTTTTCAGGTCGCCACGACACCGCCCCAGCCAGTGTCGCAAGGCGCGACGGCGCAACGCCGGCGGCGCCAAAGCGAGCAAATCAATTCGTAGAAGGTTGCCGGCGCCCTCTCCATCGACCGCTGTTAACTCCGGTTCGAGAGACAATTCAAGCAGCCTCCCAGCGCCTTGTTCGAGGGCGCTGCTATCATCTCGCAATAGTTCTGCTGTACGCGCTAAGCACGCTACCAACTTCGGATTGAAGGTCTGCATTAGCGGGATGAGTTGGCGACGGACGCGGACGCGCGCGAAATTTTCATCCAAGTTCATCGCGTCAGAGCGGAATTCGACACCCTGCTGGCGGCAATACTTTTCCGTGTCCTGTCGTTGCGCCCAGGAGAGCAGCGGCCGTGCTAGCGAGATCTTGCTTCCGGCGGAAATGGGCCGCACCGGCTCGACGCCGCCGAGACCCTTGCCGCCACTGCCGCGCAACAAATTCAACAGGACTGTCTCGGCTTGATCGTCCATCGTGTGCGCTGTCAGGACAATGTTAGCTCTCGTGTTGCTTGCCTTGTTCTCCAGAAATTCATAGCGAGCACGCCGGGCTGCTTGCTCCAGGTTGTCCCCAGTCTTTGCCGCACGCTGCTTCACGTCAACACTTCCGATTGCGGCTTTGTGGCCAAGTCGCTTTGCCAACAGAGCGACCCAACGCGCATCAGCGTCGCCGGCCTTACCGCGCAGACGGTGATTAAGATGAGCAACCAACGCGTCAATTGTTAGTCTTCCGGATTTGATGAGTTCGTCGAGCGCTAGCAGTAGTGCGACCGAGTCCGCGCCGCCCGAAACGGCAACCACCGCTTTCGCGTTGGCCGACGGCAGATCCAATCTTTTCCATTCGCGCAGAAGCGTTTGCGCGAAGCGACTCAACCTGGTTCTGTTGCGATCTCCGTCCGCTGTCGTTCGGCCCGGAGATCGCTTTGCTCGTGACTTTTTCATCCGGGTAGTGTTGATAGCACTTCGATGCAAGGGCGCCCAGTAAGTTGAGAGCAGTTTGTTGAACAACGACTCCTGATTCTAACATCGAAGCCCGCGCTCCTAACTCGCTATTTGCGAATGACAGTCGGCGAACGTAAGATCAGCATCACGGTTATCATTCATTTGTGGAACTAACAGTCGCCATTACCGGAGCCTCTGGCGCGATTTACGCGCATCGCACGCTGGTTCATCTGGCGGCCAGCGGCGTGGTTGAACGCATCAACTTGATCGTCTCGGATTCCGCGAAAACGGTGGCCATGGTCGAGCTCGGTTTTGATCTGCGTAATGCCGACGAGAAGAAAATCAACGAGTGGATTGGGTTGCCAACTGAAGCGAAGCTGATTCGCTGGCACCGGCTTGATAACATGGCGGCGACGCCCTCTTCGGGCTCGCACCCACAAGCGGGCATGTTGATCGTTCCATGTTCGATGGGCACTCTCGGGGCTATCGCTTCAGGGGCCGGCACTAATCTGATTCATCGCGCCGCTGATGTGACGCTGAAGGAAGGCCGCAAGCTGGTCGTAGTGCCGCGAGAGTCGCCCTACAATGCAATTCATCTGGAGAATCTTTTGAAGTTAGCGCAGGCCGGTGCGCAGATTCTGCCCGCGAGCCCCGGCTTCTATCATCGGCCGCAAACGATCGAGGCCCTGGTGGACCATCTGGTCTTTCGCATTCTGGATCAGTTCGCGATTCCACATTCGACAGCCACGCGTTGGAAGGGCGAGTAAGAAATGTTTCGAAGCAAGACTTGTCCCGCCGCGCGGACAGAGTCCGCGCTCTAAACGGGCCAAGCATTCTCTAACGATCCATGATTCTGAAGAACATCGGCACGACGCTCGAGATGATCAAAATCGAGCACACGCTTTTTGCGCTGCCGTTTGCGTTTCTGGGCGCAGTACTGGCCGCACAGGGATTGCCGACGGCGACTCAAATTCTGTGGATTACTTTGGCGATGGTGGGCGCGCGATCGACGGCGATGGCTTTCAATCGAGTCGCGGATAAGGAGTACGACGAGCGCAATCCGCGCACCCGCATGCGCGCGATTCCGGCCGGCGCGTTATCGGTCGGATTCGTTCTGGCGTTTACGTTCTGCGGAGCAGGTCTGTTTGTGTTCGCGGCCGCGATGCTCAATCGCCTAACCCTTCTGCTTTCGCCCGTCGCGCTCGCCAGCGTCGTGCTCTACTCATACACCAAGCGATGGACGTTGTTGTCACATCTGGTATTGGGATGGTGTCTGGCGATTGCCCCGACGGGGGCGTGGATTGCGGTGCGGGGCTCGATCGATAGTCCTGCCCCACTCTTGTTGTCGCTGATCGTCATGCTCTGGACCGCGGGCTTTGACGTTCTTTACGCTTGCCAGGACCATGAGTTCGATCGCCGCGAGGGCTTGCATTCGATCCCGGCGCGATTTGGGATTGCGCGGTCACTGTGGATTTCGCGCCTCCTGCACGCGGGAGCGTTCGCGGCGCTGCTTGCGCTATACTTTGTGACGCATTTGGGACTGCTCGCTGTGGTAGGGTTAATCGCCACGGCCGGCCTGCTTATTTACCAGCACGCGCTGGTACGCGCTGACGATTTGAGCAAACTCAATGCGGCGTTTTTTACGACGAATGCTTTTGTGAGCGTGATTTTGTTTTTGACTTTCGGTGGTGCAGTTTTGTTTCGATTTTAGGTTCGGGAGAGAACAAATGAGCACTACATAGCACTTGAGAGCGGCATGGTCTTTGACTTCAGCGCCCTTGGCAACAAAAGCCTCTTTCGAGCGCAAAGTTCATACCGCCGGGCATCGCCGCTGAAATTCTGAATGACCCTGAAACCGTTTCCGGTGATCCTTTGCTGAAGGGTTTTGTTCTGCAAGTTCGAGCACTCTGGGATTAGATGTTTTCATTATGAGTTTTTCACACGACCTACAACTTAACGAGATCAGCGCGAAGGTGAATAAAGGCGAGCGTCTCTCATTCGCGGACGGCGTGGCCCTCTTCGGAACCAATGATCTGAACGCGCTGGGCAAACTTGCCGATACCGTGCGGCAGCAGAAACATGGGCGCACGACTTACTTCAACGTCAATCGTCATTTCAATCCGACGAATGTTTGTTACGTCGATTGCAAGTTCTGCGGTTTCTTTCGCACGCCGCGTCAACCCGACGCTTATACACACAACATCGACGACTCGCTTCGTATCGCGGGAGAGGCCGTGACGGAAGGCGCGACGGAACTCCACATCACCGGCGGCTTGAACACAAAATTGCCGTTCAGCTATTTCACCGACTTGCTTTCGGCTTTGAAGCAGCACTATCCCCAGCTTCATCTCAAAGCGTTCACGATGGTCGAGCTCGATCACTTCGCTTCTTTCTACAAGATGAAGGACGAGGATGTGATTCATCAGTTAATCGAGGCCGGCCTGGATTCCTGTCCGGGTGGCGGCGCCGAAATCTTTCGCGAGCCCACGCGCTCGATGATTTGCGCTCACAAATGCGACGCCGAACGCTGGCTTGAATTGACCGGAAAAGTGCACTCCGCGGGTTTGAAAACAAACGCCACGATGCTTTACGGCCATATCGAATCCGCGGAAGACCGCGTCGATCATCTCGTTCGCCTGCGCGAGCAGCAGGACAAATCCGGAGGCTTTCAATGCTTCATTCCGCTGGCCTTTTATCCGCCTGACACGCAGATGGCGCACCTGCCCGGGCCTTCCGGCGTCGATTCGCTAAAGACTATGGCCGTGTCGCGCCTGATGCTCGACAACTTCCCGCACATCAAAGCGTACTGGGTAATGCTCGGCAAACGCCTCGCCCAGGTCGCTTTGCATTTCGGCGCAAACGACGTCGACGGCACCATCACGCAGGGCGGGGAACTGACTGAGAGCTATTCCGTCGAAGCCAACAACGAGGTGAAGATGACGCGTCCCGAACTCATCGGCTTGATCGAAGAAGCCGGCTTCGAAGCGGTCGAGCGCGATACGCTTTATAACTCGGTAACCCGGGAAAACGTCGTCGCTTAAACGGCGTCCAGAAAAGCTCGCCTAAGATTGAAACATTTATTCGCCATCTCAACTATCTCTTATTATCAATGACTACAACTCAAACACGCACAATTACTGTTGCCCACTCGCCGGACTCCGACGACGCCTTTATGTTCTACGCGCTGGCGACGCAAAAACTCGAAACCGGCGAACTTGAATTCGAGCACGTTCTCAAAGACATTCAGACGCTGAACGAAGAAGCAACCAGGGGTACCTACGACGTCACCGCGATCAGCTTTCACGCTTACGCCTACGTCGCCGACAAGTATGCGCTGCTGCCGCACGGAGCCTCGATTGGCGACAATTACGGTCCGATAATCGTCGCCAACGAAGAGCGTAAGCCGTCTGACTTATCGAAGATGAAGATCGCCGTGCCCGGCAAACTCACCAGTGCGTTTCTGGCGCTCAGCATTTATCAACCGAATTTCGAGTATGAAGTCGTGCCCTTTGATCAGATCATCGATGCGGTGACTTCGGGACGCTGCGATGCCGGTCTTCTGATTCACGAGGGCCAACTCTTCTATCAAACAATGGGTCTGCACAAGGTCCTGGACCTCGGCGAGTGGTGGCACGAACACACTGGAGGCCTGCCGCTGCCAATGGGCGGAAACGCGATCCGGCGAGACCTCGGCGCCGAAACGATCGGCCAGGTTTCAGCTTTGCTGAAAGAGAGTATTCAGTACTCACTCGACAATCGTGAAGATGCTTTGCAGTACGCAATGCAGTTCGCGCGCGACATGGATCCGGCGCTGGCGGATCGCTTCGTCGCGATGTGGGTGAACGACCTGACGCTTGATTACGGCGAACGCGGCCGCGAAGCCGTGCGCCGTTTGCTTACCGAGGGTCACGAGCGGGGCATCATCCCGCACCAGGTTGATATTGAGTTCGTCGGGTGATGCTCGCGTGGAAACGTGATCAGTACCGGGAGCGGTGGCGACCGGGTCTCGGCGCAGTAGCGCAAGTTGTTAACTTGCGCTGGTTCGCAAATTAGCAATTTGCGCTACAGCAATACGCGGTCGCTATTGCTCCCGATACTGACTCATCGACTCTGGAGATCGTTGACATAATGTCGGCCTCCCGCGCAAAATGCTCCTCACCATGAAAGCTCCCCGATTTCTCTTACGCGGATTTCGCCGGCCCAGCGAAGTTGCTTCGTTGGCGCTCGGAAAACTCGAGCGGCAGGTGCTGGATGAAATCTGGCGCAGCGGTGAAGTCAGCGTGCGCGACATCTATCTGGTCTTCGAAGAACGCATCGCTTACACCACCTTGATGACCACGCTCGATCGTCTCTTCCGCAAACAGATTCTCGATCGTCGCAAAGACGGACGCGCCTTCTTTTATTCACCAGCCGTCTCACGTGAAGAATTCGAGCATGGCATCCGCGAAGACGTAATCGACGGCTTGCTCGGACGGGATGCGCAGGGTGTTCAACCCGTCCTGGCCTGCATCGTGGATACGGTCAGCGAGCGTGACCGCGAATTGCTGGATGAGCTCGATCGTTTGATCAAAGAAAAGAAGCGAGAGCTGCGGCGAAAGGCGGATTAGGCGTGTACGAATTGCTGGGAATTTGTCTGGTACTGGCAGCGCTGTTGACGATCAACGCGCTGGCTTCGTTGGCATTTGGCGCCTGCTCGCCATTGGTGCGACGGCTATTGCAGGACCGCTCAGCTCGAACGCGCGCTGAAATTCTTTTCGCTCTACGCGTCGGCCCGGCGGCTCTGGCCATGCTCTCGGTTGCCTTGTTTCTGGTGCCTTCCTATCTCGGCTACGAGCCTTACCGCACATCTGAAATCGTCAGCAAGAAGCTCGCGGGCCTGGCAATCCTTTCCGCGATCGGCGTTGCTCTCGCTCTATGCCGAGCCGTACGTTCGTGGTTTGCAACACGAACGCTGCTGCAAGAGTGGCTCGCCGGCGCGGTCCGGATAAAGCTCAGTGGCACTAGCATCCCAACGTTTCGCATCTCTAATCCATTTCCGATCATTGCCGTCGTCGGTACCTTCAGGCCGCGCCTATTTATCGCCGCACACGTTTTAGAAACGCTTAGCCAGGAAGAATTGGCGGCGGCCATCGCGCACGAAGCTGGACACCTGCACGCTTACGACAATCTCAAGCGCTCGTTAATGCGAGCCTGCGCCGATGTGTTGATGATTGTCCCCTGCGGCCGGACGCTCGATCGAGCCTGGGCGGAGGCCGCGGAAAGCGCCGCCGATGAACGTGCGGCCCAACACAGCGTGGACACAGCTCTGAATCTGGCGTCGGCCTTAGTAAAAATCGCGAAGATGGTTCCGATCGGAGCGCGGGCAGCAGTTCCTCTGGCGGCATTTCTGGTGGGTGTAGAAGAAACTCGTGGAGTGAAAGCTCGCGTGCGCCGCTTGCTGGAGATCGCTTCGAATGGCTACCTGCGCCGAAGTTCTAATCGCTTGATTACTCGCCTCGCACCGACTGCTTCAGTTTGTGGTCTGCTCCTGCTCGCTCTTGTCATAGCCAACAACCCGATCGTGCTGGTGACTATCCACACTGTAATCGAAAGCGCGGTCAGGTTTCTCTCTTAAAATCTTTTCGCTTGATTAAATCAGCCGCGGAGCGGCAAGAGATCTGTAGCCCACGGCGTAAGCCGTGGGTAACGTCGCGAGCAACGAATCAGCCACGGCGCGGCGAAACTATAAGATGGTCCAGGCAAAGGTTGCGCCCCGCTGGGGCTGCGTCGAATCCGACATCAACGATCCCATGCTCACGCCATGGGCCACAGATCTTTTGCCGCTCCGCGGCTCATCGCTTTTTTATCGAAACGGCAAAATCGAACCCCTACGCCGTCATTCCAACTGATGCTATGTCGCTTTCATTTCCTCCAGCGGCCGGCGTAACCAAACAAATAACACCGCGGCGCTTAGCTGCGCTACGGCGCCGAAGACCACTAAAGCGATCAGAGAGTAATCGTACAGCATCCCCATCGTGACGCTCCCTACAAACCACAGCACCCCGTACGCCGCGTTGAACGCGCCAAAGGCCGTCCCCCGTTTGTTCATCGACACTGCCTGAGAAATGCCGGAGCGCAGGGTCGCGTCCTGCGCACCCAAGCCCGTGCCCCAAAAAGCGACGCTCAGATAGACACCTGTCGGTCCGCCCAGAAAACCAAACGGCAAGGCCAGCAGCGAGACTAAAATCCCCAACACGATAATCTGAATGCCGTATCGATCGAAAAGTCTCCCGAACAAGAGCGCAGTCAAACCATTTACGCCCATCGCGCCCGCGTAAAGTAACGGAATTGTTTCTGGCTTTGTGAGCGACTTGCTTTGAAAGTGATAGGCCAGCAGCGGGAAATCAACAAAGCCCAGGGCGAGCAAGCCCGCGGCCGCGACGTAGATCCAGAAAACCTTCGGAAGATTCCTTTCGGTCGGTGGTGGCGGCGGTGTGCCCTTGTGAGGCCGCGCCGCGCGCGCAAATAGTAGCGCGATAAAAGCAGCCACGGCCGGCACTGCCAGCCAAAGAAAAGCTGGACCAAAATGATGTGTCCGCGCGACGGAGATAGCCACGAATAACGGACCAAGAACGGCGCCGGCCTGATCCATTGCGGCGTGTAGTCCGAAGCCCTTGCCGTGACCGACGACTTCCGTGGCCTCGGAAAGCAAAACGTCGCGGGCGGGGCCGCGCAAACTTTTCCCCGTGCGCTCGGCGATGATCAGCAGCGCGGCGGCCTGCCAATTTCCCGCGAACGCCAGTCCGGGCACGACCACCAGATTCAAGAAATATCCGAGCGTAGTGATCGTCCAGTAAGCGCGCGTCTTGTCGGCCAGGCGGCCGGAGAAATAACGCAGACTGGCGGCGATCATCTCGCCCAGTCCCGCGATGATACCTACCTGCGTGGCGCTGGCGCCCAGGTCCTTGAGTAACGGGCCAATGACGCTGTGCGCGCCCTCATAGGTCATGTCCGCGAACAGGCTGACAAAGCCGAGCGCGACAATGAAGCGAAAAGCGTTTTTTCGATCCTGCTTTGAAACGTTCAAGATGTTGACTCGAATACCAATTAATATCGCAACGAAGTAACGCAAGTTGTTAACTTGCGCTGGTTCGCAAATTACCAATTTGCGCTACAACAAAATCGGTCGCTACCGCTCCCGGTTCTGACGTCATACTCAATCATCCGCGAACTTAGCCGGCGATCGCGACTCAGTTTTTCTCAGACAGAACTTCCAACACAGACAGCACGCCTAGAACTAACAACAGACCTACCGCTACATAGCGCACAACTCCGGGAGCAACACGGTCCCGCAGCCAACGGCGAATGCCTCCGCCAAGGAAAGCCGCCAGCGCGCCCTTCGTGACCATCGCGGTCACCGCGCCAAGCCACACGACGAATGGCCGGTGATATTTTGCCGTCAGTGTCGCGGCGGTGATCTGGCCAACGTCGCCCCATTCTGACAAGAAAATCGCCGCGAACGAAATCGCCGCCGCCTTTGACGATCGGTGTTTCTCTTTGGACTCAGGCGCTCGATCAGATTTACGCCATAGTGCCACAGCCACACCCAGAAAACTGATCGCGGTAATGGTAGCGACCAGTGTCCGCGGCAATTTTGCCACGGCGTCCCCGACCAGCACGGCGACTCCCATCTTGGCCATGAAAGCGATCGCCATGCCCAACATGATCGGCGTAGTGCGATAACGCGCGGCCAGAACGCCGGTCGTGTAGAGCAGCTTGTCGCCTACAATCTCGGCGACAAAGACGGCCCCAAAAGTGGTGAAGAGGATCAGAATCACGTTTTCCAATTGCCGCGGAAGTCGCCGCATTCTAAGATGCGGGACTCGACTTCGCAAATAGAGACAGTCGTTGGTGAATGCGCGCGATGAAAGGCACATCGAACTGTCGCGCCCGTGAATAATAGCGCACGATGCGCGTGACGCGATTCAAACGGCCCTACGATGTCTGGTAGTAGAGACTGCGGACCTATACGCTCTGCAATTCTCATTAGCACCACACTTCAATTAAGGTGATCAGTCAACCACTGATCGGAACCAACCGTTTTCAACTGTTTCCATCGAAACCGTTTGAAACGGTTTTAGGAATCAATCTCACCGAGTAACACCTGGCTGAAGCCAGGTGCTAATGAGAGGATTCATTTCAGCTGACGCACTACTAATAGGAGAGAGACAAGATGCCATTGAAACCAATCGTGCGGTATCCTCGCATCTTCAGTCACCGATGAGCGATCTCTTAACAGTTACAGGCGTCACCAAGTATTTCCAGCAGCGTTGCGTGCTCAGTAATGTAAGTTTCACTGTGCGACGCGGCGAAGTCCTCGGGCTAATCGGTCCCAACGGCGCCGGGAAGACGACGCTATTCGACTGTCTCGCCGGATTAATGCCCGCGGACGCCGGAACGATGAAGGCCGCGGAAAAGATTCTGCCTCCGGAGCGTCGCAAAGAGACTCTCTTCTACTTGCCCGATGGAATTCTTCCGTGGGCCGAGCAGACAGTTAGCTGGGCTCTGCGCTTCTTTCAAAAACTTTACCGGCCGATTATGCCGGTCGCTGCGCTCGTTCAACCTTTGCGCCTGGACGAGATTATGAAGTCGCGCATGTCCTCGCTGTCCAAGGGCGAGCGCAAGCGTCTGCTTCTCGCTCTGGGATTGCTGACCCCGCATGACTTGCTGATGCTTGATGAACCCTTCGACGGGCTCGACCTCAGGCAGACGCGCGACGTGATGGCTCTGCTAAGAAGTCATGTGGCAGACGGACGCACGCTAATGCTCTCGATCCATCAACTGGTCGATGCGGGCAGAGTTTGCGATCGGCTGGTGATGTTGAGTGCGGGAAAAGTTGTGGGCGAGGGAAGCATCGCCGAGTTGCGGGCGCAAGCGAATCTCTCCGCCGGCGGAGTCGAGGAGATTTTTCTTGCACTCACCTAAGAGTACCTCTTCTCGTTTAGACGGCGGACTTGTCCGTCGGGGTGTTGGGGCAATTCCCAACGCTAAACTGCTGCTTCAGTTCCTGGCCAAAGAAGCGCGTGAGTTACTCGCTTCGCGGTCTTACTGGCTTCTACTCTTGATGATTGGACCGTTGGTCGGCCATGGTTTCATCACGGCGGTGGGTTTGTACGCCGAAGCCAGCGGCGGTGGCGGAGGACCCGCAGCGCTGGCGCAGGGCCTTACGCCTTTGGACGGCATCCTCGTGCCCACGTTCGGCGCGTATGATTTGGCCGCGACGTTTCTCTTTCCGTTCGTCGCGATTCGCATGATTGCTGCTGAGAAGCAAAACGGCGGGTTGAAGCTGTTGCTGCAACTTCCCGGTAATCTCGCAATGAAAGTCAGCGCAAAGGCGCTGGTGCTGCTGGGTGGTTGGATCGTTACGTTGCTGCCCGGGCTGCTGGCGATCGTCTTATGGAAATCTTACGGTGGCCATCTGTACGGTCCGGAAACGTTCAATCTGTTGCTGGGCCACTTGTTGCGCGCAATGTTGAGCGCGAGCCTCGCGGTCGCCGCGGCGGCGTTGGCCGAGAACGCCGCCAGTGCTGCGATTGTGACGCTGGGCTTTACAGTCGGCACCTGGGCCCTCGACTTTATCGCGGCTGGCCGCGGCGGTTTTTTGCAGCAGTTGGCTGCCTACACCCCCACCGCTACCCTGCGGTTTTTTGAGCACGGGCTTTTGCGACTAAATATTTTTCTCGCGATGCTGGCGATAAGTCTCGGCGGTTTCGCACTGGCGGGTATTTGGCTGCACACCGGCCGCAAGTGGCGATCCCGTTTGCTGTGGACGCTGGCGGCGGGGCTGATCCTAACTTCCGTCGTGGTCGGCGCTAACGGAATGCGCGCAAGCTGGGACGCGAGTGAGAATCGGCGCAATTCTTTCTCTCGGGCTGACGAAGCCGCGTTGGGCCAAATCGCTCAACCTCTAAAAATTACGATAGTACTTTCGCCTGAAGATCCGCGGCTGAGTGACTATGAACAGAATGTCTTGCGAAAACTGCGAAGAGTTCTGCCGCGGTTGGACGTTGATTATTCCAGCACCGGCCGCACAGGTCTTTTTGAAAAGCCCGAGGACCACTACGGCGAAATCTGGTACGAGATGAACGGCCAGAAGATTATGGAGCGCTCGGCTATTGAAGAGATCGTTCTTGAGCAGATTTATAAGCTCGCGCGTACCAATCCTCCGGCGCGGTCAGAGGAAAATGCTTTCAGCGGTTACCCTCTGAGTACCAGGGCCCGAGGGGCGGGATTGATCTTCTATGGACTCTGGCCGCTGATAACGATCGCGGCGTGGTGGGGACAGAGCCGCACAAGGTAGAGTGGCACAGACTTCAGTCTGTGATTCCAAGTCAATTGAAGGAGTTTCTAATTATGCCCCCGGCGCGTAGCGTCGATATGAATTTAGCCCGGCCTTCAGAGTCTGTCGAAAAAACCGTCTCTGTGGTTCTCTGTGTAACCTCTGTGCCTCTGTGGTGAATGTTTTCGCAGTAAATTCCACCACAGAGACACAGAGCACCACAGAGGTTACATAGAGAAATATCCTTTTTCCGACAACCTCTTCAAGGCCGGGAAAGTCAACGTAGGGCTCGCGTCGCAACGCGTGATACCAGAGCAAATTCAATCGTCGCCAATGCGACGAGAGCCGTCAATAACCTAATCCCCGGCGTTGAAACGCCGGGCTAAATTCAGCCGACGCTACGCGTCGAAGATGTTGGATGAACAGCTACTTTGGTCTTTAACGCATGTATGAACAATCACAGACTGAAGTCTGTGCCACTAATAGCGAGTGCTTAGTTCAAACCGAGTTTTACGATTGCTTTAATCAGGAGACGACTATGAATTCTCGAGGATACCTAACCGCACTGCTTCTAATACTCATGCTGGCGATTCCAGCGGCTGCGCAACGAATCAGCAGAGGCGGATCGGCTGCATCGGGAACTGTTCGGGTCGACCTATCTCGCGAACGCGCGGGCCGCGAATCGACAAAGTTTCTCGCCGTCGTCGGCAACTGGTCGACCGTCGATGACGGTGGCAAGAAAGTGCTGGGCGTCGATGGCCGCGCTTGGTTGCGAGGTCAGCCTGCCGGCAGCCTGGCTGAGAAAGCGCGCGCGATTTACGGATCGCGCAACGAAGAGTTCATCGACAACGTGAAAGCTTGGGCTTACTTTCCGTATGCCGTCGCCAGAGACGTACAGGAGTTTCACGACGGCGACATTAGTCTTCGTTTCAAGATCGTCGCCGGACAATTGGATCAATGCGCGGGCATTCTGTTCAACTTGAAACCCAACGGCGACTATCTCACCGTGCGCTTTAACGGCATGGAAGACAACGTCGTGCTCTGGACATTCAATAAGGGCGTGCGCAAGTTCGTCAAGAAGGGTTCAGAGAATGTCCCGCTGGCCCGGAACCAGTGGCACACTTTGCAAATCTCAGTTCATGGAACGAATTTGCAGGCGTCACTGAACGGCAAGCACCTGTTGGATTACACGCTGGCTGAGCCGGTGTCGGGAAAAGTAGGAGTGTGGGCCAAGACGGATAGCGTGAGTTACTTTGATGACTATACGGTGAGCCGGTAATTTGGAGTGGAGGGGGATTCTTTTCAGGGGAGAGGGTGCGAAAGCTTAGCGCGATTATTTATTGACGATGTTCGTGCTTACCCAACACAAGCCGGTGACAATGGGTTTGCGCTCAGGCTCTCACCCCGACCCTCTGCCAATGGGAGAGGGAGCCCGAACAAAAACTAAACTATCAATCGCTGCTGACACTGAAACATTTGCCCCGCTCCACGTTTCAACACACGCCAGCTTTCATGCTTTATCCCGGCGGGCCGTCGTCGCCCTTCTTACCTTTCTTCTTGGCCGGTTCAGCTTCACGTGGACGACTCTGCGCCGGAGTCGCCGCCGGCACCGAGGGCTCAACTCGTTTTGGAGTCTCAGTGTTCGGGCGCGGCTCAGGCGGCGCATCGGTCTTGGGCGCCGGCGGTAGAGTCTTGTCTTCCAAACGCGGCTCTGTGATCGCGCTGGGAGTAGCGTTCTCATCCGTCTTGGTTTCGTCGGTGTCGGCAGTCATTTGCGCGCGTTCGAGTTGAAGCTCACGCTGGCGCTGCTTGTACATCTCTTTCATGTCCTCAGGCATCGTCGGCGCCTTCGGAAAATCTTCCTTCGGCTTGTCCTTCAGAAACTCTTTCATGAAATCGATGAAGTACGGCAGCGCGCCGGCCGCGCCAGTCATCTCGTTGCCCAGCGGTTTCTTTCTTCCCGGATAACCCATCCAGACACCGGTCACATACGTCGGCGTGTACCCGATGAACCACACATCGGTGTGATCGTTGACCGTGCCGGTCTTGCCGGCTAGCGGCACGCCCAGGACCTGCGCCGAAGACGCCGTGCCGCCTTGCACAACGCCACGCATCATCGACACCATCGTCAGCGCCACGTATTCACTGACGACTTTGTAGGTAGTCTTTTCCCATTCTTCCAGCACGGCGCCATCGCGATCCAGCACGCGCCGAATCATGTGCGGCTCGACGCGAATGCCTTTATTTGGAAAGGCGGAATAGGCCGAGACCATTTGATCCAGCGGCACTTCGGTCGCACCCAGAGCGGACGGGAGATAGGGAGCCATCGGCACCTTGATGCCAAAGCGGCGAACCATCTGCGCGCCGGTTTGAATGCCTACAGTTTGCAGCAGGTGCACGGCCGGAATGTTCATCGAGTGCGCCAGCGCCGTCTTCAGCGGCATGTCACCGCAACTGGTGGAACCGTCATAGTTATGCGGTTGCCAGCCGTTGATGTTAATACCCGCGCCGCTGACGGTAGTGTCCGGCGTCATGCCCCATTCGATGGCTGCGCTGTAAATGAAGGGCTTGAACGCCGAACCGGTCTGCCGGTAAGCCTGGAAGGCATTATTGAATTTATTGGTGAGAAAATCGTACCCACCAATCATCGTGATGATCTCGCCGGTCTTCGCATTCAAAGTCATCATCGCGCCCTGTACGGCGGGCACCTGGACCAGCTCGACCTTGAGCCGATGAGCTTTCTTATCGACCTCTTTGATTTCGAACTCGGCCAGATAGCCCGGCTTGAAGTCAGTTCGCGGCGCGCGCTTGCCCCAACCTGTATCAGCGCCGGTGACGGTCGCCGTGTAATTACCAAAGCGCACGGTTGCTTCGTCTTTGCCCTGATCGACTTTCATCACCAGGCCCCTCAAGTAACGGCCCGGCGCGTAATCATTACGGTACCAATCAGGATACTTATAGCCGGCCAATTCCTGGGTTGTGGGCACGCCGCTATTCGCGGACGTGGGAATCGCTTCATAAGAGGAGCGCCAACCGCCGTGGCCTTTGTCATAGCGGCGCAGCCCGGCGCGCACAACTTCGTAAGCTTTCTTTTGCGCGGCGACGTTGATGCTCGAGTAGACGGAGAGACCCGTCTGTGCGACGCGCGTCGTGTAATGATCTTCCAAATCCCCACGAATGTATTCAACCGGATAATCGAAAGCCGGAGAGAGCGCCTGCGGCGGCTGATAGTAAGCCGAGTCGGCGAGCTGAATCGGTCTCGCTTTGGCGGCATCTACTTCTGATTGACCGGCAAAGCCGGTCCGAGCCATCAAGTCGAGAATCAAGTCGCGCCGCTCTTTAGCTTTCGTCGGATTCGCGGTCGGCGAGTATTCACTCGGCGCCTTCGGCACGCCTGCCAGCAAAGCTGCTTCGTCGAGGGTCAGATCCTTCGCCTGCTTGCCAAAGTAGGTCTCGGCTCCCGCCTCGACTCCGTACGCGTTCGCGCCCAGAAAAATGTGGTTGGCGTACAGCTCCATGATCTGGTTCTTGGTGTAATAGCGTTCGATCTGGAGCGCGAGCAGCCACTCGTTCATCTTGCGCTTCAGAGTCTGTTCGCGAGTCAGGAAAAGATTCTTGGCGAGCTGCTGGGTTAGCGTGGAGCCGCCTTCGACTTTGTCGCTGGTGAGATTTTTCCAGGCAGCGCCGACGATGCGAATCGGATCGATGCCGATGTGATCATAGAAGCGCGCGTCCTCAACCGCGAGGATGGCGTTCTTCATGTTGGCCGGGATCTCTTCGTACTTCAGCGGGATGCGTTTTTCCAGCGCAAACTCGCCGATGACCGTCTGGCCATCATCGGCATAGATGCGCGTGACTACGCTGGGACGATAAGTCGCCAGCGCCGCAACTTCGCTGGCCGCCTGAGAATAATTGAGTTGGTAGGCGGCGATAATGCCGGTCAGTCCGCCGGCGGCGAGCGCCAGCAGAATCACTGCCGGGAACCAAAACCGGCGCAGGAGATGCTTGCGCTCGTTGGGCGGCGCGCTGACGATTGCCTGCGGCGAATATGATTTCAAACGCGAACCTGGAGGTTTTGCAGCCATAATAATTCCAACCCTTCCCGTATTACCTTGCCCCAACCCGCGGCTTTTGGACAATGTGGATTCCCACAGTCAACCGTTCTTGTGCGCGATTTTGAAGCGAAAAGATTATAACTTAGGAGCGGCCGAATCTCGACGTGGAACGATCTACTTGGCCAGTCGGCATAGCCGACGGAATGTCAGCAGCCCCTAGCCCGCCGTGGGAAGGCAGTCAAGAATTTGAGAGACCACATAACCTCTTTACAGTTCGGAGTATAGTACCTGCTCGGTCGCACTTTCACCGACTACTTCACTAAGGAGGCTAACGCACATGTGCATCGCAGAAACTAACACTCTCGCTACATACCTGGATGTCGCGTTGAAACTCAGTCAACTAATAGGTATTCCCGTGGCCATTGGTTTGTACGTCTATAACAAGCGTAAAGAGAAACTTGAAAGAGAGTATGGAACCTACAATGCCCTCGACGACAAGTATATTGATTACCTGAAACTCTGCCTGGCGAATTCGGACCTTGATGTCGCGGACATACCCAAGCAGGGAATGGGTAGTCTAAACAGGGACCAGCAGCATCGTGAGACGCTCATCTTCGGAGTATTGGTTTCGATTCTGGAACGAGCTTATCTCATGTACCAGGACAAGTCTGAGAAAATAAAAGACCGACAGTGGAAAGGATGGGAGACCTATATCAAGACCTGGTGCGGTAGGTCGAACTTCATTCGTTATACGCGGGACATTCCTGGTGGGTTCGACACAGAGTTTCTTGGCTACCTAAGAAGAACTCTGAGTGAGACAACCGGCTGCCCGACGCAATAGTGAGGCTAATCACAGATAGGAGACGAGCTTTGATTACCTGCTTTTTGCGTTACACAATCGCGCCGGGAAAGCTTCGAGAGTTTGAGCACTATGCGCAGGTGTGGATGCGGCTTATTGAAAAATACGGCGGCACGCATCATGGCTATTTCGTGCCTGGCGACGCTCCGCCCTCTGCGGCATTCAGTTTCCCCGGCATCGGCGAAGCCGGTCCGGACAATATCGCCGTGGCGTGGTTCAGTTTTCCCAGCGTCGAAGAATATGAGTCCTATCGCCGTGAAGTCGCGCACGATCCCGAATGCCTCGCCGCCACGACCCATTACAAAGAGACAATGTGCTTCACTAAGTACGAGCGCACTTTCATGCGAGCCGTGCCGAGGGATTAGTTAGTAACGCTGGCCAAAAGCCGCAAGGGCGCGGCTAAAATCTGCCGCCGCCTCACTGATCATTGCGCAATTGACTTGGAATCGAGTGATTTGTGGGGTGAACCCGGTCGCTTCATTAGCGAGATAAAATACAGTGCTCAACCTGACATCTCACCGCACATCCTCTATACTCATCCTGCTTCGCAAAAATGGGGGCGACAGGCTTCGACAGGAGCCCTAACGTTCGTCGCGATGCATGCCGGGCTACCTTATGCAGCTCGTTAAAAAGCGTAGGGAAAAAACAATTGCCAACTCTAACGAGTTAGCTCTCGCGGCCTAAACAGTTAGCGAGCGTCTCCGCCGCA
>JAWVCT010000106.1:0-28004 GCA_033858155.1 Blastocatellia bacterium
GTGCGCATCTTCCACGCGAACAACGCCGGTCCCTACTCGCTTGATGCGATATGAAGTGTTGCCAAGTTGAAAGATGTCGCCCGCGAGACTTTCGATTGCGAAGTCTTCGTTCAAAGTCCCGACGAAAGTTTCTGACGGCTCGAGAATGACTCGATAGTCAGACGTATCGGGAATCGCGCCGCCGCTGGTGATTGCAGCCAGACGCGCTCCACGCCGGGCCCGCAGGCGCTGATTCACCGCGTCATGATGCAAGTACGCGCCGCGCCGGCCGCGGCGAGTGGCGAAGCCTTCGGAGAGCATCCGCACAACCGCATCGAAATTTTCGCGGGAGAGATTACGGAACGGATAGGCACCGCGGACCATTTCGAACAGCGCGTCTTCCGTCCATTCTTCGGCGGCAACTGCCGCGACGATCTGCTGTGCGAGAATGTCGAACGGCTGTTCAGGGATCGTCAGATGATCGAGCTCGCCACGCCGGACTGCATCAAGCAGAGCGGCGCATTCGACCAGTTCGTCGCGCGACATCGGAAATATGCGCCCTTTGGGAAAGCCGCTGACCGTGTGATTCGACCGCCCGGTGCGCTGGAGCAGAGTAGAAATCGCGCGCGTCGATCCAATTTGAATCACCAGATCAACTGCGCCCACATCGATCCCGAGTTCAAGTGACGCAGTCGCCACCAGCGCACTCAGCTCGCCTGACTTCAAACGTTGCTCAGCCGACAGACGTAGCTCGCGAGCCAGACTGCCGTGATGCGCCGTGACGTTCTCGTCGCCCAGTCTTTCGCCCAGGTGCCGCGCGACCCGCTCAGCCATCCGCCGCGTGTTGACGAACACGAGCGTCGTCTTGTGCTCGCGAATCAGCGCGGCGACGCGTTCATAGATTTCTTCCCAAACTTCGTTCGACATTAACGCTTCCAAAGGCGAACTAGGAATCTCGATTGCGAGGTCAAGCTTGCGGGAGTGGCCTGTGTCGATGATCGTGCACTGAGGCGTGCTGTCCGCGGCAAGATTTGCCGTGCCAACCAGAAAGCGGGCGACCTCGGCTATGGGTTTCTGCGTTGCCGAAAGCCCGATGCGCACCAGAGGCTCTTTGACCAGTGCCTGTAATCTTTCGATCGACAGGGACAGATGAGAGCCGCGCTTATCATCGACCATGGCGTGAATCTCGTCGACGATCAAAGTGCGCGTCGTGCTCAGGATCCGGCGGCCGCCTTCGCTGGTCAGCAGGATGTAGAGAGATTCCGGCGTGGTGACGATGATATGCGGCGGCTTCTTCGTCATCGCCACGCGCTCTTTCTGCGGCGTGTCTCCGGTTCTCACCAGCGTGCGGATCTCGACACCGGCTATGCCCATCGCCTCCAAATTTTCCTGGATGCCGCGCAGCGGTTCCTGCAGATTGATCTGAATGTCGTTACTCAACGCTTTCAACGGCGAGACATAAACCACCTGCGTTTCGTCGACGAGTTTTCCGTCGACTGCTTTCCAAACGAGATCGTCGATCGCCGAAAGAAACGCCGAGAGCGTTTTGCCCGAACCGGTCGGCGCGGCGATCAGCGTATGCTCGCCGCGCTTGATGGCGGGCCAGGCAAGGATCTGCGGCTCAGTCGGAGCAGGGAACCTTTTCAGGAACCAGTCGCGGACTGCCGGATGGAAATATTCAAGCTCTTTCATGAAGGACTGCCAGTGTACCACGAATGAAACGCTGTGTTAAGACGGGGACTTAGAACTAGCGTAGCCATTTTGGGCGCGCCTTTCAAGTCGCCGTGCAGTTTGTGGAGCGCGCTGACTAGTCAGCGCTTTTGAAAGCGGCAACTAGCCGCCGCCCTCCAAATTTCGCCCGCCCTCATGGTAGAGTTTTCACTGAGCAATCTATGGCAAAGGCAACCCGCGACTATCATCCTGCCAAACTCAAGCGCGCCGCGAAGACGACGAAGCGCGTCCTGAGTGGCCGCGTGGAAATCCCGCCCGGCATCGAGCAAATCGAAGTCGGTTTTGACGATCGGCAGGTAAAGCTGACGAACCTGAACAAGCTCTTCTGGCCCGAGTTGAAGATAACCAAGCGCGACCTGCTCCAATATTACGCAGACGTTGCGGCCGTGCTGCTCCCTCATCTACAGGATCGTGCGATGGTGATGAAGCGTTATCCGAACGGCGCCGCCGGCGAATTCTTTTTCATGAAGCGTGCGCCTTCGCCGCGGCCGCCGTGGATTGAAATATGTTCGATCGAACACGGCTCGGGGAACGTGGTGGACTTTCCCATGATCCAGGATTTGCCGGCCTTGCTCTGGGTAATCAATCTGGGTTGCATCGATCTGAATCAATGGTACGCGCGCTGCGACGACGTGGATCGGCCTGACTATCTGCACTTTGATCTCGATCCGGTACCGGGAGCGAAGTTCGAGCAGGTGAGGGAATCAGCCCTGGTGGTTCGCGACGCTCTCGAATCTTTAAAGATGCCTTGCTATGCAAAGACGACGGGTTCGAAGGGCATTCACGTCTACGTCCCCATCGTGCGCGGCCCGACACAGAAACAGGTTTGGACAATCGCCAAAGAGATCGCCCAGGTGCTCGAGTCCGCGAACCCTAAACTGATCACCGCCGAATATCGAATCGCGAAGCGGCCCAAAGGGCGGGTGCTGGTTGATTACAATCAGAATGCATGGGGACGAACGCTGGCTTCTATCTATTCAATCCGGCCGACACCAAAGGCGATGGTGTCGACGCCAGTAGAGTGGAAAGAGATCGAGCGCGGCATCGACATCGGAGAGTTTCGGATGGACAACGTGCGCAAACGAATTGAGAAGCTGGGCGATCTCTGGGCGCCGTTGTTGGCGAAGCAGAAGCGATTCAAGCTCGAGCCTTATTTGAAGTAGCCCTGTAGCGCAAGTTGTTAACTGCGCCGACGTGTCAGAAGCCCGACCGTAAGGGAGGGCAAGACGCGCTATCGATCGAGTCTTATGTAAAGCACGCAGCCCTTGCTGACGCGCGAACTACCGACACGCGCAAGTTAACAACTTGCGCTACAACTATGACGCTTCCTATGAAACAACCGTATCCGCCGATGGAGGCGAAGTCCGTCGAGCAACTTCCCGCCGGCGCTGAATGGCAGTACGAGCCCAAGTGGGACGGCTTTCGCTGTATCGCCTTTCGCGATGGCGACGAAGTGTCGCTGCAATCGAAGAGCGGCCAGCCACTCAGTCGTTACTTTCCCGAACTCGTGGAAGCTTTATCGAAGCTGAAGCCGAAACAGTTCGTGCTTGACGGCGAGATTGTCGTTCCGGTTGACGGCCGTTTGTCGTTTGACGATCTGCTGATGCGCATCCACCCGGCGGCCAGCCGCGTGCAGAAGCTCTCGAAGGAACATCCCGCCATGCTGGTCATCTTCGATCTGCTGGCCGATGAACGCGGACGCTCGTTAGTCGATGCGCTGCTGCCGGAGCGAAGGAAAAAGCTCGACGCGTTTGCGAAGAAATACTTGGCGCAGAACAAGTCAATCGACCTCTCGCCTGAAACAAAGGATTTGAAGATTGCGAAAGACTGGCTCGCCGGCGCCGGCGGCGATGTCGATGGAGTGATCGCCAAG
Source organism: Blastocatellia bacterium (assembly GCA_033858155.1). Lineage (GTDB taxonomy): Bacteria > Acidobacteriota > Blastocatellia > Pyrinomonadales > Pyrinomonadaceae > UBA11740. The sequence goes on from JAWVCT010000106.1 coordinate 3,584, forward strand.
CGCCTCGACTTGCCGTATCAGAGCGACAACCGGCACGGCATGGTGAAAGTGAAGCGCCTGCGCACGGTCGACTGTGTGGTGGGCGGATTTCGCTATGCTTCCGAGGGCAACCTCATGGGCTCGCTCTTGCTCGGCCTATACGATGACGAAGGCCTGCTGCATCACGTCGGCTTTACCTCGAGCATCAAAGCCACTGAGAAACCAAAGCTCACCAAGAAACTGGAAAGCCTGATCAAAGCGCCGGGCTTTACCGGGCGCGCGCCGGGTGGCCCGAGCCGTTGGAGCACCGAGCGATCCGCCGAGTGGAAGCCGCTCGCGCCCAAGCTCGTCGTCGAAGTGCGCTACGATCATTTCACCGGCGGCCGCTTCCGCCACGGGACAAAGTTTCTGCGCTGGCGTCCGGATAAGAAGCCAGCGCAGTGTTTGCTCGATCAAGTGGCACGTTGAGTTTGCCGCTTACTGCAAGACAAAGTTATAAGTGATCACTCCCTGCACCTTGACCGCCTGGCCATTGAGAACGGTGGGCGAGAAGCGCGCGCGTTGAGCTGCCTCTTTGGCCGCTAAGAGCAACATCGGATTGCCTGAAACAGCCTGGGCGGAAATTACTCTCCCTTGTTCGTCAACCAAAATCTGAACATTGACTGAGCCCTGCGCGTGAATCTGTTTCGCCAGCGGTGGGTAGGGTGGCTGGGGCAGACTGATCGCTTTTGAGAACAGCACCGTTGACGGCAGCCGCTGGGTCGTTGGCGGTTTTACGATGGGAGGCGTGGGCGGCGTTTCGTCAACTTTCACGACGGGAGCTGTGCCGTTGCAGGTTACGCAACCGCCGGAAGTGCCGGAAGTATCGGGTGGATTCACATTTCTGTAACTGCGGACCGCGCCGTCGGTAATTGGCGGTATCGGAGAGGCTTTGATGCCCACACCTTCGGGGATCTTGTTTGGGTCATCGATGCGAGAAACAAAATCAGTTCGTTCGGGCCGCCTTATACTAGGATCTACCGGCGCATTCGACGGCGCTGATCTATGAATTGGCTGAAGGTCGCGAGGCCGGACTGTCGCAGCGACCGGTGTGATTGGCGGCACCCAATTGATGAGATCTAATCCACCCGTCTGCGCTTCCAGGTGCGCGTCGTACGCGTAGATGCTGGCGACGCCGGCGGCGGACAGAATCAGCGCATAGGCTGCGACGGTGGCGAGAAAGAATGAACTGCGACGCTTGAACTCCTGGCGGTGCGAATCGGATTCAATCAGATTGGTAAACATCTTAGCTCCTCCTGCTGCCGGTGCCATTCGGGTCGAGGAAGCTATCGGGTTAGACAACGGAAGGACGATCTTGTTCCCGCAATTGGAATCGATCTTGATTGGTAGGAGCTCCGGAATGTCCTGCACGGAAGTGCGCGAAGCGGTCGAATGAAAACGCCAGCCGATTCATCTTGGGATTAGACGCGAAGTGAAGATGCAGTCCGTGAGGCGGACGGAGAAGCACGTTATTTCGGCGCGTAGCGTCGACTTGAGTTTAGCCCGGCGTTTCAACGCCGGGAATGCAGAGCGAATATGATTGTCGTCGCGTCAGCGACGATTGAGTGAGTAGTCAACCATCGCTATGCGACGGCGGTTAAGGCGTATGCCTGATCCCCGGCCTTGAAAGGCCGGGCTAAATTCACGGCGTCGCTCCGCGACGCAAACCAGCCGATGCTCTTTCAGTTCATCCGCGAAGCCATGTTGGGCCTTCGCGCTTCGCGCTCGGTGCGGACGAGCCGTCCGCGTTCCCAGCTTCAAGAGGTCCGTCCGACCTACTAATGCGCTTTGGACAACGATTGGCAATTCCATTACGATACCGCCGCCCTAACAGCCTAATTTTTTCAGGAGCAGAAAATCATGGCGACTGCGGCCTTTCAGGAAGAACTCAATCCCTTTGAGATTGCCAAGCAGCAGTTCGATCGTGCGGCTGACTATCTCGAGTTGGAACAATCTCTGCGCAATGTTTTGCGTAGCGCTAAGCGGCAACTGATCGTTTCCATTCCCGTGAAGATGGACGGTGGCGAGGTCAAGGTGTTCGAAGGCTATCGCGTGCAACACAACATCGCGCGCGGTCCGGCCAAGGGCGGCATACGCTATCACCCGAATGTGACGCTCGACGAAGTGAAGGCGCTCGCCTCATGGATGACCTGGAAGTGCGCGACCGTCAATATTCCCTACGGTGGCGGCAAAGGGGGCGTGGTCTGCGATCCGAAAACTCTTTCCATGGCCGAACTCGAGCGTCTGACGCGGCGCTATGCATTCGAGATTGCTCCGATCATTGGTCCCGATCGAGACATCCCCGCGCCCGATGTCTATACCGACTCGCAGACGATGGCCTGGATCATGGACACGATTTCAATGGTGCGCGGCCACACCGAACTGGGCGTGGTAACCGGAAAGCCGCTCTCTCTCGGCGGCTCGCTGGGACGGCATGAAGCCACCGCGCGCGGCGCCCTTTATGCTCTGCGTGAAGCATGCAACGTGAAGGGGATGAAGTTAAAAGGTGCGCGGGTCGCCGTGCAGGGCTTTGGCAATGCCGGATCGATCATCGCGCGTCTGGTCGCCGAAGACGGCGCCCGCGTGGTTGCCGCGTGCGATTCGAAGAGCGGCCTGCACGCTGAGAACGGACTCGATATTCAGGCAGCGTTGAAACACAAAGAAGAAACCGGCGCGCTACACGGCTTGCCCGGCGCGAAAGAGATTGCGCCTGACGACGTGCTGGAAGTTGATTGCGATATTCTGTGTCCGTCGGCGCTCGAGAATAGCATCACCGCGAAAAACGTCGGCAAGGTGAAGGCTAAGATCATTGCCGAGCTGGCGAATGGCCCGACGACTCCGGCCGCCGATCGCGTCCTCGAAGATCAGGGCGTCCTACTGATCCCAGACATTCTGGCGAATGCCGGCGGCGTGACTGTCAGCTATTACGAATGGGTGCAGGATATGTATTCCTTCTTCTGGACCGAGAAGCGCATTAACCAGACACTGGAAGATACGATGGGCGATGCGTTTCACAAAGTTCATCAGACGGCTCAGCGCTACGGCACGGACATGCGCACCGGCGCATACATCCTGGCCATTGATCGGGTGGCGGAGGCGACGCGGGTACGCGGGATATTCCCTTGAGCGTCGCATCTGAGGGCTTATTAGCACCTCACTTCAGTGAGGCGATCCTGAAAACCCCGGAAACGATTCTGCCGTTTCAACGCTTTCGCGAAAACCGTTTAGAGTCAATTGATATCTGATTGCCCTCACTGAAGAAGTCTGTTGGAAAAAGCCGTCTCTGTGGTTCTCTGTGTAACCTCTGTGCCTCTGTGGTGAATGTTTTCGCAGTAAATTCCACCACAGAGACACAGAGCATCACAGAGGTTACACAGAGAAATATCTTTTTCCGACTGCCTCACTGAAGTGAGGTGCTAATGAGATCAGTGCTACAAAGAAGATGAGCGACAACATCACCGTCTACGAAAAGCCAACCTGTACGAAGTGTCGCGAGATGAACAAATTTCTCGCCGAGAATGGTGTTGACTTTACCAAGGTCAACTATTACATCGATCCGATCGGTGAGAAGAAACTGCGCGAGTTGCTAAAGAAGATGGGCATCGCACCGCGCGAACTTCTGCGAACCAGCGAGCCGATCTATCGCGAGCTGGGTTTGGGCAAAGAGGCCTTCACGGACGACGAAATTATTTCGCTGATGGTGCAGCATCCGGACTTGATTCAGCGGCCAATCGTCGAGCGCGGCGATCGTGCGGTGCTGGGGAGACCGACCGAGAACGTTAAGGCGCTGCTGTGAGTATCGACAGATCCAGGAGAATCACAGACTGAAGTCTGTGCCACTAATACGGAGACTAATAGATGAATAGATCGCGAAGACGGGGGTTTGCTTGCTCGCTCTTGTTGTGCGCAGCCATGGGGAGCCAATCGATCGGGTTTGCTCAAACAGCTATCGAGGGTTTCGCGCCGAAGCTTTCTGATAACCAGCGGCGGATCGAGGAGCAGTTTCGCGCCGTGCCTTCGGCGGCGAACGCGCGCGACGAGCTGCGTCGTCTGACTGCGGAAGCCCACATCGCCGGCTCGCCCGAAGACTACGCCACCGCGATCTACGTGCGCGATCAAATGCGCAGCTTTGGTTTGGATTCAGAGTTGAGAGAGTACCAGGTGTTGCTGCCTTTTCCGCGCACGCCCAGCGTCGTCGAGTTGATCGCGCCCAGACGCGAGCGCCTGCAAGTCCGCGAGGACGTCGTGCCCGAAGATCCATCTTCGTTCAGCAAAAAGATTGTGCCGCTCTTTAACGGGTATGGCGCCAGCGGCGATCTCACTGCGCCGCTGGTCTATGTGAACTATGGTTTGCCCGGCGATTACGAAGCGCTGAAGAAAGCCGGCGTCGAAGTCAAAGGCAAGATCGCGATCGCGCGTTACGGCAATTCATTTCGCGGCGTTAAGGCGAAGGTAGCCGAAGACAACGGGGCAATTGGACTGATCATTTATTCCGACCCGGCCGACGACGGTTACGCGCAGGGCGACGTTTATCCGAAGGGGCCCTGGCGGCCTGACAGTTCGGCTCAACGCGGTTCAGTGCAATTTCTATTTATTTATCCCGGCGACCCTTTGACGCCGGGCCTGCCCGCGATCCCGGGCACGCCGCGCCTTAAGAAAGAGGAGGCCCTCGATCTGCCGCACATCCCGGTGCAACCGATCTCTTACGGCGATGCGCAGCGTTTGCTCAAGCCTTTGCGAGGCCCGTCGCGTCCCGCGGGTTTCCAGGGCGGCTTGCCTTTTACTTATCACGCCGGCGGCACAAACGACGTGCGCGTCCATTTGAAAACCGACATCGAGTTCACGACGAAAACCATTTGGGATGTGATCACCAGGATTGACGGCTCGGTAGAAAAAGATCGCTGGGTCGTGCTGGGCAATCATCGCGACGCCTGGGTTTTTGGCGCGGTCGATCCTAACAGCGGCACGACGGCAATGATCGAACTCGGTCGGGGCCTGGGTCAGTTAATGAAATCCGGCTGGAAGCCGCGGCGCTCGATAATTCTCTGTAGTTGGGATGCCGAAGAGCAGGGGCTGATCGGATCGACTGAGTGGGTGGAAGAGCACGCGGCTGAGTTACGAGAGAAAGCTGTCGCATACTTAAACGTGGACGCGGCCGTTTCAGGAGCGAACTTTGGAGCGTCTTCGGTGCCTTCGATGTGGAAGCTGATTCGATCCGCAGCGCAGGACGTGCGCGATCCGAAAACGGGCAAGAGCATTTATGAAGCCTGGCGCACCCGCGCGCGCGACAGTTCGCCTGACTCAGAATTGTTCGACCAGAACGGAAATGAAAAGCCGTCGCCGACGCCGCGCATCGGCTCGCTCGGTTCCGGCTCAGACTACACGCCGTTCCTTCAGCATCTGGGCGTTCCTTCTTTGGATATGGGATTCGGCGGCGATTACGGTGTCTATCATTCCGCCTACGACTCGTTTTATTGGATGGCGCATTTTGGCGATCCAACGTTTCAGTATCACGTGGCGGCGGCGCAAATCTGGGGCACGATCGCTCTGCGAATTGCCGACGCGGGAGGCTTGCCGCTGGATTACACGGACTATGCGACCCAGCTTCGTGAGTTTGTGAACGAGACGAAACGTCTGGCGACGCGGCGCAAGCAGGGCGATGCGTTTGATTCGAAGTCTCTGCTCAACGCCGTCGATGACTTCGCGGATGAGGCCGCGAAAATTGATAAGCGTCGCCGCGCTGAAGTGATCGACCTTGAGAAGGGTTCGGGTGGTGATTCAATCGCCCGACTGCGACGAATCAACGATGCACTGATGCAGGCAGAGCGCTCCTTAACAGATGATCGTGGTCTGCACGGGCGAACCTGGTTCAAGCATCAGATTTATGCGCCCGGCTTCTATACCGGATATGCAGCGCTGCCGCTCCCTGACCTGCGGCAGGCGATCGAAGACGGCCGCGCGGCTGAAGCCAGCGAAGCGGCGGCGCGAATTATTGAGGCTATTAAGCGCGCGACTCAAGTTTTGAAGCAGGGAAGAGAGTGAAGAGAAGTAGGCAGTAGGGAGAATGCAGAATGCAGTAGGCAGACCGCGGGGAAGCTCTAATCCTGCTTACCGCCTTCTGCCTACTGCTTACTGTTCTTCACGGTTTCTTTTCCTTCTTGTCTGATTCCAAAGATGGTGGGGGAAGTTTGTTGCCTACCTCGACGATCTGGTTGGCGTTATCCACTACGCGCTCGATGGCCGCGACTTCGTCAGGATCTTTGGCTTGGTTTCTTAAGGCGGCGAGCTGGGTCAGATATCCGTTCGCGCTGGCGGTTAGTTTTCGCAGCGACCGCGAGATCAACGGATTCTTTTCGTCCCGGCGACTGACGTCATCTATATTGGTGATGGCTTCGTCCAGAATTCCTGCGATGTCTCCCAGCAGTTCGACGTGCGTGCCCTTGGGTAAGTCGCCCCATTCAGGCTCATCCTTTTCCAATTTCTTAGCCTTCGGCTGCGCTGTGCCGTTAAGGATCGCGAACCTGCGGTCTATCGCTCGGATAAAAACTTCCATCCGTTTATCGAGTTCCTGATGAAAGCGAACCAGCTCGGTTTCCGGATCCGTAAGATGATCGCGAGTCTGCGCTGAAGTTGATCCAGCTATTAGAAAAAGTCCGGCAAAGAGAGCGCCGTGCAGTATTACCAACCAGCGCAGGACGATTTGTCCGTCAGGTTCATTGGTCGAATAGATGCTGAACATTTTCCGGAGCCGCCGCATTTATGGACGCTTGCCTCCCTCAATTGACGCGTCGGGTTTCTTTTCGACCGGGTCCTCGCGCAGCACCGAGTGTCCATAGAAGGAGTCCAGCGCCTCAGCCCGGGCGTTGCGCAAATACTCTTCGGCGTCTTTGAGGTTGCCGGCGTATTCAGCCGGCGTGGTGCGACGCATTACGGCGAGCCGCGGGATGTGCGCGCGAAGGGCGATCTCGAAATGGCGATAGAGATCTCGGGTGCTGCCCTTCTCGCGATTCATGCTGCCAATGAATGCGCGCACATTGTCGAGCAGCCCCAGATAGCTACCAAGTTCTTCCGCCGCCCGATCGAACATCTTTTGGGACGTAAACTCTTCAGTGCGGCTTAGACGACCGGCCGCGAGGTCAATCGAGGTCCGCAGCCGCGCCTTGGGATCCTTCGCTGCGGTTAGTTGGGATCGCTCTTCAGACGAGACGAGCTTCATCGGCGGCGGCGCGGGCAGTTGTGGACTGCGGGGTTGTTGCGCGAAGGCGCTCAGCGACAACAGACAGATCAAGACGCCCGTCCATCTTAACGTCCAATCGTGACTAAGCGAGATCGGCATTATCTTGACTGTGCTGAGCGAAGGTTGCGGTTCAAGGCTTCTTGCGTTTGACGCCCTGTCCACGTTTTATTTGTTCGCGAAGTCTGGGAAGACGCAGGTTAACTTTCTCGATGTCGAGTTTGTTGTTCGTTGGATCGGCTCGCGACAAAAACTTTTCGTAAGCAGCCAGCGCTGGTTCGTACTCTCCGAGATTATCATGCGCGGTGGCAATGAAAAAGTAAGTTGCCGCAATGTCGGGACGACTCGCCGCCAGCCACTCGTATTCGGGCAGTGCCTCGGCGAAGCGTTTCATTTCGTAGAGCGACAGCGCCAAGTTTGCATGGGCGGCGTATTCAGTAGGCGCTGCCGCGATCACCCGACGCAGGATTGACTCGGCTTCGGCAAAGCGACGCAACTGGACTAGAGCGGCCGCATAGCCGGTAGCGTATTTCGGATTAACCGGATCGATCTCGCTGGCTCGGCGGTACGCTTCGGCGCTTTTCGTTGCGTCGCTGCGGCGGACCACTTCGCCGAGTCGCGCAAAAAGTTTCGCGTTCTTTGGATTGGCAACGATTAATCTTTTCAGCGCCGGCTGGGCAATCTTCGGCTCGTCACTGTTGGCGGCGGCGATGTCGGCAGCGGCGCCGGTTACGTTGTTTGTACCAATAGTTCCCGACGCGGCCCCCGGCGCTGGGTCGGCGGGTTTGTAGCCGATACTTTCATAAACACGTTGAGCCTCCTCTGGCTTATTCGTTAATTCATAGATATGAGCGAGTCGCAAAGACGTCTCTCTATCAGCGGACTTAATTGATAACGCGGCCGTAAGATCTTCAATCGCGAGCTGGTAGTCTCCCGAGTCCACCCGCAACTCCGCGCGTTCTCTTAAGGCCCCGAAATAGTTAGGCTGAATTTGCAGAGAGCGATTGAGGCTAGTCAGTGCTGCTGTGTTATTCCCGGTAGCTCGCTCCATGGTTCCGCGCCAGGCCCAGGTGGAAGCCATGGCATTGTCGTCTTCTGTGGCAGACCGGGCCAGAGCCAGCGCTTCGTTTTTGTCACCGGCGCGGGCGCGAATCAGGGACAGTGAATCAAGGGTGGCGAAATCCTTTGCGCCAAGCTGCAGCGCGCGTCGAAGAAAAGGCTCGGCTTCTTTGTCGCGAGCGGAGCGGACGAGTAAGTTTCCGAGGGCGCTCAACGGCAGCGGCCAGTCCTTTTTTAGATCGATGGCGCGGGCGAAGGCCTTCTCGGCCTCAGTTGATCGTCCGAGCGCCGCGAGAGCGATGCCGCTTTGATACTCCGCTTCGGGAAACTCCGGACGCAACTGCAGCGCTCCTTCATAAAGACTGAGCGCGCGAGCGAGCTCTCCTTTAGCGTGAGCGTTTTGGCCACGCTCAAACAGCTTCACTGGATCCGTCTCACCATCGGTGGGATCTACCGTCTGGGCGGGCACAAGTTGAAAACAAAAGGCGAGGAAGAACAGGGTCAGGGCCCAAAGAATTGATTGGCGCGAGCGCGACGGAGACAACATGTACATTCGATAAAGTTTGACAGTCGAGTGGCTGTCACTGGATCAGCGTTGCCGGAGTTCGATGTTAGCACCACCGTTCGCGTTGCGTCCAAGCTGCGTTTGCTGGAGCTTAAGTTGCGCCTGCCGAATGCTTGCGTTAACATTTCCCGGCAATCAAATCATCAAAGTCATTCAACTTAAGTCTGCTGGAGAGTGTGCATGTCTACTGCATTGGTCGACGACATCAGAGAGATTAAGGAAGACAACCCTTTCGAATCGATGATGTCGCGATTTGATCGCGCGGCTCAGTTGCTGAACCTCGATCCCGATCTTTATGCCGTGATGCGCGTTCCTAATCGCGAGTTGAAGGTGTACATCCCGACGCGCATGGACTCAGGTCGAATTCAGGTGTTCGAAGGTTTTCGAGTGCAGCACAACTTTGCCCGCGGACCGGCGAAGGGCGGAATTCGTTACTCGCCCGACGTCAACATCGACGAGATACGCGCGTTGGCCGCCTGGATGACGTGGAAGTGCGCCGTGGTTAACGTGCCTTTTGGAGGAGCCAAGGGCGGCATCATTTGTGATCCTTCGCAGATGTCCCTTGGAGAGCTCGAGCGAATGACGCGGCGCTACGCATCGGAGCTGCTGGATTTTATCGGACCGGAAAAAGATGTGCCTGCGCCAGACATGAACACGAATGAGCAGACCATGGCGTGGATCATGGACACCTACTCGATGCACGCGCGACATACTGTAAACGCCGTCGTCACCGGCAAGCCGGTCGACCTCGGCGGATCGAAGGGGCGCCGCGAGGCAACTGGAAGAGGGTTGTTGATTGTCGTGACCGAAGCGGCGAAACGATTCAAGATGACACCGGCCAATACTCGTGTGGTAGTGCAGGGAAGCGGCAATGTCGGGGGCATCGCCGCCGAACTCCTGTACAAAGCGGGTTTCAAAGTCGTGGGTATCTCGGACGTTCACGGCGGAATTCACAACCCGGCTGGACTCGACATTCCGGCGGCGCTGAAGTTTCTCCAGGCGACCCGCTCGTTTGAGGGCTTTCGCGACGCCGAATATGTGAGCAACGCTGAGCTGCTGGAATTGGACTGCGATGTATTGCTTCCAGCCGCGACTGAAAATCAAATTACTTCTCTAAATGCGGAGAGACTAAAGTGCAAGGTGCTGGCGGAAGGCGCGAATGGACCAACGACGGCCGCGGCAGACGAGATCTTGTATCGAAAGGGCATCTTCGTTATTCCGGATATCCTCGCCAATGCCGGCGGTGTGACCGTGTCTTACTTTGAGTGGGTGCAAGATCGAATGGGCTATTTTTGGCGAGAGGACGTTGTTAATGAGCGTTTGCAGGACACGATGGTAGCCAGTTTTAATGACCTCTGCCGATATGCCGACTCGCATTCAGTTGATACCAGGACGGCGGCGTACATGTTGGCAATTGACCGAGTTGCGTATGACACGCGGATGCGCGGCATATATGCGTGACGGAAAAAACATATACAATTCGCCCCTAACTCGTGAAAAAGTCTTGATTTCCGCGCACGGCAATGGTACGCTTCGCCGCGTATTTAGCGCTCGCGAGGATTGTTTGAGGTTGCCTTTGAGGTGTAAAGCCGCGCGGGCCGTAAGATGATAGTTGACACTTGCGCTCCATTTGCATATAAAAGAGCGCTAGATTATTAGGTACTCTTAAGAGAGGTCCTGTAAAGTTTTAGGCCCACTCTCCGTTGCGTCGCTCAAGCCGGAATTTCGGCGTCCGAGCGGCAGCAGTTTTGTTAACGTAATCGTTGACGCTGGTAGTTCGAGCGTCCGTATCCAATGGGCACTGGCGGCGAGATGCTTCGAGCAAGGAATCGAATCACACCGAAAATCGGCCGCTGGCTTAGCTTCACTGGCTCGGTCGCAGGGACTTTCACTCACTATCGCAGGAGGAACGCGATGAGACTCGCGAATAGAGTGCTACTTTGTGCACTCGCTATATTTGTATTTTCTGCCCTGACGTTTGCGCAAACGCCCAGGCCGGAGAACGATCCCAGAAATCAGTCGCCGTCAGTAGGCACGGGCGGGCCCGAAGGAGGCCCTACCGGCTTGTTTACGATCTACGACGGTTCGACGCTGAGAAAGGGAGAGTTTACATTCAGCGTCGCCTATAGCAACTATGACCGCGATCCAGGCAATGCCGATATCACGGACTGGATTGCGAGTGTCAATATTGGGCTGAATGACCACATAGAGCTGTTTTTCAAAACGCAGGCTTACCGCGGCATTAAGGTCAATAACCCGCAAAACCTGTCAAGCTTCTATCTGCCTAACACGCAAGGATACTTTGGGACAGGGCTGCTCGGCAGTGGACCGGCGATCATTTTGGCGCCATCAGGTCCAAACGTCGGCACGATTGCCGGCACTGCGGTCTTCCGTCCGCCGTTCTGCCCGGGCTGCGTCCCTTCGACGAGTCCGCTTTTCGGCTATTACAACGCAGGCCAGCCGTTTGTTGCTTACCCGTATACGGGCGGTGCTGGTCCGAATTTCCAAATGGGACCGGGTGCTATTGGCACGCTGTTTGGTTTTCCGGGCTTTAGCGCGCAACTCGGACCACCGAGTGCCGTTGGCAACACGTTCGGTCATGCGGATATATTTCCGGGCGTAGGCTCGCCGGTAGGAAGCATCCTGCCTGGTATCGTGTTGGCGACTCAGCAACTGCCTTGTACGGCTTTGACCGGCAACTGCCGGCCGCCGGGCAGTCCGGGTTCGCTTACTCCGATCATCGTGCCGACCAGTTACACGACGGCGCCGAGCTATCTGCCGGACGCACCGTTTGTTAGCCGTCTCTATGGCGAGTCGAGCTTTGGCAACTTCGTTGGCGGAGCCAAGATTCGCTTGACCGGTCCGAGAAATCCTTTCGGCTTTGGTTTCATTCCGTTCTATCGCTGGTATCCCGACAAGGCTGACAGCGCACAAGGATTTAATCAGCTGCAGCGCGGCGCTAGCCCGGGAGCTAACCTGGGTGATTTTGGTCTGGTGATGTTTGCTGATGGCCGCTTGAGCAAGTCGGTTAACCTATCAGCCAATCTGGGCTATATCCTGAACAGCAATCCAAAGAGTGGCAATTCGACTTTGTTGGATCGGCCCGATGAGTTGATTGCGGGTATCGGCGTGGACTTTCCGATTAATAAATATGTCCAGCCGATTGCTGAATTTCGCTCGACTCAGTATGTGGGTGGTCACACGCCTAACGCATTCCCAAACAACCCGGTTGAGTTTCTGGTAGGTATTAAGCTTTATCCGGCGCGTTGGTGGGGTTTCGGGGCGTGGTACCGCAGGGCGCTGAATGATCAGCGTCAGGGTAACTTTAACCCTGCGGACTCGAGCACTTCGGTACAGCAAACAACTAATGTAAACGTGCCAGGGCGCGGGATCGTAGTGGTTCCCGGCACGAGCTTCGTAGCCACGTCCGCTGGCTTCCCTCTGGGCTTCCAGCCTTCGAGCGACCCATACGGATTCGGTTTCCAGTTCTTTGCCGGTCATCGCAACAAGCGCGAACCATCGATTCTGCCGAACCAGCCGCCGACGGCTTCCTTGGCAGCCTCAGTGACTACTATTACCTTGCCGTGTCCGCCTGATACTCACTCGAGCTCAGGCAGTTGCGGTGTAGCAGCCAACACGACGGTTGGTCTTACAACCACAGCTAGCGACCCTGACGGTGACACGCTCCTTTATACGTACACTGTCACCGGCGGCCGCATCACCGGCGAAGGCACAGGCGTTTCGTGGGATTTGAGTGGTGTTGGGCCAGGCACGTACACAGCGTCTGTCGAAGTTGACGATGGCTGCGGCTGCGTCACCGCTTCGAGCACGACCGTAACAGTCGCGAATTGTTCGGACTGCATCCCGAATCTGGTTTGTCCGACGGTTAATGTGACTTGTCCGAGTGAAGTTGAAGACGGTGCACCTGTGACCTATACGGCAACCGTTAATGGCGGAACTCCAGCAGTATCGCCGACCTATAACTGGACGGTCTCGGCTGGTACGATCAGCAGTGGCCAGGGTACTTCGTCCATCACGGTCGACACCAAGGGTACTGGTGGTCAAACTATTACCGCGACGGTGGAGCTGGGTGGTATTGATCCGACGTGCGGTAGGACAGCGTCCTGCTCGACGCCGGTGAAGGGACAGCCACCGGTAGCGCGGAAGTTCGATGAGTACGGCAACATCAGATTCAACGATGAGAAAGCCAGACTCGATAACTTCGCTATTCAACTGCAAAATGAACCGGCCGCTCAGGGCTACATCATTGGTTACGGCAGCTGCGATGCCGAGGGTCAGACGCGAGCCAATCGCGCCAAGGATTACCTCGTCAACACTCGTGGCATTGACGCCGGTCGTCTGGTTGTGGTCGACGGCGGCTGCATGCCGGAACTGAAGGTTGAGCTTTGGGTAGTTCCGTCGGGTGCGACACCGCCAGCAGCCAGTACCGATGGCGCGGTCTCGCCTTGTCCGGACTGCAAGAAGAAGCCAAGTCGGCGCCGCGGCGGCAGTCGCCGCAGAGGCGAAGAGTAGGCTCTTCGTACGGATCAAACGTTCGCCACTCAATTTGAGTAGCGACCTTCTTCGAAGCCGGGCGGTGTTTTCCGAAAGGAGAGCACCGCCCGCTTCGCATTTTGGCAGGGCTCCCGTAACGGACGAATATGTTTGAGTCGGCCGAAGCGTCGTGAATGTTGAAGTCTTTGTTGAAGTGAGTAGTAGAAAAAACCCCGTAAAGAGTTATAATGCCATCGCGCCAGTCACTCTCTCGCCAGACACTGGTATCGACTTAATTATGAGAAAGATGGAAATGATGAAAAAAGCTGTATCCCGACTGTTGTGTGTTGGACTCTTATTCACCTTTGCGTTAACCGGACGGAGTAACGTTGCGGCAAACACGTCCGGGGCTCCTTACTCGAGTGACTGGCGAATAACCGGTCCAAGCGGCGGCGACGTTCGTTCCCTGGTAGTGGATCCAAACGATCCGGATCGTTTTTACTTTGGGACGCTTGACGGGCAAATGTATGTTTCGACCGATGCAGGCCACAACTGGCGCTTACTTGTGAACTTCAATCGGCCGCGTCTGTTCGTCGATCACATCATTGTCGATCCGCGCAACTCGAAAGTACTTTATGTGGCGACCCATCGTCACAAAGACGCTGGCGGTTTTTTTAAGTCGATCGACGGCGGGCTTACTTGGCGCGAGTCGCCTGAGCTCAGAAATGAAGCCCTGCATTCCCTGGCCCAGTCTGATCGGGATCCGAATATTCTGATCACGGGGACCTTTAACGGAATATTCCGCTCGACGGATTCGGGTGAGACATGGACACCCTTGTCGACCGCCAGCACTCCTGGCCTGGTGCATGTCGAGTCGCTGGCGATCGACCCCCACGACGCGAACATCATCTATGCAGGCACCTGGTATCTTCCTTATAAGACTACAGACGGCGGTCGAACGTGGAAAATTATTAAGAACGGGATCATCGACGATTCCGACATTTTTGCGATAAACCTTGACCCGCGTGATTCGAGTCACATCATCGCTTCGGCTTGCAGCGGAATTTATGAAACACGCGATGCCGGGGGCCTCTGGCGTAAGGTCCAGGGAATCCCGTCGCAATCGCGTCGCACTCGCGCAATTTTGCAGCATCCGACGATTCCGGGACTGGTTTTTGCGGGCACCACTGAGGGGTTCTGGCGTTCGGGCAAGGGCGGAGACAATAATTCCTGGATGGTGACCACTTCGCGTCAGCTTGAGATCAATTCGATTGCGGTGCATCCGCGCAATCCGAATACTGTGTACATCGGCACGAATAACTACGGGGTGATGGTATCGACCGATGGTGGTAAGAATTTTGTCCCGAGTAATGGCGGCTTCAGTGGGCGGTTTGTAAACACCATCCTGGCGGATCGCGAAAATTTCAATCGAGTTTACGCTACCACTATCAACACCACCACCGGCGGGGGCTTCTTCTTTATTAGCAGCGATGGCGGCGCATCCTGGCAACCGTCGATGCGCAACATGCCTGCTCGTCTGATCGGCTATTCGATCCTGCAGGACGAGCGCGACGGAAATGTGATTTATCTCGGAACGAACCTTGGCATGTATCGGTCGATCGATCGAGGGGTGTCCTGGGGCCCGATGACCGCGCGTAAGCCCCCACCGGCGCCCGCTAAGAAGCGCGCGGGAGCACGCGGGACGGCGCGAGGACGGGTCGCGCCGGGACGCACCGCGACGAGCCAAAGAAGCGCCAATAACGGCGGCTCGGCTAACATTCCAACTACGCAGAAGCCATCTGCAGTGAAATCGAGCGACGACGTGGTGCGAAGCGCACAAGAGGGGTTGGAGCGCGCCGGCTATGAGATTGGTAATCCCGATGGGCAACTGGGTCCACGCACGATAGCGGCGATTAAAAGATTTCAGAGCGACAGGTATCTACCCGTGTCAGGCCAGCTTGACGACGCGACCATTGCTGCACTGGGCGTGAATAACGCCACCAGTGGAGTTTTGTCTTCGCACGTAGCAACACTCTCGGATCCGGTAAACGCACTGGTGTCGTCTTCAAATTCACGCGGACAATTAGAAATTCTCGCCGCTACCAACGCCGGGCTCTATCGTACCGTGGATGCCAACCAGGGCTGGGATCGTCTCCCTTACGGCCGCGGAATGGATCCGCGTACCACGTGCATTTCGAGTAGTACTCAAAATCCCTCGGTGATTTTGGTTGGCACCGCCACCACTGGGGTCTTGATATCGCGCGACGCCGGGCAAACCTGGCAACAGGTTAGCGGTATCCCAACCACGTCTCCGGTCAATGTTATCGTCCAGGATCCGCAGCGTTCATCATTTATCTACGTCGGGACCAAGCAGGCATTTTACATGTCGCACGATGGTGGCGATCATTGGTCGCGGCGTGGTGGAAATTTACCCTTTGGAGATTTCACCAGCATCCTGGTTAATCAGCGAAACACCAACGAGGTTTTCGTGGGCAACGCGTATCAGAATGGAGAAGTGGGCGGCGGCGTCTATCGTTCAAATGATGCCGGCACGACCTGGGTTCGCATCGATGGGCGCGAACAGCGCTTGCCCAGCTTGCGCATCTGGGCGCTCGCGTTGGATCCGCGCGACCAGAACACTCTGTTTGTTGGTTCGCACTCTGCCGGAGTATACGTCGTATCACGAGGTTCCGAATCTTCGCTTAGTGGCCAGCGATAGAGTCTTGCTCGCTGTTTTTCGCGCCAAAAGCCAGCGGTCGCCTTGACACTCAGTCGCACCGCCGTGTAAATTCCGAGACGATCCGGTCACGCGACCGGTGATAGTCGGACCAAGCGGGAGACTACGGGCGTAACGGAAATCGAAACGATAACCTTCTTTTCCAACTTCTTAAAGCTCGCATCCTCTCATCACTTATTCCGACTCATCACCACAATATTAAAGTCGCTAAGAGCGCCAGCGTTCTTGGGCCATATGCCGGATTGGCGGGCCGCGCGTGCGACGCGCCAGAGCTAATTTGAGTAGGAGTGTGCATGTCTACGGAACAACCTGTAACCAACGTCGGCGAGACCGACACTAACGAAGAAACCACCGAAACTAAACCTGAGGCCACCGTCGCACCGCAGCCGCCGCCAGCGACTGGTCAGAGTGAAAGTAGTGGCGCGTCCGCAGCCGTCGCTACTCAACGCGAAGACGAAGACGAGCCGCGCCCGGCGGGCGAGGACTTCGGCAGTCTCCTGGATCAGTTTGAACAGGAGCAATCATCTTTGCAGGAAGGCGAAGTCGTCCGCGGCACCGTCGTGGGCATTACCGAGCGAGGCGTGGTGATCGATTTTGGTTACAAGTCGGAAGGCATCGTAAATCAAGAAGAGTTCATGGAAGATGGCCAGATCACCGTCAAGCGCGGTGACGAGGTTGATGTGCTGGTCAAGAACATGGAAACCGGCGAGGGTTATCCATTGTTGTCGCGCGCTGATGCAGTTCGCCTGCGGGCCTGGGATGATCTGGAAAAGGCATTTAACGAAAACACTCCAGTCAAAGGTCGCGTGGCGGAACGCATTAAGGGTGGTCTTCGTGTTGACATTGACGGCATAGCGGCATTCCTGCCCGGTTCTCAAGTGGACGTGCGACCCATTCGTAATCTTGATTCTCTGCGTGGGCGGGAAATTGAAGCGAAAGTCATCAAGCTCAATCGAAAACGTTCCAATGTAGTTTTGTCGCGCAAGGCCGTACTGGAAGAGCGTAACGAGGGCCGGAAGGGAGAGACGCTCGGACAAATTGAGGAAGACATAATCGTCGAAGGCCAAATCAAGAATCTGACTGACTATGGCGCCTTCGTCGATCTGGGCGGCGTTGACGGGCTACTGCACGTGACGGATATGTCATGGGGACGACTCCAGAATCCGGCGGAGCTGTTCAGAGTGGGTGACACGGTCCAGGTTAAGGTGTTGCGATTTGATCGCGCGCGCGAGCGCGTCTCGCTGGGTTACAAGCAGCTTCTGCCTGACCCGTGGGAAACGATCGAAGAGCGCTTTCCGCCAGCCACGCGTCTGAATGGTAAGGTGGCCAGCGTCACCGACTACGGTGTGTTCGTAGAACTGGAACCAGGTGTCGAGGGTCTGGTCCATGTTTCTGAAATGAGCTGGTCCAAACGCGTCAAACACCCGAGTAAGATTGTGAATGCGGGAGACAGCGTCGATGTCGAGGTGCTCGGCGTCGATCCAAAGGCCCGCCGCATCAGTCTTGGCATGAAGCAAGTCCAGGACAATCCCTGGAGGACGCTCGGCGATCGTTATCAGGTTGGCGCTCGGGTTCATGGCAGAGTGCGTAACCTTACAGACTTCGGCGCTTTTATTGAGATCGAAGATGGCGTTGACGGTCTGGTTCACGTATCCGACATTTCATGGTCGCGCCGAATAAAACACCCCGGTGAGATACTGAAAAAAGGCCAGCAGGTTGACGCAGTTATTACCGGGATCGATCCCGAGAACCGACGCATGTCGCTTTCGATCAAGGAACTTGAGCCAAACGCATGGAACGACTTTGTCGCCTCCCATAATCCCGGTGATTTAGTGAAAGGGAAGATCGCGCGTTTTGCCAGCTTCGGAGCTTTTGTTGAATTGGGAGACAACCTGGAGGGCTTGTGCCATATTTCTGAGCTCTCGGATGACCGGGTAGAAAAACCCGAAGACGCAGCACAGTTGGGCCAGGAGATGGAGTTTCGGATTCTGCGTGTTGACGCGGAAAACAAAAAGATCGGTTTGTCGGCGCGGGCCGCGGGTCATGGCGAATCCATCAGCGACCAGAAAACATATACGTCGGAAGCCGGAGGCGGCATGGCCTCTTTACGAGAGCTGGCGGATTTTGGTTTTGGGAGTACCAACAAGACCGAGGATGATGAGAGCGAAGGCTGACGGCGGACATCTTGAACACGCTGCTTCTTGAGAGAAAGCCGGCAGTTGGCGCTTATCCTTTCTGGCATGCGAGCTTATCCCCAATCAGCCGTAAGATGTTGGCCGCACAGACTTTTTAGTCTTGCCGTCCCATGCCCGTTCTGCTAATCTACAGCCCAACGCGTCTTTTATCTGATTCTAAGGTTCTTGAAATTGTTCACCAGGTTTCGATCCGACGGCCTTCTGTGAGCGAGGTGACTGCATGACTAAAGCCGATCTTGTCAATGATGTGGCCAATGCCGCTGAGCTGACAAAGAAAGATGCTGAGAGACTGGTCGAAATAGTTTTCGAAAGCATAATCGAAAGTTTGAACCAGGGTGAGAAGATTGAGTTGCGAGGCTTTGGCAGCTTTCGCGTGCGGGACCGCGGCGCACGCCGGGGCCGCAACCCTAAGACAGGTGACCCAGTGAGTATCCCCGCCAAACGGGTGCCATACTTCAAAGCCGGCAAGGAATTGAAGGAACTTATTAACGAGAATCCGGCTTAACCGGGCTCGGTTTTGACAAAGCCACGCGCGTCGGCAAACCCTGCTCGTACAAATATTTCTTGTGGAAAGACTCTGGAGTCCCTGGCGACACGCTTACATCGCGGCCACCGGAGTTGATATGTCTCAGGCCGATTCGTGTATCTTTTGCGACGCCTTCCGAGACCCAGCCCACGATGAAAAGAATTTCGTCCTGCATCGCGGTGCCTCCGCCTTTGTAATTCTTAACCTCTATCCTTACATCAGTGGTCACTTGATGATTGCGCCCAACGCGCATCTGGGCGAGCTTGATGCGGCGCCCAAAGAAACTACCAACGAGATAATGGAGCTCGCCAAGCGTTCTCAGACGGCGTTGCGAGAAGTTTATTCTCCGCAGGGTTTCAATCTCGGAATGAATCTGGGCCGTGCCGCCGGAGCCGGCATTGCCGACCATATACACATGCACCTCATGCCGCGTTGGGTCGGTGATACAAACTTCATGACCTCGGTGGCTGAGACCCGCGTCCTCTCTGAAGACCTGCCCACGACCTACCACAAGCTGCGCGCGAAGTTCTGAACTACAAGTAATAAATTAGCCGCAGATGAACGCGATAGACGCGGATAACACAAAAAGATATCCGGGGAGAGACGCCAAAAAACTTCTTGGTTATTAGTCTTGTGGCTCTTTGTTGTTTGCCGCTCGGTCTAATCCGCGTCCATTAGCGTTCATCCGCGGCCAAGTTCACTCACGAGTGATGGCTTCGTCTTCAACTTCGCCTGAAGGGTTTATGGGAACATCGGCGGCCTTCTGATAGGTTACGCCTCGCTCTTCGTTGCCGCCTTTCGCGTTGAGGATCCCAGCAGTTGCGGCTGGGGCTGCTACATTGAATCCCGGGTAGTCAATCCGGGCGTGATAGAGGGCGTTCAACGAGCCTATCAGGCTCTCGCGAATCCGGGTTAGCTCTCGCAGTGTTAACTTCGATTCATCAAGTTGGCCATCAGTGAGGATGGCGTCGAAGATACGCACCACGATCGCTTGAATGCTCTCCGGATCAGGGTGGGCCAATGACCGGGCGGCTGCTTCAGCGGAATCAGCCAGCATCAAAATGGCAGCCTCTTTGAATTGTGGCTTGGGCCCGACGTAACGAAATTCTGCCTCGTTGATGATCTCACCGGGTTCGGCTTGCGCCTCGGCTTTTTGCAGAAAGAAATGCAGCGTTCGCGTTCCATGATGCTGCGGAATAAAATCAGCGACTCGCTTTGGCAGGCCGATTTCTCTTGCCAGCTTCAATCCATAAGTTACATGACTGGTAATAATCTTCGCGCTCTGCATTGGACGCAGGCGATCATGAGGATTGCGGCCAACCTGGTTCTCTACAAAATGTTCGGGCGCCGCCACCTTGCCGATATCGTGATAAAGCGAACCGACCCGAGCCAACAGCGCGTTTGCGCCGATGGCGCGGCAGGCGTCCTCAGCCAGTTGTCCGACTGCGTGTGAATGCTGATTCGTTCCGGGGGCTCGCAAAGCCAACTGGCTCAGCACCGGCAAATCGGCATTCGAAAGTTCCAACAGTCTGATGTCAGTGAGAATGCCGAAGAGGGATTCGTTGATTGGTACTCCTCCGGCGGCGAAAACAATTGTCAGTAATCCGCCGCCGAAGGCGCAGCTCGCCGCGACCGCGGCGCCGGTTAATGTGAGCGGTCGTTGCGCAAACGCGATCAAAGCGAGGGCCGCGACGCAGTTGACTCCTGCCACGACCAGACCGGCCAGAGTAACCGACTGGCGCTCGCGATATCGCTTGATGCCATAGACGGCGGCCGAGCACGATAGAAACGCATATATCGCGGCCTGAACTCCGTTGGGCGCCAGCAAACCCGCGAATATAGACGTGATTACTCCCGTAATTAGCGCCAGTGGCCGGTCGAGAAGCATGGTCACCAGCAGAGAGGCAGCCGCGAATGGAATGGTGAAAGCCCAGACTGAGGGAAGGTTGAGCGGCGCTTGCGTGCTTTGCGCCGCGAGACCCGCGGCTACCATAAACCCAAGACGCATCACTGCCGTTTCGACGACGATGGCCGAACCAACCAGAGCAAATGCTCTGCGCTTTGAAATCGAAAAATCAACGGCGGCTTCACGAGATTCAACAAATCGCCATAAGACAAAATAGCTTGCGAGCACCATGGCAAACGGACCGAGAGACTTGAGGGTCAATGGCCACCGGGCTAACAGCGCAGTTGTGACGAAGATCAAGAATGTGAACCCGAGTACGAATTGCGCCGCGGGTGAGAACCAGCAAAAGGGGCGCAGCACAACACCAAGCACGGCATTACGCACTCTGGTAAGTCTGGAAGTAAATCGAGGCCGGGGGCTCATTACGTTACTGAAGTCCGTATTCGTTTCAGTGAAAGAGCTAATTGGTCCACGGCGACTCGCTGTGGACCGCGAGCGGCTCTGTGCCAATTGAGCTTGTCAGATCTTGCGACAACATCTGGCCAACCTGTTCCAGCATCGGCAACAGGGTCTGCGTACTAAGAGCTGAGATGGCCACGCAGCTAATAGCATCGTCGCATCCAGCCAGACGCTTCATAGCGCGCAACGATTCTTTGTCGACGAGATCAACCTTATTAAAGACCAGCAGCCGCGGAATCTTTTCAAACTCCAGTTCAGCCAGAATCCGATCTACTGAAATAATTTGTTGCTGCCAGCGCGGATTCGCAGCGTCGACCACATGTATCAGCAGCCGACTGCCGGCAATTTCCTCGAGCGTCGATCTGAAGGCCGCCAGCAAATCCGGAGGCAGATCGCGAATGAAACCAACCGTATCATTGACGATGACTTCCTGTTCACGCGGCAGGCGCAGACGGCGCGTGGTGGGATCGAGCGTGGCGAACATTCGGGCTTCCGCAAGGACGTGGCTCGAGGTAAGCGCGTTAAGGAGGGTTGATTTACCGGCGTTCGTATAGCCAACTATCGAGATGGTCGGCACTTGATGACGGAGCCGTTCCTTGCGGCGTTGTTCGCGGCGCTTGCGCTGAGACGCGAGCTCCACTTCCAGCCGATGAATGCGATCACGCACGCGACGGCGATCAGTTTCGAGTTTGGTTTCGCCCGGGCCGCGACCGCCTATGCCGCCGGCCAGTCGCGAAAAAGCTGAGTTCTGGCCCAACACCAGGCGGGGAAGAATGTATTTCAATTGCGCGAGCTCGACCTGAATCTTGCCCTCGTGTGACTGCGCCCGCTGCGCAAAGATGTCCAAAATCAACTGTGATCGATCGATCACTTTCAGGTCAGTCGCGTCGGAAATGGATCTGACCTGCGCCGGTTGGAGCTCGCGATCGAAGATGATTGCGTCAGCGCCAACCTGCATTGCGCTGATCAGTAGTTCCTCGAGTTTGCCTTTGCCCAGCACCGTGCGCGGATCGATTGTCGATCTTCTCTGGAACATTTCGTCCAGCACGACTACGCCGGCCGATTCCGCCAACTCGCGGAGCTCGGCCATCGAATCCTCCGCTTCGTCGCGGGGACTGGTCGAGACGTTGACCAGAATTGCGCTCTCCGCTCCCGCCGACTTATGCGACGTGCGCCGGTTGCGGGCCATCTCGCTTTCGAGAGCTTCGATCAAACCAAGAAAATCGACATCCAACCGGGAAGCGACCGCCGGCTCGAGGAAAGCAAAATGCTTTGAGCCGCCGTTCGTGCCAGCCTGAGCCGGAGTCGATGGCAGCAAGTGCGCGGATCGCACTACGCCCGGCAGGCCTGTGTGTTCATCAACGTCGATGGCGACCATTAGGTCGAGTCGCAACAGCGCAAGGTCCGTCAGATCGTCTCTCGTCAGATCTTCGCCGCGCAGGTGAGTATGCACGCAACGCAAGCCGCGAAAACGATCTCCCGCGACGCGCACGCGCTTAAAGTCCGGCAGTTCGATCTGGCGCGCATCGCCGACAATCACAAATTCAACGTAGCCTTTGCGATCGATTAGCACACCGATCTGCCGCCGGGTCTCGTGGGAAAGCTCGCTGAGCTGCCGGGCAAATTCCTGCGTCACAATCTGGTGTGGGGGAATGCGGCGTTGGTAGAGTTTCTCGATCCGCCGCAATTGGTTTGGCTTAAGACCCTGTGTGTTGCCGTGAAGACTTTTCATTCAGTGAACTGCCGGAAATTATAACATGCCCCCTCTTGTCAGAACCGCCTGCGGCAGCGGGCGGGCCGTGCTTTCGCATTGCTAACTTACGTATGACTAGAGATCAACCGCCCGCTACCGCAGGCGGTTCTGACATCGCGGTTCTGTTGGTTACCATGTAAACTTTGATTCTTAAAGGCAATGCACCAGTCGAAGCAAATTAACCGGATCGATCCTCCCGCCGGAATTCCGGGCGGAGAGGTGGCCATTGAATGCGCCGACCATTCAGCGAGCAGCGAGCCAATTGTGACCGTATGGTTCCAGGATCAGCGGGCCCACATGGTTGCCGCCACGCCTGGCCGCGCGCTGGTTTTGGTTCCCGATCTTGATTTGGGAGGGACAATCCCAGTTTCAGTCGATGCAGTCAGCGACGTTCAAGATAAGCCCGCACAGTTCATAGTTGCTGAGAAGCTGGCCGACGGCGTGCATCCGGTTACCAGCCCCGCGTTCGATCCGGCGGACGGTTCACTGTTCGTCACCCGCTCGGGGACGCGCGGAGAAAACGTGCCCGTATCGCTGTTTCGCATCGGCTCCGCGGGAAAGCTGGAAGAATATTCTGGAGACATTACGAATCCGACCAGCATTGCTTTTGATCGGAGCGGCCGCATGTTTGTTACCAGCCGCCTCGATGGCACAGTTTGCCGGATGACTCCGTTGAAGGAGGTGGTGGTGTTTGCCAGCGACCTGGGGATCGCCACAGGGCTGGCATTTAACCGAGACGGAGAGATGTTCGTTGGCGATCGCAGCGGCGAAATCTATCGGGTGAATGAGATCGGCGAAGCCAGCCCCTGGGCGCAAATGGAACCGTCAGTGTCGGCGTATCATCTCGCTTTCGGACCTGATGACGCTCTGTATGTTACTGGACCAACTGTGTCCAGTTTTGACGCCATCACGCGCTTTGATGAGGACGGAAAGCCGACCGTGTTCTACCGTGGGCTCGGGCGTCCGCAAGGATTGGCTTTTGATCGCGAGGGCAATCTGTACGTAGCGGCATCGTTACGCGGCCGGCGTGGCATCGTGCGTATCTCGCCCGACGCTGCCCAGGCGGAGGTTGTAGTGGCCGGGATGAATTTGGTGGGACTCGCATTCAACGCGAAAGGCGAGATGGTCGTCGCCACGAACGATGCAATTTACAGTTTGCCGCTGGGAATCTATGGCACACTTTTGGACTGAGTTGCCGGCATGGTTTGCCTGTCGGTTTTAGCGGCGGGCTTCGGCCTACCGACCGCGAAACTGATCAACAAAACCTGTTCTTCAGCACAGGAAGATCACTTTGACTCGCTCCAGACCGTGATGCTACTTTCGCAATCGCTACGATTGAAGACCATGTTGG
Organism: Blastocatellia bacterium; assembly: GCA_033858155.1. Taxonomy (GTDB): domain Bacteria; phylum Acidobacteriota; class Blastocatellia; order Pyrinomonadales; family Pyrinomonadaceae; genus UBA11740. Next base: position 27,881 of record JAWVCT010000106.1, read on the forward strand.
AAAGGCTCCGCAGCACAACTCTTAAGAATGGGTAATCTGGACAGCAGCGTAATCGGGCAGTTCATTCTGTACATGGTGGCGCTAATTTTCTCGTTGTCTGTTCACGAGTCAGCGCACGCCTGGA
>JAWVCT010000107.1:0-28518 GCA_033858155.1 Blastocatellia bacterium
ATTGGCGGGAACCTTTTGTTGGACACGCGCTGCAACTATTACGACCAGAATTATGAATGGCGCAAGGCGATCAATTTCTGTTTGAAGAAAGACGGCGACGTTTGCTGGGTCGCGCCGGGAAGCTCGAAGTGCTGGGCCGTGCAGTCTTCCGATCTGGTCCCGGTGATGGTGGCGATCGGCGCCAGGTTCCGGCTCGTTTCAACGCTCGGCGAACGGATGATCGACGCGTCGGGATTCTACAACGACGACGGCATTGATTATCTCAAGAAGCGGCCCGACGAACTCCTGGTTGATATTCATCTGCCGCCGACAAACGGTTGGCGCGCGTCTTATCAGAAGCTTCGTCGTCGCGGTGCTTTTGATTTTCCGGTGCTTGGCGTGGCCGCCTGGGTGAGCCTGGATAAGGCCGGAACCGTTCGCGATGTTCGTCTGGTCCTCGGCGCAGTTGCCCCTTCGCCCTTACAGGTAAAAGAAGCCGCGCAGGAATTGATCGGCCAGCCGTTTGACGAAGAGCACATTCGCGCCGCCGCCGAAGCGTGCTACGTCAAAGCCCGGCCCCTCGACAACACTGACTTCGTCATGAACTGGCGCAAGCAGATGACCCGGGAATATACGCTGCGAGCCTTGCGAGAACTGCGTGAGGAGTAATGCAACCTCGAGTGCGCCGGCAGAGCGGGGCGGCGACGGCGCTTTGGATCTCGGACTCATAGGAATCACAAAGTCGTCAGCCAAAGCGGTGTCGCGCTACGCTTGCCACCGCACTCCAAAGAGCCCGTGACTGCTAGCGTGAATGACATCAGCGCAATTCTTCTCGCCGCCGGCCGCTCGCGCCGCATGGGCGCCTTCAAGCCGATGCTCCCTTTTGGTGATCGAACAGTAATTGAATGCTGTCTCGCCAACCTGCACGCTGCCGGCGTAGAAGACATTGTGGTAGTCGTCGGTCATCGCGCTGAAGACATTCGAAGGCAGCTACAAACTCTCAACCTTACCTTTGCTATGAATCCCGATCCGGATAGTGAGATGAGCGCGTCGATCGGTCGCGGAGTCGCTGCGGTAAGCCCCAGCGCCGAAGGATTGATCGTTGCCCTTGTCGATCACCCGGCCGTGCCTGCTGAAATTATCGAGGTTCTGATCGACGAATGGCGACGTGGCGCACAGCTCGTCCAGCCCGAACACGAAGGACGCGGCGGACATCCGGTCCTGGTCGATCTCAGTTATCATGATGAATTGCTGGCGCTCGATCCTGAAAGCGGTCTGCGATCTCTCTTCGACGCACACCGCGCTGAAGTAAGACGGGTGCCGGTTTCATCCCCCTTCGTTGCGCGCGACATGGACACGTGGGAAGATTACCAGCGGCTGCACCAGGACGTCTTTGGAGTTGTCCCGGTGAAGGATTGAGCCCATTTTGGGCGCGTTATGGGCGATAATAAAATATTCCAACGAGGCCCTCTCCGTGATCATCTAAATGCTCGTCGGTTGGCCGCTCGTCCTGAATGGGACCCTAACCAGCGGCCAGGAAAAGGGAGTCACGATGTTTAGTAAAATCCGTAAAGCTACCGCACTGGCGGCATCTGTATTTGCCTTAGCCTTGACTGTCGCGTTGCCCGCGCCGGCCCACAATCAATCGCCGGAATTTTCCCTGCGCGCGGTTGATGGCGAGACGATCACGTCGGCAAGCTTGCGGGGTGAAGTTGTGGTGTTGGCGTTCGGGGCTTCCTGGTTGCCGCTGACCCGAAACCAGATGGAGGCGGTGAAGAAACTCGCGGACCAGTACGCGGGTCGCGGCGTTGCGGTTTACTGGGTCAGCACCGAATCGGAATCGCCCAAGTCCAAGAACTACGCCGCGGACGAACAACTGCGCGAGTTAGGACGAAAGTACAAGGCTACGGTACTGCGCGATCCGGACGGCACGGTCTCAAAGAGGCTGGGCGTCGATCAGCTTCCTTCGGTAGTAATCATAGACAAGCAGGGGAATGTCGCCGCAACCATCGGCGGCATGGATCCGACGGCTGATCTGGCGAAGCAGTTGGCCGACCGGCTGAACAAGATCCTCTGAGCATTTCCAAGCCAAATGCTGATTGCCGATTAATTCGTTTACGGAGCGCCATTCCTATCCGCCATCGTGCGCAGCACCCTCAGCTTCAACCGATCAAATTTTATCCACTAAAGCAGTCGTCCTGCTATTTCGTGTGATTTCGCGGATAGTCTTATCGCCCAGCCGAGGAACCTTGCACCATCTCGTAAAGTAGACGCACCGGCAATCCCACGACATTGAAATAGTCACCCTGGATCTCTTCGATAAAGCGAGCGCCAAGTCCCTGGATCGCATAGGCGCCCGCTTTGTCCTGTGGCTCACCGCTGGACACATACCAGTCAATTTCATCCCGGCTCATGACGGCGAATTTCACTTCGGTTGTTTGGCAGGCAACTTTTGATTCTGAAGGGCCGACGAGCGCGACACCGGTTAGTACCTGATGCCATTCGCCGCTTAGCTGCCGCAGCATATCGCGCGCGTCACTTTGATCGCGCGGCTTTCCCAATATCTGTTGGTTGATCAGCACGACGGTGTCAGCTCCGACGATTATCCCATCCGGACATCGACGGGCGGCGGCTTCGGCCTTGGCTCGAGCCAGGCGTTGGACGTAAGCCAAGGCGACTTCCCCTGGCTCGCGCGTCTCGTCAATATCCGTTGGCAGCGTTTCAAAGGGCCAATTGACCGTGCGCAAAATTTCAGCCCGACGCGGACTCGCCGATGCCAGGATAATCTTTGGCAGCGAGATCGCGCGGAAGGCGTCCCTTGAATCATCACCACTCGGAGCACTCGCTTGGTTGTTTTGCTTCTCTTCCATTAAACTTCAAACTCATTTCGGGTGGATAGTGGCACAGACTTCAGTCTGTGATCCGAGGTAGCCTCTAACTCAATCACAGACTAAAGTCTGAGCCACTAAGGGACAACGAACCAGATGATAGACGTTGCGCGCTTATTGCCCAAACTTATGAACGCCACCGGCGAGAATCCGGAGATGGCTGAGATTTCGGCGAAGATCGCCTGGACCCGCGCCGCGGGCGATGGTTTGCGCAGACATGCTATTCCGTTCAGGCTGTTTAGAAAGTCGCTGGTGGTTTCGGTCGCCGATGCGATCTGGCAAAAGCAAATGCAGTCGATGAGCCCGGAACTGATTTCGCGGATTAATAAATTGTTGGGCCGCGAGGTAGTTGAGACAATCGAGTTCCGCATCGATCCGGCAGCGGTCGAGGAGGTTCGCGCAAATCTGCCGACCCGGCGGGGATTGATGGAGAAAGCCGTTGTTCCCGTTCCCGACGAGTTAATTTCCGCAGCCAGCCAAATAGCCGATCAAGATTTGAGAGAACGATTTCTTCGCGCCGCTGAGAATTGCATCGCACGGCGGGAAGCACGGACGAACACTTAATTATGCCTATTACCGAAAGCGACATTGAGAAGATTGCACAACTCGCGCATCTGGAGATCGCAGACGATGAGCGCCGGACGTTTGCCCCGCAGATTTCCGAGATTGTCGCCTACGTCGAACAACTGAACGCGATCGACACGAGCGCGATTGAGCCGGCCCTCGGCGGTCTCACTCCCGAAGGCACGCAGACCGTCTCGTGGCGTAAAGACGAAGTGCAGCCGTCTCTGGGACAAGAGCTGGCGCTGGATCAGGCGCCCGATGCGGCAGCGGGGCATTTTCGCGTACCGAAGGTTCTGGGTTAGCGTGCTGCCAATTAACCTTGGAACCGCAGCTCAAATCGAAGTTCGAGCGGAAGGATCTCGTCACGTTTCGTGTGATTTCGTGGATCGCTTCCCGTGTTTCGCAGACTGGATCCACGAACTAACACTAAATCGCACGAACGGACTTCTTGAAAAACCAATCGAGAGGACACTGGACTAGCTATCGTATCAGTCATGTCTGACAGCATCGCAAATCTTCGAGAGAGCATTATGCGTGGTGAAGTCACCGCCCGCGCCGCGACGGAGTCTGCGCTCAATTCAGCCGAGAAATTGAACCCTAAGCTCAACGCGTTTCTGGAGCTCGATCGCGATGGTGCGTTGAATCGCGCCGCGCAGGTGGATGCCATCGATCAGGTTGACAGAGCAAACTTGCCGCTCGCCGGTGTCCCTCTCGCCGTCAAAGACAATATCTGTGTCCGCGGCATGCAGACCTCCTGCGCCTCGCGCATCCTCGGCACATATCACCCGCCCTACAACGCGACCGCGATCGAACGCTTGCTCGCCGCGGGTGCCGTGATTATTGGCAAGACCAACTGCGACGAGTTCGCCATGGGTTCCTCAAACGAGAACTCCGCGTTTGGACCGGTGAAGAATCCCTGGGACATCTCCAGAGTCCCCGGCGGTTCATCCGGTGGCTCGGCGGCGGCGGTCGCGGCGGGCATTGTCCCGTTGGCGCTCGGCTCAGACACTGGTGGCTCGGTCCGCCAACCTGCCGCCTTCTGCGGTGTGATCGGATTGAAACCGACTTATGGCCGCGTGTCGCGCTATGGCCTGGTCGCGTTCGGCTCCTCACTGGATCAAATCGGAGTACTGACACGCTCGGCGAGCGACGCCGCGGCAGTGATGCAAGTCATCGCCGGACGCGACCCGCACGATGCAACCACCGCCGACGTGCCGGTCCCTGACTATTCCGCGGAACTGAACAGTGACATCAAAGGAATGCGCCTCGGCGTCTCGCGAGTGTTGCTGGGCGAAGGCTTGAGCCCGGAAGTGCGCGCGGCGATCGAGAAATCAATCGAAGACTATCGCGACCTGGGCGCGGAGATTGTCGACATCGATCTGCCCCACGCAAAGTACGCAATCGCGGTCTACTACATCATCGCCACGGCCGAAGCTTCGTCGAACCTCGCTCGTTATGACGGGGTGCGCTATGGCTTTCGCGCGGAAGACGCGCCGGCCCTCAAGCAGATGTACCGCAAGACCCGCGACGAAGGATTTGGCGCCGAAGTGAAGCGCCGCATCATGCTCGGCACCTACGTTCTGTCTGCCGGTTACTACGATGCCTACTATTTGAAAGCGCAAAAGGTGCGCACCCTATTGCGACAAGACTTCACCCAGGCCTTTGCGAAATGTGACGCCGTGTTGACGCCGACGACGCCGACGCCCGCGTTTCTTTTCGGCGAAAAGGTTGACGATCCGTTGGCGATGTACCTCAACGATATTTTTACGGTAACGGCGAATCTGGCGGGCGTTCCCGGCATCAGCGTCCCCTGCGGACTGTCTGGGGAAGGGCTGCCGATTGGTCTGCAACTAATGGGGCCTTACTGGAGCGAAGCGAGACTGCTGCGCTTGGCTCACGCATATCAGACTGCCCATCCGATCACCGCTCAACCCACAGTCCACGCCTGAATTTGGAGTGCGCCGGCAGAGCGCAGCGACGACGGCGCTTTGGATCTCAAAGACATTTTAGAGTTTCTGAATAGAACGATCCAAGACAGGACTGCATCCACACGCGACGGATTTTGGAAACCGCAATTATCTGACTTGTGCCGGCTCTCACTTTAAAAACTTCTTCTGAAACTCCGCCGACCGCCGACGAAGCTCCAGCCAATCTGCAAACAGACCCGGCGTTTGAATCCAAACCTTGAGCCACCCGGCTATCTCATACTGTTCGGCGCGCTCCGGCACCGTTAGCTTTCGATCTTTCGCTAGGAACTCCGCGTTCTGCCGGCTGCTGACTGCCATCCTCACCAACTCTTTTGCAGTTACCTGATCGCCGGATTTTTCCGCACGCTTACGCAACCGCTCTAACTTCTTAATCAACGCTTCGGCTTTTCTTAGGTGCAGCGGTCTTCCGGTTAGCAGGCCCTCAAGGGGCTTCGAATTCCGGCTGTCCTTTTCAACCTTTCCTTCGCGCCAGCGCGCATCGAACTCGATCACTTCGGGATGAAGCAACTCCGCGCCTTCATCCGCCAGAACCCGCGCGATTGCCGCCGGGCTCTCGTCGTCGCCCACGGATTGCTGAATTGCGCGGAGTTCCGACTCACCAATCGCACCGCGCCCCAGGCGATCCCACGCCTCGATTATCAGTTCGCGTTCGGCAGGTAGTGCCGGCCTGCGGCTGCGCTTCGCGGATTGCGTGCCTTCCATGCTCAAACCATACAAGATAGAATCGAATCTTGCTGAAGATGCTTTACCCACGGGTCAGGAGTCAACCGATGAGTTACATGCGTAGTTTGCAGTTTCGCGTTCGTCTCTCGGACAAGACTGCGTCGCTCGCGATTCTCCTGCTCTTGCTATTCGGCTCGAGCGCGCCCTGCCTCGCGCAGAAACCAGCAACGTTACGCCGCATAGAATTCGTCGGCCTCAAGAAGCTGACCGCGCCCCAGGCTATCGAAGCCAGCGGGCTCAAGGTCGGTAACCCGATCAGTCCGGACGTCATCGATGCCGCGGCTGAAAAGCTCATGCAGTCTGGCTTGTTCAAAAAACTCGGCTACAAAGTCCGCACTACCGCCGACGAAGCCACCGTCATATTTGAGGTCGAAGAAGCGTCGAGAAACTTGCCCGTGGTCTTTGAAAACTTTGTCTGGTTTAGCGAGGACGAAATCGCGCGCGCGATCAGACAGGACCTGCCCTTCTTTGACGGCACTGCGCCTGAAGGCGGCACCACCACCGATAAGATCGCCGCGGCGTTGCAGCGTTTGTTGAGCCAGAAACAAATCGCCGGTAAGGTCGAGCACATGCCGTATACCAACGCCACCGGCCGGCAGGAAATTCTTTTCACGGTCGAAGGGGTGAAGATCCCCGTCTGCTCCCTGCACTTTCCCGGGGCCACGGCGATTTCTGAAGCCGACCTGATCAAGGCCTCGCAGGCTTTGCTTAAATCTGATTACTCGCGCAAGGACGCCGCCGGGTTTGCTACCTACACGCTCTTTCCGCTCTATCGTCATCTCGGTCATCTGCGCGCGCAGTTTCAGTCGCCGACTGCGGCGCTCGAAGAATCGCCCAGCCCATGCGTGGGCGGAGTCGCGCTCACCATTCCTGTCGACGAAGGCGTGGTCTATTCGTGGGAACTCGCCGAGTGGTCCGGGAATCAGGCTTTGACTAAGGAAGACCTGACGACCGCGCTGGACATGAAGCCAGGTGAATTTGCCGATGGTCTCAAGATCGACAAGGGTCTGAAGGAAGTGCGTAAGGCCTACGGCCGCCGAGGTTATATCGGCGTGAGTCTCAAAGAATCGTCGGAATTCGACGATGCCAATCGGCGCGTGAGTTATCAAATCAACATCAGCGAAGGTCCGCGGTATTTCATGGGGAACTTGATCGTTAGCGGATTGCCTGCTGAAGAGGCCGAGCGACTGAAGGCCAAGTGGACCCTTGGTTCCAATGCGGTATTCGACGAGTCGTACGTCGATACTTTCAGACAGACGGGCCTGCGCGAATTCATTACCGGCTATTCTCAGCGGACCGGCGCCCGCGCAAGAGTAGAAGCGGAAGTAAAGCCCAACGCGCAAAAACAAACCGTGGACGTGATTATTAATTTCAAGTGAATGGGGCGAGTTGGATTGATTTGCTTGACGCTGAAAGCGTCAAAGATAGTAGCCGGGGGCAAAGCCAAGCGACGCCCCCGGATCGCATTGCCAAAATGGACCCCCTTTGTTGGTCGTGAACCGGGGGCGTTGCCCCCGGCTATTACATGTCACGCCTTCGGCGTGAAGAGCCGGATCGTCCCCGACTAAAGCTCATGCCCCACGATGAAACCTCAATCTCCGAATTGCTCGCCCGTCTGGCCCACGAGTTCAAATCCAGGCCTTTCATTCCCCATCGCCTGCTCAAACAAGGCGACGCCCAAACGATCGGAGCGTATCTGTGGCCCAGGCGGCTTCGCTCAGGCGATCGCACAGGGGATGAAGAGCGCTTTTTCGACGTCGAGCCCGGCAGCCAGGTGCTGGCGCGCTGTCGTTGGCAGCCGAATCGAACCGAGCGGCCGACCCTGGTGATGTGGCACGGCATGGAAGGTTCGACCGCGTCTTCATACATGCTGGCTACGGCTAGGAAGATGTTTGGCGCGGGCTTCAATGTCGTGCGGGTCAACTTTCGCAACTGCGGCGGGACTGAACATCTGTCGCCGACGCTTTATCACGGAGGACTCACAAACGATCTGCGCGTGGTGATTGATGAATTGATCGCGCGCGATGGTCTGTCGCGCCTCTTCGTCGCCGGCTTTTCCCTGGGCGGCAACATGGTCCTGAAGCTGGCCGGTGAATATGGAGAGAACCCGCCCGCGGAAGTAAAAGCGTTCTGCGCGATTTCGCCTGCAGTCGATCTACGCGCCAGCACCAACCTGATGGCCCAACGTCGCAACTGGATTTATCAGCAGGACTTTCTGCGGCGTTTGAAGAACCGGATCAAGGTTAAGGAGGGGCTGTTTCCCGATCGTTATGACTCGAGTCTCCTGCGCGACGTGCGCAGTGTCGAGCAGTTCGACAACCGCTATATCGCGCCGCTTTTTGGTTTTGCCGACGCCAACGATTATTACGCAAAGGCGAGTTCACTTCCCTACATCATCCGCATTCGACTTCCAACCTTGATCATGCACGCTCAGGACGATCCCTTCATCCCGTTTGCCCCGCTGCGCGATCCAGCCATCGCAGCCAATCCTTACGTGCTGTTGTTGGCGCCCGAACGCGGCGGCCACGTAGCGTTCGTTTCTGCCAGCAACGGCGAGGATCGCTTCTGGGCCGAGAATCGTCTGGTAGATTTTTTCCGACAGATGGCCGCAGACGAAATATCTCAACTCTGAAAGCGTGAAATAGATAGCCCCGGACTCACACACCCGCAGCCCACCGAACGGGTCTTCACGCTGAAGGCGTGGAATATAATGGCCCAGGGTAAAGCGCGAAGCGCGACACCCTGGGATCACAAGTTAATTGATCCCACAGCCCCTCTAGAGGCGACAGAAAATCCAGGAAGGGTTGTACGCTTTCGTGCGGTCAACCAGCCTGCGGAGCAGGCGCCAGCATAAAGCCTGGGGCGCAAGCCCCAGGACCTACGCACCAACAATGATCCAGCCTGCGAAGCGGGCGGCAGACGCAGGTCAATCGCGAATCGGCCATTCCTCCATTTGGCTGCCGGCCCCTTCGCGGGCTCCTCCTGGATGCGGCGGCCTACCCCATCCTATTTCGCCAACAAGAGATTGATTTCTGGCAACGAGGCGATATACTCCAGCGTAACTGTGAACTCCCAAGTCGCCGGAAACATTTTCCGGGCTTTTGCTCTTCCGGCAGTTCCAAAGGTTGGGAATGACATGAACACATTCGCACCGAAACAGAATCAACCTCAACAGGAGTTGTCAACTAAGCGCACCAGGGCGAATAAGGTGCCACCTGCGGTAAGTGATGCACACCTGCACTTGCAGCGCACAAATGGAAATCCACCCGTACTGCGCTTCCGACAGACTGGAACGAAAGGCCCTGACGTTAGCTCAGATCATGAAGCAACAATCCGCTTCGCTCATGACTTCAACCGGATTTCGGCGCCCCCTCAAGCACCAATAACGATTCAACCGAAGCTGACGATAAACACTCCCGGAGACGCCTACGAACAGGAAGCAGACCACGTCGCCGAGCAAGTAATGCGCATGCCCGACCCGCGGTTACAGCGCGCTTGCGCCTGCGGCGGAGACTGCGCCAAGTGTCAGGCCGAGCAACCGAGGCAGGAGCCTCCACGTCTGCAAACCAAGTCCGTCGGCTCGAACGACTCGGCCCAGATCGAAGCCCCACCGATCGTCCACGACGTACTGGCTTCCCCCGGCCAACCACTCGACACGGCGACCCGCGCTTTTATGGAGCCGCGCTTTGGGCATGATTTCGGCCGTATCCGTATCCACACGGACGCACCCGCAGCCAGAGCCTCGGCGGCGCTGGGGGCGGAGGCCTTTACAGTCGGTCACCATATCGCGTTTGCGCGCGGACGCTTTCTGCCCGGCACCGGGCAAGGCAACGGCCTCCTGGCGCACGAACTGACGCATGCCATCCAGCAGGCCGTGACTTCTCCGCACATTGCGCTGAGCCCGGAGAAGGGAGGGGCGGCCGCGCCAGCGCACGGACGCTCAGGAGTCGTGGGCGGCGTGCTCGGCTGGAACGAGTCCAATAAGCAAGTTCGGGTTACGCGTGAAGTGGGTGGAACCCAGGGATACGACGATAAGCTGCAGGCAATCGCGGTCACACGGCTAGCCAAAGCCGAGCCTGCCGCGGTCGTCCAGGACATGAACAAGAAGTGGCACGCGGTGGAGATCACTGCCGATTTCGAAGCGGGACCCGACAGAAGCGCGCCCGCCGCGATGGATTCCTCTGCGGGGGAGAACACTCCTTTCCTCGCCGTCTACGGCTTACCATCGCTGAGCGGCATCGAGCAATGGCGCCGGAAGGTGGACGCGCTAAAGGCGAGGTTGGCCGAGGCCGACGCCCGCCAGACGACGGGCGAGGATGATCGGAAGGCGGTCGAGAAAGAGAGAGACCAGGCACGAGCGGACCTGACCAAAGCCAATCTGACCCGTGCGAGGTTCATCCTGGGCGTGCCCGAATCCCACATCGAGTTCACCGGCTCCCTTTCCGGCCGGAAGTCCGGGAAAGTCAACATCATCGGGCTACCCGAGAAAAGCTCACCTGGTGGTGGCCACGCGCCCCTGGGCGGGGAAACCTCGTTCGAGGAGGGACGGGGATCCGCCTTCTGGATCGACTTCCCGGAGCTCGACAAGGCACGGGTTGCAGAGACTCTGTTCCACGAGGTCTCGCACCTGAGAGACTGGGAACTTGCCCAGGAGTGGATCAGGAGGTACAAGACGGAGACTAATCGCTTATTCGTGAAATCAGCCACCACCCCGTTCCGAGATTGGCTGAATGAGCAGGCCAAGAAAGGTCGCGTGACCAAGGCGGACGTAGAGATGGTTCTCATGGAAACGGGAGACGCGTCGGCCTATACCGAGGCCCGCGCCAACGTTCGCAGTTTCCTGGCGGATCTTCAAGCAGGCGCTCCTGACTTGGCCACCAGGACGCTCGTCGGCTACGCGAATGACCTTAAGCCTACGTCGCAGGGTGGCGGCGGGCAGTACGCCAACCCCGCCCCTAAGTCCGAGGTGAAGGCCGCTCTGGTCGCGGAGCTCAAGACAGCCTATCGACAGATGCCTGGGCCCGTGCAACAGCAATACGATGCCGCAGTGGCGGCTGCGAAGAAACAGAACCCCAGCGCGTGGATCTCCGAACTCGATTTCTCGAAGCGGGCGGGTGGGTAGTCGGACGCCTTAGACGGCTGCACAGTTCGCGTTCGTTATTTAGAGCAGAGCAAAATGAATGTCACCCTCATTGGTCTTGTACCCCCCATGTTTCTCCCTGTCCTAGCGAGAATGGAAGGTCAGTGAGCGAGCCTACAAGTATGACAGCTTGCGCTGTGGGCTACTGGTATGGCGTCGGCTCCGCCGACTCCGGTGGAAATAAAGCGCTCGAAGATGCGATAGAACCTCTCTAATTGCCGGCGCCACCAGCTCGCGAAGCGAGCGATCTATGAGTAGCCCACAGCGCAAGCTTTGGGTAAAGCCCCCCACAACAATTCTGAGCCCCGGGAGGGGCGACATACCAAGCCCCACCCTCACAAATCTTCTGACGCGCCACACTCATGCCGCCCGCCTTCGCGGGCTCAATCTCAATCGCTCCTCGGTACCCACAGCTTGCGCTGTGGGCTACTGGTATGACGTCGGCTGCGCCGACTGGAAACAAAAACTTTATTGTTCTTATTTCCCTACAGGCGAAGAATGATCCATCTGATTGCCAAAACGTTATCAAGAGAAAGCGCTTGAAGATGGGGTAGAACCTCTCTAAATTGACGGCTCAACCAGCTCGCGCAGCGAGCGATCTATCAGTAGCCCACAGCGCAAGCTTTGGGTGAGCGATCCCACAACAATCGTGAGCGCCGGGAGGGGCGCCATAGTGAGCCGAACCTTCACAAATCTTCTGACGCATCTGATCTTCAGCACAAAGGATCGCGAGCCGGTCATCGTGCCTGAGATCAAGTTCGAGCTGTTCGCATATCTCGGTGGCTTGACGCGTGAGCTCAAAGGCAAGGCTTACGGGATTAACGGCACGGACGATCACATTCATCTGCTGATCAGCCTGCCGCCCGTTGTTTCGATTTCGGAGGCGCTGCGATTCATCAAGTCGAATTCTTCAGGATGGGTGCATGACAAATGGCCGCGAAGATCATTCGCATGGCAACTAGGCTACGGCGCGTTCAGCGTGAGCAAATCAAACGCGCCCGAAGTCCTCAAATACATCGGCAATCAGGAGGAGCACCATCGAAAGTGGACCTTCAAGGATGAGTTCGTCGATCTCCTGCGCCAGCATAAGATCGATTACGACGAGAGGTATATCTGGGATTAGTTTGCCCCACAGCTCGCCAGAATGTTTCAGAAACCCGGCCGTAGGGGAGGGCAATCAGCGCAAACGCTCATGATAAGAAATCGGCGTCTAACCGTTTGTTGGGTGCCGGTAGTTAATGGAGACGAGCGTCGCCCTTGCTTACGCGCGGGCTTCTGACACAGTCTCTCGCTCTTGGTACTGAGATGACGTCGGCTCCGCCGACTCACTCGACCTGTGACGAACGGACTTCTTCTTGGAGCCAACTCGATTGACCTGCTATTCAACTCGCTTAACTCGCAACCCAACTCACTCGACTCGCGATCCAACTCGCTCGACTTCCGATCCAACTCATTCGGACCGCGAGCCAACCCCCTTGAATCGCAACCTGACCGACTTGGAGCGAAACCTAACCCGTTTGGATCGCAATCCGATCGACTTGGATCGCGATCCGATCGGCTTGGATCGGGATGTAATCGACTACGATCCCGCCGCAAATCGCGCTAATTCCGGCCTTTTTCGATGAAAACCAACAAAAAGCTTGATTTCTTGCAAGGAAGCGATATACTCCCGCGCCGTAAGCCTCGTAAGCTTCTGGTCTTCAGGTAACGTCCCAACCCAGGAGGAGACAAATGGCAAGACAAAGACGAACTTCGGCACCTCTGGAAACGACCCGGCAACGTCTTGCCGGACTCAAACAGATTGACCCAGCACCCGATTTCGGCGGCAATCTTAACGCGGCCGGCGGCCAGGCGTTAATCACCGATTTCACCGCCGAACTGGACAGCTACAACCAAAACACCGCGGCGCTCGACGAACAGCAAAACCGCGTCGACACCAAAGAAGACGCGGCCAACGACTGGAACAAGCGCGTCCTCGCGGCGGTCGGCGCGAAGTACGGCACCGACAGCAGCGAATACGAAATGGTCGGCGGCACCCGTCTCAGCGAACGCAAACGTTCGCCGCGCAAAGGCGCCGGCGGCTCCAAGCCCCCAACGCCTTAACCTGTAGCGCAAGTTGTTAACTTGCGTTACATGAACCAGCCTCTCGACCCGCGATGAAGACCAGCGAGGAATCTTCATCGCAGTCGAGGGATCAAATACTGTCGATTTACGATTGACCACTGGTGGGCGTTGAATTGGGAGCTTTGCTAGTAGCTGCTTCAAGTAGTTCTCGAGATAAGGAAGGAACCGATGAGCACTACGCCATCTCCAAGCCCAACTGGCTTCGCGCCAACGGTTCAGGAACCGAATAACCGAGGGCAGCATGCCGTTTGGGATGTCTACGACGATTACCGATCCGCCATGATGAATGTGAGAATCCAGAAGTGTTGCATTCAAAAGTTGCGTCGGCAGAATTACTTCGTGGAGATTCCTCTTGCAATCATAGCCTCTTCAACAGTGGCGGGTCTCTGGTTTTGGAAAGGCGCAGCCGGTGGCGAAGCGTGGAAATACCTCGGCGGTCTAGCTGCTTTTTTGGCAGTAATGAAACCTATTATGAGAATTCCAGACAAGATTCAAGAGCGGGGGGAAATGCTGGTCAGTTTGAGCGTAATCGAGAATGAGCTTGAGAAATTGGTCAAGAAAATCTCCCACGACAAGATATATGACGAAACGCTTTTCGAAAGGTACAACAAAATTCTCGACATGAAGGGGGAGCACAAAAAGAAATATCAAACGGCTAAGTACCAGCAAGTGAGCAAACGGCTGAAGCGGAGGTGTGGTCAAGAAGTGGAAGTGCTATATCCTGGAACCAAATTCTATGTACCGGAGGAATAAGATATGACAGAACATTTGCAACAAGAAGAAAAGGAAGCATTGGGGGGTTTTGAACAGGCAGGGGAACCTGATCGTTTATATGCCCGCGACAACGATGAAAAGGATTCCGAATCTGATCCGGGCGGTGGTTCCGAATCTGATCCGGGCGGTGGTCCCGAATCTGATCGGGGTGGTGGCTCCGGTTCAGAACGCGGTAATTCTGCTTCCCTCGAAGAGAAGTCTTGGGAAGATCCGGAGAAAGGCTGGAGTCGATAGTACGATTTCGCGGCACGCCCGTGATGTTCCGCTTTCAGCGCTTCCAACGGCTAGAGGCCCGGGTCGCCGGATCCAGGCTTGTACTTTCGAGGCATTGATCTTCCATGTCGCACCGATGATTTTTATGGGAGCAGCGGCCTCGCGGACAACGATTGTACGAGCGTGTCCGTTTCCAAGCTAACCGTGATCACCTGTCCAATCAGTCGCACAATGTATTCCGGATCATCTGCGCGGTTGGGGTCGTTGGTGATGCCACTGCGTTTGTCGGTGCTGACCTGATACTGGTCGATGATCCAGTCGAGCGCGGAGCGATTGCCCAGCCGATACTCAAACACTTCGGGCGGAATTCCACTCAGAGTTAGAAAGTCGTTGTAGATGAGCGAGCGCTTGTCTTTGCTCAGCTTCATCCGCTCGACTCGCCAATCAAGCTGCGCGCCCGGCTTCTCGATTCTCTCCAGAGGATATTCCGGCTGCTGTTCGTAGTTGACGTGGATTTCGGCGAGACGCTTGCCGATGTCGGCGAACGCTCGAAAGTCAGGCGCGAAAGGAATGCGCGGCAGTTCACGTTTAAGGTTCGCCGCGTAACGCTCGCGATAAAACGGATGATGTAGCAAGGCGTACACGTAATGAAAGATGTCCCACTTCGTGATTGATTTGTCTTTGTAATGCGAGCGGAACTGTTCCAGCGCCCAGTCGGTGATGTTCTCGCGACGATTCGTGCCGTCTTCGTTGTAGGTGAAGAAGGGAAAGCATTGATAACCATCCACTCCAGCGCACACGTGCAAATCGACAATGCCTTTCGCCATTATTGCGGTGAACAGTGAACGAAATCCCTTGTCGCTAACGCAAATGACTCGATTGGGATCGTTCTTAGTACCGGACGGAAAGAACTTCCCCATCTGACCGTACTCGTCGACCGCGATCTCACCGAAATAAAGATATCGCTCTGCAAATGGACGATAAAGGCAACGTTGTATTAGAGAGGTCTCCACATTGATGTAATGCTGGTTTCGAAGTTCTCTCTTGAGGTTTCGGCTCCACTTTATCTTGTCGTAAGAAAGAAAATCGTCAAGGTCCTTTGGCGGTCCGCTTCGTTTGTATCGATCTACCTCTGAGTTGTATTCGTCTGCAAATGCACTCATGCGAGCGGCGAGCAGGTCCGCGTCAAAATCGTAAACGACCGAGTCACGATTTGTAGAAATCCCAAGAGAGTACGTCTTGAATATTGAGTTGACGGAGAATGACTTTGAACTCTTTGCGGCCTTATCGCCCAGGGTCAGGAGACTATCGTACTCGGGTCTCAAGCCCTCTGTGACCCAAGTGTATTTACTGTCAACAGCGGACATAACGTAGGGTATATTTCGATAATCCACGGCGCTTTCAAGCAGCTCACGCTTGCTTCCTGAATCCAAGTAGTCATCGACTGAGTAAATCGAAACTTCCGTAGACGAACCCTTTGATGAAGAATTGCGAATGAAGAATGTGATTCCAACTCCGACTCTGACCAAATCGTCAAAGATGTTTCCACCTTCTCGCTTTCTTCTTTCTCCAGACGTTCTGGCATTTCCTTTCAAATTCAGATGAATGATGCGTGAGAAGTCTCGGGTGAGATGCCGACGCATTCCATCAAATGCTATGTTGTCCAGGAAGCTATTATTGGAGACGAACGCCACAATGCCGTCCTTCGCAATTCTGTCTGAAGCCCATCTAATAGCCTTCACATAGGGGTCATTAAGCTTATTGACGAGAGTCGCCTTGGAATCCTTGGCATAGGTTTCCGAAACGCGCCGGTCCATTACGTTGTATTTGCGATTCTTGTTGTTGTCGTTCTCGTTCAACTGGCCAACGTTGTAAGGTGGATTGCCGATGACGACTCGAATCGGCGCGCGCTTTTGCCGCTCAACGCGGGCTGTATTCTCGGTCGAAAAAAAAGAGATCTGTTGGGATTCGGCAAGTTCAAACGTGTCGACTAGGCAAATACCTTCGAAGGTTTCATAGTTGCCAGTTCGCTCATAAAACTCGTGTTCGATATTCATCGAAGCTATGTAGTAAGGAAGCAGCATCACCTCATTGCAGTGAAGTTCGTTGTGGTACTTCTGTGCTAAGGCAGTCTTCTTGATCGCCTGCATGATGTGCACAATGAAGTTGCCGGTGCCGACAAATGGATCGAGGATATGTACGTCCGGCGAGCTTAAAGATTTGCCGAAGTCCTTCTGCAAGATATCTTCGACGCTGCGCACCATGAAGTTCACGATTGATACCGGCGTATAGACAATGCCATGCGTGTCCGCAACCTTGACCGAAAAGCCCTGGAAGAACTTCTCATAGACGGTATTGAGAAACTCCTGCTTCTGTGAGAAGTCGTCGATGGTCTTCGCCGTCGAGTCAATCGCCTTGTAGAAACGATCGAGACTTTGCAGGAAGCCGTCGCGGCTGAACGATTGCGAAGTCAGCGCGTCGATCACCTTCTCTATCTCAGACGCGATGACGTTGCGGCGCGTGAAGTCGGGGTTGTTAAAGACCGTGCGGAAGATGCGTTCCGTCAGCAGATGCTGGATCAGCATCTCTTCGACAGCCTGCGCGGAGAGGTTAGGATTGATGGATTGACGGCACAGCGCCAGAAAATCATCAAAGGCCGCGCGGAACCGCGGGTTCGACTTTTCTTCCTGTTTGATTAGCTCGGCAAGCGCGCGGCCCAACTCGGGGACCTGATTCTGAAAGTGCGTGACCGCATCAGTCCACTCTTCGAATTCCGGCGGCGTGTAATCAAAGAACTGCTTGACGATTTCGACGAGCGCGACCGGTTCGGTGATGTCTACGTCGAGGACTGACCGGCCGTTCTGCCAAAGAATCGCGCGTTCAGGCGCCTGGAAGATGATGTTGTTTTGCGGATAGCCGGCGGTGAGTTTCTTCTTTACCTCTTTGCCGAGATCGTCTTGACTGTCTTTGGCTTCCCAGAACCCATGTGTGAGCCGGAACTCGTCGACCAGCGCGCCGTCAACGCGTAAAGAGTGGGCGCGGTCTCGCTTGATGGGCCATTCGGGAACCAGCTTCCAACCAAACTGCCGGCCGCAATGCTCCAGCAGAGTCTGGAAGGCTGAGCGGACTGCGCCTTCGTGCGAGACGCCGATCGTTTTGAATTGGCGGAGCGCCTCATAATAATTCTGGACGGGCTTGTGTGTCGGTTTGAGGTTAAGCTTTTCCATCAGCAGGAGGAGCGTGGCTCGAAAGAATCTTAACAGTCTTCGTGGTTATGGCAAGCGGAATCCGGGTGTGGCGTTTATGCCGCCGCGTTCGCGGGCTCGTTCTTTGGTGCGGCCTTTACCCACAGCTTGCGCTGTGGGCTATTGGTATGGCGTCGGCTGCGCCGACTCCGGTGGAAATAAAGCGCTCGAAGATGCGATAGAACCTCTCTAGATTGACGGCTTCAATCAGCTCGCGAAGCGAGCGATGTATCAGTAGCCCACAGCGCAAGCTGTGGGTAAAGCACCCCCACAACAATTCTGAGCCCCGGGAGGGGCGACATACCAAGCACAACCCATCACAAATCCTCTGACGCGCAAACATGAGATCCGTTTCGATGAGCGAGGCACATCCGGGATCAGTTATGTCGCCCGCGTTCGCGGGCTTGTTCCTTGGTGCGGCCCGTTTACCCACAGCTGGCGCTGTGGGCTACTGGTATGGCGTCGGCTGCGCCGACTCAAGCCCTCTCTGACGGCCGGGCTACTGCCCCGAGGTATCCGCACAACTAACTTCGCTCTAGTATCGGATTAATCCTGCACCCCCCGCTGAATCACTCCCCAAGAGCCTATCCGAATGCTACCGATCTCGCGCAGACATTCTGGCATCGTGATTGCCCTTAAGACGAACCTTGAGGGAGGACGTTTTGGAGGGCGGCGACTCGCGCTGCTTTCAAAGCGCTGACAAGTCAGCGCACTCCAAATCTTCGCAAATGGAACTCGTGATGAAAAGCAAAACTTTCCGCGACGCCGCGCGAGAGCAGACAAGTATCCTGGCCCCGCTCGAAAGAGCTGCCCTGCGAGGACTCGCGCGTCGCATGCCCGCCTGGGTGAATTCCGATCACTTGTCCGTCCTCGGACTCGTGGGGATGCTCGGGGCCGGTGTGTGCTATGCCGCGAGCAAGCAGAATCCGCTGATGCTGCACCTCGTGAACCTCTTCATCTTTCTCAACTGGTTCGGTGACAGCCTGGACGGCACGCTGGCGCGATACAGAGATCGGCAGCGTCCGCGCTATGGGTTCTATGTGGACCATATCATCGATACCTTTGGCGCCGCGTTCCTGCTTTTCGGGCTTGCGCTCTCCGGTTATATGAGCGAGCGCGTGGCCGCGGCGGTGCTGATCGCCTTTTTCATGCTGGCTATCAACTCGTATCTGGCCGCCTATGCGCTCGGGGTATTCAAGCTCTCGCAATGGAAAATGGGCCCTACTGAAATGCGTCTGCTGCTCATGATCGGCAACGTATTTCTGATCTACCATCCGCGCGTGCACCACCAACGCTATCTGCTGTTCGACGTTGGCGGAGTAGTTGCGGTAATCGGGATGTTATTCATTCTCGTCGTCTTGTCGATTCAGAATACGCATACCCTCTACGAATTGGAGCGCCTGCCTAAGCAGTAGGGACGCGATGAGGTCAGCGGTAGCGACCGGGTTCTTCTGCCAACCGGACCGGTGGCGTGGGGTGAGACCCGGTCGCATCCACCACCCCCCGCGGGCTGCCCGCGCGGGGACCCCGGTCCGCTCCGGTACTGACTGCGCAATCGTCGTTGATTGGTGCCAAGCTAAATGATTCACTTCATAAGATTCAACGTTGTCGGCTTAGTTGGGTTTGCGCTGCAATCCGGTGCGCTGTTTGTTCTGACTCACAGCGCGCATCCCTTTGGTTATCTGCTGGCGACCGCCGCCGCAGTCGAGTTGGCCATACTAAACAACTTTGTCTGGCATCAACGTTGGACGTGGAGAGACCGGCCGTCGGCAACCGCGGGGGAAACGCTGCGCCGGCTGGCGAAGTTCAATATGACGAATGGCGCGGTTTCGCTGACCGGCAATCTGGTCCTGATGAGCGTTCTGGTCGGACGCCTGGGTCTGCCAATCGCCGGCTCCAACTTAGCGAGCGTCGCTGCTTGCTCGATCTGTAATTTTTTTCTCGCCGACCGCATCGCGTTTCATGCGGATAAGGAAACTCAGAGAGCTTAGATAACGCCGAAGAGATTCGACCGTCATACGCCGAAGGCGTTCGCTAACTCAGCCCAGGGTAACACCCTGGGGATGAGTGATTCCCGAACGATTTATTACCCTGTAAGGGTTTGATAATTCGTTGGCTTTTGCCTGGGTAATTATTCAACGCCTTCAGCGTAGGACCAGTGTTCGTCCAAGTCCCAGGGTGTTACCCTGGGCTGACGTAGGGAACGCCTTCGGCGTAATGAACTGAGATCGCGGTAGCCGGGAGCCGCCCTTACAGTCGGGCTAGTGCCCCGCTCTACTTCTCGATCTTCTTCAGAATCCGATCGGCGTGATTGCGGGCGATGAGC
Source organism: Blastocatellia bacterium (assembly GCA_033858155.1). Taxonomy (GTDB): domain Bacteria; phylum Acidobacteriota; class Blastocatellia; order Pyrinomonadales; family Pyrinomonadaceae; genus UBA11740. Next base: position 19,965 of record JAWVCT010000107.1, read on the forward strand.
GGGATGCGTTCGTCGGTCTTTAACTCATTCAATAGCGGCACCAGTTGATAGGGATCGGAAAGGTCGTTGCGAGCCAGCAGCGTTTCCATCTCGTTCAAAAGCTGCGGCGCGTTGAGCGGCTGCATCTCGCGCGCCAGCTTGAGATTAAAGATCAGGATCGCCTGATCGGAAACCTTCCGGTACTCCATCGCCAGCGCCCAGGCGTCTTTGCTGTTACTCCAATTGAACTCGGCGGTTCGTTTGCGCTCGCCGTTCTCCATCTTCAAGTGATAGGTGCCGAGATGGGCAAAATCCTTCGGCGACTGGTAATTTTCGTCCGAATCGAGAAATCGCAGACCAGTCCAGAGACCAAGAATGCGACCGAGCGCGCCGATGGACAATTCTATGGGCTCGACAATCGGGGTGTCCTCGCCGCGCCGCTCAAATGTGATCTTGCCGCGGCCGAGGGCATCATGATCAATCACCACGTGGCGGATAACAAACTCGGCCTTGGCGAATTCATATGTGTAGCGGGTGGCGTCGGGCGGTTTCTTGTTGTCTTCGCGACGCGGCTGCGGCGAGGCGCTGGGCGCGGCCGGCCGATCGTTTCGTTTGTTTTGATCCTGCGAGAACGAAACAACTGCTGCGATTAGAATCAGGAGTGCAGCCAACGGAAATCTCAAACTGGATACTTGCATTCGAATCATAATGGAAAAGGATTGCACGAGTGCTCGCCGGTAGTGTACCTGCTGGGGACTTACTTTTAGACGATGAGAGAGCAGAACGCAAGTTAGGAGAACGCACTCAGGAGAACGATCATAGATGAACTGGCCTGGCTTTCTTCCCCTCTCCCCTCGGCAGAGGGGCAAGATGAGAGGGAGCGAAGCTAGCGCGAAGAAAGTTTTTGATTGAAACTCGTGTCTATCCCAGACAGGTAGACTCAAAAGGAGTCGCTTCGGTCAAGCCCTCACCCCAACCCTCTCCCAACGGTAGAGGTAGTCCAGGCGCTCCCCGGGAAAGTTATTCGAATCTGACGGAGACGAGTTTGGACACGCCAACTTCTTCCATCGTCACGCCATACAGCGCGCGCGCGGTTTCCATCGTGCGTTTGTTGTGAGTGATGACGATGAACTGCGTGTTGGCCGACATCGCTACGACCTTGTTGGTGAAGCGGCCGACGTTTGCTTCATCGAGCGGGGCGTCAACTTCATCCAGCAGGCAGAAGGGCGAAGGCCGGTACTGGAAAATCCCCAGCACGAGGGCGAGCGCCGCCATCGCTTTTTCACCACCTGAGAGTAGCAGCACATTCTGCAGGCGCTTGCCGGGAGGCTGGGCCACGATATCGATTCCTGATTCGAGTTCGTCGTCGTTGTCGATCAAACTCATTTCGCCGCGGCCGCCGCCAAACAACTCGTTGAAGAATTCACTGAAATTCGCGTTAATCTTTTCAAAGGCGTCGCGGAAGCGCTCGCGCGAACGACGCTTGATCTCGCGTAGGGCCTCTTCCGTCGCAGCGATGCCCTGGGTGATGTCTGCACGTTGAGTAGTCAAAAATGCCAGGCGTTCGTCGGCCTCGGACAGTTCTTCGAGGGCCATCATATTAACCGCGCCGAAGTTTTCCAGGCGGTCGCGCCACTCTTCAACCCGCGCGCGCTCAACTTCGAGATCGAACTCTTCGCTGAGTTGAACCTCGCGGGCGAGATCCTCCAAACTCTGACTCAGTTCGTTGGCGCAGGATTCGCGCACAAAGCTGACCCGGGCCAAAGCTTCAGCCCGCTGGACCTCGATGGCAGCACGCGCATCGCGGGACGCCGCGGCATTGCGGTTCAGTTCCGCTAACTCGTTGGCGAGCGCATCCGCCTGAGACCGCGCGTCGGCCAGCTTGGCCATCGAGCCGGCAATCTGTTCGTCTTCGCGGACCTTCTCTTCATCGACCGTGGCTGCCAGGCGATCAATCTCCGCGATCGAATTGTGCAGTTCGCCAAGTTTCGTCCCGGCTGCGGTCAACTCGAGATGATGATGGGCAATACGTGAAGTAACGTCCTCGCGCTCAGTTTCCAGCCGGCGCAGATCCGATGTGGTTGAGCGGCGGCGTTCGGCGGCGGCGGCGGCTTCCGCGCGTTGCTGATTGAGAATATCGCTTTCGGATTCGGCGTTGCGGCGAATGCCGGCAAGCAAACTGGTTTTTAGCTCGATCCGCTCCTGGGTAGCGCGGCGCATGGTTTCCGCCGTCTCGGCTTCGTGCAAGGTCTTCGTCCGGCTCTCTTCCAACTCGTGACGTTCCTGCGCAAGGCGCGTGGTGTCGTCCGCAACCACACGGAGGTGGCGATCGGCCCGCTCGATATCCTGCTGCAAGGTTCCGTAATTGAGCTCACGGGCCATTGCCTCGCGATCTTCGCGGGCAATCGACGCGTTCAGCAAGACGACTGATTCTTCCAGGCCGGTGAGCCGCGAGCGTGCATCCTTCACCGCCACTTCGGCCACGGCGAGCTCGGCTGCTAGATCGGCCACGCGTGACTCCAATTCGCGAAGTTCCCGTTTGAAGGTCAACAAGCCCGCGCCTTCTTCCAGCGCCCGGCCGTGGCCCGCGTTGACGAACTGCCCGCCGGCAACCCAGTCTCCGTCAGTGGTGACGAACATATCGCCGGTGGCTAAAGACAAAGCGGTCGCGTCGTCGAGAGTATCCACCACCCGCGCGTTCATTCTCTCCGGCATCGTCCGTTCGAGCACCCTCACCAATTCGCGCGGCGCCCGCAACGTTTCAACTATGCGTGGGCCATCAATCCCGACGGGGACATACTGCTGCCGGGCAGCGGCGCCGGTAACCGTTTCTCTGAACGTCAACACGTCTATTTCGTCGCTACCGCCATGAAAGCCGGTAACCAAAAACGTCGCCCGCCCCGCCTGATTATTCTTGAGCCAGGCGGCGGCACGGATCGCATCATCGGGAGTAGGCACGAGGATCGATTGCAGCGCCGACCCGAAGACACCTTCGACCGCGCGCTCCCATTGCGCATCGACCTGAATGCTGTCGGCCAGGGTCCCGATCAAATGAAAGTCAGTGTCATTCGCTGAGAAAGCTTCCTGCACGGCCAGCGAATAATGCGTGCGCCGCTGGTCGAGTTCCTTGAAACTTTCCAGCCGGTGCAGGGCCCGCGAATAGTCGTCACGCACGCGCGTCTGTTCGGCGTCGCTATCCGAAACACGCTCGTGACCTTCGATGACGGCTTTGACCGCGGCTTCTCGCTCGGCGGTCAGGCGGCCAAGCTTCTCACGCGTCAGCAGGATTTGCTGGTGGAGCTTCTCGGCTTCCGCGCTGCGTTCGGCGTGGGCGGCGGCGGCGCGTTCACCTTCGCGCGCCAGACCCTCGGCCTGTTGAGTTAGCTTCTCCAGGCCATTCTCGAGCTGCCGCGCCAACTCGTTCAGCCTTTCCACGGCCGCAGTATGCGTTAGTAGCTCAACTCGCGCAGTTTCGATCTCACTCTCTGCTTGAGCAACTTCGGAAAGCTTCCGGGCGTGCGACTCCTCAGCCGCGCGCAAGGCGAGAATCGCCTGCTCGTTGTCCGCGCTCAATTTCGCTTCGGCCTGACGCAGACGCTCCAATTCCGACTCGACGATCAGAAGGCGGGCGTTGAGCGCTTCTACTTCCTTTTCAATCTCGGTGCGACGCCGGGTCAGCGTCTCGATCTGCTCTTCCTGATAGACACGTTCGCGGATGCGGCGATCGCGCTGCAGCGCGGCGTCGGCGATAGCGGCGCGCAGTTGGGTCAACTCGTCTTCCAGAGCGCGAGCGCTTTGCGTCGCCGCCCGGCTGGTTTCTTCTCGCTCGGCCAACTCCGTGGCCAGGCGTCGATCTTCTTCCGTAGCGCTTTCCAACTGTACCTGCGATTGTTCCAGCAGGGCGACGAGACTGCGCTCCTCGGCTACGTACACCTGGCGCAACAGCTCTCTTAGTTCTTCACGTTGAATACGGTAACGGCGAGCCTTGGCCGCCTGCCGGCGAAGACTGTTCACCTGCCGCTCGATCTCCGCGACGATGTCGGACACGCGGCTGAGATTCGAGCGCGCGGATTCCAGCCGAGCTTCGGCAGCGCGTTGCCGCACGCGAAACTTAGTGATGCCCGCGGCTTCTTCGATGATCGTCCGGCGGTCCATCGGCTTGGCCGAAAGGATTTGTCCAATGCGTCCCTGCTCGATAATGGCGTAATGCCCACCCGCGAGCCCGGTGCCAGAGAACAGATCCTGAATGTCCCGGAGACGGCAAGGCCGATCGTTTAATAGGTATTCGCTTTCGCCCGAACGATAGAGGCGGCGCGTGACAGAGACAGCTTCGCCCGGCGCAAACTCCAGCGCGAGATTGCGCCGGCGCCAGTGGCGATGGTGCGTCGGGGTTCTGGATTTGGTTTCGGCTTCGGGAGACGCGACGATCACCGCGGCCGGATCGGTTTCGGTGACGGTCGCTTCTACGATCGCGCCGGTCGTTGATTCGGGGAGCGTCGCGGGTTCAATCGCTTCAGGCGCGGCAGCGACGACTTCAGCTTCTTCAAAGACTGCGCTGTGTTCGTCAATCTTCTCGAGCGTCGAATCTATATCTTCGATGTCCGGCTCGTGCTCGACGACCTCGTCGCGCTCGAGGTGCAGGACAACTTCAGCCATGCCGCTGGGTTTACGATTACGCGAGCCCTGAAAGATGACATCTTTCATTTCGGCGCCCCGCAGATGCTTGATGCGCTGCTCTCCCAGAACCCACGAAATAGCGTCGGCAACATTGCTCTTGCCGCAGCCGTTGGGGCCCACCACGCCCGTTATGCCGTCACCAGTAAAGATGAGGTCAGTATGGTCCGCGAAGGATTTGAATCCCGTGATTTCGAGTCGTCTAAGCTTAAACATCGGCATTCGTCGATTTGATGCGGGGGGTGACGACCGAAGCTGGCATCAAAGGCGACCTACGGGTATTGCACTATAGAGACAGGTGAGCGACATGTCAATAAGAACTTGAGCTTAGTAAGGCTAAGTCGCGGAAGCCAACAACTTAATACCGGCCAGGAGCAGGCAGCTCAAGAGGGCAGGTCGGGCCCGCTTCTCGAGTTGATGGGCTATGGCGTCGCCTTTCTTTCAAGCAGAACGTTTATGCCGCGCCTCAGACCGTCGGCGTTTGTGGCCTCGTACCGCAGCATGTGGCCATCCAAAAACACCGTCGGCGTGCCCGTTACCCCCAGCGATGTGCCGCGCTGGATGTCAGCACTAATCCGCTGATCAACCTGATTGCTGGCCATGTCGTTGGTGAACTGTTCTACATTCAGATTGAGTTGCCGCGCGTAGGAAAGGAAGGTCGGGCGCGGATCGTCCAGCTCGGCCCACTCTTTCTGGTTGCGATAAAGCCGGTCGTGCATCTCCCAAAACTTATTTTGATTGCGGGCGGCCTCGGCGGCGTGCGCGGCGACCAGGGCGTTCTTGTGAAGCTTCGTCAAAGGAAAATGACGAAACACGATCTGGACCTGGTTGCCGTACTCCTGCTCGATCTGTTTGAGTTCCGGATAGAGCTGGCCGCACGGCGGGCACTGATAGTCGCCGTACTCTTCGAGGACCACGGGTGAACTAACTTTCACGTTTGGTTTCTTCAGTCCGGCCGAATCCGGCGCAGACTGATTCGGCACCGCAGTGTTACCGGCTGTCGACGTTTGGTTTGAGTTAGGAATGCCGGTAACGGCATCCCCCACGCCGTTCCCTCTGCGGAAAGCAAACGCGAAGATCCCAATGACGGTGACCAGGACGACAACGATGATGATGAAAGGTAGATATCGTTTCATAGGATTAAGAATGCACCGCCACGCGCGGCATCTCGCGGCCGTCGCCGCCTTCCGCCGGTGTTAGCACGCGCAAAGGTTCGGGCCATTCAACTGATGGTATTGAGTCAGGACCAAAGCGGCCATTGCCGCCCTTCGCTTTATCGCGCAGGGCCTTCAAAACTTTCTCAGGCATGATCGGCACTTCGTCGATGCGCACGCCGACCGCATTATAGACTGCATTGGCCACCGCGGGCGGAACGGGCAGCAGCGGCCCCTGTCCAACTTCCTTGGCGCCGAACGGCCCGTTGGGATCGGGATCCTCGATCAAGTAAGTCTTAACGTCGCACATCTCCATCGTCGTCGGGCTCTTGTATTCGAGCATCGACGGAATCTTGTGCACTACGTTGCGGTTCGCGCGATAGGCCATCTCTTCCATTAAGATTTCGCCCAGACCCATGTAGACGCTGCCCTCGACCTGGCCCATCACCAGCATGGGATTGATCGACTTGCCGATGTCATGCGCAATCCAGATTCTTTCGACGACGACGATGCCGGTGGAAGGATCGACATCGACTTCAGCGACGCAGGCCGAGTAGCTGTAGGCCGGCGAAGGCCCCACGCCGGCGCCTTTGTATTTTCCCGGCGAACGCGGCGGCGAGTATGAACCGACGGTGCCGATCGTGCCGAACTTTGATTCCGCCAGCACCACCGCTTCAGCGAACGAAACACCCACCTCGGGGTTCTCGACGTCGAAGGCGCGCCGCTCAGCAAACGAAATATTCTCGATGGGCAGGTTGAGTTTTTCAGCAACGGCGATCGTCAAAAGCTCGCGCGCGCGCTCGGCCGCCTGGATCGCGGCGTTCCCCGTCATCAGGGTCACGCGACTCGAATAGCTACCGAGATCAACCGGAGTCAGATCGGTATCGGCGGTAACCACGCGAATGTCGAACGGATCGATTCCCAAAACTTCCGCCACGATGTAAGCCAAGATCGAATCCGATCCCTGACCAATATCGGTCGAGCCGCACATCACGCAGACGCCGCCCTGTCGATCGAGACGCAGTTGCACGCCCGACTGCGGCATGTTGTTCCAGTAGATCGGCAAACCCGCGCCGCAGATGTAAGAACTGCAGGCAATGCCAATCCCCTTCCGATTTGGTCCGCCCGCTACCGCAGACGGTTCCGACCTCCATCCGGCAAACTTGTTTTTCCAATCGGACCCTTCGACCACTTTGTCGATGCACGCGCCCAGACCCATGCTGCCGATGCGCAGATAGTTCGCGGTGATCGAATTCGGCTTTACCAGATGCGACCGTCGCATCTCTGCCGGATCCAAACGCAGCTCCTCAGCAATTTTGTCGAGTTGGACCTCGAGCGCGTAACGCGGCTGTGGCGTGCCGTGACCGCGCTTGGGTCCGCACGGCGGCTTGTTGGTGAAGGCCCGTAACCCCTGGAATTTGTAGCGCGGAACGTCGTACGTGACCGTTTGCAGAGCCCCGGTGTAGAACGTGCTGGCGACTCCATAGCTGCCATAGGCCCCGCCGTCAAGAAACGATTTGAAGTGCATCGCCGTGATCGCGCCGTCTTTCTTCACGCCGGTTTTAATGTGCATCAAGACGGGGTGGCGGCCGCGGTGACAATAGAAAACCTCTTCGCGGGTCAGGGTGCATTTCACCGGGCGGCCGGTCAGCATCGAAAGCTTACAAACAATAACTTCGTGATTGAAAGGATCGCTCTTGCCGCCAAAGCCGCCGCCGTTCGGCGTGGCAATTACGCGAATGTGACTCGCGGGCATTTCGAGCACTTTGGTCAAGGCTCGATGAACGTAGTGCGGCGTTTGGGTCGAACTCCAGAGCGTCAACTTCTCGTCAGTATCCAGGTAGGCAACCGCCGCGTGCTGCTCCATCGGCAAGTGTGTATTGCCTTCATAAAAGAAAATGTCTTCGCGTACCAGATCGGCTTCCGCAAACCCTTCCTCGACTTCACCGAATTCAAGCGAGACCTTTTTATGAATGTTGCCGGCGTCGCCGTATTCATGAATCAGCGGATCCTCGATCATGATTGCTTCTTCGATCGACGAGATGGTGTTCAGCCGTTCGTACTCGACTTCGATTAGATTCATCGCGTCGAACGCCACGTCTTCATCGATCGCCGCGACCGCCGCGACGGGATCGCCGACAAAGCGCACCTTGTCGATACAGAGCGCGTGCTCGTCCTGACTAACGGGAAGAATGCCGTATGGAATCGGTAAATCTTTACCAGTAATGATGGCGATAACGCCGGGCAGCGTCAGGGCTTTTGATAGATCGATGTTCTTAATGAGCGCATGCGGCAGGTGGCTCCGCAGGATTTTGCAGTAGAGCATGCGCGGCAGAACGATGTCGTCGGCAAACTTCGTCTGGCCGGTGCACTTCGCGCGCGCATCAACTTTGCGAAAGGGCTTGCCGACAACATTCAGAGGCTTGCCGTTGTTGTTTCCGTTCTTAGCCATTCCAATTCCATATGGGCCACAGATGAACACAGAGGGACACGGATCAAATCAGGAATAATTGAACAGTCAAAGACTTATCAGTGCAGATCTGTGCTTATCTGTGGCCGAATTCACTCGAGCGGGGGCAAGCCACCCTTCCTAACTGCGAGTACTCCACGATCTATTTTTCAGACGGCCGTTGAGTCCAAGCTCAATAGCCATAAATACTCTCGTGCGGCAGTTCCATCTCTTCGCCGCGTATGCGCGCGGCCGCCAGTTCCACCGCTTCGTAAATTTTGATGTAGCCGGTGCAGCG
>JAWVCT010000108.1:0-62608 GCA_033858155.1 Blastocatellia bacterium
CGCGAGATCGGCCGGCTGATCGCCGCCATCGTTCGCGAGCCAGAGTCGGACGAAGTGCAACGGCAGACTAAGCAAGGGGTGGCTGATCTCACCGCGAAGTTTCCGTTGTATGCGAAGCGGTTGAAGCCGACAGCCAGCGGAGGGGCAGAAGCGTAAAGAAATCTTACTTGACGCGCGTGTTAGGTTTGAAGGAGGGAGGGACAAGTTTTTAGCGGCGTCACCCGAACTTGTCGAAGCTGTATTGGGTAGGGTATGTCGAGGTCAGTCCAAAGACCTTTTCCCGTTGCGAGGACGAGTGTATCCTCTAAACAAAGGATGATATGGCCGTCGATAGAAACAACTTGGATAACCTGCTGAAGCAGCTACCGAAAGAATTGCCGAACGAAGCGCACCAGTTCGCGGAGCCACTGTTTCACCGAAGCGATAACAACTCAATCGGAAACGGAACGCCGCCTGTGCGGTCTTTCTTAGGTATCTGGGACGGTGGAAATCCGCACTCGGCCGATAACGATCGGATCGATGCCGACCTGGCCGATGAATACGCAAGATAGACCCAGCGAAAGGAGTATTGAGCATGGCGCAGAGAAATCCGATAGTACGCGACGATGGCTCCGCTTCGGAGATTGCGCGACGGCGGCTGGAAAAAATTGCTGCAGAGCAGGGCGTGCGGCCTATAACGAACTTCGATTCTCTTAGGGCTAACTTCTGGCCTGAAGACGAGAGCGTTGATGATTTTGTTCGGACAGTCCGGGAACGCCGCCGTGATTCTGAGAGACGGAGCATCGAATAGTGCTGGTGGTTGATACTGACGTCATTTCATATCTTTTCAAACAAGATACGCGCAGCGATTTCTACAAGCCTCATCTCCATGGTCAATTACTTGTTATCTCGCCCATGACGCGCGCTGAACTTGAGGACTGGGCTCTTGAACACAACTGGGGGCAACGCCGACGCGATGAGATGCGGGTCCACCTTAAGCAGTTCATTCTTGCTCCCTTCAATGAAGATTTGTGCGTGAAATGGGCGGAAGCGACTGATACTTCTCGGAGACGTGGACGCCCGATTAACAGTTCAGATGCCTGGGTAGCCGCAGTTGCTCTCCATTATAATGTGGCGCTAGTCACTCACAACGGATCAGATTTTGTCGGAGTAGCCGGCCTCAAAATCATTACCCAACCATCCACGACCTAATGCTATTCTGCTAAACTCTGTTGCGTGCAAGAACCCTTCCGGCAAACCGCCTGAACGCGCTGATGTTGCACTACATATCCGATGCCGACTGTCGTATCACCTTCCATCGCAGCCCCTGAGTCGATCTCACTGCTCCCTCTCCTCAAGCAATTCTTCGGCTTCGATTCCTTTCGGCCTTTGCAGGAAGAGATCATTCGCGACGCCCTGGCTGGCCGCGACGTGTTGGCGCTGCTGCCTACTGGCGGCGGCAAGTCGCTCTGCTTTCAGTTGCCCGCGCTGGCGCGCGCCGGTTTGACCGTCGTGGTGTCGCCGCTGATTTCTTTGATGAAGGATCAGGTCGATGCGCTCCAAGCCAGCGGAGTGCCGGCCACGTTCTTGAATTCCTCGCTCAAGGCGGATGAATCGCGCGCGCGTCTGAGCGGCCTCCACAGCGGTGAGTATCGCCTGCTCTACGTTGCGCCTGAACGGATGATGCTCTCAGGTTTTCTCTCCGACCTGCGGCGCTGGAACGTGAACCTGCTGGCCATTGACGAGGCGCACTGCATCAGCGAGTGGGGGCATGACTTTCGCCCCGAGTATCGGCGGCTGGCCGAGCTGCGACAGCACTTTCCCGAAGTCCCTCTAATGGCGCTCACGGCCACCGCGACTGAGCGGGTGCGTCTGGATATTGTGAAGCAGCTTCATCTGCGCGAGCCGCAACGCTACGTCGCCAGTTTCAATCGGCCCAATCTGATGTATCGAGTGCTGGGCAAGAGCAAGGCCTACGAACAAGTCCTGAATTTTGTGAACTCGCGCGCCAATGAAAGCGGCATCGTCTATTGCCAGAGCCGCAAGAGCGCTGAAAGCGTTGCCGAACGCTTGAGTGAGGATGGCGTTATGGCTAAGCCTTATCATGCCGGCCTGGATGCGAAAGACCGCTCAGCGAATCAGGAGCTTTTCCTGCGCGATGAAGTGCGCGTGATCTGCGCGACGATAGCTTTCGGCATGGGCATCAACAAACCAAACGTTCGCTTCGTGATTCATCACGACTTGCCCAAGAACGTCGAGGGCTATTACCAGGAGACCGGCCGCGCCGGGCGCGATGGTTTGCCGAGCGAATGCCTGCTGCTGTTCAGCGCCGGCGACGCCGTGAAGTATTCGAGGTTCATTGAAGAGGTGTCCGACGAGAAGCAGAGGCAGATTGCCACTGCCCAGCTCAGGCAGATGGTCCATTTTGCCGAGAGCAGCGAGTGTCGCCGCGTCGCTCTGCTGCGTTACTTCGGTGAAGACTTTCAAACGGCCAACTGTGGCGGCTGCGATAATTGTCTTACGCCGCGAGAGACCTATGATGGAACTCTGGCCGGGCAGAAATTTCTGTCGTGCGTGTTCCGCGTGCGCGAAAAGAGCGGCATTTATTTCGGTATCAATCAAATTGTTGAGGTGCTTTCGGGCGCGGAGACTGAGAACGTACTGAAGTGGGATCATCAGACAGTCTCAACTTACGGCATCGGCAAGGAGTTTAGTCGGGTCGAATGGCGAAACATCGGGCGCGAGTTGATTCGCCTGGGTTATTTGCGACAGGTTGCGGAGAAATTCAATGTGCTGCAACTGACTGAACAAGGTGAGGCCGCACTCAGGGAGCGCCAGCCGATACGTCTAACCAAGAGTGTGATCGTGACGAAGACCGCCCAGCCTCGCGCCGGAGAAATCTCCTGCGACGAAGGATTGTTCGAGCAACTGCGCCGGCTGCGTAAGCGTCTCGCCGACGAACGCGGCGTGCCGCCGTACATCGTGTTCTCAGATGTTTCGCTGCGCCAGATGGCCCGGTACTATCCGTCGAACGAATCGGAGTTTGCTCAAATCAGCGGTGTGGGCGAGCAAAAGTTGAAGAGGTTTGGCAAAGTGTTTTTGTCGGCGATTGCCAAATATCGGCGAGACAATCCAGTGAAGCATGTGTAGCGACCGTTGAATTTAGCCCGGCCTTTCAAGGGCACTAATATACTTGACTCATTACGGCAATGGCTCTGCCACTCTGATGCGCGGCAAGTCTGCGACTTGCCGGCGACGATCGTTCTCTTTCATTCGGGTCTTCGACCCGTCACGGTCAGAGACCGTTCAGATTAATGGGCCACGTTTCGGCAAGTCCGAGACTTGCCGCGCATCAGAGTGCCAGAGCCATTGCAGCGGCCGCATCGAAGTTCGACAGAAGCCCGCGCGGAGTCAAGTATGTCGCTGCCGTTTCAACGGTTTTTCTCAGAAAGCCGTTGAAACGGCTGAGAGTCTCAGGCGGCGATCCCGATCACCTCACTGAAGTGAGGTGCTAATGAGAACTGAACCGGCACTGAAACTTCCACCGTCATCCTCAGATTGCCGGATGTTATAATCTCATCATGAACTGCCCAGTCTGCAAAACAACCGAACTAATTACCAAAGCGCTAGACGAGAATCTGACTTCCCTGAACTGCCCCGATTGTGGTGGCAACTGGATCCGCGGAGCGGAGTATTGGAAGTGGGTCGAACAGCACGGATCCGAACTCGCCGAACGCGTACAGGAAAGCGAAAGCTTGTCGCTGGCAGAACCCGGTCTGCCGATCGACTGTCCCGAGTGCCGCTTCCGCATGGTCAAATATCTGGTCGGGCGCGGCCTTAGCTTTACTCTGGATCATTGCCAGGGCTGCAAAGGCATCTGGCTCGACCGCAACGAATGGGAAGCTTTGAAGAAACGTAATCTGCATGACGATCTGAATCTGATGTTCACTTCGTTCTGGCAAACCGAAGCAAAGCGAATGGCCCGAAAGCAGCGCATGCAGGATATTTACACCAGCCGATTCGGCGCGGATGATTACGCCGAGATTAAGCGAATCCGCTGGTGGCTTGACGCGAAGACGAACCGCGAAGAACTGCTCGCCTATCTCATCGATCGAGATCCGTACGCGGCCTGACCAAATTTTGAGCTTGCGGGAAGAGAGCAATGGCTAAGCTTCGATTCAAATAATTTCATGGACATCGAACAAGCCTACACAGATTGGTCGGCGACCTACGATCAGGATCGAAACCTAACGCGCGACCTCGATGAGTTCGTTACCAGAGAGACCCTCGCTAACCTACGATGTAATTCAGTCCTCGAGATTGGCTGCGGAACCGGCAAGAACACCGCGCTCCTGGCTCAGATTAGCCGGCACGTTTTTGCCCTGGACTTTTCCGCCGGCATGATCGAAAAGGCGCGACAGAAAATCTCACTCGAGAATGTAGCGTTCGCAGTGGCGGACCTGACGCAGCCATGGCCGGTTGAGAATCAAGCGTTCGATCTGGTCGCGGGCAACCTAGTGCTTGAACACATTTCAGATCTTTCGTTCGTATTCGCGCAAGCATTCCGGGCTCTTGATGCAGACGGGCGCTTCTTCGTTTCCGAGTTGCATCCTTTCCGCCAATATCAGGGAAGCCGGGCCAACTTCCAGAGCGGTGAGGAGAGCACACACATTCCCGCATACGTTCACCACATCTCGGACTTCATCGATGCCGGCGCCGCGAACCACCTCGAGCTGGCGCAGTTAAAGGAGTGGTGGCACGACGAAGATCAAAACAAGCCACCCCGGCTGGTTTCATTCATGTTCGAAAGGCACTGAAGCCCAGCGTTTTGTTGGCCGATGACCTTAATACCGGAACCGAAACTCGCGATTGATCGTGTACTGTGCAGTAACGAAACTTGGCCTGTGATCGAGCGCTGGTTAACTCGAAATCACAGACTGAAGTCTGTGCCACATGTGGGCTCGTCACTCTTTCAACTGGAGAAGATTATGAACAAAACAGGCAGGCTACTGACGTTGGGATTGGTTTTGGCAGCCGGATTGATCGGCGGAGCGGTTACGGGACGAATGAACTACACCGTCTCGACTCAAGCTCAGCGTCCCGATAGAACGCCGGACCGTTGGGAGTATTGTTCGCTCAGCAGAGCCGCGGTCGGTATGAGCCGTGGCGGCCTCTACTGGATCACTTTCTTCAACAGCGGCGGCGCCAAGATAGTCGAAGTGGAAGAACTCGCCACCGAACGCTATGGGCCGGCGAAGGGAATCGCAAAGTTGGGCGAAGATGGTTGGGAAATGGTCGGCGAAGGTCCGCTCGACATGAGGGCCGGCCAAACTAACGCCATCTATTTCAAACGGCCGAGGCGGTAGTTTTGAGCGGGCCATGGTTCCCTTCTTCGCGGCCCGTCTCGCACAGGGCGAAGGGCGACAGTTACATAGATTGCCGAAGGGCCCATTGCGAGCGACGTGAGCCCAAACCCTATTACTTCATACCTTAATTATCTTAGGCCCGAAGGGCCGTGAGGAAGTAGCCACGACCGTCAGGTCGTGGATCGAGAACTCATCAAGATCAGTGAGCGCCGAAGGCGCGGCACGACATGTTGACACGGCAGCCTGGCGCCCGTCCGCGGCAAATAATGAGCAGTCCTACTTTTCTGGCAAAGCCGGTTGCGAGCAGGGTCGCACCTCTGCGTCTGCGCGCGGCAAAAATCTTACAAGCGGCGCGTCTTATGAACGAGGCTCCCCGGCAGCGCGACCTGCTCGGACTAACACTCTGTTACAATCCCGCCGAAACATCGGGCGGATGATGAACATTCCCAAGACGGAATTATGAACTCAAATAAAATCTCGCATCGACGTTACGCTGAACTCTTCGGCAAACTTTGCCTGATTCTCTTCGTTTTTCTGGGCGGCGGCCTGGTCCTCAACCGTAACGCCGTTGCGCAAACACGCGACTGGCAACCGCAGCGGACCTGGGTATTCGTCGTCGGGACGCTGCAATGGAAGCACCGCGACATGTTTGATTCTTTTCCGCAAGAGAATCGGCGGGATGCACAGTTGGTTGATTTTTTCCGGCGGCAGGGCGTGCCGCCGCAACAGTTGGTTTATCTTCAGGATTCGCGCGCGACCACCCGGCAGGTGAAGACTGCCTTCCCGGCGTTTCTGGCCCAAGCGAGAGAAGGTGATCTGCTCTTCGTTTACTACTGCGGTCACGGGTATAAGTCGGACGATGCGCGCACGACCTACTTCGCGACCTACGATGCTGGTGACGACATGCCGGGGTGGTCCACCGATTCGATCGTCAAAGACATTGAAAAGTACTTCAAAGGATCCAGGGCGTTCCTGACGGCGGATTGCTGTTATTCAGGCAGCCTGGTACAGCAGGCCCGTCGTTTCAGTCAGAGAGTTTCGTTTGCCTGCCTGACCTCTTCATCTGCCAGCGAGCTCTCAACCGGAAACTGGACGTTCACGGAGATGTTGGTGGCCGGCCTTAATGGAAAACCGTTCGCCGATCTTAACGGCGATGGGCAGATCACTCTGGGCGAGCTCGCTGAAGACGTGAAGGAGGACATGGCCTTCGCCGAAGAACAACTATCTTCGTTTACTACTACTGGGAGCTTTGCCCCGGACACCGTCCTTGCCTGGGCGGAACGCAAGCCTAACCCCGAAGTAAGCAAGCGAGTCGAGGTGAAGTCCGAGGGCAAATGGTGGAAGGCGCGCGTGATCGATTCCCGGGGCGGTACGTTTCGAGTCCATTATTATGGCTATGAAGATACCGACGACGAGTGGGTACGAATGAGCCAAATCCGCGAACCCGCAATAGTCGAATATCCAGTGGGCTCACGGGTGGAAGTGATTTGGAAACGCAAATGGTACCCGGCCAAAGTTCTGACGGTTGAGCGCGGCGTTCACCTGATTCATTTCGTTGATTACGATAACGAGTGGGACGAGTGGGTAGGCGCGGAAAGAATTCGCCGGGTCGGCAACGCTAATCGCCCGCCCAGCGATCCGTGGCGCACAGACAGGATTCAGCCGTGGGTTCATTAAAATAGAATCCGATCATATTCCGCGTCTGGCCCTGCTGCTGTTTATTCTGTTACTGCCGCGGTGCGACGATCGCTCCTCGATCGATTGCCTTCTACGGCGAAAGCTGAACGCCCGAACAGATGTAAAGAGATAAATCGACGTGAAGTCATGGCGCCACCTCGCAATCCTCGGCCTGTTCTTGTTAGCCGGATTGATCGCGTACTCAAACGTCATCAACTCCTGGTTCCTCTCGGACGATTTTGCCCAGATTGGAAAAGTTCTTAACGGCGATCGAGCGGTGGTTTGGGGCCGGGAGTACGGCGGTTTCTTCCGCCCTCTGTTCATTCTGAGTTATCTGATTGACACTAAAATCTGGGGCGCGCGGCCGTTCGGCTTTCACCTCGCTAACGTCATCTTTCATTCGCTGAACGCGTTTCTCGTTTACATTCTTTCGCTGCGAGCCGTCGCGGAGTTGTCGCTGACGGCCCGCACCAAGAAAATGCTTTCGATTGGCGCGGGCGCTCTTTTTCTCCTGCACCCTTCGCATACTGAAGCAGTCTCATGGATCTCAGGCCGAGCTGATCTACTGGCCACCTGCTTCTGTCTCGCTTCCCTCTTGTTTTATGTCGCTTACGCTCAAAGCAAGCGCACTTCACGACTGGCGCTGTCACTTTTATCTTTTGTCGTCGCGTTGCTGGCGAAAGAATCGGCTATCTGTCTGCCATTTCTTATCGTCGCGATGGGACTGCTGATTGTTCCTCGGCCCCAGGGTGCGAAGAGTTTTCGGCGCCTTCTCACCGTTTTTTCCCTTTATTTTTCGATTCTGCTGGCGTTTGTGTTGGTTCGGTATTTCTTCATCGGTGCGCTGGTTGGCGGGTATGGCGCGAGCCAACATCTGAATTTCTCTCCTCGCTGGTTACGAGATCGACTGCTCGAAGCCAGTGTGCGGTCGGTCTTGCCCGTGCTGCCGTCGCAATTGTCCCAGTTTCTTTTTAAGCCGCTGCAGTCTCGCGCGTTCATCCTGTTTTCGCTGGGCTGCATTGGCGTTGTCGCAGGAACCATCGTTTTTCGACGCCGTCAGTACGGACCCGCGGCACGCAAGGAACAGAATAGATTTCTCAGCGCAGTCACGCTCTTGTTTTTGTTTTCATTGCTGCCGGTTATCAATTTGCGCTTGAGTCTGTATCAGACGCTCGGCGAAAGGTTCCTGTACTTACCGACAGTTTTTTCGTGTCTGTTGATGGCGTATCTGGCGGCGACCCTGGTTCGTAAACAGGCCTTATTGATTTCGATTTTGATTTGCGTCCTGGGTTTTTATTCGGTGCGGCTTTATCAGACAAATCGATCATGGAGCGAAGCTGCGGAGCTCTCGCGCAGTATCACGGATGAACTGGTTGATTCTGCTGCCCGCGATCGGCTGGTGATTCTCAACCTCCCTGATAACCTTCGCGGCGTGCCGGTCTTCCATAACGGCCTGCCTGAAGCGCTGGAATATTTTCAAGGTCGAAAACGCTTCAAGCAGGTCGACATAGTCGCTTTCCAGAATCTTCAGGCTGCCGCGGATGAAGTAAGCCTGAGTTCTGGGACTGAATCTCTGGACCTTCATTTATTGAACGACAATGACAGTCTTGTCCGCATGCAGTCTTCGGAATGTTGGGAGACCACGGTTCACACCAGGACACTCCTGGAGTTGCACGCTAAGCCCTGTTCTGCTGACGAAGACGTGTTCTTTTTTAATAAGGGAAGAATGACAAGGTTGCCCGAGAGATAGTTTGTGGTTGTGGCTCGCGCATCTTGCGCGTAATTCACGGTTGAGACGCCCGAAGAGTATTAGTCAAACTGGCCGCTACGCAGACAATCCAAAAGATGGTTGACGGTTTGCAGCAAGCTGCGCGCGTTGCGCTCCATGCGCTCGACGGCGTCAAGCTGCACGGGGGTGAGGTTCGGGGCGCGGTCACGCTCTAGTATCTGGCATAGCCCGATAATTACGTGGAGCGGCGTATGCAGCTCGTGACTCATGCCTTTCATGAAATCAGTAGCCGCGCGCTCGTGGACCATGACGAACTCATCAGCGGACGTCCGCTGTTGTGGGGCATTAACGATCTTCAATTTATGAATGATCCACGCGCGCGAAACTATCTGGGACGACGCGAATCTCTCCTTCTGGGAGATTGACTCATCAATTATCGTGCCCACTTTTGAGTGTCCAGTTTTCCTGAGTGCGTGACTGTGAATGCCCGAATCGAGTGAGCTGAGCCGGCCGATTTCTGCCACATAATCGGGCGCAGTGCGAGCGGTTCCAATACATCCAGCACCCGACACATCTGCCGCAGAAAAATTAAGCGCGGGCGCCTCGTCCACTCGATTTTTCATTCCCGAGGGAGAAAACGTTTGACTATGGCGCCCAACTGATCGAAGTCAATCGGCTTGGTAACGTATTCATTGCACCCAGCCTCAAGGGCGTCACTGCGCGATTCCGGAGAGTCGTGGGCGGAAATTGCGACAATCGGAGTGTTACCAAGCTCCCGGTG
Source organism: Blastocatellia bacterium (assembly GCA_033858155.1). Taxonomy (GTDB): domain Bacteria; phylum Acidobacteriota; class Blastocatellia; order Pyrinomonadales; family Pyrinomonadaceae; genus UBA11740. The sequence goes on from JAWVCT010000108.1 coordinate 9,533, forward strand.
CTGGCGAATCTGCCTCGTGGCTGCGAGTCCATCCATTTTTGGTAAACTCAAATCCATAAGAATCAGGGCCGGATGCTTTTGCACCGCCAGCTCGACGGCCTGTTCTCCATCGCTGGCTTCAACGACTCTGTATCCAGCGATTTCCAGCAGTCTTCGCATCATGAAGCGGCTGTCCTCAAAGTCCTCGACTAGCAGAAATAGTTCCTTCTCCGGCTGCATTCACGACCTCGCACCAATAGATTTTTGCTTACCAGATCACCTTACGACGGCCATTTTCACGCATCACTAGCGTACGCCGCAGACTCTTTGCTATCATGTCGCACTGAAACGCGACACAAAAAGGTGAAATAATCGAGTTCAATTCGTACACATCTCTCCGTTAGAATATCCGCCATCAAATCAATGATGAAACCAGCACTCGCCAGGAATGCGGAGCAGAATCCCCTCGAAGAACTGGGCCGGGCGACCCTGCAAATCGTTCACGATCTGAAGAATCAACTTAATGGACTCAAATTGTACGCCACGTTTCTGCGCAAGCGGGTTGAACGGGATGATCGGGCGCCTGAAGAGCGCGAGACTTTAATAAAATTGATTGCTGGAATCGACCGCGCCGCCAGGGACATGACGGCCCTCGTTCGCTATGGGCAGCCACTGGAATTGCACCGGCGGCCGGACGTTGATTTGAAAAATCTAACCTCGGCCGCGGTCAGGGAGGTTACGCAGCGGGCCGGCACAACCGTTTCAGTGGCCTGTGGGATCGAGGACGGCCTGCTTTACGGCGAATTTGATCCGGCGGCGTTGTCAGAAGCCATGCAAGCCCTGACCGAAGAAGCTGTTCAAAGTCTTCCCGCGCGCGACGTCGGTGAAATTTCTTTGAGCGTGCGCCGCGAAGACCACACCGGTTCCGCACACGCCGTGATCGAGTGGCGCGGCGTCAAACTCGCCGGTCGTAATCATTCCATTAGTGCGTCCTCGAGTTACGGCACGGTGTACACGGCACAGGCGGCGCGGATCATCGAAGCGCACGGGGGACGATTCGAGTGTGACGCAAATACAATTCGCGCCTGGCTGCCATTGTCTGAATAAATTCAAAATCACGGAAGCAGACGATCTCTTTAACTGAGAACTGAATGCCAAAGACAAAAAATAGAGACACTCGCGTACTGGTGGTAGATGACGAGCCAATGATGAGCGACTCGTTGCGGCAGCACCTGGCCGACGAAGGTTATGCGGTCGACACCGCGGCCAGTGGCGCGGAAGCGATCGACCTTTTCGACGGCGGCGCGCATCACCTCGTAATTTGCGACCTGCAACTTCCGGACATGGACGGTCTCACCCTGCTGCGTCACATGAAAGACGCCAAGCCCAGCACGGAAGTGATCGTGGTCACGGGCTACGGCTCGGTACAGACCGCCGTCGAAGCAACCAAAGCAGGCGCATTTTATTTCGTCGAAAAGCCCTTCGACTTTGAAGAACTTCTACCCCTGGTAGAGAAAGCCCTGGAGCGCCGCGCGTTGATGGCCGAGACAGAGAGCATGCGCCGGCAGCTTTCCACCCGGGCCGAATACTTCAATATCATCGGCTCGTCAAAGCAGATGCAGATTATTTACGAGACGATCGAGTCGGTGGCGAAATCCGACGCCAATGTCTTAATCATCGGCGAATCGGGAACCGGCAAGGAGCTAATCGCCAACGCGGTTCATTACAATTCCCTGCGCGCCAAGAAGCCTTTCATCAAAGTTAACTGCGCCGCGCTGCCTAAGGAACTGATCGAGTCAGAGTTGTTTGGCCACGCCAAGGGCGCGTTCACGGGAGCGCACGCCGACAAGGAGGGCCTGGTGCAACACGCCGCCGGCGGCTCGCTGATGCTCGATGAAATCGCTGAAATGCCTGTCGAGCTACAGCCTAAGCTGCTCCGGGTGCTGCAAGAGCGGACCTGCCGGAAGATCGGCTCGGAAAAAAGCTATCCCGTCGATTTTCGTTTGATTACTTCAACGAATCGCATGCCGGCCGACGCCATTCGCGACGGGCTGTTGCGCGACGATCTCTTCTATCGCATTTCCACGATCACAATTCATGTCCCGCCCCTGCGCGAGCGCATGGAAGACATTCAACTCCTTACCGATCATTTCCTCAACGAGTACTCTGAAAAGTACGAGCGCCCCATTGCCGGCGTCTCACAGTCGGCCTATCAAAGATTGTTTAGCCATCCCTGGCCAGGCAATGTGCGTGAACTCCAAAATGTAATCGAGCGCGCGGTGTTGTTGGCGAAAGGTGAACGCATCGAACCGGTCGATCTGCCTTTTGATAACGGAACGTCTTCCGGCAGCGCTTCGCCGACCCTCTCGTGGGACGTGCCGCCGAACATGACGCTCGAAGACATCGAGAAGTTTGTCATCGAACGCACTTTGCAACGCACGGGCGGAAACAAACAGAAGGCCGCCAACCTGCTGGGAATTTATCGCCCGCGCCTTTACAGCAAGATCAAGAAATACAACATCGGGCTCGAGACCGTCAGTCAAAACTAACCAGCAAAGGAATTCCCGACGTGCCAGCTAATCCTGAAGACCGGCGACAGTCTCCCAGAATCCGTGCGAACCTCGAGGCGCGTCTGGAGTTCAGCGTGCTGATGCGCGACGCCGACCCGAGCGAAGGCGGAGTTCAGCATCTGCGCGCTTGCGCCGGCCATACGCAAAATATCAGCACCCACGGTCTTGCCGTGGTCCTGCATGCGCAGAATATCGACGAGCAATATCTGTTGGGAGCTGAAGGCTCGATGTCGATTGAGTTGGATTTGCCGAACGGATTGTCGATCGAGATCCAGGCCACGCCGGTACGTTACGAAAAGCTGGAAGAGGGCTATCTGATCGGCGCGCGCATCAGCAAAATGAGCGAGCGAAATCGAGAACTCTTCGAAGAGTACCTGCGCGAAATTGCCGAGGGCTAATCGATTTCACGAACTCGTCCGCGGATTTTACAGAGAGAAAACCATTTTCCATTTCCGATTTGACAGCTTTCATTTGCTATTGCTTAGGCGCGGTTTGAAGATTAATCCACCCAAAGCAAAATCCTTTGCGTTCCTCTGCGAGACCCTTTGCGTCCTTTGCGGTGACACTGGCAGCCGTCACGTCCGCGAACAGGTCCGAACTTCTTGGACTCTCAATGACGAATGAAAACTGTCAAATGAAAAATGGAAAATGATTTCTGTCTACTCCGCGAAAATCTCTGGATCAGTCAACCTGGTAAGTAGCCACGCTGGTCGGCGTTTCAAAGCAACGGACCTTATAAATCTGCACCCGCTCGTCGTCGATCCGGGCTGCCAGTCTCTGCAGCACAAACCGCGCGACATTTTCCGCCGAAGGGTTCTGCGCTTCTACAAAAGGCTCCAGTTCGTTCAGGTTCTTGTGATCGAGATAAGTAACCAACTCGTCGGCGGCCTCTTTTAACTCCACGAAATCAACCAACAGTCCGATGTTGTTCAACTCTGAACCGCGCGCATAGATCTCAATCTTGTAATTGTGGCCGTGTAGGTTTTCGCACTTCCCCTTATAACCGCGCAGTTGATGCGCGCTCGAGAAGTTGCGTTCGATCATGACTTCAAATTGTCCCGGCATAGTTAAATCCAAAGTCTAAGGTCCAACGTCCAAAGTCGCAAGCAGCTCTCCCTACGCAATCGTGACTTTGGACATTGGACTTTGGATATTGGACGAGTCCTCGAACACCCGCCACAGTTCATCAACATCCGAAGTAACCCGGCACGGCGGCAGACTCTGCAAAAATGTCTGCCCGTACATCTTCGTCCGCAGGCGCGGATCGAGAACGGCGAGCACGCCTCGATCGGTCGTACTGCGAATCAATCGGCCGAGGCCTTGCTTCAAACTAATGATTGCCTGCGGCACGCTGTATTCATAGAAGCTCGACCCGCCCTGCTCTTCAATGTAACGTTGCCGCGCGGCCACAATCGGATCGCTGGGGACGGCGAAAGGCAGTTTGTCGATGATCACGCAAGACAGTTGGTCGCCACGGACGTCGACCCCCTGCCAGAAACTCGATGTGGCAAACAGAACCGCGTGCGGCGTGCTGCGAAACTTGTTCAGCAAGGCGCCTTTCGACGCGCTCCCCTGCACAAAGCACGGATAATCGATTTCCGGCGCTACGCGTTCAAACAGATCGTTCATGCCCGAGAGGCTGGTTGATAAAACGAACGCGCGGCCATCAGTCGCGTTGACGATCTTGATGACTTCTGCTGCCGCAGCGCCGGCCCACTGCGGCGAACGCGGATCAGGCATCTGCGGCGGCAAATACAAAACAGCCTGGTGTTCGAAGTCGAAGATCGATTCGGCAATCATCTCTTCCGCCTGATCGAGCCCGAGGCGTTCGCGAATAAAATTGAAATTGCCGGCGCTGGAAAGCGTGGCCGACGTCAGAACGACGGTCGGAACTTTCTCGAACAGTTTGTCCTGCAACAAACCCGAGACATCTATTGGCGAAGCGCGCAGAAAAACTCCCCGGCCGCGACGCTCGAGCCAGTATACGAACTTCCTATCTTCGCCTTTGGTAATAAAGTTAAGATCGAAGCGAAGCTGCCGCGTCCGTCGCACCAGGCTCTCGGCATCCGCAGGCGGTTCCGGCAACGAATCGAGCGTCGTCTCCAGACGATTCAAAGCGTTATCAAACGCCTGATACGCATCACTGTGGCGCAAGTTGTTAACTTGCGCTTCTTCACCATCACGCAACCGCAAGTTACCAACTTGCGCTACAGGCGCCAGCGAAAATCTCCCTTCCAGCCCACGCCCTTCACGAAACGAAATCCAAAACTCATCGGCGAAGCGCTGAATGCGCCCGCTAATCCGGGCCAGCTCCCTTTCGGTCTCGCGATCTTCCAGCTTCAACCCTCCGACATCACGCAACAGATCATCGATCTGATAAGTCGAAACCTGCGCGCCGAAATACTCTGACGCCACGTCCTCAATCTGATGCGCTTCGTCGAGAATCACGGCCGCGTAATCGGGCAGCACCGAACCATACGCGCCATTGCGCAAAGCGAGGTCGGCGAAAAACAGATGATGATTCACCACGATGATGTCTGCGTCCATCGCCCTTTGCCGCATGCGAGTAACGAAGCACGGCTCGAAATCCGGGCACTGTTGGCCCAGACAGGTATCGGAACGCGCGTCGATGTGACGCCAGAAAGGCAGGTTCTCGGGGAGGTTCGAGAGCTCTGCGCGATCGCCGGTGCTGGATTGCGTGACCCAGCGAAAGACTTCATCAAAGTGATCGATCTCGTCCAGGCCTTCGAGCATGGGCATGCTTTCGGCGCCCTTGATGCGATGCAGGCAGGCGTAGTTGTTCCGTCCCTTCATGACCGCGGCGCGAAATTTCGCGGGCAGAACTTCCTGAAGAAACGGAATGTCTTTCTCCATCAACTGCTCTTGCAGGTTCTTCGTCCCGGTGGAGATGACCACGCGCGCGCCGCTGCCGCAAGCCGCCGCGATCGCCGGCACCAGGTAGGCGAGCGTCTTGCCGGTGCCGGTACCGGCTTCGACGATAAGGTGATGCTTTTGTTCGAACGCGCGCACGACTGCCTCGGCCATTTGAATCTGGCCGGGGCGGTGCTCGTATTCAGGGTGAGCTTTGGCGATTAAGCCGTCGTGGCCAAAGATTTCTTGCATGAGAACTATTCTCGTCCTGAGCCGCATTCACGCGGCTTGCCCGAAGGGTTATCAGACCAGCCGTCGTGCGCTGGGGTTTCGCCGCATAGCGGCGCATGGCTTTAGGCCGGCCTTTCAAGGCCGGCACCTGATGAGTAACAAACCTTGCGTCGCGTAGCGACGCTTGAGTCATCCCCACAAGTAACGCTCATCGTAGTCGACTTCGTAATTCATCAACAACTCCAGGTACTCGTCCTGAAAAGTTTTCTTACGGTGATGTTCGCGCTGCTTCTGGATGTAAGCGATCACATCAGGGATTTGAGATTTACTGACGGTGAACCCACCATAACCGTCTTGCCACTCAAAACCACGTAACTTAGGAAATTCTTCATGAATCCACTTCGACGATTCGCCTTTCAGATATTGTGCGATTTCGCTCGGGCTGAGCGTGGGCGGAGCCATCACGAGCGCGTGAATATGATCTGCAATTCCCCCGACTTGAAGGGCAGTCATCTTGTAATGTCGCGCGATGCCGCCGATGAAGGCCCAAACGCGATTCTCGATTTCCAAGGCAATCCAGGGTTCGCGGTTCTTCGTGCTGCAGGTGAAATGGTAATGCAACGACGTGTAGGTATTTGCCATGGGAGACTTGACTCCGCTTGGGCTTTTGTCGAACTTCAATGCGGCCGCTGCAATGGCTCTGCCAATCTGATGCGCGGCAAGTCTCGGACTTGCCGAAACGTGGCCCATTAATCTGAACGGTCTCTGACCGTGGCGGGTCGAAGACCCGATTGAAAAAGAAGGTTCGCGCCGGCAAGTCGCAGACTTGCCGCGCCTCAGAGTGGCAGAGCCATTGCCGTAATGAGTCAAGTATATTAGTGCCGTTTAAACGGTTTCGGGTTACGTCGGTACTGAATTCACCGGGCTAAAGCCTCGGTGCTAATGAAAACGCCCTGCCTTACGGTCGGGCTTCTGACATTATCTTTCGCCGCGGGCGGCTTCGACCTGGCTTTCAATCTGTACTGCAAGCTTGCTGATAGTGGGTTGATCCAAAGACTCAATCCAACGCAGCGCTTCATCCAAGACTCTGCGTTGATGCTCCGGCCAATTCGGCGGACCGACCACGCTGCCGAATTGCCCCCGGTAAAAGCCGGCGCGCGGCGGATGCACGTGTTCGATCACGTCGCGCTCAACCGCGAGCATCATCGTCGGGATGCCCGCCTGTTCTATTGCCCGCGCCGCCAGCGCCACGGATTGATGACAAAGCCGCGATGCGGGAATCAGCAGCGCCGCCTGCACTTCGTAATGCTTCAAGCGTTCGACAAGTTTGGGCAGCATCACTTCGACCAGTCGCGAGGCGTCAGGAATAAATCCGCTGAAGCTCCAGAAAGCCGAGTTCAATTGGCCAATCACTCGATTGCTCTCGAACTCAAGCAGACGCGCGAGCGGAATCTGCACGTTCACATCCTGCTGCACTAAAGCCGGGTCATAGCCGCGGGCGGCAAAGACCAGGTCGCTCGGGTCGATCTCAGTCGGAATCTCGCGGAAGGTGCAATCGCCGTCAGGCGCGTTAGTGTCGAACGCATCTGTGCCATCAATGTAGGCCCCGGCCGAACTGATCAGCGCCAGATTCAACATCGAGAGAGACCGCCGCAGCGGCGTAAACGGGGCGCGCGTGTTTTCGACAAACGGATATGAACTGTCAACGTCACTGGCGGCGCTATGTTTTGCTTTCCAGTTCGCATGGCGCTTTCGCCATTCGTCTAGGTGTTCGATGATCTCCACAAATTCAACTCCTGCAAAATTGACGAGCTTAACTTCCATTCTTTTAAAAGTCAGGGAGCGCGCTGGCGCAAGCCCTGGTCGGGCGTGGTAAAGCAATCCGGAACTTCGATGAACTTATTCTTATCGATGGCTACATTATGCTTGATCTCTCTCATTCGTAGAACCACAAAACCGTAAGCTGATTGGTCCTTCGTGGTAAATGGCAGCTTGATGCCATCGACCTCCCGGTAATCCTCATAGTAAGTATTGTTCCGGCGCAGCAGCAATCCTGTCTCAACATCGAAGAACAGTCTCTCGACGCCACCGCCGTCCAATCTATTCCACAGAACGATGGTGTCACGGTCGCCAACTTTGGCATGGCCGTCAAAGCGAAGCGACTCCGCGAGCTTCTTAAGCGCGATCTGTGGGTGGAATTTGTCTGTGTCCACTGAAATTCCTGATTGAAAACGTACCAGTCCCATGAGCGGATCCTGCACCCACTCCGACTTACCATCGGAAGTCTGCCGCATCGTTCCCAGACCTTCGACACTAAGCGCCAGTGCGGACTCGTTCGGTGCCTGCTCGACCAGCTCGACCTTCCCAGTCAAACCCATGGCGCTGATCTCGACAGTACCGACTGACACGCGGCTAGTCAGCTTGAGCAAAGCATTCTCGCCGCCGACGGCTGCGAGATACTTGTCGATCACGTCTTTCGGCGATGGAGATTTTTCACCGGTCGAACTCGGATCGATTGTTGGTTTCCCAACCAGAAGCTTTGGTGGAGGAGGAGGCGGTGGCTCCCCGATCGTAACGCGTGTTGGTGATTCTTTAGGCCCGCGCTTCGCTGGAGCCTCAACCGTGACCCGGCCGACGATTTTCGGAACGTGATTCGAAGCAATCCGTTGGCGCAAAACCCTGAGGCCGGCAGTCAATTGAGGATCACCGCCTAACAAAATCGTCCGCCGCGTTGTTTTGATAATCCAATCGGGGACCACTCCGCGCGCTTCCAGCACGGCGCCGTGCGGCGTGACGTACTTGGCAAACCCATACTGCAACAACGCCCCGGTTGGCAACTTAATGATCGCCGACGGTATTACATTGCCGGCGCTGATCTCGCCGACTACCGCTGCCCGCCCACTCTCCTGAAGGCTGGCGGCAAACATTTCGGCGGCAGATTGTGAAGTGCTGTCGACGAGGATTACCAACGCGCCGGTGTAAGGCGAGCGCTGAGGGAAGGCGACCATCGGACTGGAACCTTGCCGGGTTTGCATTGAGCCGAGCAATAGCGGATCCGCTTCAAGCAGGCCGCTCAAGCCGGCGATCATTCCGATCAGGCCGCCGTGATTGCCGCGCAGATCAATGATCAAACCCGGCGCGTCGTGCATGGAACGCAAAGCGCCGCAAACCTTTTTCATCATGATGGGCGCGAAGGCATTGAATCGAATGTACCCCAGGCCGCCGGCCAGCCGCTTCGCTTCGAATTCGGTATAAATCGGCGGCAGGTTTCCAATCGCCGGCGACATTTCACCATTCAGTTTCTGTCTCGCGATTACGACCAGATGTTGGCGATTGAATGCATCCGCATAGACAAGTTTCACCGAGGAGGTGAGATCGCCGTTGATATAGTGAGCAATCAGAAAGTCCGGCAGCTCAGGCCGGATTATTTCGTGCCAGATAGGGTTGCGCTCAATCTCGGCGATGGCGTCGCTCAGCTTCGCGCCATTGACGCTCTTTATTTCAAAGCCGGGACGCAGGCCGGCGCGTGCAGCAGTTGAGCCGATTCCCACGCGCGTAATTATTACCGTTCCGTCGATGATTCTGAGATCGATACCGATGCCGGTGGAAAGCCGCCGCGTCAACCTGGTTCTTATCCTATCCAGCGGCGTCATCGTCCCCGACTTCGTATCAAAGTCGGCGTCGCTGTCGGCCGCTTCCGAGTCGTCCTGTTCGTCGCTGGAACTGAGTTTGGGGATGGCCTGCGGCGGTATCACAAAAAAATGTGATTGATGAAGCTCATTGATCATTTGCTGCAACAACAAATGCAGCTCGGCGTCGTTGTTAACCCGGGCCACCAACGGCGCATAGCGTTCATGGACAGCTTTCCAGTCAACCCCACCAAATCCCGGATCATAGAAGGTCTGGTTGACTGTCTTCCAAACAATCTCGAATGCTTCCTGTCGCTTGGCAGCATCGGTCTGATCAGGCTGAGCCCCGCTGACGTCGGTTGGTGACTGTTGCATGAACGCGGTAACACCCGCAAGGCTCAGCAGCCAGACAATGCAAAGACGTGGGAGAAAACCGGCTAACTGCTTTTTCATTTCGGTTGGTTAACCTGCTCTATGAAGATCGACGGGGTTGAATGCTGATCATGAAGAACGCCAACAGCGCCGCGACTATCGCGACTCCCATCGCCGCCACCGAATAGCCGTGCAAGGCGTCGAACGCGATTCGCCGGGTGTCGCTGCCGGCAATCTGATCGATGGGTATCTGCATCGCGGCGCGCAGGGCCATCATGCGCGCAGAGATGATCCAGTGACTGACACCGGTCATGATAGCCATAAGCGCAAGGGAAAGCATCTCAGCGAATCGGACCGGCCGGCTTTGCTTCTTACTAGTGAAGTACCCGGTGACTAGTAGAAAAAGGCTGATCTCAAAACCACCGCGATTGATTATCCCCAGTAAGCGCTGGACCATTGTGCCGGCGAGTTCACTCGCGTTAGGCAACTGGGCTCCGCGCAAAACGCCGAACAAGATGGGCGCGACTGCGGCGCTAAAGAACACCGCCGCGCCCAGCCAGGCACCCAGGAGCAATAGCTGCAGGAATCGGATTGTTTTCAAGTGAAACCTTTCGGTGCTATTCAAACGTTGTCAGACCGGGCCGCAGGCTGATGGTCGGATGAAGGACTTCCGGCTGCTCGATCTCACGCGGATCGGGAACCGACAAAAGCCAGGACAGCGCTCGATCGAGCTGCGCCTGATACTCTGCCAAATCGAGCGACATGAATACCGGCTGATTAAGGCGGGCAAATTTTTCTTTTGCCATCAGGTACATACGACGAGCCGCGCCCGGCCTGCCGATCTGCAGATGATGAAAGGCGACGGCGGACTGAATCATTGCCTGCAGGAAAAGTTTTTCGTCGGGCGCTACGGGCCCCATCCAGCGTTCTTCCCACGCGTCGTGCGCGGCGTGATACTCCCCGGCGTTGTACAGATCGATGCCCGCAATGTATTCGACGGGATAAGCGATGATGTGCTCTTCCGTGTAAGGCGCTGTTACCGTGGGCATCGATTACATTGTAGCCGATGAAACGATCAGGATGCAGCGCGCTGGGGCAGAACGCGCGCAAGGGGTTTCCCTTCGTGGCGTCGAGCGAATGGACGGACAATGATTTGTGAAGTCACCGCAAGCGTTGCGAGATGCGAAAGCACTATAGTATCCGTATGCATTCACGGAATCACACTTACGCTATCAAACGCACCAGGACAGGTCTGGGTCTGTTCGCACTGGAACCAATTGCCAAGGGCACACGAATTATCGAATACACCGGCCCGCGTATTACGAACGAAGAGTTCGAGCGCCGAGAAGGAAAATATTTTTTTGGACTAAACTCGAAGTGGACCATTGACGGCAGTCCCCGCAGTAACATCGCGCGTTATATCAATCACTCATGCCGTCCGAATGCCGAAGCTCTTATATCCGGTGGACGAGTATGGATTTGGTCGCGAAAGAAGATTAAGGCCGGCGAAGAAATTGCTTACGACTATGGCAAGGACTATTTTGAAGACATCATCAAACCCATGGGTTGTCGATGCGAAAAGTGCAGTTCGGAACCGGAGAAATCCAAAAAGAAACGTTAGGTCTCGTACGACTCCAGTTTAGAGGCGGCACTTGTGCCGCTACACACGTGCGGTTTGCTAAACGAACCATTGTTTCCGATTCCGCGTTCCTGCTTAGCCCGAACTATTTCGCCTTTGGGTAATAGCCTTCGCGGGCCCGCACGCGTAACTGTGGTTGGGAGGGAGCGCTGACTGCGATGCGCCGGAAGGTCCGGTCGGTTGACCGGTTATTAGAGTAGTACTGAATAAGGTATTGCGACCGAATCTCTGATGCGATGCGGCCAAAGATCTCGTTGAGGTCGCTACCGTCGCTTCTCGGAATGAAGGCCGCCCCGCCGGTCGCCTGCGCGATTCGTTCCATGCCTTTCTCTGACCGCGCTGTGCGCACGTTCAGGTGCATCGTCGCGCCACTGGGATTGATCGAATAAAAAGTAACCTCCGCCTTTTGCACTTCACCCAACACTTCTGTCTGCCCGCGCTGAATGAATTGCAGTTGAGCGTCCATGCTCGACAAACGAAGGTTTCCCTGTCTGCTTTGAACGGAAAAGACATCGTTGATTCTGGCCGTATCATCTCCATCAGAGATCACGACAATCACGCGCCGCCTCCCGGTCGGAGACGCCTGGTCGAGGTATTTCTGGGCGGCGAGAACTGAATCAAAGAAAGCCGTAAAACTCTTTCCCGGACCAACAGTCAACAACTTCCGCGCAGCTACCTCCGCGGTGGTCAGTGGCTGGATAAATCGTGGAGTTTCATCAATAGCGAAGATAGTTGCCCTATCGCCTGACTTCAAAACCTGCTTGAGAAAATCCGCCGCCGCCTTCTGTTCGAAGGCGAACCGCGCGGAAACACTGCTGGACACGTCGATCAAGAGAGCAATATCGACCGGCACTTGTTCCGGGTCCCCCAGGTTGGTGATCTGCTGCGCCCGTCCGTCTTCCTCGATGTGAAAGTCGGTTTGCTTGAGACCCAGCACCGGCTCTCCCTGCGAGTTGGTAACCGAAACGGGCACGACCACCAGGTTCGAAGAAACCTTGATCACTTCGTACTCGGGTTCAGGCGTGGGCGCTGGTGTCGGGGTCGGCTTGGCCTTGTAACGCGGTCCTGGTGGAGGAGGCGGCAACTGCTTGAGCTTCTGCGCGCGGACCGGCGCGCTCAAAAAAACGGCCGCGGAGAAAAAGAAAGCCAGCGCTGAAAGGATCAGCGCCGGCGTAAAGTATTTCGGGTATTTACTACGAACCATCCACCAACTCCTCATGCCGCCAGCGCGCATCGTTGCTGGCAGTACTTAATTATACGCCGACTGACGGCATGATCGTTGGCGCTATAGCGCAACTCGAAAGTTGCGTTTTACCGGGCGCAAGTTAGCAACTTGCGCTACTGCTCTAAGCCGCTGGTTCCTGACTTCATGGTTGGCGAGGGCTGAGTCAGGCCTTTGTTGACCAGCACCTTAACCTCGACGCGACGATTCTGGGCGCGGCCATCGCGGCTCTTGTTATCGGCAATCGGATTCGACTCGCCAAAGCCGTACGGCGTAACGATGCGGCGAAGCGGAATCTGATGCTGCTCAACGAGGTAGCGAATCACGGCATCAGCGCGCCTTTGACTCAACACTCGGTTGCGCTCTGTGTTGCCGGTGGCGTCCGCAAAGCCCGTTACCTCGAGCACATAGCCCTTGGCATTCAGCGCCTTGGTTGCGATTGCATCGAGCTTGGCCTTACCGTCCACGGTCAGCACCGCGCTGCCGACGCGGAAGTTCACCGCCGCGGTATCTTGTGGCACGTAATCATCAAGCGCGGAAATGCGATCGTTGGTGGCATTCACGCCGGCAACGGCAGAGTCCGCCGTCTCTTGCGCGGCCTTCGCGCCGCCGCGAGCCGCGTTCGAAACGGCCGCGAGCTCATCCAGTTGGCCCGAAAGTTTCTGAGCGTTCTGCTCGACTTCGCTGAGCCGGCCTTCCGATGCCGAAGCGCGCTCTTCTAGTGGAGTCGCCCTTGACTCAACCGCCCGCGCGGTGCGGAAATCTGTTTCGTTAAATCTAACGCTGTCGGCGAGCAGCTCGCCGGACGATCCGCCGTGTCCTTCAACTTCGAGATTGAGACCGCGAAGAATGTTGGTCTGTCCATAGTTCGTGCCGCTGCGGAGGAAGCCGCCCTTGGTCTTGACCGAAGTTCTGTCGGTCAGGCGCACGATCGTGTCGTTGCCGGTTAGATCGCGAACTGTGAAAGTGTCAGCTTCGCGCTTGACGACGACGCCTTTGATCTTCATCTTTTCACCGCTGGCTACAGAGCGGGCTCTTGTCGCATCAGTCGGCGTGCTGTTTGTCTGCGTCGAGGTTTGTCCGAGAGCTAATGGGGAAAGAGCCAGCGCCAATCCGAAAGCAAGCGCGAGCGGCCGAACTGTCTTTAGTTTGATAGTCATAGAATTTGGACTCCTTATCCTTTAATTGGCAGACGCGCAGCCTCACCGCGTCCAACGAAGTTATGAGTTCAGAAGATGAACTCCTGATTTACGTTGTCTGCCAGGTTGCAGCAGACCGGATGTTTTAGAGAACGTCGGGTCGATGAACTCACAAGGCTGGTGCTTCATCAACTTGAACTCCCGAATAGTATAGGACAGGTTAATCCTGTCAAGACTATAAACAGAGAAACCGCGTAATGAGCACAGTTACTATCGTTTCATTATTTCTTCGCTAGAGGTTTGCAAGAAAAAGCCGGTAGGAAGTAGGTCAGTGGGGTTGCCAATCAGATAAAGTCGGCACCACCCGCGTGAGCGGGGGGATCCAAGACTCAACCGAGCGCGTTGAGTGTTTGACCAACCCCTCACGCAGGTGGAACTGGCATCGTGCTCGTACGTGAGATCTAAACCGCGAACTGTCCCGACTCCAGGCGCTCCTTAATATAAGCGAGAAACTTTTCCGCGTCTGAGCCGTCGATGATCCGATGGTCAAAGCTAAGCGCGAAATACGCCATCTGCCGGATCGCGATGTAATCTTCGCCGTCAACCGATGTTAGAACTTTCGCTCGCTTTTCGATCTTGCCGACGCCCAGAATGGCTACCTGCGGCTGGTTGATGATGGGAGTGCCGAACAACCCACCGAACACGCCGGGATTGGTGATGGTGAAAGTACCGCCGCCGACCTCGTCAGGCTTTAGTTGTTTCGTGCGCGCCCGATCGGCGAGGTCGTTGGCTGCCCGCGCGAGACCTGAGATCGATAGATCGTCAGCGCGCTTGACGACCGGTACTATCAATCCCCAATCGAGCGCCACGGCCATGCCCAGGTTAATGTCGCGTTTGTAAATGATCTGATCGCCGCTGACTTGCGAATTGAAGATCGGGAACTTTCGGATCGCATCGGTCACTGCCTTGAAGATGAAAGGCATAAACGTCAGCTTGGTGCCGGCGCGCTCCAAAAACGTCTCGCGGTTTTCGTCGCGTAGTTTCGCGATCTTCGTCATGTCAATTTCATAGACGGTGGTGACATGCGCGGAAGTGCGGCGCGACAGGACCATATGCTCGGCGATCTTTTTGCGCATCACGCTCATTTGCTCGATGCGATCGCTGTCCGCGGGTTTGCTGACTGAAGCGGGCTGAAGCGGTGCGGGAGCGGAAGGCGCCGGTTGAGTCTTAACTGGCGCAGGCGAAGCTTGTGGTGCGGCACTTCCAGACTCGATAAAGCTCAGGATGTCGTTCTTGGTCACGCGCCCGCTCATCCCGGTACCTTCGAGTTGCTTGATATCGATGTTGTGCTCTTCGGCAATCTTGCGCACGAGCGGGCTGGACTTGGTGCGGCGCAGTTCCTCGGCGGTGGCTCCATCGCCGCTGGTCCCGGACGCCGGTGCAGCTTTCGATGATCCTGCAGCGTCACTCTTCTTAACCAAAGGCTTGACTTCAGTTTTGTGCGACGCCGCCGGCGCCGGCGCAGAAGTGATCGAGGGCTTCGGCCGTTCGATAGTCACGGGTGGTTCAGGTTTCGGCGGTTCTGGTACGGCGGCGGTTTCGACAGGCTCAGTTGGAGCTGCAGCAGTTTCCGCCGGCGCATCCTGGGGCGCAGCAGCAGTTTCTTCCTTTGCGGGAGCTGCGGCCGATCCGTTGCCGTCCAGCACGGCGACGACGGTGTTCACTTCGACGGTTTCGCCCTCTTTGTATCGTACTTCGGTCAGCGTGCCCGCGGCCGGCGAAGGGATCTCGGCATCAACCTTATCGGTCGAGATTTCGAATAAAGGTTCGTCGCGATCGACATGGTCGCCCACCTTCTTCATCCACTTGGTGATAGTTCCTTCTGCGATGGACTCGCCCATCTGCGGCATTACTACTTCAGTTGCCATGATCTTTGTCCGTTGTTGGTTGTCCGTTGTTAGTTGAGCCGGTCTAAGCTTCCGCCGTGGTTGGATCAATCGTCGTCTTGATCTCTGAAATGCGGTTCGCGGGAAAGCCGCCCTGCGATGCGTGCTCGCGAATCATCTCTTCATCCGGCGCGATGTAGACGCAATAGATTTTGTCACCAGTCACATAGCTGTGCACCCACTGAATTTGCGGGCCCAGATTCTGCAACACGCTACACGATTTTTGCGACACCGCTTGTAACTCTTGCGGCGACATATCTCCGGCGCCGGGAATCTCTCTTTCGATTACATACTTAGGCATTTTCGTTTTCCTCCGTCGTTTAGAAGCCTCGCTCAATCTCCGTTTAGATGCCGGACTTGTCCGGCTTTTCGAGCCTCGGCGGCCAAGTCCGCCGACTAAGCGAATGCAAGCTAAAGCCTGAACTCTGAACTAATAAGCCGCCAGCTTCCGCGCCGCGTCCAGCACATCCTTCACCTGCGGCAAATAATAATCTTCGAGCGGCGGTGAATACGGTACGGGGGTGTCGAGTGAAGCGACGCGCAACACCGGCGCATCCAGCCATTCGAATGCTTCCTGAGAAATGATCGCGGCGATCTCTCCGCCAATTCCGCCCGTCAAAGATGCTTCGTGCAACACGAGTACGCGGCTCGTCTTCTTGACGCTGTTAAGAATTGCTTCCTTGTCCAACGGCGCTAAGGTTCGCAGATCGATCACTTCGACATCCAAGCCTTCCTTTTCCAATTCTTCCGCGGCGTCGAGCGCCGTCAAGACCTGCGCACCAAAGGTGATGATCGAAAGATCGCGGCCTTCACGTCGCGTTCGGGCTTTTCCTATTTCGACAATGTAATCGTCGCTCGGCAATTCTTCGCGCAGACGAGGCAAGCGATAAAGCTTCTTGTGCTCGAAATACAGCACCGGATCGGGATCGCGAATCGCAGCTTTGATTAAGCCCTTAGCGTCGTAAGCAGTCGAAGGTTCGACGATCTTCAGACCGGCGGTGTTGGTGAAAAACGATTCCGGATTAAGAGAGTGAAACGGTCCCGAGCGGACGCCGGAACCGCACGGTCCGCGAAAAACTGCTGGAATGTTCGCGCCCCAGCGGTAGCGGCACTTGGCCGCATAGTTGGTGAGCATGTCGAAGCCGCAGGAAATGAAATCGATGAATTGAAACTCGGCGACGGGCCGCAGGCCCATCAACGCCGCGCCGCAGGCCGCCCCCACAATCGCCGCCTCGGCAATCGGTGTGTCGATGACGCGCTCGGGTCCGAACTCATCGATGATGCCGTCGGTGACTTTGAAGGCACCGCCATAGGCGCCGACGTCTTCGCCGATCAGGAAGACAGTCGGGTCGCGCTCCATCTCTTCCCAGAGGCCCTGACGGATAGCTTCCACCATCGTAGCCAGACCGCCACGCGGTGGGCGTTCGAGTTTGTGATCTTTTTTGAGTGCGGTAGACATTTCAGTTGCCCGATACCTTCACCGGATCCTTCTCCGCCGGTATTTTCAAACCATCGGCAGGAGCCGGCAGAAAGCCCATTAGTTGCGCATGATCTTTTCCGCCCGCGTCGATGAAGGTCCAGTTTGCGCCCTGGTCCGATGAAATTCCGATCATGCTGCTCTCGGTTTGAAAGACGCCGTCCTTTGCTTTCACTTTCAGAGTAGTTGGAACCACGGCATAGATCCACTTTGAAGCATGGACGATCTGAGTGGGAGCCGCGGCCGTCGACGACAGCACGGAAACTCCCTCCACTTCCATCTCCTTCATTCCTTTGGAGAGCGCCGCAATCATCTTTTCGCGACCGCCCGCAGCCTCGATGACTTTCGGATAAGTCAGATCCACCATGGGGCCAAAATCCCTGCGTCGAAACGCGTCGTCAACTTCCTGTGCCTGGGCCACGAGACTGGGATAATTCTCAGCCGGTGCCGTCGGAGACGGGGTTACAACTACTGCGGTCTTCGGCGGTTCCTTTCTACTGCAATCAATCGTCAGCGATAACAAAGCGATGCATCCCAGTTGGGAACCGGCGGTCAATAGCCCGCCTCTAAACGAGATCATGATTCCAAAACCTTTGGCCGAAAGGCCGGCGGCACGATCGCGTTATCGAACACTCCGTAAGCCGCGCCTTCGGGCTCAGGCATCGGCGACGATTCAGCCCACTCGCTGTCTTCGTCGATCTCTCGCATCACGCCGGCAGTAATCTCTTCCAGCTTTTCCCTGGTCGCGGCCTTGCGATCGAGCAGGTATCGCTCAAATCTGTCGACGGGATCGTTGTGCTTCTCCCACCATTCGATTTCGCCCTTTGGCACATACCGCTGGTCGTCGTGTTCGGCGTGACCTTTGCGACGATAGGTCTTGGCTTCAATCAAAACTGCGCCGCGGCCTTTGCGCGCGTAGTCAATCGCCTGCTTCGTCACTTCATAACAAGCCACGACGTCGTTGCCATCGACGATGTGCCCGGGGATGCCGAACGCCGCGGCGCGCTCGGCCAGATTGCGCACGGCGGTTTGCTGGCTGGTCGGCGTCGAGTACGCGTAATGATTGTATTCGGCGATGACAATCAACGGCAGACGCTGGACAGCGGCGAAGTTCATTCCTTCATAGAACGCTCCAGTGCTGGCGCCGCCGTCGCCGATATAGGCGAGGCCGACGATGTCTTTCTTTTGCAGGCGCGCGCCCAGAAGGATGCCGGTCATCACCGGGATCATGTCACCGAGATGCGAAATGGGACCGAGGAAACCCTTCTCCAAATAGCCAAAGTGGACATTGAGATCCTTTCCGCCGGAAGGTCCCCAGGCCTTGGCCATGTACTGGGCCAGAATCTCGCGTGGGCGAATGCCTTTGACGAACACGGCGCCGAGATCGCGAATGATTGGCGTGATGAAGTCGTCAGGACGCAACGCGTAAGCGGAACCAACAGCCGTCGCTTCCTGGCCTAATGATCTGTAGACGCCGCCAACGACCTTTGTTTGTCGATAGAGATTGACGATTCGCTCTTCAACCAGACGCGTCAGCTTCAGATAACGATAAAGCTCCAGCATCTGATCGTTGGTCAGCGACGTTTCCGCGATGCAACTCAGCGGCTTGCCTTCAGCAGCTTTGCGCGGCGCATACTTGGTGCTGATGCGCATTTGAAATGCGGGCCGCCGACGACGCGGGCCGCCTTTCTTGTTGTCGCGCTTTGGTCTTTCGTTCTCTGGCATTGTCGGTGTTCTCTCTGTGCTAACTCTCTGATTCTCTGTGTCTCGGTGAAGAATCGCAGTTAACCACAGAGACACGGAGGTCCACAGAGGGCCGCATAGGATTAAAAATGGATCGTTTTTCCATGCACGCCTTCGGCGGCTTCCATCACTGCTTCGGAGACAGTCGGATGCGCGTGCATCGTGTTGCCCAGCTCTTCGGCGGTTGACTCGAGTTGCATCGCGACACAGGCTTCGGCGATCAATTCAGTCGCGTGTGGGCCGATGATGTGCACGCCCAGAAGCTCATCGTACTTCGATTCGCTGATGATCTTTACAAAGCCCTCTTCCTCGCCGAGGATGCGTGCCTTGCCTGACGCGCTGAAGGGAAACTTTCCAATCTTCACGTCATACCCGGCTTCGCGCGCTTTCGCCTCAGTCAAGCCAACGGACGCTACTTCGGGGTCGCAATAGGTGCAGTTCGGCACCAAACGAAGATTGATCGGACGCGGATTCTTGCCGGCGAAATGCTCGACGGCGACGATGCCTTCTTTCGAAGCGAGGTGGGCCAGCAAAGGCGTCGGCACCACATCACCAATCGCATAGACACCCTTCTCCGCCGTTTGTTGATATTCGTCGACCTGAATAAAGCCCCTGTCGACTTTGATCTTCGTGCCTTCGAGGCCAAGGCCCTGGGTAAAGGGCATGCGCCCGACGGCGACCAGGAGCATCTCAGCTTCCAATCTCACGTCTTCGCCTTTCGAAGTCTTGCCAGTAACGACGACACCCGTGTCGGTTTTCTCGAGCTTCTCCAGCTTCGTATCGAGTTGCGACTTAATCCCGCGCTTGCGAAATGCTTTGGCCAGGTCGGCGGAAACTTCTTCGTCTTCCAGCGGTACCAGCCTGGGCAGAAGCTCAACGACAGTCGTTTCCGCTCCGAAGCGTGAATACACCGAGGCGAACTCGACGCCGACTGCGCCGCAGCCCATCACGATCAAAGACTTCGGAACTTCAGTCAGCTCCAGGATGTGATCGCTGTTGACTACGTGTTTGCCGTCAGTTTCAAAACCAGGGATGGGCCGCACCACTGAACCGGTGGCGATGATGATGCTTTTGGTTTCGATGGTTTGTTTGCTGCCATCTTCGCCGGTGACTTCGACCTTGCCCGGCAAAGCTAGTTTTCCCGTGCCTTTGAAGACGGTGCACTTATTCTTCTTCATCAGGAACTCGATGCCTTTCGAGTTTTTCATCACGACCTTGTCTTTACGTTTCTGCACGTCCGCAAAAGCCAGTTGAATGCCCGTCGCCTGCACGCCAAAATCGGCCGCGTGCTGCATTTGTTCATACACATGCGCCGACTGCAGCAACTGTTTTGTCGGGATGCAACCGCGCAAAGTGCAGGTGCCGCCCAGGCGTTTGTCTTTCTCGATAATCGCGACTTTCAAACCCAATTGTCCGGCGCGAATCGCGGCGACATAGCCGCCCGGCCCGCTGCCAATGACCGTTACATCAAATTGTTCGTTTGCCAAATCCAGGTCCTCTCTGAACTGTTGTAGCGCAACTTGTTAAGTTGCGTGAACAGCTCGCAAGTTAACAACTTGCGCTACAATTTTTAGAGCATTTCGAAAGAAGGCATTATAATCGCTCGCCTGCGATTGAGCCAATTGGGGGGCCTGGCTCCGTAGGAGCCAGATGTTTATAGCAAGCGTTGATAGAAAGAACCACGAGCTCAGTCAGCAACGACATGTCGCTCCTACGGAGCTGTGATCGGGAGGGCGGGTGGACTATAAATATTTCGTCCCTACGGGACTCTAATGCCAGCGTAAGCTTACATCTTGAACAGGCTTTGATAATCCCGGGTCAACTTGTCGAGCTTGGCTTTGAAGGCCGCGTCGCGCATTGAAGTGCCCATGTACTTTACCTGGAGGTTCGCAACCTTCTTCGCGTCTTCCACCAGACTGGATTCCATCATTTTCTTGGTCTCGTCGCCGACCTGATAACCGCGCAGACCTTTCAGCGTGTCCATCTTGCCGGTCATCTCAGCCTTCTTCGAATCGAAGTATTTCTGCGCATCGTCGACGCCGTCAGCCGGGTTCGAGGCGGCATCAACTCGCTTGACCAGTTCATTGGTGAAGGAATCGAAATCGGTGAGGATGGTTTTGGCCTCGGCGTCTTTCTTACAACCGGCCAGCGACAGACTCGCAAAACAGATCAGCAGTGCAAGGACCTTCGTGCGCATTTCGGGACAGCCTCCACAAGTTGGTTTTGAAGCGCTATCATCTAAGCGACCGCGCGGGGCAAAGTCAAGAATCAGTGGGCAGTGAGCAGTGGGCAGTGGGCAGGAAGAGCGGGACAGTAGCCCGACCGTGAGGGAGGGCTCCGTACAAAACCGCGAGCGGTAGCGACCGGGTAGATTTCAGAGAGCGCACTCAAGGGAGACGAAGATGAAACATTCCGAAGGCTTTCTAAAATTAGTCGATGACGCCAAGAGACGGATCAAGGAAGTGACCGTCGCCGATGCCCGCGATCGCATCAGCACCAACCGCGACGCGCGCTTGATCGATGTGCGCGAAGACGACGAATGGCGTGCCGGCCATGCCGCCGGCGCCGAACATCTCGGCAAAGGCATCATCGAGCGCGATATCGAAGCAACCATCCCCGATAAAGCAACCGAAGTGATTTTGTATTGTGGCGGCGGCTATCGCTCGGCCCTCGCGGCCGATGTGTTGCAGCAGATGGGCTACGCGAATGTCTGGTCGATGGCCGGCGGTTGGAAGGCTTGGAAGGATTCAGGCGCGCCGGTGGAATAGTTTCGGGAACATGCTGGAAATCGACTGTTACGTAGCCGCCTGCGCGGAAGGTTCGACCTTCCGGCCCCATTGGGGGCCCAATGTTTATAGCTTCCGCATGATCACCGGGACTCCCGTTTTGCTCCTAAAGGAGCTTGGACTGACTTAAGACGGCGGGCCATAAACAATTCGCTCCTGACCGAGCGAAGACGAATCTGACATCACAGTGGTCGTCGGGCCACTCACTGCTTCAAGACAAAATTCCCCGGGACAAATTCGATGGCGTTGGCTTCCCCGTCGACTTTACTGCCGGCCCTGGGCGCGGCGTAGGTTATGACTACCGGGTTCTCGGTCTTGCGCGGGCCGCACACGATCTCGCCCGTTACCGCCTGAGTAAACGCCGTGATATCAATCCGCTCAAAGTTGTCGCTGTGAAACTGAAGCAGGCGATTGCCGGCGCGTACCTTGAACGTAATCCCTTTAGCGTTGCATTCGATCGCGGTGAGGACTCCCTGTATGCGCGTTTCCCCATCCCTGGGTTTTCTTAGTGCCTCCAGCAAAATAGAATTCTCATCGGGCGGAGCTGAACCAGGAAGCATTACTGAGTTTCCGTCGGTTTGTGTCGGCCGGCGCCGCTGTAATTCATCGAGGCGCGCCGCCGCCTCCTTCTCCAAAGCCTTGCCTTGCGCAATGCGCTCCTCAATACGTGTGACTCCCTCCAGCAGGGACTGCGCGTGTTGGCGCAAATCCGGATCGGGACTGTTGCGCGCCAGCGGTTCGAGCAACTGGCGCGCCTCGGAAAAGTTTTCTTTTCGCATATAGAGTTGGGCCAGCATGAAGATCACCCGCTGGTTTGAGCGAGACATTGTCAGAGCGCGCTTCAGCAAGGCGATCGTTTCGTCGATCTCTTCGTTGCGCACGACGTTAATGAAGCCGAGCATCGCATAAGCCTCGGCAAAGTCTGATTTAAGCGCGAGCACTTTCCTGAGTTCGGCGCGCATCGACGACGCAACTTCGGAAGAATAGCTGTGGACCACCTGCATGCCTTCAAAACTCAAACCGCTGAGGGCGTACGCATAATAGAAATGCGCCAGATAATTTTGTGAATTCCCGGTCACGGCTTTTTCCAGATACTGCCGCGCGTCGGCGAGGCGGCCTTGCCGCACGCGCAACATTCCGAAAGATGCCTCGGCCATGGGGAGGTCCGGGCTCAGAGCCAACGCCTGTTGCAGGTGGGACTCAGCGTCGTTATAGCGACGCGTGTGCAGCAACAAATCGCCGAGGTAAGCCTGCGCCTCGCCTTCGGTAACCGGCGTGCTCTGCATCTCGGACTCAAAGTCGAGCTTTTTTTCAAACCTCACGGCCGTGGCCATGTACTTTGCGCCCTGCACATAAGACTTGAAGTCTTTCTCGAAAGCATCCAGGCTGATTTGAAAAGCCTGCTGAAAAGCTTCGTCGATAGTGAGCTTGGAACCGACCAAATCGATGAAGCGCGCGAGCTGCGGGCGGCGCTTCTGGCTCTCACCCTGAAGCAGGTAGTGCATCAGCATCCACGACTCGGCATAGAAGATATTCATCTTGTTGCCTTCGTTGTAATACGGCGATTTGTAATCGACCGCGAACAACGTGCGCAGCGGCAAGAGCTTTTTCTCTCTCAGGTACAAAACATGATTCGTGACCAGATCACCCAGGAGGACTCTGCGATTTTCATCGGAGATGTCGAACGTGCTGTAGTACTCGGCCAACCCTTCGTTGAACCATAGCGGCACCGTGGCGCCCATCGTGTTCTCAACCAGCAGGTGGACGTACTCATGAAAGATGGTGCGGAATGGTTGGTCCGCGGAAGACTTCTCGCTGGTGAGCGTGATGTAGTTCACGTCTTCACCCGGCTGAAAGTAGCCGGTGACATTCGGATTGACCTTGAACGGCTTGTACGAACTATCGCTCTTGAAAACGATCACAGTCGTCGGCACCGGCGAATTCAGTTTCAGCGCCGGGAAGAGCAGGGCAAAGACCGTACGAAACTGTTCCAGCCGGTTAGCTACCAACCGGATATCTTTCTCGCTGGCGTTGCCGACGAGCTGAAAGTTTTGCGAGCGGACGCTGGTCCAGTTGTCTTTGGCCTGGACAGTCAACTGACCGGCCAGGACAAACGCGCAGAATGCCATAGCGACCATCGCGCCGCGGAATCGCATTTGAAGATGAATCATTGTGAGACCTCGCGATGACTGAAAATCCAGTTTAAAGAGCGGGAGTTCACAGGAGGAAATGCACCGTCAGAAAACTATTGAGAATATAAAAAGGTAAGCCGCCGGGTGTCAAACCGATCGAAGGTTTAAGTAGAGTGCTACTTTGATTAGAGGTGTTCAGAGTACCGACTTCAGTCGGGCTCTTGCTGAGGAAGAATAAGGCCCAACTAAAGTGGGTACTCTATACGCCCGTGAAACCAGGACACTACTGAAGGTTTAGGTACTGGTTCAGTTTAGCTTATTAGCACCTTACTTCAGGGAAATCCTCACTCGAATCCCGATTTCTTTTCTTCGGCAGTTGGGTCAAAGTTCGGCGGCACGGCCAGCTCGCCTTCTTCAAAATAGAATTCCCGGACTGCTGCAACTGACAAGGTTTGGGGAGTTCCGCCAGCCAACTGAAACTGTCCGGAGAGGTTGTCATTTTCCTTCAAGCGCTCGACAGCCGTGTTGCCACGATTGCCGAAAATTACGTGCATACCTTTGGCGAGTTGCTCGTCGGTGAACGACTGGCCGGCGATCTTGACTGAGATGATTTGGTCAAAGTCACCCGGTTTGGTGATGAAGTGAGCCAGAAAAAGCTCAGCGCCTTTGCCGAAGAGCAGGTATTCCAGTCGCGTTGGCTTCGCAGCCTTCAGCGCAAACTGGTGAAAGTGAATGACCCTTTTTATATTGACATCAAAGAGGCCGCCGGGCGGAGGTTTGGCGCCGGTAAAGCCGATGAAGGGCTCGCCGTCTCTTTCCAGGTGTCCGCGGAAAACTGTGTTGCCGCGGAACTTCTTCAGCGCGGCGCCACTCGGGTTTACGCGCGACAGCACAAAGTCCGCCGGATTCAGGGTATACATTTTCACCGTCGGGTGATTCAGACGATCACTGGCGTAAGCTGCTGTCAGGTCCGTATTCCCGTCGCTGAAAGTCGCTTCCAGGATCACCTGGAAGCGGTGAGGTGAATTGAACGTAGCTGGGCGGCCTTTGATCACGAACATCGGCAAGTGAGAAAGAAAGACGGTCTTCTCGCCGACGATCATCATGTTATGCGTGTTAGGAAGGTCTTCCGGCGGAAAACCCGGCGCCAACGGTTGTGCCTTCCAGCCCAGGCCGATACAGCTCAATCCGGCGGCGGCGGTCGCGCTGCTTTTCAAAAACTCCCGGCGGTTATGGATTTGATTCATCTTCTTCATGAGCGTTGTCTCCCTGGACGATAACGATCAAATGCGGGCCGGACATGTTGGGCGGCGCGGTATACAACCAGTCGAACCTTTCTTTACCCGGGCCCTCAAAGGTTATGCTTCCCGGCGGGCTTCCATTACGGCTGCCTGGGAAGAATTTCTGATTCGCGGATCTTCTTAGCAGCGTCGGCACTTTCTCAACCGCCCGCGTTTGCCGCTTTCTTAAAGGCTCTCCCGTGCTACAATTCGCGCCCGCCGGCGACACTTCGGCGTAACCAAAGCCGCGGCCATGGCGTCATAGTTG
The DNA here is from genome assembly GCA_033858155.1 of Blastocatellia bacterium. GTDB lineage: Bacteria > Acidobacteriota > Blastocatellia > Pyrinomonadales > Pyrinomonadaceae > UBA11740. Next base: position 34,817 of record JAWVCT010000108.1, read on the forward strand.
GTCTTATCAGTCCGGTCTCTTTCAAAGCGAAAGTTTCAAGATCGACAAAGTTGAATTTGTCGTTGGACACGACAAACTAGAACCTGTCGGACATCATGCGGCCCATGCCAAAGGCGGGCAGTAGCCCGCCTCTAAACAAACAATCTTGTTGCTGCACAGGAGAAAGCCATGAGAAAAGTCTACCCGCTCGTCACTCTGCTGCTCGTTTGCACGTTTGCTTCACTCGCGCTGGCGCGCGAAGCGAGGCTCGTGCGTTATCCCAGCTACTCGAACGGCCGCATCGCCTTTACTTATCTCGGGGACATCTGGACGGCTGATGAGAATGGCCAGAACGTTCAGCGTCTGACTGTGAACAAAGCGCGCGATGCCTATCCGCGTTACTCGCCGGACGGCAAGTGGATCGCTTTCTCGAGCGACCGCAACGGCAACCTGGATGTCTTCATTATTCCCGCGCGCGGTGGGACGGCGAAGCAGCTAACTTCCCATTCGGCGGACGACACGGTGCTGGGCTGGACGCCCGACGGGCGCGGCGTTTTGTTTAGCAGCCAGCGCGGTGAAGACTTTATGGGAATGCTTTACGTGGTCAGCGTCGACGGCGGCATGCCGTGGAAGGCCGGCCCGGACATGGGTAACGCGGCCAGCTTTTCACCGGACGGCAAGCGCATCGCCTATAACCCGAAGGGCCAGGTTTACTGGCGCAAGTATTATCGCGGCGCGTATGCGACCGACGTCTGGGTCGAGGACATCGCGGCCAAGAAGTTCACCCAGTTGACTGACTTCGACGGCTTGGATTCGTGGCCGATGTGGAGCAACGGCGGCGATATTTATTTCGTCAGCGATCGCGATGGGGGTGGGCTTACCAACATTTGGCGTGTAGGTGAAGGCGGTGGCAAAGCCGATCGCGTCACCACATTCAAAAGCGGCGACGTGCGCTTTCCTTCGATCAGCGCGGATGGTCGCACGATCGTTTTCGAGCACGACTTTGGTATTTGGAAACTCGATACCGGCAGCAGGAAAGTTACTCAGATTCATCTGAACATCGACGCCGAGACACAGGAGAACGCTTCGGAAACGCGTCCGTTCAATTCCGAGGCCGATGATTACGACCTGGCGCCTTCGTCGCGCCGCATCGTCATTTCAACGCACGGCGAAATCTTCACGGTGCCGGTCGAAGAAGGCGACATCAGGCAAATCACCGAAGGCCCGGCGCGGGACCGCAACGCCAACTATTCTCCGGACGGCAAATCCCTGGCGTTTATTTCTGATCGCAGCGGCCGCGAAGAGCTCTACGTCACGACCGCCGATGGCCTGGGCCAGGCGCAGAAGTTAACCGACATTGATGCTCTGAAGTTTGGCTACAATTGGTCGCCTGATTCAAAAGAGATTGCGTTCACTTCTTCGGACAGCAAGCTGCGAAAGATCAACGTCGCCAGCAAGCAAATGGTCGAGCTGGATTCGTCGCGCTACGGAAATGTTTCGACGCCGGAGTGGTCGCCTGATGGAAAGTGGCTGGCTTATTCCAAGTCTGACGCCAGCCGAACCAGCGACGTCTATGTGATTGCCACTTCCGGTGAAGACAAACAGGCGCACAAGGTTACCTTTGATTCCTACGACGAGCGCGGCCCGCGATTTTCTCCCGATGGCCGCAAACTTTTCTTTGTGCGCTCTGACTCAACCGGCGGTGGCGGCGGTGGTTTTGGGAGCACCTCGGTGCAGATCTATTCAGTCGGACTCGAGCGGCTCGAACGCGATCCCGACGATCCGGAAGAGAGGCCTGACGCTGAATCAGCGCAGGCGCCGGCGGAGTCCGGGGAAGGCGCAATGCCGATACGTCGTCCGTCAAACCGTCCACCTCATGAAACGAAAATTGACTGGGCGGGCATGAAACACCGCACGCGTCAGGTCACGCGCATGCCGTTTCCGATCTCGACTTTCCTGGTTGCTCCTGACAGCCGCACAATCGCTTTCGTTACTACCGAGCCGGCGGGCGTGGCGGCCCTGCCGGTCATTTACTCGATTCAGGAAGACGGCAAGCGCCTGGCGCGCGTAACCGCGGGTGGACCACCGGCGGATGACGCAGGCGGCGGTGGCTTTGGCGGAGGCATTTCTGATTTGAGCATTTCGCGTGATGGCCGCACGCTCTTCTTTGCTGAGCGGAATGGCATCTACTCGGTTCCACTCGGAGCCCCAGCGACTGCGACTGCGACTGCGACTGCGGGTCGGGCGGAAGCCGCGCGCCGTCGCGTGAGTTTCAACGTGCGCGTGAAAATTGATCGGCCGGCTGAATGGACCGAAATGTTTGGCGACGCCTGGCGCACGATGAAGTATCGCTTCTACGATCCGGCGATGCACGGAATGGATTGGGATGCTGCTAAGGCGAAGTACGAACCGCTGGTGCAGGATGTCGGCGATCGTCAGGAGCTGCTCAACATCATTAACGAGATGATTGGTGAACTGAATGCTTCGCACACCGGCGCGGCGCCGCCTCCGGGGGGACGCGCCGCGGGCGGCGTGTCGACGGGTAACCTCGGCCTCGAACTGGAACCTGATTCGGCCTCCGGCCGCTATCGCGTCAGCTATGTTTACGAAGATGGCCCGGCCGATAAGGATTGGGTGAGAGTTAGTCCCGGCGATTACCTGATCGCGATTGGCGGCAAACAAGTGAAAGCCGGCGACGAGTACTGGCAACTGCTGAACGATCGTCTCAATCGGAAAGTCGAAGTTACTTTCAATAACAAGCCGAGCGAAGACGGAGCCTGGCGCACGCGGATCGAAACCATCAATAACGGCGCCTACAGTCAGCTTCGTTACGAGCGTTGGGTAAAAGAGCGGCGCAAGAAAGTCGACGAGCTTTCAAATGGCCGCATCGCTTATCTGCATATCCAGGCAATGAACCCGCCGAGCCTGCGCAAGTTCGAAAAAGAGATTCGCGAATTTCGCAACAAGGAAGCGATGATCATCGACCAGCGCTGGAACGGCGGCGGCAACATCGAACAGGAGTTGCTCGCGATCCTGGTGCAGCGCGAGTATGAAATCTGGGTGCCGCGCGGAACTGAGGCGAGCGGGCGTCCCTTTGCCGGCTATTTCGGTCCGAAGGTTGTGCTGCAAAACTGGCGTTCGGCTTCCAACGCGGAAATGTTTCCCGCCGGGTTCCGCGCGCTGGGACTCGGCAAAGTGATCGGCACGCCGACTATGGGCGCGGTGATTGGGACGGGCAGCTATTCTTTGATTGACGGTTCGACCGTGCGCACGCCGGGCGTCGGCGTCTATCTAGCAGATCCCAAACGGACGAACATGGAAAACTACGGCGTGCAACCCGACATTCGCGTGGACAACGCGCCGGAAGACAACCTGGCCGGACGCGATCGTCAACTGGAAGCAGCCGTTGAAGAATTGCTGAAACAGTTGGGCGGGCCGAAGCGAAACATCGCGAGCAAAGAGCAACAGTAAGGCGATCCCGCAGGGGTCGAATAAATGCCGGGGGCATCGCCAGGGTTGCGATGTAAGAAATGAAGTTGACCCTGAAACGGTCGGATTGTTTCTCCGCAGTGCGACCCTTTCAGGGTCGGAAGAGCTTTACCCGCCCCTCCGGGGGCGTTGCCCCGGCTATTGCATTGGACGCCTTCAGCGTCCTCAACCATTCCCCCGCCCGTCTCAATCAGTTGTAATTCTGCAAATCTAATTCTGATAATATGCCCGGAAGTTTACGGCACTGTTCACCGCTTGGAATGAAAAAGAAGACCAAAAAGAAATTGAGCGCAGACTCAAAGAGGATTGCCAAGAAGGTCGCGCCGCGCCGGATGCGTAAGTTTTTTGCTGAGCTGGGACCGGGTCTGATCACCGGCGCCGCGGATGATGATCCGTCAGGTATCTCTACTTATTCCGTCACGGGCGCTTCCTTCGGTTATGCGCCGCTGTGGACTGCTATTTTCTCGTTTCCATTGATGGCCTCAGTGCAGCTGATGTGCGCGCGGCTGGGAATGGTGACGGGATTGGGTCTCGCGGGAGTCATCCGGCGACAATACTCGCGTTGGGTCCTGTGGGGTGCATGCTCGATTCTGATTGTCGCGAACGTGGTCAATATTGGCGCCGATCTTGGCGGCATGGCTGACGCCACTGCGATGGTTACGGGGATCAACTCGCTGGTGTGGACTCCGGTTTACGCCGTCTTGATCGTCTCGCTGCTTTTCTGGACGTCGTACCGCTTCATTGCAAAAATATTCAAGTGGCTTACCCTGATACTTTTTGCTTATGTCATCACGGCTTTCCTCGCGCATCCGGACTGGCGCGCGGTTTTGCATTCGACCTTTATCCCGCACATTGAATGGTCCAGCGCATACATAGCGACCTTTGTCGGCATCCTCGGTACGACGATCTCGCCCTATCTTTTTTTCTGGCAGGCGTCGCAGGAGGTGGAAGAGGAAAGGAAGATTGGACGCCAGACTGTCGAAGAGCGTGAAGGCGCCACCGACGAAGAGCTGCGCAAGTCGCGCACCGACGTGATGGCGGGAATGTTCTTTTCCAACCTCGTAATGTATTTCATTATCCTGACGACCGCCGCCACTCTGCACGCTCACGGAAAGACCACTATCGACACCGCGCAGCAGGCGGCCGAAGCCCTCAAGCCGCTGGCCGGCAATGGTGCTTACCTGCTTTTCACTTTGGGATTGATCGGAACGGGGATGCTGGGTGTTCCCGTGCTGGCCGGGTCTGCCGCTTATGCGGTGTCTGAGGCCCGCAATTGGCGTTGCTCGCTTGAAGACAAACCTCGCCTGGCGAAAAAATTCTACGCTATTGTGGCCTCATCGATGATCCTGGGACTGGTGTTGGATTATGCCGGCTTCAACGCGGTCAAGATGCTGTTTTGGTCGGCGGTATTGAACGGCGTGCTTGCGCCGCCACTGATCGTTCTGGTCTTGCTCCTGACGTCTAATAAGAAAGTCATGGGCGATCGGGTCAACCCGCCCTTGCTGAAATGGCTGGGTTGGGCTTGCGCAGTTGTTATGACGGTTGCGGCAATAGCGATGTTCGCGACCATGTGAGCCAAAGACTGCGTACTCGTATGGTTTGAAATTCGATTAGTATCATTAGCACCTCACTTCAGTGCGGTGTTTACTGGGCTCGTTCGTTTCAACGGTTTTTCCAGGGAAAGCCGTTAAAGCGGCTGATAGCTTTTGCGGCGCTATGGCCACCTCACTGAAGTGAGGTGCTAATGAGAGCGAAACCAAACCCATCGCCAAAGACCGAAACGCCGAGATTAAGATGACGCTGACCATTTACCTCCTTCGCCACGGTCAAACCGAACTGAGCCGCCAAGACAGCTTCTGCGGTTCCGGCTTGGATCCTGAACTGACCTCCGATGGCCTGAAGATGGCTCGGGCTTTCGCTGATGCTTACCGCGCGACACCCTGGCGCGCGATTTACGCCAGCAGCCTGCGGCGAACGATTGCCACTGCCGAGCCTCTTTGCAGCGAACTGGGAATGGTCCTGCAAACGCGCGACGGTCTAAATGAGATTGGTTATGGCAGGTGGGAAGGACTGACAAAGGAAAAAGTCGATGATGTGTATCATGACGACTATGTTAATTGGTTGGCGGACCCGGCCCGGCATGCGCCCACCGATGGAGAGTTGGCGGTCGCGGTTGCCGAGCGGGCTTTGCGAATCATCGAAGAGATCAAGCAGAGCTTTAGCGAAGGTCGCGTCTTAGTGGTCTCTCATAAGGCGACGATCCGGATTATTCTTTGCAGCTTGTTGGGTATTGAGGTGGGGCGCTTCCGGTATCGGCTGGGTTGTCCCGTCGGATCAGTTAGTGTCGTCGAATTCACTTCACACGGTCCGCTGCTCACGATGTTGGGCGATCGTTCGCACTTGAGTGAATCACTGCGAACTTTGCCCGGCACCTGATAGTTGCAAACGCGAGGAGTCGGCGCCCACGTATCGATTGATCTTAAAGGATATTGACAGCCCGCGCCGCCAACAGAACCAGGACGGTTAATGAGACGAGTGACTGCAACATCATCAGAAGTTTGGCCCAGCGCTCAAGCACCGGAGCATCTGTCGGCGAAAACGCAGTGCTCGTATTGAACGCCAGAAAGAGATAGTCCACGAAATTGGGGGACCAGCCGTGTTCACCAGCGTCGGTCTTGGCTTCACTGGACATTGTCATCTGCGGAAAAAGGAACGCCCCATCGGAATGGCCGAATAATTTGTCGCGCCCGTGAGGCCCGCCGGCATCCAGCCGCCAGTACCACAAGGCAAACACCAGAATATTCGTGAACCAGAGGGACGAAGCGGAAAGCAAAAGGTCTGTGGGACTCTCTTTATGAGTGGGCAGCGCATGTATCAGCAAGCCAACCGACACCATCATGCCGACCGTTAATACAACGTTCACCGTGAAACCGAAGAACCTGTTTATTGTGTGATGGCCGGTGCCGTGCGAAATCATCGTCGGCACGAGCAGCATCATCACGATTGCCGGAAACAGCCAGTGCGGGCCGATGATGAGATAACCGGGCAGCGCCGCATACAAGCCGCCTACCGCAAGGATTGCTATAAAGGCCGGCCAGCGAGGTTCCGGATCCCAGCGGTCTAAAACGTGGGGTTCTTTTCTGCTCATCGAAAACCGTGTTTAGGCCTTTTCCGCATCGGCTACGACGACATGCCCTTTTCCAGCTTTTCGAAACGCGCCATCATATTTTCGTAAATGCGATCAGTCTTTTCGTGCAAGTGTGCGACCTCGAGTTCGGCCTTGATGTTCACCTCGTATTCAATATCCGCGCGGACCTTGTCCTTTTCCGCCTGCCGGTTCTGGCTGATCAGCACGAAGCAGGCGAGGAAGATTGCTTCCAAAGAAACGATCATGGTTAAGAGACCAAAAGGGAAGGGATCGAAGGACTTGTCGCCAAGAAGGACAGTGTTGAGCGAAATCCAAACAATAAACCAAAGCGTGTGCGAAAGAAGAAAAGGCATGCTGCCGCTGAACCAGGCCAGCCAGTCGGCAATCCGCTGCAGCACCGAGGAGTGCACTTCCATCTCTTCGTTTAGATTGCGCGAAACCCGCGTGCGGAGTAATTCATCTGCCTTGCGCGTCAGGCCGCTCAACGCGGCCAGCATGTGAAGCGCCGCTTCCGGCTTTCGTTGAAAGAGCATGACCAAATCATCGCGGTCGAGCACCAGCACCTGACTATCACTAAGCGCCAGGGCCGTGGCCGTGCGTGGCCCGGTATCGAGCATCGCCAGTTCCCCAAACATATCGCCCGCTTCGGCCGTGGTCAGTGTGATCTTCTGACCGGTCGTGTCTTTGATGAAGAGTTCGATCTCGCCCTCCCGGACGATGAAGAGTGAGTCGCCGGGGTCGCCCGCTTGAAAGAGCGTGTGGCCCTCTGGGACGTCCAACTCATCGACTACCTTAGCGAGCGCAACGCGATCGTCTTCGTTAAGGAGTTCGAACATTTTGATATTGGCGAGATAAATAGGATTACAAGGCATGGGCGGTTCCTCTCTAGAGAGCGGACGGAGCGTTAACGAGCGGCGGCATTATAAGCCAAGTCGCTGGAAAAGTGAGGTTAATGCTGGCAGGTCTGATTATCTAAGGTGACTTGCGCGGAGGGTTGCCTGGCTGCCGCGCGTTGTTGTTAGCCGGCGTAGCGCCGGCTCTCGGCGATGGTTTGGCAGCAGAACCCTGTCCGGCGGTGCGTCCCGAGCGAGTGAGGGCAATGCGTTTGCCCTGACCGGGAGCGTCGGCGACTGTTACCTTGATCGAACGATACGTGCCGTCGTGCGCCTTGTTCGTCGGATTGTAACTGACGACGTACTGAGTGCGCAGATCACGAACAATTTCGTTGGCGATCTCAGGTAGTTCGGATATTGAATTGGGAAAGAAAGCCCGGCCTCCCGTTTCGCTCGCGAGTCGGTTGAGGAGGCTAACCGCCTTGTCGCGCGGGCTCTTTCGGATGAGACCCTTATCGGCTTCCAGCTCGTTTACGAATCCGATCACAAAGATCTGCACGTCTTCTTCGCGCAGACGCTGGAATAGCTGGGCCTCAGGGTAATAGCTGGCCCGGTCCTCGCCGTCAGTCACCACGATCAGAGCGCGCCGGCGGCGATCGTCGTCACCGCCCTTTTTATATTCAGCTACGTGTTCGGCGGCCAGGTACACGCCATCGATTACCGCGGTCTGCCCGCCTTCGATATAAAGAGTGTCGAGCCCATCCATCAGCGCATCTTTGTTGGCGGTGAAATCCTGAATCGTCTCGATCTTATCGCTGCTAATAAAGCGCTCGAGAAAGGTTTCATCACCGCGCTTGTTGCTATTGATGATCGCCTTCGAGGCGTTGATAACCGATTCAAAGGCCGGCCGCAACGAACCGGAAGTGTCGACGGCCAATCCATACATGACCGGAACTTCTTCCCTCGTGAATGAAAAGATCGGCTGCGGCACACCGTCTTCGAGAATCTTGAACTCTTCCTTCGGCACGTTGTTGATGGGATGGTTGTTGCGATCGATGACGCGCACATGAAGAGTGACCAGCTCGGTGTTCATGATCAGCCGGCTGTTTTCATCGATTTCCGCGCTGCTTGGATCGGGGATAGGCGTCGGCTTTGGTTTCAGGATCGGGGGCGGCGGCGGCGCTCCCAGTTGCGGCGCGATGCGCCGGCCCGGTCCAGTCTGGGGAATGGGCGTCGGCTGCGGAGGCGGAGTCGGCGTGGGCGCAGCGTTGCCGGTCTGCCGCGGTCGCGAATCCGGTTGTTGGGCCCTACTGCCGCCCACCATCAGGAACGAAAGAGCCGCTGTAATCCCAACCAGGAGCATGAGCAAGCTGCGCCGTGCTCGTAAGAAATTGAAAGTGCGAAGTCTCATTACTGCTAAACCTTGTATAAGTAAAAGTCCAATGTCAAACGATTTTCGCGATCAGGAGAGTAGCGCGTGGGTCAAATCATTTGCGGAAGCCGACTTTAGCGCATTCTGTTGATGCAAGGAAGCTCGCGCCGCGTTGCCGAGAGGCCCGGTTCAGAGTTCAAGCTTGCGGCTTGTTCATGCCGAACAAGACAACTTGAAAGTTGAACTCCAAAGAACCTTCACTTGGGATTGGCGATCGCGAAGTAGCCTTCCTTGCTGCGCACGAACAGGCGCGGCAAACCGCGCGGCGGGGCCACCTTCACCTTGATCCGATGCCACTTGCCGTCGCTGGTAAAGTTCGGCGGCCGGTAGCCGATGGAATACTGATGACGGAGTTCGAGCGCGATTTGTTCGAAGATGTCATCCATTTCGGCCGCAGAGCGCGGATAAAAAGCTTTGCCTCCGGAGACGCCGGCCAGTTCATCCATGATGCCCTGGCCTTCCATCCCGAGTGAACTGCCCGCGTCGCTGCCGCCGAGAATACCAATCGCGTAAAGCACGACGTCGGATTCTTTCAGCACGCGCCGCAGCTCGTTAAAGGTATAGCGTGAGTTGTTGTCCTGCCCATCGCTGATTAATAGCAGCGCGCGCTTGGGATGCGTGCCGCGCTGAACCCTCTCCACGCCGAGATAACACGCGTCATAAAGCGCTGTGTTATTTTTCGTCTGCACGAAAGTCAGTTTATCGAGCACGGCATTTCCGTCTCGCGTTCTATCCATTAACAGTTGTGCTCGCGAATTGAATCCAATCAGAAAGTACTCATCGCGATCGTGGCTGGTTTGCACAAAATGGCTCAGCGCATCGCGCGCGCGCCGCACCTTGTCACCGCTCATCGAACCGGAAACATCGAAGAGTATGCCGACTGAAACCGGCGAATCGTCGTCACTAAAAAAGGTAATGTCCTGCTGGGACTTGTCGTCAAAAATACTGAAGGCGTTCTTTCCCAGGCCCGAGACAAACCGTCCGTAAATATCGGTCACGGTCACCGTGAAGGTGATTAAGTCCGTGTTGGTGATAACCGGAGTTTTATCGTCAACGTCACCGCCCGGCAGTTGAACCTTCGTCGGTGATTTCTGTCCACCTTTCCGCGGAGCGGCATCCGGCGGTGTCGGTTTTACAGCCGGCTCGACCGTTAACAGTTCTTTCTTGTCTGCTGGCTGAGCAGTTTTGTCTTCAGGTTTTTGTTGCGCGGTTGAGAGCCGCGATCCTGCAAAAGCGGCGGCCAGGATCATGCAGGTGACCAGCACGGCTGACGCTGCATGGCGACGCGATTTCATGTAACCCCCCTGTCTGTTGCGCAACGCTCGGCCCCGAATTCGCGGACTCGCTTGACGGACGATTTGTCCCACAGCAAGGCGAGCCTCGGAAAGATATCGTTCCGAAAAGGGCTCACATTCACTGGTTCACGCGAGTCTGCGCCTTGCTTCCGGAAAAGCAGCCGAGCGCATTTTAGTTTCAAAGAGAACGTTAAATAAAAGGGGAGACGCTGCGTAATGCCAAGCAGTCCGTGCTGATAGCGCATTGTAGGCCCGACTGCGCCGCGGGCGCAAGGAATGTCCCGGAAAATCTTGACACCGACCGATCTCTTTTGATAAAGACTCTGCAGCCTCGCCAAGCTAATCAAGTCAATTTGTCATTGGCTGCTGAGTAAGTTCGAATCGTGCCCCTCGTTTTCAGTAGCACTGACACACAACAATGGAGGGTACCATGAGAAAACGAACGTCTTTTACGTTAGTGATGTTTGCTGCGATGATCTTCGCATGTTTTGAGATGACCGTCGTAGCGCAATCGAATGATGGCAAGCTGGCCAATGTAGTAGGTGGCGGGTCAACTGTCAGGTGGGATGTAGGGGCCGCGAATGCCGGCGGCAGCTTGACGATTACGGCGCCCGACGGCCGGACTTTTCGCCGGACGTTTCGCGCGGGCGCTTCGCCGGAGATTTCACTGACTGAAAAGCAACTCGACGGCTTGCCGGATGGAGCCTACGCGTACGAGTTGCGTCTCAACCCAACCCTTTCGCCCGCCGCCAAAGAAGCGTTAATGAAGGCGCGCGGCAATGACGATGACCCCGAAAGCGAGCGGGCAGCCCGCAAGCGTCCGAGCGTGCCCGATCTGGTGCAATCAGGATCGTTCGCGATTCTTAACGGCTCAATTATCGTTGGTGGTGCGGTCGAGGCACAGCGAACTGCGGCCGCGAAAACAAAACCACCCGCGACGGTTTCCGGCAATACCGTGACCAGACTCCGCAACCATCGCTTCTCTCTCGGCATGATGCCTGACGATGTAATCGCGGACGACCTAATCGTCCAGGGAAGCGCTTGCGTTGGTCTTGACTGCGTCAACGGCGAGAGCTTTAGCTTTGACACAATCAGACTAAAGGAAAACAACACTCGCATTAGTTTCAACGACACCAGCACATCGGCAGGTTTCCCGACTAACGACTGGACCATCCGGGCCAACGATTCTGCCAGTGGCGGCGGAAATTTTCTCGCGTTCGTCGATCGAGGAACATCCGAAAATGGCGACGAAGTCGGCACGATCGTGTTTCGGGTTGATGCGGGCGCCGCTGCGAATGCGCTCAGAGTCGGCAGCAACAGCAAGGTTGGCCTTAGAACCGCCACCCCCGTGCTCGACATTCACATGAACACCAGCGACACGCCGGCGGTTCGCATGGAGCAAAATGCCTCTGGTGGGTTTACCGCGCAAACCTGGGACATTGGCGCCAACGAAGCAAACTTCTTCGTTCGCGACGTTACCGGCGGCTCGCGCTTGCCATTCCGCGTTCGGCCGGGCGCGCCGACGAGCAGCGTTGATATCGCTGCCAGTGGCAACGTGGGAATCGGAACCGCGAGTCCCGGAGCAAAACTTGCTTTAAGCGCCGGTGGCACTGCTAACTTACTTCTCGGCACCTTAGCGACTTCCACAACCTATAACGTCGTTTCGCTTAATGGCGACGTCTCCGACGCAGCTCACCTGGGTTTGGCTGGCGGCGGCGGTACTGACAAGGCTTTGTATATTGACGCGCCAACGGGAGGTTCTCTCAACTTCCGCATCAATATTGCGAGCAAGATGTTTATGGACAGCAGCGGCAACGTCGGCATCGGGACGACCGCACCCGATCAGAAGCTGTCAGTCAACGGAGACGCTGACAAAACCGGCGGTAATACCTGGCTAGCCTTTTCGGACGAACGCTTGAAGCACATCAAAGGCAATTTCACCAGCGGACTCAAAGCCGTTATGCAGCTGCAGCCGATCCGGTACGAGTACTTAAAGGACAACGCCCTCGGCCTTAAGTCGAATGGAGAGCACATTGGCTTTGGAGCTCAGGCAGTACAGAAGGTCATTCCGGAAGCCGTCACTAAGAACAGCGAAGGCTACCTGATGGTCAACGGCGATCCGATCCTCTGGACCATGCTCAACGCGATTAAGGAGCAGCAAAAGGAGATCGCAGAATTGAAAGGACAGGTTCGGAAGTTACAAACAGGCGCACATAAGCGAAGGAAATAAGCCGGCTAAGAAATAACCTGCAAGAAGGCGCAAGCAGCACCCGATAATATTGTGGTGCTCTTGCGCCTTTGTTTTCCCTGTGTAAGGCACCTTCTCGTCAACTCTCAAGCCGATCAACCACTTCGATGACCCGTTCGATCTGTGCCATGTAAGCCGCAAACAAACTATTCGCTTCCCCCTCGGTCAGCGGCGATTTCGCTTTAGCTCTCAACTCAAAGATTTTCTCGAACGGTGATTCTTCCAGGGCCGGTAATGAAGCGGCGTTCGATTGAACGGATTACTAACCTTCACCAAAGAACGATCATCAACTTGATGGTTATGGTTGGCGAGCGTTGCGAAAAGCTGATGACCGACCGGATCAAAGGCGTGGCTGTCAAAGACGTTGAAGCGGACGAAATTTGGGGCTTTGTCGGTTGTAAAAATCGCCACAAACTAAACAAAGGGATCACCGATCCTCGCGTGGGCGATGCCTACACTTTCGTCGGCATCGAACGCAACACAAAGCTTGTGCTGGCGTGGCATCTAGGCGAGCGCGGAATGGTTGACTGTGAGGCTTTCACTGAGAAGCTACACGAAGCGACCAGCGGTCAATTCCAACTAACCACAGACGGCTTCCGGCCCTATGAGAACGCCGTGTCCTACTCACTCGGAACCCGCGTTGACTACGCCATGTTGATTAAAGTTTACGGTGCGAACCCCGATGGCGAGCAACGGTATTCGCCACCCATCGTGGTGGAAACAGCAACGAAGATAATGATTGGCGACCCTGACCCTAGCAGAATATGTACGAGCATCGTTGAGCGTTCAAACCTCAGCATGAGAACATCGATCCGCAGACTCACGCGCCTGACTAATGCGTTCTCTAAGAAGTGGGAAAATCTCAAGGCGATGCTGGCGATCTATTTCGCTTATTACAACTGCCGGATTCATAGTTCGATCCGTTGCACCCCGGCAATGGAATCAGGAATTACTCAACACGTCTGGAGTTTGCGGGACTTACTGACAGCAACAATCTAATATGCCACTACCCAGGGGCCAGCCATCCGCCGGCCATTAAAATTTCACGACAACTATCATCATCAAGTTCATTCGCAATCCCTAGCGAGTGTCGCCGTGCGGTAACGATAGGTACGAGATCAACGCGCGTAGGGCATCAATGTCCTCTGGAGATAAGGCGAAATTTTTGTTGCCTAGTTTTAGATTCACCTGGTGGGCCTTTCCGATCTGGGAGAATTGCGCGACCGGAATTTGCGCGGTAAGGAACTGGGCCGTGCTGCCTTGGCTCGCAGAATCCGGAAGCAGCAAATGAGCGTTACCCGAGAAGACCACGATCTCGTCACAGCGAATGTCCAGGCTGGCGTCCCCCGGGAATGACTTGCGAGCGGCGTACGAGGCGAAATCGAAAACCACCGAATCGGGGGCGCTCCTGTTCGCATCGTTCACGTTCCCCTTAAAGCTGAAGTGCGGCACCAAAGCTATGCCCTGGGTCGTATCGCCCTCGAGCTGTAGCCGTGTAATGCTGACGTCGGTTTCGTTTTTGACGGAGTTGAATCGAAGCACGGGCCTTCGTGAATCTTCCTTAAACCCACGGGAATCTTCGGCGACGCCGTTTCTGTCAAAAAGAAAGGATCCGAGATTCCTGGTGTAACGATAGACAAAGAAACGGCTGTCAGACTGGACGAAACTAACCTCGATGCTTTCGATCCCTTTAATTGCCGGATAGTTTAACGCCGTGAACGTGGCGGTGTCCTGGGCGCGCCGGGCCCGGTCTATCGAGTTCTTCTGGTTGAGTGGCGAATTAACGAAAGCGATCAAGAGGAATCGAGAATTTTGGTTCGCCGAGATGTCCTGCTCCTGATACCTGTCGATCAACTGCTGTCGCAGCCGGGTGAGGTCGCGCAACGATTTGACGGTCCCGCTCGAGCAAGCCAAGGCCAGGAAACATGAGCACAGCGTGAGGAGGATGAACGCGCTTCTGATTAGAGGTGAGGGCATGCACTTTTCCTCAGATCAAGACGCTAACCACCTGCGTGCTTACGCAGACTGCTCTTGATTCTCTCCGCTGACTTCGGTCCGATGCCGTCGACCGTTTCCAGGCCGCCGCCGTTGACGAACTTTCTCAGATCGTCCAACGAAGCGATCTTGAATTTTTGATGCAGCATGGCCGCGGTCTTTGGACCAACGCCCGGGAGGTCCAAAAGGTCCAGCACGGTTTCCGGTGTTTCGGCTACCAACCGGTCCCAGGCATCGAAAGTTCCTCGTTCGATCAAGTCAACGATCTTACCGGCCAAAGCTTTACCGACACCCGGAATTTCCTGTAAGCCGGCGGCGCCTTGCTCCTTCACAATCTGTTGCATCTCTGTGGGCCAGGTTTCGATCGCCTCGGCGGCCATCCGATAAGAACGAAGGCGAAACTGATCCTCGCCGCGGACTTCCATTAGCGCGGCCATGCGATTAAAGCGACGAGCGATTTGTTCGTTGTCCATTCGTTGACAGGATTAACAAGATTCACAGGAAAAGCAAGAAAGATTGGCAGGCCCACATTGTGAATGCTGGGAACGCGGACATCCCGTCCGCACTCCGCCGTCGGCGCAAAGTTCATCCACTCATGGGAGCGTGCCAGGTTAACGTTCGCGCTGCGCGCTCAAGGCGGACGAGCCGTCCGCGCTCCCAGCAATAAGCAGTGTCCCGCGTTGAAACTGAACCGCATGAACTTGACAGAATGCGCCCTCAGCGATTACTAATTCCGAGGCATCCAATTGGATAGCAAAATGCTCTAAGACCTTCTCCCGTAAACGAATTCTTCGAGGTAACCAATGAAATTTAGAAAAGTTTTGTGCGCCCTGATACTGGCGCTTTTCAGCCTTCAAACATTTAACCTGACCGCCTTGGCCGACGAAGGCATGTGGACATTCAATAACGTTCCGCGCGCCGAAATCAAAAGGAAGTACGGCTTTGACGTGACCGACGAATGGTTGAAGAAAGTGCAGCTCGCTTCGGTCAGGTTCAACAACGGCGGTTCAGGTTCGTTCGTTTCTCCCAACGGCCTGGTGCTGACCAACTATCACATCGTCGAAGACATCGTTAACGAAGTCAGTACCCCGCAGAAGGACCTCGCCAAAGAGGGTTTTGTCGCCCGCTCGCGCGGTGAAGAGATCAAGGCGCCCAGTCTTGAGCTCAACGTCCTGATGAGCATTGAAGACGTCAGCACCCGCGTCAACGGCGCGGTCAAAGCAGGCATGTCGGACGCCGAAGCGTTCGCCGCGCGACGCGCGGAGACGTCCGCGATTGAAGGCGAGTCAACGAAAGCCACCGGGTTTCGTTCCGATGTCATCACCCTCTATCAGGGCGGGCAATACAATCTTTATCGTTATAAGAAATACACCGACGTGCGTCTGGTTTTCGTGCCTGAGTTCCAGGCTGCTTTCTTTGGCGGCGACCCCGACAACTTTAACTTTCCGCGTTTCAACATCGACATGGCGCTGGTGCGGGTCTATGAAAACGATCAGCCGGTTCATCCGGGAAGCTTTTTCAAATGGTCGACGGCGGGCGCGAAAGAAGGCGATCTGGTTTTCGTCACCGGCAATCCCGGTTCGACTGCGCGTCTGAACACGGTCGCTCATTTGCAGGAGCTGCGCGACACCACCATCCCGATTGTGCTGCGCCTGCTTGAACGGCGAGAAGCGATGCTGAAGAAATACATGGCGATGGGAGAAGAGCAAACCCGCCAGTCCCAGAATGAGTTGAACAGCGTGCAGAACAGTCTGAAGGTTTATCGCGGACAACTTGCCGGCCTGAAAGACAAAGCGCTGATGGACCGCAAGATGAAAGACGAGGCGGCGTTTGCGAAGAATCCCATGTATAACGAGGCGGTGGCCGCAATTGCCAAAGTGCATCAGATTCTGCCGTCTTATGCCCGCGAACGAAGAGTCTTTGATCTGGGTTCAGGCTTCAACACTACGACGTTTGGAATTGCGCGCACGCTGGTCAGGCTGGCGACTGAGAGCGAGAAACCGAACGCTGAGCGACTGCTTGAGTTCACCGACGCTCGTCGCGCCTCGCTCGATCTGGCGCTCTATTCCCCAGCGCCGATTCACGACGACTTCGAAAAACTAAAGCTGGCTGATTCGCTCGGCTTCATGGTGGAGCTTCTCGGCGCGGATCATCCGCTCGTCAAACAGATCCTGAATGGCAAGTCACCTGAAGTGCGAGCTGCCGAACTGATCGACGGGACGAAGTTGAAAGATCCTGCCTTTCGCAGAGAACTCGCGGCCGGCGGCAGCAAGGCGATTGAGTCTTCAAACGATCCAATGATTGTCCTGGCGCGTACCATCGATCCGAAAGCGCGCGAGTTGCGGAAGCGTTACGAGAACGAAGTCATTGGGGTCGAACGCGCGAGCTACAGCAAGATCGCCCGCGCCCGATTCGAGACCGAAGGCACCAAACTTTATCCCGACGCGACCTTCACTCTGCGTCTCTCTTATGGAGCCGTCAAAGGTTATATGGAGAACGGCAAGAAAGTTACGCCGTTCACCACGCTGGGTGGTCTCTATGATCGCGCGACGCAGTTCAAGTCTGCGTTCCCCTACAACCTGCCGCCGCGCTGGATCGAGAAGAAGCCGTCGGTGGATCTGAAGACGCCGTTTAATTTTGTTTCGACCGATGACATCATCGGCGGCAACTCGGGCTCGCCCACGATAAACAAGGAAGGCGAGTTGGTCGGCCTGATCTTTGACGGAAATATTCAATCGCTGGTGGGCGACTTTATCTACGACGAGTCAGTCAACCGCGCGATCTCGGTCGACGTGCGCGCGATGAGAGAAGTGCTGCGCAAGGTGTTCGACGCCAACGAGATTGCGGATGAATTGACTAAGGGTTGAGTGGTTCGCGGCTTGCCGCTCGTGAGGCTTGCCTCACCCGAGGTTGGTTAATTAGAAAGAGGCTGCGCCTCCAATTCGAGGCGCAGCCTTACAACTTTTGTCCACGCGAAAATCGTTTCGCTGGGAGCGCGGACGTTCTGTCCGCACACGAGCCGAAGGCTAGTCGATTGTTCGCGCTTTCCGCTCAATGCGGACGGGACGTCCGCGTTCCCAGCGGGAAGAGGCATCCTGATGGGTAAGGTCACCGGCACCGACGCTCAACTTGCCCCGGCCTTCTCGTTCGTTGTAACCTACAACTCGCAACCCCCTCCTATTTCTCTTCCCCGAAGAATTTGATGAAGGATCAAACGTGCTGATTTGTCGGCAGTGTGTTTTGTCGAGTTGAAAGGAAAATACCATGAGGAAAATCATTCTTGCGTTAACAATACTTCTATTAGCGGCGACTTTCGCCGCGGCGGATACAATCTATTTACGTGATGGACGAACGATACGCGGGACGTTGTTGGGTTTTACCGGCGGGCGTTTTGTCGTGCGAGTGGACACGCGCTATACGACCCAGAACGGCGCGACGACGGACTCTAACGTCGCGCGCAGCCGGGCCAACGAAGGCGAGATCCAATACTTCCGGCCAGCCGAAGTCGATCACATAGAAATCGACGGGAGGACTCTGGATGACGCGCGTTGGGAGACCCGCTCGGTACAGGTGACCCTCGATTCCAATTGGATCGATTCGGGAGTGGATCTGCGGCGCGGCGAGCGCGTGCAAGTAAGCGCTACGGGCGTGATCATGGCCGGGCGCACGAGGATAACCCCTGACGGCCTGCGCGCAAACGACCCCGGCGCCCCTTTGCCGCGCGCCGCGGAAGGCGAGTTGATCGGAGCTGTCGGAGATGGTTCGCGCGCGCCGATTGTGGAACTTGGCTCAACCCGCGAGTTCACAGCCGATCGCGACGGACGGCTTTTTCTCACCGCCAACCGCAGTTCGTTCAGCGACACGCGCGGCAGCTTCACGGTGCAGATCAAGCACGAGCGTGACATGACGGCGCTTGATACTCAGGACGACACTCGCCGGCGCACTCCGGGAAACCGTTCGCGCTCGCGAGGGCCAATCGATCAGATCGATCGTAATCGCACAGGTCAGGAAACAACCATTACGGTGGCGGGCACGTCACGCGGCACCGACACCGGCATCGACGTACGCGCCGGCGACCCGATTAATATCAGCGCCAGCGGAACTATCATCGCGGGACGCCGGATAGGCCAGGTTGGTCCCGACGGCGGGAGCAGCACCGGCTTCGGAGCCATGGTGAACGCCAGACCAGTGCCGACCGCCGGCGTGGGAGCCCTCATCGCCTACATTCGCATGGCGAACGGTCAACTGAGCTCTCCTTATCTGATCGGCAGTCAACTGAGTTCGTCTGTCCCCGTGGATGGCCGGCTGATTCTGGCCATCAACGATGACGACTTCAGCGACAACAGCGGCAGCTTCAGCGTGAGGATTAGATACTAACGCTGTTACAGAACCGGGAGCGGTAGCGACCGGGTCGATCCACTCCACATACAGTGAAACAATGGACGCCGTTCGCTATTGCGGGCGGCGTCTTTTTGTTTGAGCACCGGCAAATTGCGCGAAGGCAAATAATTGGGTCGGCTCAGAGGATGCACTGTGGGATTTAGAACGAGACACCATTTACGCAGAAGGCTTTGAGAAATAATCGCTCATAGTAAAACAGGCAATTCAAATAGTGGGAAGGAATCATGCCGCGCGGATTTCCACGTACTCGATACTCGAGGAAGGCGCGGGGATCGGCTGGCCATCTTGGCGCAAGCGCTCGACGTGAAATTCAATTGCCTCTTCGATGAGCCGCAAGACTTCGTCTCTGGTCTCTGCGACGGCTACACATCCTGGTAGATCGGGCACGTAAGCTCCGAAGCTCGTTTCAGCTTCTTCAACGATTACCGCATAACGCATGTCTCTTATTGCCTCTCTTTCTTTAAACAGCTTGCTTCAAAATACTATTGAGTGTGCCCGGTGGTATATCGATACTCGGTTTTCCGGAAACGGTAACTGCGCCCGACTTGTTGCGGTGCTTGAGCTGTCGATGACTCCCTTTTGTTCTAGCCAGATACCATCCATCTTCTTCAAGAAGCCTGAGGATCTCCTTGACCTTCATTCACCGATAATAAAGGAATTGTTAAGCGAGGGAAAGACTGCCAGAGAACGCTGGTCGTCGCGAGCAAAATAATAGTAGGGTTAGTTCGTGAACATCCTCAAACCACCCTGCGATGAAGGCGTGATCTCGGGGCAGAGTTCAAATGCGCCGTGCGGCAAAGCGCGCGGACGTTGGATTCTCGCAGCGACCATTCTCGGCTCCAGCATGGTCTTTATTGACGGCACAGTCGTCAACGTGGCCCTGCCTGCTTTGCAGTCCAGTCTCAACGCTACCGCGGTTGACGTGCAGTGGGTCGTCGAGTCATACGCGCTTTTCCTGGCGGCGCTGTTGTTGCTCGGCGGTTCGCTCGGCGATCACTTTGGACGCCGGCGCATTTACGGTATCGGAGTCGTGCTGTTCGCGCTGGCTTCGATTTGGTGTGGGCTGGCGCCCAGCATCTCGCAATTGATCGTGGCTCGGGCAGTGCAAGGCGTGGGCGGCGCCATGCTGGTTCCCGGTAGCCTCGCGATCATCAGCGCGTCGTTTCCTGAAGAAGAACGCGGGCAGGCGATCGGTACCTGGTCGGGCTCAACTGCGATCACGACGGCGCTCGGTCCGCTGATCGGCGGGTGGTTGATCGAACATATTTCCTGGCGGGCGGTTTTCTTTCTCAATCTGCCGCTCGCGGTCATCGTGCTGTTCCTGGTCGTGCTGCGCGTTCCTGAGAGCAGCAACAAAGAAGACTCAAAGAAGTTGGATCTGTTTGGCGCGACTCTGGCCACGCTCAGTTTGGGAGCACTCGTGTACGGACTGATCGAGTCATCGCGCCTCGGTTTGCAAAGTCCCGTCGTGATCGGCGCCATGTCTGCGGGCGTCATCATCTTTGCCGTATTCATTCTGGTTGAGTCGCGCGTGCAGCACCCAATGATGCCCTTGTCACTGTTTAGCTCGCGAAACTTTGCCGGCGCAAATTTGCTAACCCTGTTCTTGTATGCGTCCCTCGCCGGGACGCTCTATTTCATGCCGCTCAATCTGATTCAGGTGCAGGGCTATACCGCGACGGCGGCGGGCGCGGCCACTTTGCCTTTTATCTTGATCATGTTCCTGTTGTCCCGCTGGTCGGGCGGGCTGGTTAAGCGCTACGGTGCGCGCCGGCCGCTGGTCGTGGGGCCAATCATCGCGGCGGCCGGGTTCGCTTTGTTTCTCAGGACCGGCGTCGGTGGTAGTTACTTCACCACTTTCCTTCCGGCGATCATCGTCCTGGGATTTGGGATGGCGATCAGCGTCGCTCCTCTGACCACCACGGTCATGAACTCAGTCACGCAAAGTCACGCCGGTATCGCTTCCGGAGTTAACAATGCGGTCTCGCGCACGGCGGGGTTGCTGGCGGTGGCTGTCTTCGGACTAATCATGTTCCACGCTTTCAATAGTTGCCTTGATCAGCGTCTTAATGCGATGCAAATTCCTGTCGATGCGCGCCACTCATTGAACACTGAACGTCTCAAGCTGGCGGCGGCAGAGATACCGTCCGGACTGGACGAGCAAACACGCGTGGCGATCAGAAAGACGATCGACGAATGTTTCGTTTTCGGCTTTCGGCGCGTAATGCTGGTGGGTGCCGCGCTGGCGCTGGCAGGTTCGGTGCTGGCGTGGCTTACGATTCGCAGTAAATAGGGCACAGACTTCAGTCTGTGATCGAGTCTTGGGTTACTTCAATCACAGACTGAAGTCTGTGCCACTACCTAACAGCTTGCGCTGCGCCAACCCTGGGCGTTATGGTTAATAGCAAGCCCTGTCTGGACAGACCCCCATCTGATCAGACCTCATCGATCAAACTTCTGATGAGGTAACTGAGATGGCAAAACAAGCCGGTGCTTCCATTATTCTAGTGGTTGAAGATTACAGCGACAGCCGCACGCTGCTCTCGTCATTGTTGCGCGCGCAAGGGTACAAGGTCATCGAGGCCAGGGACGGCAAGGAAGGCCTGCGCCAGGCCAACCGCGTAACTCCCGATCTGATCCTGATGGATCTCGCCATGCCGGAAATGGACGGCGTCGAAGCCACGCGCCGTTTGCGTGAAAGACACGCCTTGTCGCGCACGCCTATCTTCGCGATCAGCGCTTATGCAATTGACGCGGTTAAGCATGACGCCATCGCGGCGGGCTGTGCCGAAGTATTTATCAAACCACTCGATATAGAAAAGCTTTTAGGGAAGATCAAAGCCACGCTCGAGGGGTAAAGCGAATCTTTCCCAAAGGCGCGCGCTCTGGAGTGCGCCGGCAGAGCGAAGCGGTGACGGCGCTTTGGATTCATACTTGTCCGACCGAATCCAAAGCGGTGTCGCGCTACGCTTGCCACCGCACTCCAAACCTACCGCGATCACTGTAGATTCAGGGAGATAACTCAGGAAACTGCAGTCTGCGGCAGTGAGTCAGGAAGAGTTTGGTTGGGCAGTCGTTATTCGGAAAGAAGTTGGAAGAAGAACTACTTGATCGTCGGGCACTCTCACTTGCCGTGCACTGAACCGCTGATCTTCTTGCGCGTGGTTTCGCCGGTGTGGAGAACGGGAATCGCGGAATCAACCTCTGAATGTGGACGCGGGATCACGTGCGTAGCTACTACTTCGCCGACCCGCCGACCGGCGGCAGCACCGGATTCGACGGCGCTCTTGACCGCGCCGACTTCACCGCGCACGATGGCGGTGACCAGGCCGGCGTCGATCTTCTCCCAGCCGACCAACACGACGTTCGCGGATTTTACGGCGGCATCGGCGGCTTCGATCATCGCCACCAGACCACGACATTCGATCAATCCCAGGGCTTCACGTTCCATTATGAATAGTCTCCGAATTGGAGACGTAAGAATAACACAAACAGTGGCACAGACTTCAGTCTGTGATTATTTTGGCGTCGCGAATCACAGACTTGAAGTCTGTGCCACTAGTTGCGCAGGCTATGCACCGGCGCGGGAATCCTCCCACCGCGGCGAATGAATTGCTCGGATGAAAATCGATTCACGGCCATGATGGGCGCGCTCCCCAGCAGTCCGCCGAATTCAACCATTTCGCCCACGTCGCGACCCGGCACGGGAATGATGCGCACGGCCGTCGTCTTATTATTCATCACGCCGATGGCCATCTCGTCCGCGATGATCGCGGCGATCGTTTCAGCGGATGTCGATCCCGGCACCGCGACCATGTCGATGCCCACGGAACAGACGCTGGTCCAAGCTTCCAGTTTTTCCAGGGTCAAAGCGCCCAAGCGCACGGCCTCGATCATGCCCGCATCTTCAGAGACTGGAATGAAAGCGCCGCTCATCCCGCCGACCGAATTGCTGGCCATCGCTCCGCCTTTCTTGACTGCGTCGGTTAACAACGCCAGCGCGGCGGTTGTGCCATGCGCGCCGGCGCGCTCGAAACCCATGGCTTCGATAATGTTCGCGACTGAGTCGCCGGGCACAGGCGTCGGGGCGAGTGAAAGATCGATGATGCCGAAAGGAATTCCCATGCGGCGCGCGGCCTCGCGTCCCACCAGTTCACCGGCGCGCGCCAGCTTGAACGACAGCTTCTTGATGATTTCCGCGAGCTCATGGAGCGGCAGATCTTTCGGCGCCTGCTGCAAAGCATGATTGACTACGCCGGGCCCGGACACGCCGACATTCAGGACGGCTTCGGGCTCGCCAATGCCGTGAAAAGCGCCGGCCATGAATGGATTGTCTTCGACGGCATTAGCAAAGCAGACGAACTTCGCGCAAGCCAGTCCGGAACTTTCGCGAGTGCGCTCGGCTGCATCTTTGATCAAGCGCCCGACCCGCGCGACTGCGTCCATGTTGATGCCGGCGCGCGTGGTCGCGACGTTCAATGAAGAGCAGAGCCGT
Source organism: Blastocatellia bacterium (assembly GCA_033858155.1). Lineage (GTDB taxonomy): Bacteria > Acidobacteriota > Blastocatellia > Pyrinomonadales > Pyrinomonadaceae > UBA11740. Next base: position 58,132 of record JAWVCT010000108.1, read on the forward strand.
TTTGTCACCGACAGGGCTTCTGGAATCGAGTCCACAAACTCGCTCTCTTTTCGCGTAAAGCCCTTGTGCACCAGCGCCGAATATCCGCCGACGAAATCCACTCCGACCGACCCCGCGGCTTCGTCGATAGCGCGGCCCAGATCGATTGGGTTGCCCGCCGCGCCTTCGGTCAAGATCGAAACGGGCGTTACCGCGATGCGTTTGTTGGCGACGCGAATCCCAATCTCGTCGCCGATTTCGTCGACGGTGCGGACCAGGTCACCGGCGGTCCTGCCGATCTTCTCCCGCACCCTTACGGAGGTACTGTCGATTGAATCCGTGGCGCAATCACGCAGGCTCAAACCGAGCGTAACGGTGCGAATGTCGAGATGTTCCATCTCGGTCATGCGCACGGTCTGCAGGATTTCGGCTTGGGTATACTCCATAAAGACAGAGGTCAGAGGTCGGAGATCAGAAGTCAGAAGTGGTCTGTATCTGACCTCTGATCTCTGACTTCCGACCTCTCGCAGTTCTATCCCATCACTTTGCTGAGCACCAGCAGGATTATGAAGACGACAAAGAGGCCCAGCGCCACCAGCACAAAGCGCAGGCTTGGATCGTAGGTGGCTTCCTCGAACATGGCGGTGGAAACGTGATGGATTTTTTCCACGCGCTTCACATTTCCTTCAAGCGCACCGCGGGCGACGCTGGAAGCACGATGCAGTCTTTCTCGAGTTCGTTCCCGGGCGCCATGCGGGGGAACTGGTTCTCCCGGAGTGATTGTTTTTATTCCTCTCGTTTCAGGATCTACCGCAGGGCCGGCGGCCTCAACCGGATCCGGCGACGCTTGAGCTTCCACATTTGCGACGGGTGCAGCGTTCGTTAACGACGCCAAAACGGGCTTTTCGATTTCGGCGGGCATTTCTGTTTCGACCGCAGCCGTTGCCAGCGGTTTGCCGCACTCAGGACAGAACATGGCAGGTTCCCGAACTGCGGCGCCGCACGACGAACAACGAATGGAGATTTCTGGTTGCGACATAAATTTCGAATTTCGAACTGCGGATTCCCGGGACAGCAAACGACCCTGACTCTACTCCTTCAACGCAAACACGATCAAATTCGCAATCCGAAATTCGGATTTCGCGATTCCTAGATTCGATGCATCGCATTGAATAAGTCTTCGCGCTGGGCATAGATGTGCACGCCCAGCTTTTCGCCTTCAGAGCGCAGCCGCTCTTTCAGCTCGGTGACCGACAACTGCGAGCGCGAGGTGTTAGCGATGATCACCATCGCGAACTTTCCCTGGACCACCGTTTGATTGATGTCGACGATGCTGCATCCTGCCTCGGCCAGGATTTGGGCTGCGCCCGCCACAATACCCGGATGATCGATGCCGAAGACCGAGATGATCAGGCGTTCGGCGGACCCTTCGGCCGTGCCGGATTCGCTCAAAGAAGACGAACTGCCGGGACTCGGCATCTTCATTGAACCCGCACCATTTTTCGCCAGCGCCGGCTCGACGGTTTGATAGATATCGGTGACCAGTTGCTCGACCGCAGTCTCGTCCGCGGACGAGCCAAGGCGCTCGTAGATTGCGCGCGTGATGCGGTAAATCAGCTCTTCGTCAGCCATGGTCTATTTTCGATTGGCAATTGCCGATTGCCAACTGGAAATGTGGAATGGTCGTGGAACTTTTGCGCTTGGGGTAAATCGAGGCTAAGTAAGCTTCCGGCACATTCTAGTGACGCGCATCCGTTACCCTGAATCTCAAAAAATAGAATCCAAAATCGGCAATCAAAAATCGGAAATGTTCTAACGTCTTCCGTTATCCCGGCCCAGGCTGCGCGAGACCTCGCGCAGATCTTCCGAAGTGTTGTCGGTCAGGTCGACACGATCGACGATGCCGACGACCGCGGCTTCGATTGACATGTCCTGATTACCAATCGCCGTGCGCGCGGCTTTGCCAAACGCGCACATCACCGTCTCTCCCGGACCAGCGCCGAGGCGGTCGGCCACCACGACTACGTTCTTCGTGGGTTCGTGATCCAGATCGTATGGATGGACAATCAGAAAACGGACGCCCTCGAGATCGGGCGTCTTCTTGGTTGACCAGACAGTGCCGACGACTTTTCCTAAAAACATGTTTTGATTTTCGGGTTTCGGGTTTCGAGATGGGCATGAGTTCTATCAACTCGAAACCCTAAACTCGCAACTCGAAACTGCTAAGCCTTTGCAAACACTTCCGCCGGATCACCGATGTCGCGAGCCGAGGGCGTAATAATCGTGCGCGGACCGACGTAAATCTTCTCGCCTTTTTGAAGGGCTCGCTTCACGTCGTCTTCGCTGACAAACTCAGCCGCCTTATGTCCGTTGCTGCTTGACTGTGACGGAGTGTTCGCACTTGCGCGGGCTGTCCCAACGTTGCCGCCGGCTGCGTGTTCAGGCCTTGACGCCTGGGGCGCGGATACTGGCGGATTTGATTCAGGCGGTCGATTTGCCAGAAAGCGATCGACAATGGCGGCAATCTCCTGACGACTGACCTTCGGAGCTCCGGCTGCGCGCGACGTGGGCGCCGCCGGTGTTGCTCTAACAGTCGCCGGTTGCTGCGGCGACGCTGTTGGCTGGGACGCCGTTGGCTGGGCCGCAATAGCTGGTCGCTTGCTTTGGACCGGACGCGTTTCAAACGCGACGCGCTTGATATCCATCAGATGCAATGGCGAGACATTATCGGAAGTGACATTGCCGCCCCACGATCCGCATCCCAGCGTCATCGAGGGCGGCAGCGCCGTCGAGAAACCAATCGCCCCGTGCGTGGTCGGCGTGTTAACGGTAATCCGAGAAGCCGGCATTTCGCTGCCGTAATGAATCGCCGCTTCACGCGAGCGAGTATGAATGCCGGCCGTGTGGCCCATGCCGCCGTAATGCAGGATCTCGTTGCAGCGCGCGGCGCCGCGCTCCAGCCCGTCTTCGACATAGAAGGCGAGGATTGGAGAAAGCTTTTCCATCGACAGCGGATAATCGCGCCCTACTCCGGCGACGTCCGCCAGAAGGCAGCGAGTTCCCGGCGGCACGCTGATGCCGGCCATGTTCGCAATCACATCGACTGATTTACCGACGATGCCGGGATTCAAATGTCTCTGCGGAGTGGCCACAATTTTCGCCAACTGATCGGCTTCGGACTGACTGAGAAAGTAACCGCCCTGCAGTTTGAATTGTTCGCGGACGGCCTTTTCAATTGAAGCGTCGACGACGACTGCCTGCTCGGAAGCGCAGATGGTCCCGTTGTCAAAACACTTTCCCGTAAAAATATCCTGCACGGCCTTGGGAATATCGGCGCTGCGTTCGATGAAGACCGGCACGTTGCCGGGGCCGACGCCAAACGCGGGTTTGCCCGATGAATAGGCGGCGCGGACCAGGCCGATGCCGCCCGTGGCCAGGATCACCGCGGTCATTTTGTGCTTCATCAATGCTTCGGTGCCTTCGATCGTAGCGGTCGTCATGCACCCAATGGCCTCGGCCGGCAGTCCGGCTTTTACTCCCGCATCGCGCATCGCTTTGACGGTTTCGTTTATACAGCGCGCTGCCGAAGGATGCGGCGAGAGCACGATCGCATTGCGCGACTTGATCGAAATCAGAATCTTGAAGATAGCAGTGGAAGTAGGATTGGTAGATGGGATAATCCCGGCGACGACTCCGCGCGGACTGGCGATCTCGACGACATCTTTTGTTTCAGAAACTACGCCGACGGTGCGCAGGTTCTTGAAGTAATTCCAAACGTCTTCCGCGGCGAAACGGTTTTTTTCCTGCTTGTCGGCCGGCACGCCATAGCCCGTCTCTTCGACCGCCAGAGCGGCGACGCGCGGTGATTCGCGCAAGGCTGCCTGGGCCATCGCTTCACAAATGTGATCGATCTTCGCCTGGTCAAACCGGGCCAACTCTGCCTGGGCCCGATGCGCGCCTTCGACCAGGTCGCGGGCCTGCTGCACGGAAATTAAATCTTTATCGGCCGACATAACTCCTCCGATTTCTGATTTCAAATTTGAGATCTAAAATCAGAAACCAGAAATGCCCCCTACTTGGCTCTCTCTCTGGTGCTTTCTCGCGCGGTTAACGAGCGGTTGGCTTCGCCCTGGCCCAACTGGCCGCGTGAGCCGCCCTGCAACTGCGACGATTCGTCGGGGCTGAATCCGGTGCGGCCGTCGACCGGCAGGACACGCTCGACTTCCGCGTGCGGACGCGGAATAACATGCACGCTGATCAATTCCCCGACCCGCCTGGCCGCGGCGGCGCCGGCATCTGTCGCCGCCTTCACGGCGCCCACGTCTCCCCGCACAAACACGGTCACATACCCGGCCCCGATGTATTCCTTACCCAACAGTTGCACGTTGGCTGCTTTGACCATGGCATCAGCCGCTTCGACAGCGCCGACAAAGCCTTTGGTCTCGACCATTCCGAGTGCTTCAAGAGACATCTCCGTCAGTCCTCACATTTCAAGATT
>JAWVCT010000109.1:0-3451 GCA_033858155.1 Blastocatellia bacterium
CCTTCGCGGATTGTATTTTGCGCCGCGGCACGATCATGACGTTGACCAGAAACCAGCGCAGAGGTTTCGGCACGTCAATCACGAAACCATCCATCAGGAATTCGCGCAGATAAGGGCCCACGGCCTCTGGCGTCGGCGCGTCCGGTGTTCCGAGATTAATCAGCAGGACCCCGATGCGATTCATGAGCCCTCCTTCGCGGTCGGGCTAGTGCCCCGGAACTCCCTGGCGACGAACGCCGCGCGCTCGATGAGCTTGGCCAGACCGATGCGACCCAGATAGTTTCCCACCAAGGCAACGTTCGGTGGTGGCGCCGGCAGATGAGTGAGAATGCGCTCCAGATCGATCGAGTAGTGCGGCAGGGCCGCGGGCCAACTGGTCAGATGAATTCCAATCGCTTCGTCTACGCCTCCATATAACCGTTCACGTTCGCCGGCGATCAGCGCTATCAGCTCAGGATCACTTAGCTGAACTATATCCGGATCGAGTGCGCCGCCAAAAATCCAGGTCTCAGAATGCGCCGGTCCGCGTCCGTCAAAGATGCATTCATTGAACAGCACGCCACGGGCGCGAAAACCTTCGCTGCGTGGAAACAAACAACCAAAGCCCTTCAGCCTCGCGGCCGCACGCTCATACTGACAGGTCGCGGTGACCACCGGCATCATCTCGATTTGACGCAAACTCTCGCTGAGTTGCGGGGCGACTCCCGCCAGACACTCGGCAGCGGCACGCGCTGAAGTGCAGACAATCGCCGCGTCGCCCGGCTCTATTTGAGAATCATGATTGAAAACAAAATCGACGCCCGCGCGCTCAAGATATTCGCACAGCCCGTCGATGAGCTGCTGCATACCGTTTAGCGGCGCGACGGTGCCATGAAGCTTTGGTTTGAATGGGCGAGTAGTCTGCAGGTGCTCAGGTAAAACTGCCTGGCCAAAAACCAGGCTCGCGCTAAGCCTCTCAGGATCACCGGCATATATTCCACCCAGTGCGGGGGCTAGAAAATAATCTGTCGCCGCGGCGCCAATGACTCGGCGACCCCAGTTCACGATCGTTTCTAAGGGCCGGGGTCGGAAGCTGGTGGCACTCGCCGCGAATCTGAAGCCCAGCTTCAAAACCTCGGGGCCGCTGAGCGGAAACCGTTTCGGTTCTCCCCGAAAGATGAAGCGCGCGCGGGCTTCACGCCGCGTTGGTTGGAGCGGCACGCCGATGTCGGCGCACATCGCTTCGAATCGCACGGAATTGCGAATGCCATTCGCGGCGGTTTCTACCGGCCCATGTTCGGTTTGAATAGTTCGGATCAGCCCACCGGCTTGAGAGTTCTTTTCTAGGATCTGGACCTGAAAGCCTTCTTTGACGAGATAATAGGCAGTCACTAATCCCGAGAAACCTGCACCGATTACTTTGACTTGCATACTTGATTGAGCGGGCGAAGGAAGACGTAATCCGTGCGTTTAGAAGCGCGCTAACGCCCGCTTGATCGGGCAGTAGCCCGACTCTAAACGAACTGTGTTTCTCATCAAAATACGTGGCGCGGTTTGAGTCATCAAAGTGCCTGAGAGAAAAGCTTGGGTCGCTCCGCTTGCTGACGCAGACGCTGATCGAAGAACATGCAAGCGTTCCGCAGGAAAGGCCGGCCGCGATCGGTAAGCACTAGCTTCTGGTCGCGCACTTCAACCAGCCCATCGCCTACCAGTGAGTCGAGGAAGACTGTCGCGTCGGGTGTTTGCTCAGGCTTTAGCTCAACCTCGAACCGGGTCATAAAGGTGAGAATCTGTTCACGCAGACGGCGGTCCTCTTCCGATAGCAGATGTCCACGAAGAGTGGGCGCCTCGCCCTGCTGCACGCGCCGCTCATAGACAGGGAAAGCCTTTTCGTTTTGATGAAAGCAGGTCGGCGTTTCAGAGATGGCGCTGACTCCCAGCCCCAAAAGCACCTGCGTTCGCAATTCCGTGTAACCCATAAAATTCCGATGCAGGGTTCCATTGCGTTGGGCCGAAGCCAAACCATCGTCAGGCAGCGCAAAGTGATCCATTCCAATCTCTACATAGCCTGCCTCAGCCAGGAGGTTGCGCGCGATCTCATACAGCGCGCGCTTCTCACCCGCCGCCGGCAAGTCTTCGTCTTTGTAACTGCGCTGAGCGGGTTTGATCCAGGGAACGCGCGCGAAACTGTAGACCGCGATGCAGTCAGGTCTCAACTCGACGGTTTGTTCGACGGTTAGCCTGAAACTCTCAGGCGTCTGACGCGGCAGGCCATAAATCAGATCATAGTTAACCGAGTTGTAGCCCAACTCCCGCGCCATGTCGGTCACATTCTTTGTTTGTTCCAGAGGCTGTTCGCGATTGACTAGTTTTTGCACCACCGGATCGAAATCCTGCACACCGAGAGAAATGCGATTGAAGCCGAGCGACTGAAGCACGACCAGTTGTTCGCGGGTCGTCCGCCGCGGGTCAACTTCGACCGAAGCCCGGAACTGTTCCGCGTCAACCTGAATTTCCGCGAGGATTGGCTCAAGGATTCGCTTCAAATTATCCGGCGAGAAAAACGTGGGACTGCCACCACCCAACTCCAACTGCCGCAGTGGCCGCCGCTGCAGATCGGGAACCTGCTCGCGATAGAGCTGCCATTCTTTGTGCAGCAGTTTGATATAGGTTTCTTCACGCCCATGATCGTGCGTGATGACGGTGTTGCACGCGCAGAAAGTGCAGAGCGTTTCACAGAATGGCAGATGAAAATACAGCGACCAACTGCTCGACTCGTCAGCGCATGCGTTCCTGATTGCGTCCAGCCACTGCTCCGGACTGGGAGAATCGCTCCAGAAAGGAACGGTCGGATAGCTCGTGTAGCGCGGCGCCGGAACGTCGTACTTGGCAAAAAGATCAGTCACTGCATTACCTCTCTAACTGTGTCGACAAAAAGCCTGACATTGTCTTCGGGCGTGCCGGGCAAAACGCCGTGGCCCAGACCGCAAATCCAACCAGGCCTTGTTTGCTCCGCGAGCGGTTCAAGATAGCGAGCCAGATGCTGCTTCAGTTCGTTCCGCTCACACAACAACAAAGCCTGATCGAAGTTGCCCTGAACAAAACCGCGTGGGAAGAGATTGAAGGCCTCCGTCATATTCCAACGAGAATCAATCCCCACTCCCGCCAATTCACCATTAGTAAAAAGCGCATCACGCAAATGAGCGGGCTGCGTGCCCTTCGAGTAGTAGCCTATGCGTCGCGAATTCTTCGAGGTCAGCGCCTGAAGTTGCGGCACGACTTCTGTTTTGAAGATGTCGGGTGATAATTCACCGGCGGCCGTATCAAAAATCATCACGACTTCCGCGCCGCCATCCAATTGCATTTCGATGTTCCTCGCCAGCAACGGCACCATCGTCTCGCAAAATCCCGGAAACAACGACAGCAGTCTTTTCGATTCGATAAGCGATCCCTTATGCGAACCTTCGACCGC
>JAWVCT010000110.1:0-3692 GCA_033858155.1 Blastocatellia bacterium
GCGCCGATCACCTTGTCGCACCTTATCGCCGACAGGGCTCGATCCCAGGCCGATGCGATATGTCCGCACCAGCTTGTCTGCCGAAAACAGAAGTAACTGACGCAGACGTTTCTTAACGACTATCCTCGGTTGTCGCAGCGGGGACTGCAGCGTTTGGCGCTGTGCGATTAATTGACTGAGCATTGAGTTCACAGATATGTCCGGAACTCTCGCCGCTCGTTCAGCCGATCCGATCGGGCAGCTGGTTGCGATCAGAACCAGACTGAATAGGATGAGAGTCAGTGGGCGCGGCATGATGGAATCAAAAGAGGCTGAAACTGTATTCCAGCATGATCAGCTGTGACACGGGCTTACCATCTTTCTCGGCGGGGAAAAATCTAATGTTGCGCGCGGCCTCAATTGCACTTTCAGTCAGACCGTCTTTCAATTCTTTAGTCACAGTAATATTTGAGACATAACCATCCGCGGCAAGGATAGCTTCCAATTTAACCGTCCCGACTATTCGATGCGAGCGTGCCTGGTTGGTGTAGTAGGGTGCGTTTTTCCACACCACGACTGCGCGGCGCGTGACCTCGTTGGGACCGAACGCATGCCCCGGAATTGAATCGGAACGTTGCGCGTAGTTTGTGCTTTGGTCCTCGGGCCGGCGCAGCCGAAGCGACGAAACGAATCGGTCCACGATGGAGTTTGTGTCCTCCAGCATCGCAAGCGTGATCAGGTAAACATGTTCTTTGGTCGCGAACCGCACGAAGCGCGTGGTGTACCTCGCATACCTGCTTTCATAAGAGCTCCGGTACTGTCTGGCTGTAATATCATCGAACGAGATGTCGCGTTCGAATACTGCCCCATTGTCCGCATGGTTCAGTAGGTTGCCCCAGAGTCTCTGCGGCCGCTCCGCCTTGTATGACTCAATGACGAAAACGAGGCCGCTTCCATAGCCGCTATACTCGCGCTGCGCGAGAATCCTTTCGTGATCGGATTGATCGGGAGCGCTTACTGGATAGGTTCGCACGGTGGGCAACGCAGGAACCATCAGCGTTAATTCCTCGCCCTCGGGAGCGAACGTCACCCAGGCGAGTTCACTCTGAAATGAAGCTGGGATCTCGTTGCCCAGTGCAGAGTAAGACTGATTAGAGACAAGAATTGCGGCAGAGGCAAAGGCCAGGTGACGGAGCCTTCGAGTGTTCATAGTAGCTCCAATTGACTGAGCCTGTACGACAACTTTAGTTTGTCGATCATGCCCGGTTGAAGCGACAAACTAAAGTTTGTCGTACATAAACCGGCGCGCTCATTCGTTGAGCGGATCAAAGCGAGTTTCACTCACAATTTCAACTAACTGCTCCGCGTCGCGTTTTGAAACGTTGCGGGTCGGCGGGTCTTTGAGTACGCGCGCGACTATCTCGCGATCGCGGCGACGGATCTTAATTTCATCTCCGGCTTTGACGGCGTGCGCGGATTTAGCCGGGCGGCCGTTGAGCAGAACAAAGCCCGCGTCGCAAAGCTCCTGGGCCAGGGTGCGGCGCGGGCAAAGACGGCTTACCTTTAGAAAAAGATCCAGACGCATTAGAAGAGCATGAAGGATGAAGGCGGAAGGATGAAAGCAAAGCGCTGAACGAGCTGGCCTGTTTCATCCTTCATCCTTTCTGCTAAGGCTTGCTGGCCTTTTCCTTCTTGTCTTTCTTTGAAGGCCGTTTGGTCGCCGCCGCGGGCGGCACGATCTTGAGCAAAGGCGAAACAGCGTCACGATAACTATCGGCGATCTTTACATAAGCATCGTTGCGCAGATCCTGCAGATAATCCTCGCGCGCTTTCTGTGAACGCTCGCGAGTAATCGCTTCGCGGACATTGTTCTCGTTAAAGGTCGGAGTGTTTGTCCCGGCAGTGCGAGAGTCGACCTTCAAAATCTGATAGCCCTCGTCGGTCTTCAGCGGTTCGCTCACTCCGCCCTGATTCACGCCCTTCACCGCGGCGGCAATATCGGGACGCAGATCGGGCACCTGGAAACGGCCAACCTTGCAGGGCTTCTGACCCCCGGTCGCCGGTCGGTCGGTATAGGCAGCAGCCAGGGTGCAGAAATCAGCGCCGCCGCGCAACTGAGCTACCAGCTTCAGTGCCTGGGCCCTGACGTCCGCGTCCTGCTTGCCGGCCAGTCCGAGAAAGATTTCCGAAATCTCGATCGATTCAGGCTTGAGGAAACTGGCCTGGTGCGCGTCGAAGTATTTATGAAGTTCGTCCGAGCTGTAGCTGTAAAACAATTTCTGGTCGACTTCGTTCTCCAACACGGCCTGCTTCATGATCTCAATCCGCATGGTCTGACGAATTCCCACCGGGTCCAGTTTGGCCTGACGCATTGCCTCGTCCAACTTGTCGATCGAGGTGATGCCGTTTTCTTTGGCCACGTCGAGCATGCGCTTATTGACTTCGGCTTCGACCCTGTCGGTCAGTTCCAACTCTTTACCTTTTTGAAGCAGCAGCTGTTCGTTGATCAGAGTGGCGATCAACTCCATCTTATGCTTGGCAACATCGCTGTTGGCGTCCGCTTCGGTGCGGCCGTTCTGCATGAGCGTATCTACCCGCTCTTTCATTTCGCGCTTCAATTGCGAAAGCGTGACCACCCCGTCGTTCACCTGGGCAATGACTTCGTCGACAATCACAGGCTCGCCTTCCTGGGCTTGCAAGAGCGAAGCCGAACCGGCCAGGACCGCGAACAAGACTAGAGGGGCAATAATAAATTCCGATTTCACAGGTTTGTACTCCTTATTAGAGCTCCGTAGGAGCGAAATGTTTATAGCACCACGATCGGGTAAATGATCAAGCTCCTTGTAGGAGCGGAATGTTTCGCTCCTAAAGGAGCTGAGTAAGGTAAACAGCTGGCCGGTCTATAAACATTTCGCACCTACGGTGCGATATATTCGGGTCATTCTAACCGTCAGCCCTGATTTGCAGCAACACGCGGCGAGCGACGGCGAGGACATGCTCTTTCTCCTCTGCATTTAGCTCCACCCGCAAAACGCCGCCGGGAGTAAAACTCGCACCCTCCCGAACCCGGATTAGCTCCATAAGTTTCTCCGGCGCCACCCGCGCTTTCTCAGCCAGTTTGATGGCGATGCCTTCCCGCATCCTGTCGATCGAAACGATGCCGACTGTTTCAGCCGCCTGTCGCAGCCGCGCGTAACCGAACAAGTCTTCTACCGGTTCAGGAATTCGCCCGTAGCGATCTTCGGTTTCGGCCCGGATCGCAGAAAGCGCTTCCTCGTCTCGCGCCGACGACACGCGTTTGTAAGTTCGCAGCCGTTGGCCCATGTCGGAAATGTAGCTTTCGGGAATCGCTACGTCGACGCCGAGGTTGAGCGAAACCGTAGGCTCGTCTTCAACCTGCTCGCCCTGTAACTCAGCGACCGTGCGTTCCAGCATCTGCGTGTAAAGATCAAAGCCCAGCGCATCCATGTGCCCCGACTGTTCTCCGCCGAGCATGTTGCCGGCGCCTCTCAATTCCAGATCCAGCGCAGCGATGCGAAAGCCCGCGCCCAAGTCTGAAAACTCGCGAATGGCAGCCAGCCTCCGTCGCGCTATCGGCGAAAGCTCCTGCTCTGCCGGAATCAGCAGGTACGCATAAGCGCGGCGGCTGGACCGTCCCACGCGGCCACGCAATTGATAAAGTTGAGAAAGACCGTAGTTGTCGGCGCGGTTTA
>JAWVCT010000111.1:0-170624 GCA_033858155.1 Blastocatellia bacterium
AGTTCAAAGGAGAAAGAAATGAAACTCAACTGGAAGAAATCGAGCGTGGTTATTGCCATTGCCGGCGCGCTCTTATTGACAGTCGCAGCGGTAGCATTCTCGCACGGGCACAGGATGCAGGGTCCGCAGCGCGGTGGTGGTTTTCGCGGCGGGCCGGGGCCGCGCGATGGTTTGGGACCACTCCGCGATCTCAATCTAAACGACGATCAGAAAGCACAGATCAAGAAGATCACGGACAGCTTTGAAGAGAGCAACAAAGCGCTTTTCGATCAGATGCGTGCCCTGCACGGAAGCGAACCCGATCCGGCAACCGGCAACTTTGACGAGGCGGCCGTGCGCGCGGCGGCTGAAGCGCGGGCCAAAATCCAGGTGGAGATCGAGGTTTCCCACGCGAAGATGATGTCGCAAATTGCGGGTTTGTTGACGGCTGAGCAGAAGACTCAACTTGCCGCCAAGCGCCAACAGTTTGAGCGCCAGGGACCACCACCTCCGCCTCCGGGTTCTGCGCCGCAACCATAAGAGTAGCGCAGTTGAGCTGCGGCGCGGGTTATCAACCTGCGCGACGCGACCGGCATCAATTGAAAGGAGCGCGAGCTGTGGGGGCGCTCCTTTCGTTGGGCCGGTTTTTTTATTTGTACTCCCGATCCGATCTTCACAAAACTTCACATTCGATTAACCCACTCTTTGCGTCGCACAACGCTGCTTCAGCGTCTTATTCACCATTCGGGATTCATACGTAATAGACACCCGAAGTTCATTCGAGAAGTGCCGGTGCTCGTTGTGTTGGCGCCGGCACTTCAAGGGCAGTGACTTCGAAAAGCTCTAAGACTAAGTCGCTGCGGCTTGCCAATAATAACGAACACGGAGGTTCTTATGAAACACTTTGCTCTCCTATTTGCTCTTGTAGTCTTACTGCTGACCTATGCATCAGTAGTAGCACAAGACGAGAAGAAGCCGGAGTTCTTTGCCGGCTATTCATTTGAAAGCGTTAACACCGGCGTTAGCAGTAGCGACTTTACTGCGACGACGACCAGTCTGGACAGTCGTTTCAAACTTAACGGACTTAACTTGTCGGCAACGGGTTATTTAACCAAACGCCTCGGCTTGACGGCTGATTTTTCAGCTCACTTCAATAGTCGCAACGAAACATTTGGCGGCACTGCCGCCGAGTCGAAGTTTTCGCTCTACAACATTACCGGCGGGCCGCAGTTGAGATTTCCGAGCACCAGCAACTTCACGCCGTACGTGCACGTACTGGCGGGCATAGCGCGACGAAACCTGACGGAGACGTTCACTGACACGACCGCCAATTTCACCGACCAGAATAATAGTTTCACCATGAACCTGGGGGGCGGCGTTGACTATAAGCTGAACGACCGCTTCGCGTGGCGCATCGCACAACTCGACTACAATCCGATCTTTCTTCGCGGTCGCACCTTCGACACAGTCACTTTTCCGAACCGCACTCTTAACGGGTTTCGATTCTCGACCGGAATCGTCATCAAGTAATTCGTCGGCCTGAGTAGAGCAGACTGCCAGTCTGCGTAGGCTGGCAGCTTGCTCTACCCCAACTTCAAAGGAGACCAACACAATGCAGGCACCAAAATTATTCTTCCTGGCAGTGACAATCATCGCCGCCAGTGCCGGCCTAGCCGCCGCGCAAGTTACGCTCGACGTTAAGCCAGGAGTCGCCCGACTGACAAACAACGCAACCGCCGAGCAGAACGACGATATTGTCAATGAAGTTTTCTCGCCAATCACCGAGCGTTTGAATCTGACTGCCGGCCAAAAGTTTCGCATCGCAAACATAGCCACCGCCACGATGCTTCAGGCCGAGCCGCTTTTTGAGCAGCTTGACGAGCTGGAAGATCAGCTTTCCGCAATCGCCTTTACCGGACGGCTGGAGGAAGCAACGATCAGGCAGTTCTCTGAAAAACAGGCAAGCCTGCTCAACGAGATCATCTCGATGAAGGCCCGCGCGAAGGTGAGCTTCTATCGTGTGCTCACCGTCGAGCAGAGGGCAATCATCAGTGAACAGTTTCGTTCGCGCAGCGCTGAAGGCAACCTCGGGTCGATTAGTAATTAGGTTGGGCATTGGGAGAAGGAGTTGAGATGACAGACTTGATCGTATGGGTCGACGCTTTGCTGCGATTCTTAACGATGGTGGGCAAAGCTTTGCTAAGCGCTATATGGATCCAGTGATGATCCGTTCGCGTCCGCGCAGCGGACGTTAGAACCAGAGTCTTGATCGACTCATCAAAAAGCGTATTATGCAAAGAGCTTCACAGATGCATGATGTTCGGAAGACAACTCTTGCCGATGAAACTCGTTGCGCTCACTCTCTTTGTTCTCGCTCTGATTCTCTCTCCGGGCTGCCGATCCTCTAAGTCGACGAATCAGCACAAGCTGCTCATCTACACACCGCATGGCCAGGACATGCTGCGCGATTTTGTCGCGCGCTACAAACAACTACATCCGGAAGTTGAGGTTCAGTTTCTGGACATGGGATCGCGCGAAGTGCTCGAGCGTCTGCGCGCCGAGCGCAATCGCCCGCAAGCCGATCTCTGGTGGGGCGCGGCGCACACGACTTTTCAGACCGCGGCTGACGAAAACCTGCTGGCTCCTTATCGCCCTTCGTGGGCCGACAAAGTTCCGGACTTTGCCCGCGACGCCCAGGATCGTTGGTACGGGACCTACGAAACTCCGGAAGTAATTGTTTACAACAGCGCGGCCGTGCGCGCCGAAGACTCACCAAAGGATTGGGACGATGTGCTCGATCCGAAATGGAAGGACAAAGTTTTGATCCGTAATCCGAACCCTTCGGATTCCATGCGGGCAATCTTTGGCGGAATGATCTGGCGGTATTACAAAGATACGAACTCGCCTGAAAAAGGTTATGAGTGGCTAAGAAAGCTGGATGCTAACGTTCACGAATACACGGCCGATGGGACTTTGCTGATGCAGAAGCTCGCGCGCCAGGAAGGCGTCGTTAGTCTGTGGGACTTGCCCGACGTGCGTCTGTATCAGGAGCAAAAGAAACTTCCCGTTGCCTACAACATCCCGACCAGCGGAACGCCCGTCGTGATCGATGCTATCGCTCTCGTGCGCGGCGCGCCGAACGAGGCGGAAGCAAAACGCTTCTATGAATTCGTAACCACGCCCGAAAGTTTGATCCACTCGGGGCGTAACTATTATCGCCTGCCCGTGCGCCGCGATATCGATCGCAGCCAACTCCCTGAATGGATGAATGTGCCCTTCACGCGCATGCCGCTGGATTGGGAACTGCTGCGCAAGCAAGGAAACGAATGGCTGCGCTACTGGGATACGGAGATTCGCGGACGGGGCAAATAGGAAGGCGGGGCAACGGATCGCGGACATCCTGTCGCCTGAGCGCGCAGCGCGAACCACTTCCACTAATTCTTCCCGCAAGCTGAGCGGGCTTCGCCCGCTGGCGGACAGGATGTCCGCGATCCGTCCGCGTCTCCTTCTTATGTAACCGGACTCTATCCGTCCTCGTCTCTGTAGACGAGGCAGAATGCCGCCCACTTTTCGCAAGAAAGCTAAGGAATCATCTGAATGGGACGTTTGTTATTGATTGTCGTGTGCTGTGCCGGAGTCGCGTTCGCCCAGCAGAGCACGGGTTCGTTGAAGGGCCAGGTTTCTGACGAGTTCGGCGGCGTCATCGTCGGCGCCAACGTAGTTGCTGTTAATGCCAGTGGCCTGGAGAAGACCGTCACTACTAATGGCGAGGGCAATTTCGTGCTCAACGGACTCGCGCCCGGGAAATACACAATCAGGATAACGGCGCCCGGTTTCGGGAACTACGAAAGCGCGGATGTCGAAGCAGTTGCCGGACGCGCTGCCCAGCTCAATGTCACACTGAAAGTTACGATCGAACAGCAGAAGGTTAACGTGACTGTTGATAGCGCCGGCGTGAACACTGAACCCGAGAACAATATCGGCGCCATCGTCCTCAAAGGTTCGGACCTCGAATCTCTTCCTGATGATCCGGATGATCTCGCCGCCGCGCTCCAGGCGTTGGCCGGTCCCGGCGCCGGGCCAAATGGCGGACAGATCTATATAGACGGATTCAGCAACGGACGTATGCCGCCGCTCTCGACGATTCGCGAAATCCGGATCAATTCGAACCCTTACTCGGCGGAGTATGACCGGCCCGGCTTTGGTCGCATTGAAATCCTGACTAAGCCTGGCACCGATCAATTTCGTGGCGAGACTTTTTTCAGCTTCAACAATCAATCGCTGAATTCGCGTAATCCATTTCAGCCGACGCGCGCGCCCTACTTGTCGCGGCGCTATGGTGGACAACTCAGCGGACCCATTACCAAAAAGAAGGCTTCGTTCTTTTTCGATTTTGAACGGCGCGACATCAACGACGAAGGCATAGTTAACGCGACGATTCTCGATCCTGGCTTGAACATTGTGACGTTGAGCGAGTCAGTGCTGTTGCCGAACCGGCGCACCGAGTTCAGTCCGCGCCTCGACTACCAGATCAATGCGAGCAACACTCTGGTTGCTCGTTACGAATATGAACATTCGAGCAACCTGACGGGGGCGGGCGGCTACTCGCTCAGCTCCCGGAAGTACAGCACGTCCAGCACCCAGCAAACGGTGCGACTGACCGAAACCGCGATCCTCAATAAGACGACGGTCAACGAGACGCGCTTCCAGTTCAACCATCAAACATCCGGCGACACGGCGGACAACTCGATTCCGACCATCCAGGTTCAGGAGGCATTCACGGGCGGCGGATCACAGATTGGCCTGTCCGCGAATCAAACGAACCGTTGGGAATTGACGAACAATACTTCGCTGGCGAAGGGACTGCACACGTTGAGATTCGGGGCGCGTATTCGCAGCACGCACATCACCAGCATCTCGCCGCAAAACTTTGGCGGCACGTGGACGTTCGCCGGCAGCCGTCAAATTGGAAATCCAAATTCGCTGACCAGCATTCAGGTCTATCAAACTACTTTGCGCGGTTTGCAAGCTGGACTTTCACCGGTCGCGATTCGGGCCGCGGGCGGCGGCGCCACCCAGTTTCAGATCGCTGCGGGTAATCCTGAGGCGACCGTGAGTCAATTCGATTTTGGTGGTTTTGCTCAGGATGATTGGAAAACGCGGCCGAACCTGATGCTGAGCTTCGGACTGCGTTATGAAAACCAGGACAACATCAGCAGCAACTTAAACTTTGCGCCGCGCTTCGGTTTCGCCTGGCAGCCGGGGTCTTCAAGCAAGCAACATCAAGCGAAGACTACCATCCGCGGCGGCTTTGGTGTCTTCTATGATCGCGTCGGCGAGAACCTGACGTTAACGGCCAATCGACTCAACGGGATCAACCAGCAACAATTTACCGTTACTGACCCGGCGATCCTGAATTCTTTTCCTAACGTACCTTCCATAAGCACGCTGACGGCTTTCAAGACTCCGCTGAACATCTATCAATTGGCCCCGGACCTTCAGGCGCCCTACACGATGCAGTCGGCCATTAGCATCGAGCGCGCTCTGCCGCACAACTTCACCACCAGCGTTACCTTCAGTCATGCTCGCACGCTACATCTGTTGCGCGCGCGCGCCATTAATGCGCCGTTACCCGGAACGTTTGTGCCGGCTCTGGCCGGGAGTGGCGTGCGACCGCTTGGATCGATTAACAACTACTTTCAATACGAGTCGACCGGCCGCTTCGATCAAAACCAACTCATCTTTACTCTCGGCAGCCGTCTGAGTCGTAACGTTAGCTTTAACATGAACTACACCTATGGAAAGGCCAACAGCGATACCGACGGCTCGGGTACATTCTCAGCCAACCCGTATGACGCCAGCGCAGAGTACGGCCGCTGGTCCAACGACGTGCGGCATCGATTTTCCCTGAACGGCAATTTCAGAACTCGCTGGGGTATCAGCCTGGCTCCTTTCTTAATCATAGCCTCGGGCCAGCCTTTCAATATCACGGTCGGACGCGACTTGAACGGGGACACTCTCTTCACTGACCGGCCGGCGCTGGCGACCGATCTGACGAAGCCCGGCGTGATCGTAACCAGATTCGGAGCCTTCGATCCAAACCCTGCGTTGGGCGCGCAAATTATTCCGCGCAACTTTGGCAGCGGCCCCGGTTCGGTCATTGCCAACCTGCGCGTGAGCAAGACCTGGGGCTTTGGCGGCGAGAGAAAGGCGGCAGCCGCACAGACGCCTGGGCAGGGCAATCGTGACGGCGGCGGCGGACCGCGCGGAGGTTTCGGTGGCGGCGGCCCACGTGGCGGTGGAGGTGGAGCACGCAGCGGCGGTGCTGGCGGCGGCAGAGGTGTTGGTGGCGGAGGCGGTGGAGGCAGTGACGCGGCGAAACGCTATAATCTGACGTTCTCGATAAACTTCCAGAACATTTTGAATCACGTCAATCTGCGACCGCCGGTTGGCAATCTTAGCTCATCGTTCTTTGGCGCTTCGACTGCCAGCGCTGGGGGATTTGGCGGATTTGGCGGCGCCCGCGGCGGCGGCAGTTCGTCGCCCTATAATCGATTGATCGAGGCTCAGATTCGCTTTAGCTTCTAAAATAAAAACTCGGCTTGGACCTGCGGCGTCCTTCGCTCCGATTCATACCGAGTTGTTGAGGAAGCTACTATTGCAAGGGTTTTTTACGATTTGAGCCATCCCCCTGTCGCTGAATCTACCAAACAGAGATCGGGTTTCGCGACCTGCGGCATCGGTCCAAAAAAGGGCTATTGACCTCCAAGCCCCGGATTTGCGAGAATCAGTGCAGTCTTCGATGGCCAGACCATCAGAGACTGCTACGCGGGACGATTCGATCGTCTACCTCGCAATTGCGACACATCAGTCGTAAAATAAGCACCCTGACAGAGACAGCGCTGAGGACGAATTCAAGTCTGAAGGTCTCAGTACGAGCCATCAAACCTAAGGCCGTCCGCCTGCGTTTCCCGGTACTCTCAAGTTGGAGAATTTGAAAATGGAGCAATCCTCTTCACTACCCCCGAAAATTGACGGTGATAAGAGCGGTGCGCCTCACGGACGCAACGGTAACGCTGGTTCAAACGACGCGAAGGACGCGTCTGGCCAGCGCATGGTTGCCGATCAACTGATGGCCGCGCTCGCCAGCGGTGATCTAAAACACCTTGCCCAGGCACGACACGCTTTTCTTAACGAAGGTCAGGCGGACTCCGAGTCCAGGTCTCAAGCGAGAACCTCGGAACACGGAGTGGTCGCTGAAGAAGATCTGAGCGCGGAAGAAGCCGCCTTAAAGCAGGCCGAGTTGGAACTGCAACGCCGCCGCGCTGAAGTGCTGGCCGCCAAGAAAAAAGCAGAAGCCGAAGCGCTCAGCAGAGCGGCCGCGGAAGCACGCCTTAATGAGGAAGAGAAAGCCCATCGCCGCGCAGTTGAAGAAGAGCGACTCGTGGCGGAACTCGTGGCCATCCGCGAAAAAGCCGACGCCGCAAGCCGTGAGCGGAATCGAAAACTGAAACAACTACAGTCCGAGATCGATGCGCTGCGCGCCCTGGAGCAGGCAGAACTCAGACGCATAGAGGAAGCCGGCATCAATATTCGCACGCAAGCGGAAGCACTGCAGCACGCTGAAGCTGAAGCAAAGCGGCAGGGCGAAAGAAAGCAATGGCTGATCTCGGAAATCGAATCCCAACGAACATCCGAACAGGCCCAACTCAAACTGGTTGAAGAGATCGAAGGGCGTCTACTGAACCAACTGGAAGCGCGACACCGCGCTGAAACTGAGACTGCGCGCCAGGCTGAAAAAGAACGGCAGCTCAGCTCTGAAATCGAATCGCTACAAAAGGCGGGAGAACTTCAACTGCTGCAGTTCGCGGAAGCTCAGTCACGCGTGAGCGCTCTGCGAGACTCTCAACAGTCAGCGAAAGCCGCGTTGGCCCGCGAAGCCGAGAAAGCACAACAGCTCGCGGCCGAGGTTGACGCCCTGGAAAAGGCTGAACTGAACGAGGTTGGCAAGCTCCAGGAAGCTAACGCTCGAGTACTTGAATTGGGCGACGCGCTTAATAAAGTGGCACTGGAAGCCAAGCGTCTGGCCGAGCAGGAGAGCCAGCTACATACCCAGCTCGAGAGCCTGCATCAAGCTGAAGCAGAGCAGCGGGCGTTGGTCGCGACGGTCGAGGCCCGACTGCACGCCCAGGAAGAAGTCCACCAACAGGGTCTTGCCAAAGCTGAAGAGCTAAACCGCGCGGAACAGAATCTGAATGAGGCCGTCGAAAAGCTGCGCGTCGAAGAGCAGGAACAGCGGAATCGCATAGTCGCGGCCGAGGATCGCTTGCGAGAGCAGGAAGAAGCGCACCTAAGGATCCGAATCGAAAGTGAATTGCGCGGCGAGCAGGACGAACAAAGACTGGCTGAGTTGGCCGCACTCAGTCTTCAAGCCGAAGCAGGGGCCCAGGAACGCGCTGCCAGAGAAGCGTCTCTTCGCTCCCAACTCGACGCGATCAGCTCTGCTGAACAAGAGCAGCAGAAACGAATCGAAGCAGTTGAAGCTGATCTGCGTTTGAAAACTGAGACGCAGCAGCAGGTTGAAGCAAATATCCAGGAACTGATCCGGAAGGAACAGTCTCTCAGCGCAGCGATCGAAACCGCGCGCCAACTGGAGGCGGAGCAGTCAAACCGGACCGCATCGGCTCAGGCACAGTTTCAAGTTCACGAAGAAGCTCATCAGCGCGCGGAGGCCGAGGCGAACTCTCGAGCCCAGGAACACGAGCAGCGACTGGAAGAGTTGCGAGCTATCGGGCGGAAGCTCGAAGCAGAAGCGCAGGCGCGGGCAGAGGAAGAGCAACAGCTCAACGCGAGGGCTGAATTGTTGCGTCAGACCGAAGCAGATTTACTCCAGAGCACCGAAGAAGCCCGGGACCGGTTCCAGGCAAACGTGGAAGCGCATCAGCGCGCCGAGGCCGAGGCGCAGGCGCGCGCCCAGGAACAGGAACAACAGCTCGAAGATTTGAGAGCTGTCGGAAGAAAACTCGAAGCAGCGTCAAACGAGCGCGTCGAACTTGAGCAACAACTCAAAACCAGGATCGAAGCTCTGCGGCAGGCTGAACAAGAGCGGCTCGAACGAACCGAAGCAACCAAGGCGCTGGTCGCGGACGCTGAAAAATCGCGGCAAGAGCAGGAAGCGGCACTCACCCGACTTTCTGAAAAAGAGGAATCACTCAGGTCTGAAACGGAATCGATGCGACAGGCCGAAAAGGAGCTGCTCAAGCGCATTGTCGACGCCGAATCTCGTTTCGTCGAGCAGGCCAAGACGCGCCAACTCGCCGAAGCCCAGGCCAAACAACAAGTCGAGAAGGAACAACGGCTCAACGAAGAGATCGAAAGCCTGCGCCGCGCTGAGCAGGCCCAGCTCGAAAGAATCGAAGAAATCAAAACTCGGATTCCAGCACTGCAGGAAGCTCAGCGACTGGCGCTGGAAGAATCAGAGTTGCTGGTCGAGCAGGAACAGCACTTCACCGTTGCGGTGGGCGTGTTGCGCGAGCAGGAAGAAGAGCACGTTAAACGTATTGATGCGATTCAGGAACAATTGGCAGCGCAGGTGAAAGCCTGTTATCTCGCCGAGGCTGAAGCGCAACAGCACGCCGAGAAGACCGAGCAAATCAATCTCGAACTGGCAAAGGCGCGCGAGAACCGCGACGTGAATTTCAAGCTCGTCGAGGAAGCCGCGCTGCGTCTGCGCGCCCATGAAGAAGCGCGCAAAGGCGTCCAGGTGAATACCCAGAAACGCGCCGAACAGGAGCAGAAGCTCAACGCTGAAATCGAAGCGCTGCGAGCCGCCGAAGAAGAGCAACTAAGACGAATCAAAGAGGCCGAAACCCGGCTTCGGGCACAGGAAGAAGCCCGCCAGACGGCCAGAGCTAAGGTCAAACAACTGGCGGAAACCGAACAAAATATAGTTACCGAGCTCGAAACCCTGAGGAAGACTGAAGCAGAATTGGTCAGCCGTATTCAGGAAGCTGAAGTTCGTTTGCCGGCTCACGAGGAAGCGGTCCTAAAGGCCGAAGCCCAGGCGCAACGACGCGCCGATGAAGAATTCCAGCGCATAAGTCAGCTCGAAGCCATATACGAGAAGTCCCAGGCCGAAGCCGAGCAGCGCGTGGCGAAAGAGCAAACTCTCAAGTCACAGATCGATACCCTCCACCAGGGCCAGGAGATTCACGTTGATGGTACTTCGGAAATTGAATTAGCCAACGACATGCAGTTTTCGTCAGAGGCTCTTCCGGTCGAAGGCAATCTTGTCGAGGCTAATCCGGAAGGTGAATCCGGTGACGTTCCCTGGCTTATGATCGATCTGGATCCTTCGGCCAACGTGATCTCCGCCCACAAGGAAATCGAATTTGTTAAGGCTGAGGTAACGGTGGATTTGGCCGTCTTCGAACCTGTCGATCCGAATCAAGCAAATGGAAGTTCAGTAAACCTTGGGTCAAGCATTAAAGCGGAAGGCGCAACGACGGCCAACGGCAGCGATGTTTCGTTTTCACCCGAGATTGTCGCGCGCCTGCAAAGCGCCAAAGCTTCTGATCGCGCGGCGGCCCTGGCCGATCTGGCTGACATCAGCAGCGAAGATTCGTTTCATTTGATCACGAAGGCTTTCGACGACCCCAGCGCGGAAGTACGCAACGCGGCCGCGCGCGCCCTCTATCACCTACAGCCGGATCTGTCGGCTTCGTTTACGCGCGCTTTAAGGGAAGCTTCGCCGGAACGCCGGCGAAAGATCGGGGCGGCGATTGCCGGATCCGGCCTGGCGACAAACGCCGTTAACAGCCTTACGGGCGAAGGCCGCGATCGAACCTATGATGCTTTTTCGATGCTCTTCCTAATGGCCAAGGCCGGCGAAGTCCAGCCATTGATGCAGGCGATTGCCAAACATCCGGATCGCGAAGTGCGGCTCACCGCCGTCAAGTTGCTGGCGCTCAGCAACCAGCCTCAGATTCTGCCGGCATTTCGCAGTTTAGCTGCTCGTGAGAATCTGCCCGCCGATGTGCATACGGCCGTGATGGAAGCGATTTATCTGCTCAGCAGTCAGGTTCGCGACGTCGCGTAATCTAAAAGCAGTTCCGCGTCTCATTGCCGATCCACGAAACCACACCACCACTAAGGAAGATTCCTATTTCGTGTGAGTTCGTGGATCAACTCTTTGCTCTTAGCCCAATCTTAGTCTTTGGGATCTTCTCCCTCCCTTTGGAAGAGGGAAATTAATCTCTATACGTAGGATCAATCCGATCAAGCTTCCGCAACAGCCCCGGCCAGGTCAGCGCAGCACCCTGCCCAACAGTGACCGCCTTCACCTGCGACTCAACTAAACTAAGAATCGGTTGCGGCACGCTTACCAGTTCCCTCCCACCTGCCTGTGCCAAGATCTGAATTTTGCAAGCGCGCTCCAAGAGAAACATTGACAGGAAAGCCTCCGCGGCCGTCCGGCCAACGGTCAGCAGTCCATGGTTGCGCAAGATCATGTGGCTCTTATCGCCGAGGTCAGTAACCAGGCGCGGCTTCTCGTCTTCGTTCAGCGCCAATCCCTCATAGTCGTGATATGCCAAAGAGGCCAGCGCCAACATCGCCTGTTGCGAAATTGGCAGCAGACCGTCCTTTTGGGCCGACACGGCAATGCCATAATCCGTGTGCAGATGCATTACTATCAGAGCGTCTTCGCGCGCGGCGTGGACCGCGCTGTGAATAGTAAAGCCGGCCGGATTCACGAAGTAAGGCGACTCGGTTACCTTGTTGCCGGCGAGATCGACCTTGACCAGGCTCGACGCCGTCACTTCGTCAAACATCATGCCGTAAGGGTTCAGCAGAAAGTGATGCTCGCTGTCCGGCACGCGCGCTGAGATGTGCGTGAAGATCAAATCATCCCAGCCGTAGAGCGCCACCAGGCGGTAGGCCGCGGCCAGATCGACCCGCGCCTGCCACTCTTCATCTGAAACTTCAATCGACGATTTCGTTGGAACAACGCTGCTCATGATGATCCTTTCCGATAGTTTAGGCTGCTTGCGGCTTTGCCGCCTGATCTGAGGAAAGGCCTGGCCTTTCCGTTGGCCATTGTCTCCATTCAGCAGCGAGGCTATGCCTCGCGGTCGCGGCGGAGGCGGAGCCTCTCCCAAATTCAAGATCAACGATGCCGAAAAGGCCTGGCCTTTCCGCACATCGAACTAGCTCCGCAGGAGCGAAATGTTATCGGGTGAGGTCGGCACATTTCGCCCCTGCGGAGCTGGGAGTCATTGTATTGGTCGTTGCTATAAACATTCGGCTCCTACGGAGCTCATAGTCGTACACTGACGAGGCTGGCGGCGGTGCAGCGCCTATTTGAACTCAAACGATTTTACAAAATCCGTGACGGACTGATCCCAGTGGCCCATGGTTTTGGTCGGGCCGACGAGCTTAAGAAAGTAGTTGCCCTTGGGCGTTTCGATCACCGCCGCGCGCATGCGATAGTTCGCATCGTTGTGCGCGCTGCCGCTACCGGGAGCCATCTCAGCCGTGTAAGTCCCTGAGACATCGACGCTGGTCACCTTCAAGCCTTTGACCGTGCTGGTTTCGGTTTTGGCTTTGTCTCTTGAAGCGCTGCCGTCGGGCTGTTGCATTTGGTTGACCCAGCGATCGATGTTCGCCTGCACCGCGCCTCCCTGGGTTGAGCCGAAATAGTAGATCACCAGCGAGGCATCGGCGGGATCACCATCGGTTTTCGGCAGAGTGTATTGGGCCACGCGCATTTTCGAGGTCGTTTGTTCCTTCACCCAATCGTCGGGAGCTTTGTAGCGCAGTTCGCCCGCTACGTTCGCGGATTGAGCAGCATTCGACTGAGTGGAAACTTGGGTCGCGCCCTTACCGCCGCAGGCCGGAGACGCGAACAAGGTTGCGACTAACACTCCGGCGCACATTATCGATTCCTTCATAGTGTGCAGACTCTACAACGTTGTCCGGCGTTCCGCAAAACTACATGGTTGCGGATCGCGGACATCCTGTCCGCCAGCGGGCAGAGCCCGCTCAACGTTTCTGCCTAACATGCTTTGGGGGTGTTCGCGCTGCGCGCCGTCCGCGATCCGTCCGCTACTTGCCTTATACTTTATCGCACCATCGATCGTTGACTAGTTCCCATCGCCGCCGGTCGCTGCCGCGGTATGCGCACTGGCGCGTTGCTCCATTTCCTCAGCCGGCACATCTTCTGTGTGCGTTGCGACATGCCACACGTGCCCGAAGGGATCTTCCAGGGTCCCCATACGGTCGCCATAGAATTGGTCTTTCACTGGGCGCTGTTCCTTGCCGCCGGCAGCGATAGCTCGATCGAAAACGGTGTCGACGTCTTCCACATAGATCATGATGCTGACCGGCGAACCGCCGAGCGTCTGTGGACTCTTGTAGCCCATCTCGGGAAACTCGTCGGCCAGCATAATCGGTGAATCGCCAATTTTGATTTCGGCGTGACCAATTTTTTCACCAGGCGCGGACATCCGCATTAGTTCGATAGCGCCAAACGCCTTCTTATAAAACTCAATCGCGTCGCTCGCGCCTGAAACGATCAGGTAAGGCGTTACAGAATGATAACCTTCAGGAATTGGTTTGACTGCCATAGTTCTCTCCTCTTTGATTTAAGTATTTTTGAACACAGCCGCTTGATTTGAATCTCTTCGAACATAGCCTCGTAGCGGCGAAAGATCTGTAGCCCACGGCGTGAGCCGTGGGTACACGAGCCAACAATTCAAAGCAGCCCCGGCAGGGGCGAAACATTTCGTTTCTCCACTCTGCGGCTCTTTGCTCCGATGCTACTGGTACCGTGGCTCACGCCATGGGCTTGCTACAGATCTTTTGCCGCTCCGCGGCTCTCCAGTAGAGCCTATCTTCCCGTAAACAAAGTCTCCTCGTCTACAAAGCACAGACCGTTGCCCCAGGGATCTTCAGCATAGAACGAGCGCTCGCCCCAGGGCCGCTTCACAATCGCACCAGCTTCTTCGCCATGCACATCCTCTTTCGCCAGACAATTCATTTCCTTCGCTCGTTCATAAACCTCATCGAGATCGCTTACCGCGAAATAGACATAGTCAGGAATCGGCTTGGGCTCCAGGCCGGCTCCGGCCGTGACATCGACGAGGGCCAGAATCACCGGACCGCAATCGAAATAATGCCGCGAGCCCCTTGGTATCCTGCGGCCCGGATCGTCAAGCAACTTCGAATAGAAGGCCGACGCCTGATCCAAATCGGCTACCTGCAATGCTATGCGGAACAGTTTAGGAGCAGCCATCGAAATCCTCCCTGCTTCGGTCGTCTGTGATTTCTCTGTTTCAGAACGCGTACCGATATACCAAACATTGTCGAACGGATCTTTTACCGCGCCGACGCGATCGCCGTAGACCTGGTCCGCGGGCGCGCCCATCGAAATTACGCCTTCGGCTTTCATCGCGCGCGCATACCACGCATCGACGTCGTCCACATAAAGCATGAACACCATCGGCATCGGCTTCCATTGTCCGTGCGCTTCGCCCATCTCGACGATCGAGTCGCCGATTCCGATCTTGGCGTGATGTACGATTCCATCGGGCGATTGATAGACGAAGATTTCTTCCGCGCCGAATGCCTGCTTGAGAAAACTAACCATCTTCGGCGCGCCGGTCGGATGCAGGTAAGGCATCAGGTCGGTGACGCCTTCAGGTTTGTAAGCGGTGCCCTGGCTGGTGCCTATGTACCAGTGATTCCCGCCGAGGTCTACGATCGCTGCATCTCGATCGCCGTACTCCTGGTTAGCCGGGGCTCTCAGAGAATTCGCGCCCGCCTGCATCGCTCGTTCGTAGACGACATCCACGTCCGGGACATATAAATGCAGCGAACCGGGATTGGGCGACCCCTTCCACTTTGCGCCTTCGCCGCCGCCGCCAATCATCAGCATTGAATCGCCGATCTGGTATTCAGAATGATAGCCTCCGGCCGAACCAAGCCCATAGATTTTGCCTTCGGCGCCAAACACCTTCGTTACGAATTCAATCTCTTCCTGCACATTTGCCACAGTCAAGTAAGGCGTAACCGTGCGGAAAGCGGCGCGAACCGAATCATTTGCCGGTTGCGACGAAGTATCAATCTCTTCTTCGGTCGCCAAACTCATGGTCGCCTCCTCAAGTTCATTCTTCAGACGCGTTTTGAAGTCCGCGCGCGGCAGTGCACGCAACTCAACGGCGATGCCAACCAGCTCGGCAACTTGCGGATCAGTAGCCGGAAGCGGCGCGTCCGGATTCCGGAGCATCGTTTCAATCGCCTGTTCGAGTTGTTCTGTTAAGACAACTTCACTCATAAGTCACTTCAATGCACCCTCATAGTCCGCGCCGCGGACGGCCGCTAATAGCCCAGCACCTTTAGTGCTGGGTCTAACGAGAACTACGAACCGAAGCCCGTGAAAAGGGCGAAAAAGATTTGCCGCGAGCATTTCTGCCGTCCGCTTCACGGACTTGCTTCTGGCACGACGCGCGTTCCCAGCGATGAATCGCTGGGCTACTTTCGTTCGTCCGCTTCGCGGACTAGATTCAAAACCAAATCCTTTAGGCATCATTCACCACTGGCCAATCTTTTCCGCACATTCTCCAGTGCCCGAAACTGCAATTGCTTTATCGCCCCTTCGCTTCGCCCCAGTGTATGTGCGATCTCACTAATGCTGCGCTCTTCCGCGAATCGCATCCGCAAAACAAGACGCTGGTCTTCGGCCAACCTATCTACTAGCCGAAACAGGGCGGCGCTATCTTCGCTCTGTTCCAAATCAGCCTGCTGAGATTGCGGCGCGCGGATCTCAGGGTCACTTTGGTCGCTGCCAAGGATTCCCTCTCGCACCGCACGCTTGGCGCGATCCGAGATCATGTTCGACGCAATCCGAAACAGCCATGCCGCGAATGGCGCGCCAGTCCATTTGAATCGCGGCAAACTTCGCAGCGCCTTATGAAAAACTTCGGCCGTCAGGTCCTCGGCCTCATTACGATCGCGCGTTCGCCGGACGACATACGCATACACCAATTCAAAATAATGCTCGTACAGGTCCCCGAAGCGCGCGGGGTCGCGCTGCGCCGATTCGACCAGGCGCCGCTCCCTTTCACTGTTGGGGTGCACTTCCTTTGCGGACTCACTGCCGGGCATTGTTCCTCTATGTATATAAACTCGGGGGAATGAAAAAGGTTACGATGCAAGTCAGAACCGCCTGCGGTAGCGGTCGGTTGAATTGTCGCCGACAGAAATGTTGCCCGTGGTGGGCGCCCGCTACCGCAGGCGGTTCTGACACCTATTCGTTCAACTCTTCCCAAATCAAAACGTGTCTGGTCTCACGCAGCAGCAGCGAGCCGACGATGAAGGTTAAACCCGCAACCGCGATCGGGTAGTACAGACCCGCATAGATGTTTCCAGTTTGCGCGATTATTGTCAGGCCGATCAGGGGCAGCAGCCCGCCAAACACGCCGTTGCCGATGTGATAGGGCAGGGAGAGCGATGTATATCTGATCTTTGCCGGGAATGCCTCGACCAGGTAGGCCGCAATGGGTCCGTATACCATCGTCACAAAGATCACCTGGATGAACACGAGCAGGATCAGTTTCCAGGCCACCGGATTGCCAATCAGGTGTGCGAAATCAAGATAGGTCAGCACCTCTTTCGCCGGTTGCAGTACTCCGTTTACCGAGGTCTGCGGTGTTAGGTTGATCGCGCCGGTGACCGGGTTCCGTTGCGATATTGCGGTGACGATGTTCGAGCCCGCCGCCGCCTGCATGCTCCGATAAATCGGCAGATAAGAAATCGCCGCTGCGAGGCAGCCGAACATCATGATCTTCTTTCGCCCCAGGCGATCTGACAGCCCTCCGAAAAAGACAAAGAACGGCATTCCCATTAACAGCGCTATCGCGACTATATAGTTGGCCGACGTGGTGTTTACTTTCAAGACCGTCTGTAAATAGAAAAGCGCGTAGAACTGTCCCGTGTACCAGACGACGCCCTGGCCCGCAGTCGCGCCGAACAGCGAAATCAAAACGCGCTTCAAGTTTTTCCACTGAGTGAAAGCTTCTTTGAGCGGTTGGGCCGACGTCATGCCGGTGCTCTTCAGGTGTTGGAAGATGGGCGACTCTTTCATGCGCAGTCTGACATAAAGAGAAACCCCAACCAGGAAGATGGAAATAATAAAGGGCAGCCGCCACCCCCATGAAGTGAACGCTTCCCTGCTCATCGTGTTTTGAATGATCAGGATGACGGCGAGCGAAACGAATAAACCGAGTGTCGCCGTGATCTGAATGAAGCTGGTGTAGAAGCCGCGGCGTGCGTCGGGTACATGCTCGGCAACGTAGACGGCCGCGCCACCATACTCGCCGCCGAGGGCCAACCCTTGTAGAACTCTAATCAGCAGCAAAATGATCGGAGCCGCAACTCCGATCGTGGCGTACGTCGGCAGAAACCCGATCAGCGCAGTTGCGCCACCCATGATCAGCAGCGTCACGAGGAAGGCATACTTACGTCCTACCAGATCGCCGATGCGCCCAAAGAAGAGCGCGCCGAATGGGCGAACGACAAACCCCACGGCAAAAGTGGAAAGATACGCCGTCAGTGCCAGCGTGTTATTTCCTTGCGGATAGAAGAGCGGGGCGATGACCGTCGCCAAACTGCCGAAAATGTAAAAGTCATACCACTCGATCATCGTGCCCACGGAAGAGGCGCCGATCACTTGCCAGATCTTGTAATCTTGAGTCACGTCGTTTTTCTGTCGCCTCAATTTGATCGGCGAGCCAAACCAGCCCACTAAGCGGCGCGGTTCTTCATCGCCCCTCGGATATTCAAGAGTGCCAGGCACACTTGAAGCAGGATGAGTGCATACGCGCCGTCATGCAGGCCCCAGATCACCCACAGGACATTGCTGAGCAGGAACAGCCAGAATCCCCAGTTGCGCTTAAACTTTCTTTGCGAGGCCACGAGCCATGCCGCCGCCACCGTCACTAACATGGCCGGCCATTGAAGTAGATTGATCCAGTTCATGCGCCCCGCTCTGCAACGATTGCCTGAAACCTCAAAGCATCCAGCGTCATGCTCGCGTTATTGAACAAGACATACGATCTGCCGCGCTTCGGCAGCATGGCCGCCAACTCTCGCAACTCATCTTCCTCATATTGATATTTCCACCCCGCGCGGCCGTGCAATCTAAAATAACTCTTATGGGGCGTGACTGTCTTTGCCACGAACGGATCGACTACATGCGACAACTTGAGGTCGGAGCAAATACTTTTGATAATGTCCGGGTCCCACGGCCCACGCGGTTCCCAGCAGAAATTGAACTTCCCGCGAGCAATCGATGAAAAGAATTTCTCCAGATTGGAAATGTTCGCTTTGGTCTGGGTGAAGCTGGCCGGACATTGAAAAAGAATCGTCCTGGCCTGTAACGCTCCGGCGCAAGCACGTGTAACTTCCCAAGCCTCTCTTACAATCGGGGTCGGCTTGAAAAACCCGGCTTCCTGCGTTTCTATTTCCGAAAGCTTCCTTTTTAAGCGCCGATAGGTTGGGCTCCGAGCTTCGTGGGTAATCAGTTGCCAGGCCTTCAGGGTGAATTCAAAACTTGACGGCATTCCCTGTCGCCATCGTTCAAGGGTGGCGATTTGTGGTGGCTGATAGAAAGTATTCTGCACTTCAACGCACGGGAACGAGCGCGCGTATTCAACTTTAGAAAGACCAAAACCACAGGTACCGATCCTAGGTAATGCTCTGTTAGGATAGTGTTGCTCTTTGGAAATTTGGTAGCGTGCTCGGTTGGATGCCGAATCGCTTAGGAACGCGCCAAGTCCTAAGAACGGATCGAACACCTAAGAAAATGTTTTAGATGTAAGACTAGAGCTCGCGCTTACTTTTACGCGGTAAAACCCAAAGCGGCTTAGGTTTACAAGCTGTAAGTTAATAATTCACGTTAGCGTGAAGACTGAATCACTAGTGCTAAGTGCTTATTATTAGCGTTGACACTTGTCAATATTTAAATTACTTTTCGGAATTAGCCAAGCGGCTTTGGTAGCGTGTCCGTCATACGCTACTGATTGCACGAGACGTGTTGGAAAAAATAGGGGCCGGTTGCAGCCGACCCCGTTGGTTAAATCCCTTCCGCGTTTACGCAGAAGGTACGTTGCCTGTCACGAAATTGAAATCCCCTCTACGCAGAGGGTACTGTTCTTTGACTCTGGTTTAAGGCCTCGCGGCCTTATGCGGTAAGACCACAATCGCAATGCTTCCGTCAGACAGAAGCAGAACGACAACCACACAGCGACGACGGATGATCAAGATCACGTTGTCACCGCCTTTCTTTTTTAGCTTTGCGGCCCTCGGTCTAGACCACCGAGGGCTGTTGGCTTTTTAGGGCCAACAATGGACGGGGAAGAAAGGCAAACCCCAGTGTGAAAGATCGAGGGAACTATACCTAAACAATATTGGAAAAGTCTAGGTATATGTGGCGTTTCTCCCCAACTATTTTACGTGAGCGCTTTGGAAGTTACTGCAACTTATTGAACGTCGGTGTGCTTATCGTAAGTAGTAAATAAAATTGACAAACATCGGGATTGATAAAATCTTTTACCTTGATCGGCCTAATAGGATCACTTCCGGGGAAAGCGTAACCCTTCAGGCGAGTCTAAGGGCGTTCCGCTAGTGTGTTGCTGGCCTGTAAAAATCTCACCTAAGCAATAATAGCGAAATGGTTCGTTATTATCTGCCGCTTGCACGCCCCCCCTTGAGAGTAGACCGGATCGAGTTGTATCCTGTCTGCCGTGCCTATCCCCCCAAATCTCTTCCGTGCGCTGTTCCAGCAAATGGCTGAAACAAGCTCAAGGTCGACAATTCTGAAACCCCTTGGCGTTGCCTTGTCGATGCTGCTGTCGGCTACTCTGCTTTCGTTCTACCTAAAATTACCACTAGCCCTAGGGGTTGCTCTAAGTGTTTTCACCGGAATTACCTTAACTTTGTATCTCGTTGTCTACGTACTTGCCTTTGGAAAAGACCCTGAATTACTAAGGTCGGAAAAACACTCGATTCAAAAGCTCGCTATCGAAAAGGGATTCGTAGGCGATAGCACGCATGGGCTTTTCGATCCGGAACGCGCATCGCAACGTGCATTGCCATCAGCGAAAGTAGAATCGGAGATCAACGAATGAGCAGCCGATTCGTAGTACTTACTGGCAATACCACTCCATATGAAGACCTCGCGATTAGTGGGTTCGTCAAAAATCGGTTTGGTTGGTGGCACTGGCTACCAAACTCGTGGCTAATAGTCGACCCGCACGGTAAACTTACAGCTCAGAGCCTACGGAGTGATCTTCATGAAATTGCGCCGAATGCACAAGTAATAGTATTAGAGTTTACTCCCACAGGTGACACGTGGGCTGGCCAAGCGCCACCAAATTGGTTTGACTGGTTTCGCGAAACCTGGGAACAATCCAAATAACTTAGACCCGCACTAACAAATCTCTTATCGTCCAAATTGTATTTGTGATTCCCGATTCCATTGCCGGAGTGCAACGGATCGAACTATGAATCCGGCAGAAGTTATAGAACGCGAAATAGATCGCCAGCATCGCTTTGAGGTTCTCCCACTTCTTAGAGAATGCGTTAGTCAGGCGAGTCATTCTCCGCACACTGGTACGGATGCTGAGGTTTGAACGCTCAACGATTGATGTACAGATGCGATGTCCTTCGGGGCTTCCGATGATTACCTTCGTTACTGTTTCCACCACCTCAGGTGGCGAATACTTCTGTTCGGCTTCGCGGTTGCTCGCGTAAACCTTAATCAGCATCGCGTAGTCAACGCGGGTTCCGAGTGAGTAGCTGACTGCATTCTCATAGGGCCGGAATCCGTCTGTAGTCAGTTGGAATTTGCCGCTGGTAGCTTCGTGTAGCTTCTCGGTGAAAGCCTCTGTATCTTCCATTCCACGCTCGCCTAGATGCCACGCTAGAATCAGCTTTGTGTTTCGTTCGATTCCAACAAACGTGTAAGCATCGCCAACGTGAGGATCACTGATTCCCTTGTTTAGTTTGTGGCGGTTTTTGCATTGAACGAAACCCCAGATTTCATCCGCTTCCACGTCTTTGACCGCGATGCCTTTGATGCGCTTTGCCATTAACCTCTCGCAACGCTCGCCAGCGAACACTAACAGATCAAGGATTGTCTCTTGATGCAAACCAGTAACACGTTGAATCGACCGGATCGACATACCCTCAAGCATGAGCTTT
Organism: Blastocatellia bacterium; assembly: GCA_033858155.1. Lineage (GTDB taxonomy): Bacteria > Acidobacteriota > Blastocatellia > Pyrinomonadales > Pyrinomonadaceae > UBA11740. The sequence continues at coordinate 21,241 of JAWVCT010000111.1, forward strand.
AGGCACGTCTCAGCCTTGTCCATTGAGATTCGCATCTTGCCTAGAGGGCCTTCGGGTCGCGCGACTCTAGGCGCTTTCTCATGCTCTTCCGAGAATGTTTTCTTGCACTGGTTGCAGCGGTAGCGCTGGATTCTCTGAGGGCCGAACTTTCCGAACTTTTTGCAGATAGCACTACAGTTGTGACACGTCATATTGAGCCTTGCCTTTTCAATGGCAATTGCTCACAATGACTTTGACTAGAAGCTTGATGCGAGCAATCGCGTTGGGTTGTCAAAAGAGGCTCGGTGGTTAGCGCCATCGGGCCTTGTTTCTATGCCTACATCTTACGCGAGCGCTCACGTATAAGTCAAGCGAATAATACTTGATTTTTCCAGAGCGCTCAGGTATAGTTTTTATATGCCAAGAATACAGAAAAAGAACCCAGCCGCCGTTGCTCTGGGTCGTTTGGGTGGTCAAAAGGGTGGGCCAGCAAGGGCCGCTAGCATGACCGCTGAAGAACGCTCAGAGAGCGCTCGCAATGCTGTTAAGGCAAGGTGGGCAAGGTATAAGGCAAAGCACCGCTCAGGCAAATCTAAAGCTGCATAGTCATCTATAATCCCCTCGCGGTCGAAAATCTCGCAGTTTGATAGCAACACAGCCCTAACGGAGCACTACCCGATCCTAACCTTCGTTGTCATTGACCAATTCTAGACCTCTATAGTTTTCTCAGCTTGGTTCACTTACCTGCGGGCTGCTGAAAATTGAACCGCGATTCACGAAACCACACTAAGCAACACGAACACGACTCCTATTTCGGCTCAGTTGGTGTGATTTCGTGGATCGCTCTTCGGCGACCAACCAGGTTTGCTGCCTTTTTCGACAACGGCGGTTTAGCATTGGCGTGCTCACTCATTGAATTGAAACTTCCGGTAGACCGGATCGATTTCTAACTCGTGGCTCTTCAAAAACTCCCAGGCCTTGAGATTAATCTTCGGCGCCAGATCGTAGTACCAGTGATCGTGTCCGGGAATCTCGGTGAGCTCCGCCGAAAATCCTTTCGCGTTCAAAGCGTCCCTGGTAGCCCTCACCACCTTGAGCGGAAAAGACTGATCGCTGTCGCCCACCTGAATGAAGATCGGAATCTTCCTTTTCGCTGAATCCATTAGGTCGGCGTCGTCCGGCGGCAAAGCACCCGCGTGAATCGCGGTGGCCGCAAAGTACTGCGACTCCATCAGCGACATCAGCAGGGCGAAGATGGCGCCGCCAGAGTGGCCAAACAGATAGACTCGCCGCGGATTGATCGGGTATTTCTTTTTCAGTTCTTCGACCAGCTCGCGCAGGTACTCCGGGCCATCCTGAGGCATGCCCCAAATACGCGGATCCAAAGAATCAGGTCCGGCAATGATGAAGCCTTCTTTCTTCGCCAGGTCTTTCCACTTTTCAACGAGCGACATACCGACGCGCCCCGATCCATGAAGCATTACAACCAGCGGCGCCGGCGAAGCAGGCTTAATCGTCGACGGCACGTAGAGATAGTAAGCGCGCGTCTTGCCGTTTGAAGTGATCAGCTCTTTAGTGATGTCGTCTTTGGCGGTTGCGAGAGTTGAAGAAAGGAGCAGCAGAGTTGTGATGAGCAGAAGGCGGAGTTTCATTTGAGGTAGTCTCCTTAACTATTTTCCATTTTTCATTTGACAGTTTTCATTTGTCATTGTTTCTGCGCGGCCTCAGCATTAACGACGCGAAGATTCCTTTACCCAAAGCGAAATCCTTTGCACTCCTTTGCGAGAGCCTCTGCGTCCTTTGCGGTTAACACCACGTGCGGCACGTCTGCGAATAGGCCCCGAACTTCTTGCGCCGTCTGACAAATGAAAACTGTCAAATAAGAAATGGAAAATGATTTCTGTGCAATCTGCGGATAGTTTTTCGCTAGCGCATCGTCACCAACGGCAACTCAACAAAGCTCGCCTGCCCCGGCGCGTGATAGATCCTCTGGGTCGCCTTGCGATAATCGCCCGGCTTGGCCCAAAAGATGTTCTCGACGAACGTCTGTGGATTTCGATCGTACAGTGGGAACCAGCTCGATTGGATCTGCACCATGATCCGATGACCCGGCAGAAACACGTGGTTGGCAGTCGGCAAAGGCCAGCGATACAGCAGAGGCTTGTCGGCCGCGATTGGTTTCGCCGTCTCGAGACTTTCGCGATAACGACCGCGCAGGATGTCGGCCGAGATCATTAATTGATAGCCGCCCATGTTTGGCTGGCCCGCGACTTCATCGGGATAGAGATCGATCACTTTGACTACCCAATCGGAATCCGTGCCGCTGGTCGACGCGATCAGATTAGCAATCGGTTCACCACTGATCTTCACCGGCGCCCTTAACACGTCGGAGGTAAACGCCAGCACATCTGGACGGCCCGACTGCTCGCGCTGATCGTCAACCAACCATTGCCGCCAGGTCGTGCCATCGATCGGCCGGGCCCGAAAGGGCACAGGCTTTGAAGGATCAGAGATATATTCCTCGTACTCCCCCGGCCCGCTCTTCTCAAAGCTCGCCTTCAACCCCGCAGTAAGATAGAGCGGCGTAGGCTTGATTGCGCAGCCTCTTTCGCAGCCGGCCGGCCACGAGGCGAGACCGTGCCACTTGTTGGTACCAGTCTCGAATGCCGTTACCGGCGCGACATTCATCTTCGGCGCATCGTCTTTCAGATAATGATCCAGGAAAGGCCGCAGGACCTCCTGACGAAAGTACAGCGCGGTATCGCTATCGAACTTAATCGCCCCGAGCGAGCTGCCTTCTCTAATCTCCTGGCCGTGATGCCAGGGGCCCATCACCAGAAAAACTTTATCGTTGTTGGTGTCCTTGGGCTCGATCGCTTTGTAAACTGCGATGTCGCCATAGATGTCTTCCTGATCCCAGAGGCTGTGCACCAACATCACGGGAACCTTCAGCGGCTCTTTCGCCAAAATCTTGTCGACGGCCTGTTCGCGCCAGAAGGCGTCATAGCTCGGATGCTCCAGCAGCTTCCGCCAGAAGCCGACTTGCTCCAGACCGCGCCGGCGTCCCAGTTCGCCCGCCGATCCGGCTTCCATGAACATGTCGTAATCGTCGAAGTGGCTCGTCCACCAGGTGACGTCATTCGCACGCGTGGCTTCCTGATCGTAGATGTAGCTCATGCCTTGCTGACGAAACGCGCCGTGATGAAACCAGTCGTCGCCCATCCAGCCATCCACCATCGGGTTCATCGGGACTGAAACTTTGAGCGCCGGGTGCGGATTGATCAGCGCCATCAAAGGCAGAAAGCCGTCGTAAGAGATGCCGAGAATACCGACCTTGCCGTTGGTCTCCGGAATATTCTTTACCAGCCAATCAATCGTGTCGTAGGTATCTGTCGGGTGGTCGACCTTCGTCGGATTCAGAGGTCCACGCACCGGGCGGTTCATCACATACTCGCCTTCCGAGCCGTACTTGCCGCGAATGTCCTCGACCACGCGAATGTAACCGCCCTCGACAATCACGTCGGTCGCGTTGTCATAGCCGTAAAGGCTCGGCCCGAGATGCGAACTATTGATGTGCTTCGTCAATTCGGTGGCGTTATAAGGCGTGCGCGTCAAGAGGATCGGCGCGCGTTTCGCTCCCTTCGGAACCAGAATGACCGCGTGCAGCTTCACGCCGTCACGCATCGGGATCATGACGTCGCGGCGAACATAGTCGAACCCGTCGTTGGTTGGAGTGAAATTACCCGGGGTTTCGTTGGGGAGCGTCTGAGCGCGGCCAGTTGATGGTTCGATGAAAAGGACCGCGCCGCACATTAGCGCAAGCAGTAGCGACTTGGAAAAAGGTTTTATGATCATTGATCAATCATCCTCAAGACTCTTCTAGATCTGTGGACACGATTTGAGAAACTGAGTCGTGTTGGTGAAGCGCCGTTAGGCGCGAAATGTTTATAGCTCAAGAACGATTAGAATAGAAGCTGAGCTCCTCTAGGAGCGGAATAACATTTCGCTCCTAGAGGAGCGAAGAAGTTGCGGGGAAGACTGGGGGGCTATAAACATTCGGCTCCTGGCGGAGCCGCTTCCGGTATGCGAAGAGTTTCCAATGGCAAATGAAAACTTTGAAATGGAAAATGGAAAATGATCTTTATCTGGTCAACTGCCGATACTTAATCCGATGCGGCGTCTCAGCCGCCGCGCCCAAACGGGCCTTTCGATCCTCTTCATAGTCCGAATAGTTCCCTGCGAACCATACGACCTTACTATCGCCCTCGAAAGCCAGAATGTGCGTCGCGACGCGATCCAGAAACCAACGGTCGTGTGAGATCACCACCGCGCAACCGGCAAAGTTTTCCAAAGCCTCTTCCAGAGCCCGCAAGGTGTTCACATCGAGATCGTTTGTCGGTTCGTCGAGCAGCAGAACGTTCGCGCCCTCTTTCAACATTTTCGCCAGGTGTACGCGATTGCGTTCACCGCCGGAGAGCATGCTGACTTTCTTCTGCTGGTCCGAGCCGGAAAAATTGAAGCGCCCGACGTAAGCCCGCGAGTTCACTTCGCGCGTCCCCAGCTTCAAAACGTCCGCGCCGCCCGAGATTTCTTCCCAGATGGACTTGGTTGGATCGAGCGTGCGGCTTTGATCGACGTAAGCCAACTCCACCGTCTCACCGATCTTGATCGCCCCCTTATCGGGCTCTTCCTGTTTCGTGATCATGCGAAACAAAGTCGTCTTGCCCGCGCCGTTCGGACCAATCACTCCGACGATGCCGCCGCGAGGGAGCTTGAAGGTCATATCTTCGACCAGCAAATTATCTCCATAGCCTTTGCTCACCGCGTCTGATTCAATCACGACGTCGCCGAGACGGGGGCCTGGCGGAATTTGAATCTCCAAATCTTCACGCCGCTTCTCTGATTGTTCCTGCAACAGACTTTCGTAAGCATTCACGCGCGCCTGGCCTTTGGCGTGCCGGGCTTTGGGCGACATGCGAATCCATTCCAGCTCGCGCTGCAAGGTCTTCTGTCTTTCGCTCTCAGATTTTTCTTCGCGCCTCAGACGCTCCTGCTTCTGTTCCAGCCAGCTCGTGTAATTCCCTTTCCACGGAATGCCCGCGCCGCGATCCAGCTCCAGAATCCAACCCGCCACGTTATCGAGGAAGTACCGGTCATGCGTCACCGCTATGATCGTGCCCGCATAACTTTGCAGATGATGTTCGAGCCAGGCGACCGACTCGGCATCCAGATGGTTAGTTGGTTCGTCGAGCAGAAGAATGTCCGGCTTTTGTAAGAGCAGTCGGCACAACGCAACTCTGCGTCGCTCGCCACCGGAAAGAATCTTCACCGGCGTCTCTGGCGGCGGGCAGCGCAGCGCATCCATCGCCATCTCCAGACGCGAATCAAGGTCCCAGGCGTCCTGATGATCGAGTTGTTCCTGCACCTCGCCCTGGCGCGCCAACAACTTGTCCATCTCCTCCGCGGACATCTCCTCGCCGAACTTCGCGTTGATCTCGTCGAACTCTTTCAGCAAACCGACCGTTTGCTTTACAGCTTCTTCGACGACCTCGCGCACGGTGCGCGCATCGTCAATCAGAGGCTCCTGTTCGAGATAGCCGACGGTATAGCCCGGTGAGATGACAGTCTCGCCGTTGATCTCTTTATCAACGCCGGCAAGTATGCGCAACAGCGAAGACTTGCCCGAGCCATTGAGCCCAATGACGCCAATCTTCGCGCCATAGAAATAGGAAAGATAAATGTCTTTGAGGACGGCCTTCTTGTCATAAAACTTACTGACGCCGACCATGGAATAAATGATTTTGTTTTCAGTGGACATGATTCTTGTGTCTACAGATTACACAGATCTTGCGTTCACGAGAAATGGCCCAGATTAGCGACCACAGTACGCCACAAAACAGAAAAAGGCGGGACGGTCCAAGAGCAAGCTGACCTCCGAGCCTGCTCTCGCAATATTGCCACCACACCTCCCGCGTCGCCTTGGTCAGTCTTGCGGCGTTGTTCATATAGTTCAGGCGGGAGAGACATCCGCGTGGGATCGAAGCATTGTGAAGAGGGGAGCCACCTGATCAGAGCAGCTATTCCTAACGGCTTGAAATCCAGCTTCCAAGTGTTTCAAAGGTGATTTATTGAACTCGAAATCACGGCCTTCGACATAACGTCGTAAGGCGTCCACAACATCCTCGGGTGATTGACCTGCGCAGATTGCACAAATCGATAATAGCGCACGTTTGTTGATCGCCATGTAGGAGCCATCTTCCGCCGTAAGATCGCGCATGATCGTCTCCGACGCTGCAATGTCTCCCTGAAGGGATTTAGCCATCGCGAGATTAAATTTCACGAAGAATGGATTCCAACCTAACTCCGCTGCGCGTTGATAGTGTTGCGCCGCACTCTGCGCATCAGCAGATGAAAGGGCCTGATGGCCGGCAATTGTTTCGATAAATGCCGTTGAGGGCACCGACGCGGTAACTGCCTCGCCACCAGTGATCTGTTCTTCGAGCTTATCAATGAGAGGATCGTCCGCGAAAATGCCTCGTGCTGTTTTCAGATCTGCGAGGGCTCCAACGGAGTCGCCCGCTAAATACCGCGCCTTGGCTCGACCGACGTAATTGGAGTGAACCCCTGGATAACCTCGAATGATGTCATCATATATCTTGACGGCCTCTTGGTACTGCCCCAGATCCAGCGCCGCTTTCGCGCTCCCAGCTGCCGGACCTGTGTCTCTGCTTGGTCTCGCCTCTTGGAGCTCCCGAACACGCTTCTCAAGCACTTCAACCGACGCCGCAAGCCTGGCGCTCACCTGCGACCCGACACCTTCCAAGTCCTTCTCGACGCTCTTGGCCGTCTGGATCTGCCGAGTCAGTTCTTGGATCTCTTCCGTCTTTCGGCGCTCCTCGGTCTGTATTCGGAATCGCTCGTCTGGATCCATTTCTCCCCAGTCCTCAACCATTCTCTCTGCTTCAAAAATTGGTTCGCGGAGACCAGTTCTGATATTTGCCGCAATTTCCTGCCAAAACTCCCGAAGGATCGCGGGGTCAGTGATGTTGGCTCGGCGCTCCATTCGACCGGTTGCATCATCCACATCCCGTTGAACGTTGCGCAACGTCTGGCTAATTCCATAGGCGCGCCGGAGTTGGCTAGCAATCTTGACTCGCCGCTTTGCCAAGGGAATGCCGAGCACCACCCCGAAAGCAGCGGAAACCACGATGCCAATCAAGCCCATACTTGCCTGTTCAAGCGGCGTAAGCGCGCGCTTTCCAGACATGTAGATAAGCAAGCCGTAGAGAAGAAAGAAGGCTATAAAGACGGCTAAGCCCACTTTGTATCGATGTCGATCTAGCCATGAGGACCAATCAGATTCCTTCTTCTCTTCATCTCCGCTCATAAGTGTTCTCCATACGTTAGAATCTCAATCGACATGATTTGCCTAAGGTTCAGCGCACGTTGTTCCAAAACAGCCTGGAGTTCTCTGACGGTCTGGCTGCTGCCCAACTCGGCTCCATGCGGACGAGCATTTCATTCTCCGATTTCATCGATCATAGAATCGAGCAAAGCGACAAGCTGTTGATACTCTGCTTCGGAATGCGGCACGTAGATCTAGCCGGCCAGTGAAGACCACGCGGCTGCGGTTTTACTCACGTCGATATTCTGCATCTACCTATTCCTTCCAGCCTTCCTTGTCGTAATTCAGTGTGACAACGTGGTGACGTCACGCCGACGATTTAATCTCGCATGAATGCGGCGGCGCAAGTAGCGCTATAATCCGCTGCGGGTAATCGTAAACTACCGTGAAGTTATTGGTCACATCGCGGCCCAGGACTGATAGATCGGCGCTCTCTGCCTGAGCGAATACGCTAAAAGTTCCCCGGACCGTCACCAATTGTCCATCGTCTCTGATGAATCCGATTGCAGTGTCTATCGTGATCGAGTCAGCCGCACCGCCCACCCCGGAGATGAGAATCTCCTCCCCGCCGCTTCTCGTCATTGGCTGAAGCACACCCAGAAAGGCTGCACTAAAAACCGTGCGGTCGGCTCCACCATCGAGTAGGAACGAAACCTCAAGCCATTCGCCATTAGCCAGGCGCACCAAGCCGGGTACGATGGGCCTGATTGTTTTGTCTTCGCCAGGAAACCAGGCGCCGTCAATTCGCATAGATGCGGTAGCGCTTTTCGCGTGGGATGTAACGAACGTGAGGCATTTCTTCGGGATGTTTTCTCTGCGCGAGGGCTCTTACTTCTTCTGGCGTGTCAGCTACCAGTAATTCGCCGCCAACAGCAGCGACGTAACGGCCACGACAGTTCTGATAGACGCCAATCCGCTCGGCGTTCTCACTGAACCAAAGCAGATTGCGCCGGGCTTGCGCAAACATTCGCGCCAAGTCGGGCGGCATCTCGTGTTCTTCGATCGTGACTTGCTGGTTCATGGTTGGATGATAGGGCCCCCCAAAAGCAACGGTCAACTTGTCGAGATCAACACCCATGCAGCCTCTCTCGTTTCTCTCGCTATACTTCTCGCCGAGCTTCGGTAAGAAGCGTGTCCAGGTCTTCATCAGAAATTCCGCTTCGTTCGACAGCGTCGCGAAAGGGCGCGAGTATCTCGTCGAAGGTGGTTGCGCGATTCACATCTCTCTCGACGAGTTTCTCCATGTAACCCTTAACATCACAGCCTTCGGCCCGGGCGCGCTTTTCCAGCAGCGATTCAACTTCGGGTTCAAGTTCCAGTGTTACGGTCATAGTCAAATTCCCCGGGCCAGGTGCTTCCTTCGCCATTCAGAAATGCTCTTTAGCCGGCGGCGGAATTCGGCATCAGAGACTTCCGCCTTCGCCGGTTTTTTCGTGGCTGCGGCCTGCGGGACGACCTGGTACTTGTTCTTCATATTTGAAACCCGGCGTTGATTATCATACGAAGGAAGACTTCACATCAAGGTTTTCTGGGCGGGTCGAGAACTTTGGAGTGCGCTGACTTGTCAGCACTTTGTTAAGCTGCGACTTGTCGCAGCGTCAGTCAGTTAATAGTTAGCGAAAGAAAAGCGGCGACAAGTCGGCGCACTCCAAAAAGTGCCCGTGCGCGCGTCATCGCGAGCCCGTCACGGCCGTGGCGCCGGGCCCGTCCGCGGGTTCTTGCTGTTGAAATCGTTTATGAAAGCCTGCGTCAGATCGGTCGAAGGCAGCGCGGTCAGGATTACCGGCAAGAGTTTACTCGCGTCGAGCGTCATGGTGATCCCACGTTGCTGCGCAAACTGATCCATGGCCGTGCCAATCTGATTGGAAATCGGCGCGATAACCTGCTCGTATCGTTTGCGAAGATCTTCGTCCAGCCGATCCTTCTTCGTTTTCCCCTCGGCTTGGAGGCTCACACCCTGCTGCTGCCTGGCTTGGATCGTTTTCTGATCCGGCGCCGGCGCCTTCATCAACGTTTGGATTTCATTGGCCAGCGTATCGAGGCGCTTCTGAAGATTGTCCAGCTCATCCGTGCGCGGCTTGAACTCAAGCTGGACGGCCCTGGCTGCGTCGACATAGCGATAGATTCCGTTCTTCTCGTCGCTGAACATGGATGTGTCTATCAGGGCGATCTTGCTATCCGGCACGGGCGCATTACTCGCGGTCGGCGTCGCCGCCGGTCTGGGTGCTGGCGTCGCAGTCGGCCTGGGCGGCGTGGTCTGTGGACGCGTCTGGGCCATAACAGAGAGGGCCATCAATGTGAGTGCGGACAAAATCAAAAATAGTCTTTTCATAACTTCTCCTGAATCGTACTTACGAATTCCTTTCACAGCTTACACAGATTCACTGGCGAAGGAAAAAGCACGGGAAGTGATCTTGGAGAGCGCTGAAGGCGCGAAATAGAAACGGTCGTCTGAAACCCGCATTGGTGAAGCTGCCTTCGAACATTATTTCGCGCTTTCAGCGCTGAGACGATTCAACTGGTCCTTACCTGGGCCGTTGGCCCAGGCTTCTACATTCCGCGCCTTGGCGCTGAGACCGGAGTTCTCACCAGGCTCTATCTCCCCTGGAACCTCGGGCGACTACTTCGCGTAAGCTTTGTCGGCGACTTCCCTGGCTCTGAGGTTGGCGTTTGGCGTCGTCGTTTTGATCGTCTCGTTGATGCGCTCATAGCCCTTCAGGCCCTTGACGATCAAAGACTCGCCCGTAATCCTTCCACCGGTTGCGCATTGCTCGTTCCCGGCGTAATCGTAAACTCGCATGATGATTGCGAAAGGTTTGCCGTTGGCCAGACGCCATTCAACGTTCTTCTGTTTCCAGCCCACCGCTTGAGTTGCCAGCGAAATATTCTCGTCGCCCTTTTTCTCGAGGCTGATAATCGAACTACAGGCCGAATAATAGATGTAGACGTCATAACCGCCATAGCCTTTACAACGAGTGGGAATGTCAGAGCCGTGTTTTTCGGCCTCTCGCTCTTCTTTCCTGGTCATGCCGCTGCCGCATTTCGTCAGCGCGGTGTAGCCGCTCGAAAAGCGCGTTGCAGGTTGGGCCGACGGGCTGAAAGAGTTTTGCGCTGAAGAGCTTGGGGCGCTATCGATAAGTAAAAGGCCGAGCAGTAAACACAAAGCCAAAAGTAGCGGGGTCCTCATTCTAATGTTCTCCTTCGTCGTAGGATGCGTACTCGATTTCACAGAGATGGAGAGCTGGGGTGGAAGCGGGTGCGCGTCAGGCCCTCTCCCCTAACCCCTCTCCCATTTGGAAGAGGGGAAACAGAGAATCTTGACTACAGCAATAACACATCGACCCGGTGCGCGTGGACCATCTCTTCGCAGGGCGACCACGCGAACACCGTGAACCGTCCGTCCTGCGAAGCGACGAGGGCGACGGCATCGCGCTGATCGTGTATGAATTGTGCCGCCGACAGATGTCGCGTGCCGCCCTGCTGCACCGGAGGCGCGACCTCCGCCTGATTGCCGACGACCGGTTCCGTTATCACCATCTGCTCGACCGATTCACGGCCGGTCGCGCGCTTAATCTTCGCGCCAAAGGCGAGCACCTCAAACTGATTCGTGATTACAGTGGCGCCATCCACGGCCGTCAGACCGGCAATACTTCCCACCGCGCTGCTCAGGGATGCTTGCCACTCATTTTCAGTCTCCGGGGTCGGACCCTGCTTTAACAAATTGCTGAGCTTGGCAAAGGGAGGCGAGACCGAATAAAAGATCGGGTGCACGATCGAGACGCGCCACTCTTCGTCCATGGCAGGCACGACCAGCAAGGTGCCGCCATGTCCGTGAGCGCGCATCGACGCGGCCAGTTGCACCAGCACATTCACCGAATCGTCCCAAGTTGCCGGGGCGGTGAATGGCCGCAGCGACGCGAGCAGGTCCGGACAATCGGGCAGACTCGCGCCGAGTTCGTCGACGATCTTCACCTGCTCGCCTTTGAGCACGGCGACGTTGGCAAACTTACCAAAGCCGTCGATGCGCCGGTGCTTGATCACCAACTGTCCGGGTTCGACGTCCTCGAGCACAAATCCCAGACTTGGAATCGTGCGGGTCGCACCCCACACATACAAATCATCGGCATCGCCCCAAACACCGAGATGAATTCCGGGCCGCTCAACTGCGGGCGCGAGTTTGGTGAGAACCGCCGGAGTGAGCGGCAAGCGATCCTCGAGCATCAGAGGCTGGCCGACTTGCTCAGGCGGCAGAAACGCGAGCGAGATTTTCGGGAAGCGGCCTTCCTCCGGCCGGAAGCTGGCCCAGAAGCAGGCATCGATGATCGTTTCAATTGCGCGCGCGTCAGGAGCATGCGCCAGTTGCTGCTCGCCGCGCCGGCGCGCCTCGACGAGGTGACGGGCAAAGTGGGCTTCGACGGTGCCGGCGACAGCGCGGGCTGCCTGATACGTTGGTTCGCGAGTCATGGAGAATTGTAGCCACAGATCAAGGCCCAGTTCAAAATTGAACATCCGCAGAGTACACAGATCGAGTCTGAAAGAGAAAGCCAACCGCTCAAGTAAGTGGAGATCGATGCACCTGAATTCTGGCCGTCTTCCATTAGCACCGTGGCTTTAGCCCGGTGAATTTAGTGCCGGATATATGATCTGAAACCGTTTCAAACGGTTTCTCCGCCGAGCCCAAACCGCAATCACCGGGCTGAATGACTTTCGTTACGGGCAAACGGCATCCGACCGCAGTAGTACTGAACCATCTCTTCGGCGTAATCTGGGTCATCTGCGGACATCATCGACCGCGAGGCGAACAATGATCCTGCTACCGGAATCAGATGAAGATCTCTTGCGCGAATGCGAGGTCGACACCTTTCGTTCGAGCGGCCCCGGCGGCCAGCACGTCAACAAGACTGAAAGCGCGGTTCGCCTCACGCATCTGCCATCAGGCGTCGTCGTCACTTCGCAACAGGAACGCAGCCAGCATCGGAACAAAGCCATCTGTCTCGAGAAGCTGCGCGAGAAGATCGCAAAGCTGAACTATCGTCCCGCCAAACGCGTACCCACCCGCGTCCCGCGCAGCGTCAAGAATCGAACCCTGGAAGAAAAGGCGTTGCGATCGCGACTCAAACGACTGCGCGCAAAACCATCGGCAGATGAATAAGGACAAAGAGATGTTTAGAGGCGGGCTACCGCCCGCCTTCGCGATTTATGCTGCTCCTCGATCATGCCGCCGCGCATTCGTTTAGAAGCCGGACTTGTCCGGCTGATGGCGGCGGACAAGTCCGCCCTCTAAACGAGGCATGAGATTTAACTGAGGGAAACTGGCGGGCAGTAGTCCGCCTCTAAACAAGTTGAAGTTGAATTATGCTCTTTAAGAACGAATTCATTACCGATCGAAGTTGAATTCATCGAATTGTCGTATCGTGTATCATCACACCAAAGGGAGATTAAGCAATGATTACTGTCGCCAATCGTATCTACGTCGCGCCGGAGTACGGCGATGCGTTCGAAGAGAGATTTCACCAACGCGCCGGACTGGTGGACGGCATGCCGGGGTTTGTTTCCAACCAGGTTCTGCGTCCCGTCAATGATGGCGACCCATACATAGTCTTCACCACCTGGAACAGCCGCGAGGATTTTCTCAATTGGGTGCGCTCTGACGAGTTCGTTAAGGGTCACGCACAGTCCGGCACGATGCCGAAAGAGGCTTTCACCGGACCGAATAAGCTGGAGGTTCATGAGGTCTTACAGGATTCTGCGCGACCCGAGTTAAAGCCGGAGCCCAAGGGTGGTCCGCTGAAAATGCATTGAAGAGAATCAGGCTGCTAGAGCAAATTGAGATGACGACGGAAGACAGCATTGCTCGGCGTCCGACCTGGGCCGAGATCGATCTTGATGCGCTCGCGCAAAACCTGCGTGTGATTCGCGAGCAGGTGGGCCAGGCGGTGAGCGTGATGGCGGCCGTCAAAGCCAACGCGTATGGCCATGGCGCTGCGCGTTGCGCGCAACGCCTGGAGGCGGAAGGCGTCGATTGGTTTGGCGTGGCCCTGCCGGAAGAGGGGATCGAGTTGAGGTGTGCCGGAATCACGAAACCGATTCTGTGCCTCGGAGGATTCTGGCCCGGTCAGGAGACTGCTTGTTTACAGCAGCGCCTGACTCCGGTTGTCTACCGGCTCGATATGATTGAATCGCTCGACCGCGCCGCGCGAGTGGCGGGCGTCTTGGTCGATGTTCACATCAAGGTCGATACGGGCATGGGCCGGCTGGGCGTGCGCAGCGATGACCTTCGCCAATTCTGTGAAGCGCTGTCGCGCTTTCCGAATATTCGGGTTGATGGCTTGATGACGCATCTCGCCTCTGCCGACGATCCTACTCAGGAGGACTTCACCAGAGCTCAACTCGAACGATTTCAGCAGGCCGTAGATCTATTTCGTGAACGAGGTTTTGCGCCGACCTACATTCATGCCGCGAACTCGGCGGCCACGTTTGCCTTTCCGACGGCGCGCGGAAATATTGTGAGGCCGGGCGGAGCTCTCTACGGCTTTCAGCGTGACGTGCTCCCGCCAAACATCAAAGCTCCGCAACTGCGGCCGGTGATGTCTGTGCGCTCGCGGATAATGCTTTTGAAGACTGTCGCCAGCGGCGAGAAGCTTGGGTACGGCGGTACCTTTCAAACAGCACGCGAATCCATGATAGCGACGATCCCGATCGGATATGACGATGGTTACTGCCGCTCGTTTTCAAATTGTGCCCGGGTGATTGTGGGTGGAATTTTCGCGCCGGTAGTTGGCCGTGTCTCGATGGATCTGACGTTGATCGATGTTACGGATGTGCCGGGGGTTTCACTGCACGACCGGGTGACTTTACTGGGACGCGAGGGCGAGCTGTCGGTCAGCGCGGAAGACCTCGCCGCCCTGGCCGGAACCATTTCCTACGAAATCACCTGCGGCATCAGCAGTCGCGTGCCGCGAATTTATGCAGAGAAAAAACAAGCAAGTCCCTGAGTTCAGAAACTGATTTGCTCTCACGTTAATTCCGCGTTCCTTCCAATTCGCGAGGTCGCGCAATAATCAAGGAAACGTCTTGCGCGCTGGTCTCATAGAGATTGAAGCGGCCAGAGAGAATCGCAAGTGGGGGCGCTAATCAAGCGAAAGTCCTAATATCCCTTAGGCTATTCGACAAAAATAATTGACCGATGCGGCGAATCGGCATATCTTCCAAACACCAAATGGGGGATTTATGGGGCTGATCCTCAGAACCTCGGAAGGCGCTTCAATTCGTACCAGCCTGAGTAATTGTTCTTACTCATCATCTCCGGCTGAATTTTTCCGGACTCGTTGACGGCTCTATCGCCTTACCCCGAAAGTCAGAACAGGAGTGAAGTTCACCCATGCCAAACGCGCAATCGGATTATCCGCTCACGCTCGCCGAAGTTCTCTTCGCAGAACTTACGGCCACGTCTAATATCGATGAAACCAAGCCCGAATTTGCCGCGGTTAAGGTGAAGCTCACAGAGGTTATGCCGAAGCTCACAGAGATCGAAAGTCTCTGCGATGAAAATCAGCTCAAGCAAATCCTTGAACGAGAAAACATAAAGCTCGATCCCGAGGCTGAAACGCCGGCCGAGAAGATATGGGACTGCAGGACGAAGCTCAGCAAGAAGCTAGTCCCCGATCTATACGAGCTTGGCCGCTTATTGCCCGAGACGCGTTCGGCGCTTTGTCTCTCTGGAGGCGGAGTTCGCAGCGCGGTGTTCAATCTCGGCATCTTGCAGGGACTGGCGCGCTGTAAATTGCTCGACAAGTTCGATTATCTTTCGACTGTTTCCGGTGGTGGATTCATCGGCAGTTGGTTAACAGCATGGATTCATCGGCAAGAGGACTTTGTTCCGCCACAACTCAAGGTCAGTAAAGTCGCGGCCCATTTGGCAGACCGGCCTGATAATCCACTCAGTCCCGAGCCCGCGCCGCTCTACAACCTGCGCGTTTACGCAAATTATCTGACGCCGAGAAAGGGACTGCTTGGAGTCGATACGTGGACTCTCATCGCCGTATATTTGCGCAACCTCTTACTTAACTGGCTGGTCTTCCTACCGGTGATCATGGCCCTGTTAATGTTGCCCAGGCTCTGGGTGGCTTTTGTGAAGAGTACTCATCTGGGGTCTGAGATCGCCTCTAAGATCCTGTTCGCGACTGGGTTCGCCGGCGCCGCTTTTGCGCTTGTCTACATCGGAGTGAGTCTGCCCGGCGCGAAGCGGCTGAATTCTCCCGAACGGCGCTTTGTCTATTTCTGTTTGGTGCCGTTGGTGATTTCGTCGATGGCATTGACAACTTATTGGGTCCGTTTGGGCGCATACGAGAAGCCTCGCCCGCAGAGCTTCGCCGTCTTTGCCATGTTTTTGGGCGCGGTGCCCTGGGTTATTTATGTGCTCCTGAAAATCTTTGCGCCGCCGCTGGATCAGAAAGAGGCTGCTGAAGAGCAACGCAAACATCCCGGGGGCTGGCCAGGAAGGCTGGGCCGTTATTTTGTGGCCACGCTATTGATTTTCGCCGCCTTTGCGATTACTGGCTATCTGACCGGGTATATCGTCAGCAAAAGTCCGCTCGCAAGTACTCTAGTGAATCTGGATCCCCGATTCGGATTTGCGCGTCTGTACGCAAGTCTGGCTGTCCCGGTCTTGTTGATCCTGCTGACTGTCGGTGGAACTCTGATCGCCGGCTTTACCAGCCGCTTCACCGATGTTGACGATCAGGAATGGTGGGCGCGGGCCGGCGCCTGGATTTTGATTGTGGTTATCGGCTGGAGCGCGTTTCATTTGCTCGTGCTCGTTGGTCCGGCGTTGGTGCTCGGCCTGCAGCGCTTCCTGATAAAAAAAGATTGGTCCCAGGTTGGGTTCAAGGACGTAGCCACCGTTGTAGTGGGAATTGTCTCAGGCGCGATCACGCTGTTGGGCGGTTCCAGTTCGAAGACACCGGCGCACGGTGAGCCGGATCGATCGGACAGTTGGAAGACCAAGGTGTTATCAATCGGCACATCCGTAGCGGCCGTGATCTTTGGAGCTTTCATAGTCATCGTGCTCGCATTGGCCACTAACTGGATTCTGGCTTCGGGACTCGGCGAAGGGGCTGGTGCGATCCTCAACGCCGTATATCCGTTAAACGCGAACGATCCGAGAGCCATTATTTACGAGTCGCGGGGAAGGGTTCTTCTTGCCGTGCTATTCATCCTCGCGGTGGCTGGCTGGGTCCTGGGTCGCTTCATTAATACCAACAGATTCTCACTCCACTACTACTGGCGCAACCGAATGATGCGGGCCTATCTCGGCGTGTCCAGGGATGAACAAGAGCGGGCCGCTACCAAAAACAAGTTCACTGATTTTGATCTGAAGGACAACGTGCAGATGCACGAGTTGAAGACGCAAAAGCCAATGCACGTCGTCAACGTCACCTTGAATCTTGCGGGGGGCAACAAACTGGAGTGGCAGGATCGCAAGGCTGAGTCGTTTAGCGTTTCGCCGTTACACTCCGGCAGTTATTGGCTTGGCTATCGCGACTCGCGGTTCTACGGCGGCCCGGATGGCATTTCCCTCGCAACTTCCGTCGCCATCTCTGGCGCGGCGGCCAGCCCCAACATGGGTTATATGATGACTTCGCCGGTAGTCCGGTTCATCATGACGTTATTCAATGTGCGGATGGGGTTTTGGCTCGGCAACCCGGGTGTTGACGGCGCGTCAACGTTCAAGCTTCCTTCCCCAACACAATCCGTCGGGCCGATCTTCAAGGAAGCCCTGGGCATGACCAACGACAAGAGTCCCTACGTCTATCTTTCAGACGGCGGACACTTCGATAACTTTGGTTTGTACGAAATGATCTTACGGCGTTGCCGCTTTATCATCGTCAGCGATGCCAGCACCGATCCGGACTACGCTTTCGAATCGCTGGCCTATGCGATTCGGCAAATTCGCGTGGATTTCGGTGTGCCGATCGAAATGAGAAAAAAGATGAACTTGGGCAAGAACCCGGACGACGTAAATAACTATTGCGCCATCGCCGACATTTTCTATTCTTGTGTGGACGCACCTGGTGGCAAGACGCCCGATCCCGCGTACGATGGGGTGTTGATCTATATCAAGCCCTCGCTCAACGGGAGCGAACCCGCCGACGTGCTGAACTTCCATCGAAGCGACGATGCTTTCCCGGAAGACACGATTACAGACCAGTGGTTTGGCGAAGCGCAGTTTGAAAGCTATCGAATGCTGGGTTCGCATATGATCAAGGTCATCACTTCATACGGTGTTAACCCGAATCTTCCTCCATTTAAGAAAATCGAGGAGCAGGCGAAATTGCATCTCGGGCCGAAGTGACCACGGGACAAGTAAAGTTTTCCATGCAGTGGTACAGAAGCGCTTGCGGTAAATCGCGTTGAGATAACCCGGTCACTACAGCGACCGGTTCCATACCAACCGTTTAGTCGCCTTTTTATAAATTTGTTCTTTGCCTCACCTGGATCTGCAAGTAAACTCAACGTCTCATAACGGATCGTCAAAATGCGTGCCCGCGGAGATGGAACCTGAAACGCTTACAATTGCCGTCAATGACCGCGATAGTGTGACGGCGCTGTTGTATTCGGCTTCGAAGCCGCTGCGCGCGAATGTGACCGTGCTGCTGGGTCATGGAGCCGGCGCTGATCAATTGAGCGCTTTCATGCGCATGGCGGCCGGCGGGTTGACGGCGCGTGGCTTCGACGTCATGACTTTCAACTTTCTTTATAAAGAGCAGGGGCGCGGCATCCCCGATCCAAAAGCGCGACTCGAAGCCTGCTATCAAGCGGTCATCGAGACGGCGCTGGCGCATCGCAGGCTAAAGAAGAACCGCCTCGTCATCGGCGGCAAATCGATGGGCGGACGGATCGCTTCACAAGTGGCAGCCGTGGAGCCCGACGGGATTGCGGGGTTGGTGTTCCTCGGATACCCGCTGCATCCGCCGGGGCGGCCGGATAAAATGCGCGACGAGCATCTGCAGGATGTTCATGCGCCAATGCTGTTCGTGCAGGGCGCGCGCGATGCGTTCGGAAGCGCAGATGAGATTCGCGCCGTGATCAAAGGCCGGCGACTGCCCGCGGAGCTCTACGCGATCGAAGGCGGCGATCATTCTTTCAAAGTACCCAAATCCCTGGGCGTGCCGCAGGAGAACATCTACGAAGCCATCATGGATGAGGTCGCGCGCTGGATCCGATCCTTTTGAATAGAACTGATCCGGACTGCCGGCGGTATTGAAGGAGAAGCCAATGTCTCTAGCTTTTCAAATTGTAGGAACCGCTCAGGTCCGCGCGCTCGGTGTGGCTTATTGCCTGCTGCTCCTTTTGGGCGTGGTTTTCTCTTTGCTCTCGTCCTACCAATCACGGGTACGGTCCGACGCTCCGCCGGCGAAACTTCCCCATGGCTTAAGTCAAGCCAATGCTCGCGCTCGAGTTTGCGCGAACGGTTGACGATGTTGAGCAGATCGTTGGCGACCAGGGAGATCCGCGGCGGACGAAGATGCTGGCATTGCTGAGAACCGATACGTTTGGTTTTATTCCAACTTATTGGCTTTATTTTCTCAGTCTAAGTTGGTTGCTTGCGCATCGCTCAATCCCCTATTCGTTCTGGTTTGGAGTGGCGGTGGCTATCTGTGCCACGGCCGCAGCGCTATTTGACTTAGCAGAAAACCACTATATTCGCGTAACGCTGGAAACGCCTTTGTCGCCGGCCCCCGCGGACACTGTCAGGGGAATCTATCGCTCGTCGCTGATCAAATGGCTGTTGATTTTTGTGGCCCTGGCGCTACTGTCCAGACTGTTTCTGGAGCGCGGCGACTTGTTGGTCATTATCGGAATACTTTTTCTCATAACTTCCGTGTTGGGCTTCGTTGGTTTGCGTCATAATCCTGCTATTGAATGGTCGTACGTTCCCCTCCTGGTGACACTCGTTTCGGTAGCTGCTACCTTCGCGTTTTTTCCCGCGCGCTTCCTACGATTTTTTTGAGATCGGCAGTTTCCCCGAAGACGCAAACTGGGGGTTCCTATTCAGGTCGGCCTCCATTGCGTGATGGTGTCCTGATTTTGTCTTGTGCTTTCTTCCGCGCCATTACGATCCTCGAAATTCCACGAACACGAACAATTCGCTTCGTGGATCGTTTTACCTGGCTTGGCAATCTTCAGAATAGGACATCCGCTTGTTGCTTGACCGATTTGATCTTGATGTCGCAAGCTTGCTCGGACATTTGGGAAAGGAAGCAGACTGCCGGTGCCAGCTTATCAATTCATTCAACTCGACGTTTTCACCGATCATGCTTTTGGCGGTAATCCCCTCGCGGTCTTTCCGGAAGCTGAAGGAATCACTGACGAGCAAATGCAGCAGATTGCCCGTGAAATGAATTTGTCGGAAACAGTTTTTGTCCTTCACTCCGAAAAAGAAGAAGCGTTGCGTCGTCTGCGAATCTTCACGCCGGGTAATGAGCTTCCCTTTGCCGGGCATCCGATCGTGGGCACGTGGAATTGCCTGGCGCGCGAAGGCGTCGTGCCGCCTCCCGAAAATGGCAACGGCTGGGTCCATTTGCAGCATGAAGTCGGCATCGGCGTGCTGCCGATTGATATCGAGTTCAAAGACGGTGAGCCCGAGCGCGTAGTGATGACCCAGGGCCAGTTTGAAATTCGCGGCGAGATCGACGACGCGCACGACCAGGCGCAGATTGCCCGCGCGCTGGGATTGGCTCGCGAGGATTTGGACGAGACTCTGCCGATCCAGGCGGTCTCGACGGGTAACACGGTGCTTCTGGTACCGGTGCGCTCGCTGGCTGACCTGGGAAATTGCAAAGTGAATCTGTCGATGCTCGAAGAGATCTATGTAGGTAAAAGTTTTTTCGGCAGCGGCTCCGGCTGCTATGCATTTTCCCGCGAGACCCTTGAAATTGGCGAAGCCCGCGCGCACGCGAGATTTTTTATCGGGCAGAACATCGGCGAAGACCCGGCGACCGGGAGCGCCGCTGGGCCATTGGGAGGTTATCTGGTTCATCATGGGGCGACGCGCGTAGATCCGGTAGACGGCGTATACAAGTTTGTGATCGAGCAGGGCGACTTCATCAATGCCCCAGCCGCATCGGGCTGGAAGTGAAAGGAGCGCCCGGCAATGTCGAGCGAGTGTGCGTGAGCGGAACCTCGGTGGTTGTCGCTCGGGGAGTTTTGGAATTTTAGGAACTGCGGGCTTTGTGGTTTGTTTCGCGCAAAGGCGCCAAGGCGAAATGAAGGCGCAAGGTGGAAATTGAACTCTTTGCGCCTCTTGTTTTTCTTCCCGCCTTTGCGAGAAACTTTTTCATCCGATCAATGGCACTAAACTCATATTCATGACCGAAACTATTTTTGACCTTGTAATCATTGGCGCCGGACCGGCGGGACTCTCTGCCGCCGAAGCGGCAGCGCGCGAAGGGCTCAACTATCTCGTGATCGAGAAAGGAACGATTGCGGACACGATTCGCCAATACCCGGTTGGCCGCACTCTGTTCTCGACGCCCAATGAACTGGAGATGCGTGCCGGCGCGCTTCACCCGGTGCGCGAAAAACCGACGCGCGAAGAGCTGCTGTCGCATTACATTCATTTCGTGCTTGATGCGGATTTGCGAATCAATACCGGCGAAGAAGTCATCGCTATTGAAAAAGCGGAGCCCGATAGATTCATAGTGCATACCAGAAGCATGAACACGCTCGGCCAGGAAACCAAAGCGACTTACGAGACGCGGCGTTTGCTGTTTGCGATTGGCGCGATGGCCGCGCCGCGCCTTTTGAATGTGCGCGGCGAGACTCTACCAAAAGTGCATCATCGCTTCATCGAACCTTATCCTTATGTGCGTAAGGAAGCATTGGTCGTCGGCGGCGGCAATAGCGCCGCTGAGGCGGCTTTGTTTCTGTCTGAGGAAGGCGCGCGCACGACGATGGCCATCTGGCGCGAAGACTGGGAGAACCGCGATCCGAAAGCCGGCGCGATGAAGCATTGGGTGCGTTCCCCGCTCGAACGCGAGATCTCCGAAGGCCGTTTGCAGGTCATCCTCTATCAGCAGGTCGATGAAATCGGCGCGCTTGAAGTTACTCTGACGACTGATACCGGAGAGAAGCGAACAATTCCCAACGACGTCGTCTTTGTGCTGGTTGGCAGCGATGCCGATCTGACTCTGTTGAAGAGTTTGGGAGTAGAAACAACTTCGGGAAAATTAACCGAGATGCCGGTCTATGATCCGGAAACTTTCGAAACCAACGTGCGGGGAATCTATGTCGCCGGCCACTTTACCAACGCCCGCCACATTAAGGCAGCCATCGATGTCCCGCGAAAGATTGTGCCGCTGATTGCGCAGAGCTTAAGGAAGACCGTCGGCTCGCAGAGATAGCCGTCTTGGCAGACACGGAGGGCTGCAAGCAGTAACCGCGGGAACCGTGATAGTCGGCGCTCCGAAGTCAGGAGATAGAGTATTTCGGAGGGAGTGCTCTTCCTTTTTCAGGCAACCTGCTTAATGTTATTGACATGCGTAGCTTCTCAAGAACCCTTCGCTTTTTTGTAATCTGTGGATTGATCTTTCCCGCTCTCGTCAGCTCGTTAGCGCAGGATAAAGCGCAGCCGCCGGCCTCGCCGTCGTCGTGCTCGCGTGAGAACGCGCTGGAAATAATCCAGCAACAGATCGATCTCACCAAAACTTTCGATGACGACGCCGGGCGGATCACGGTGCTGCTGCGGGCGGCGGATTTGATTTGGCCTTACCAGCAGAAACGTGCGCGCGCTACATTTTCCGAAGCCTTCGAGATGGCCGTACGAAATTTTAAGGAGAAGGGTGATAAGCCACTCAACGAAGGAAGGCTAATGGTGCAGGTTCCGGATCGGCGCTATACGGTGATCACGGGAATTGCGAAGCGCGATCCTGTGTGGGCAGCGCAGCTTTCAAAACAAATTCTTCAGGAGGAAGCCGACGAAGCCCGAGACAAGGCCACGAAAGATAAGAGTCAGGACACGCGCACGGGCGAGAAGCTCTTGGGAGCCGCCGCTGGCCTGCTGGCGTCAAATCCGACCACTGCGCTCTCGTTCGCGAGCAGCAGTCTCAGCTATCCAGCCTCGATTTACTTACCCATGTTTCTCTTCAAGCTTTCAGAGGTCGATAGAGGAGCGGCCGACCATTTCTATCAGGAGGCGCTGATGGCGTACGCGCGGGCGCCAATGGATCAGTTTCTCTATTTGTCTTCATATCCCTTCGCCCGCAATCGTGAGGTTGGTGAAATGCCCACCTGGACTTTGTACACCATACCGGCCGGAGCAAAACCAAATCTTTCGTTGCAAAGACTGTTCATGCGGACACTCTTAGAACGGGCCCGAAACCTGGCTCAGGATCCCGTCGCGCCGTCGCCCGAAGCGCCTTGGTCAGAGGCTTCTCAAATGTTCATGGCTTTGACCAGGTTGGAAGCTGAGGTGGCAATGTCCCTACCTGACTTGAGTGGCGCCGTGCAGGAATTGAAAGGCAATATCTCCAGCTTGCTCTCGGAGAAGGAGCAAGGGCACACCGGACAAACTTTGGCCGATCCCCCGCCGCAAAAATCATTTGCCGAACGGGTGGAAGCGGCCGACAGGCTTGCCGACGCAGCCTCACGCGAACGAGACTTAGCGATGGCACTTATCGGCGTGTCTGACTCGGAAAGCCTGGAGCAAATCGAGGCTGCGGCGTCTAAGATCGATGATCTTGGTTTGCGCGTTCAGCTATTGAGCCGCGCTTACTTCAGCCGCGCCCAGCGAGTCCTGAAGGAAAAGAAAATTGACGAGGCGCGGAAACTTGCCGCCAAGGTCGACGAGTTGGATCAGCGTGCGTACCTCTATTCTCAAATTGCCACCGAATCGCTGAAACAGACTAAGAGTGATACGCAAGCGCGCGAGATGCTGGAGGAAGTGCTGAACGCGATTGCCAAAGCCCCGAACACGGAGATAAAAGCGCGGGCCCAGTTGGCGGTGGCCTATCTTTACAGCAACTTCGACCCCAGTCGGGCAATCGCCGTTCTGGGCGACGCGGTGAAGACTATCAATCGAGTTGAGTCAATAAACCTCTCCGGCGATTCCGTAGGCAAACGAATTGAAGGCAAGAATTTCGGCTTCTACTACGGCCTGCAAACTCCCGGCTTTAATCCTGAGACGGCCTTTCGTGAAATCGGCAAGATTGATTTCGATGGGACGCTCTATCTCGCCAGCAATCTAACCGACAAGTCGGTGCGCGTGATGTCAACGCTGGCGCTGGTCGAGCAGTGCCTCAAAGATCAGATGACGAAACCAAAATCGGCCAAGCCGGCAAAGTCAAAACCCTGATTCGTTATCCGAACAGCTTGCGGGCCGGCGGTATTTGTGATAAATCCGCGTCGCAGTTTCAGCTTGAGATCGAAAACTAAGGAGTCCCCAACATGGCCAGAGCGATCATTGCGGTAATCGTGAGCTACATCATCATGTTCATCCTCACGTTTCTGATTTTTACGTGCGTGTACCTTGCAATAGGGGCCGACGTGGCTTTCAAGCCCGGCTCGTATGACGCTTCGAATTTATGGCTGGCGATGGCAGTCGGAATTAGCCTGGTCGTGGCAATTATTGCCGGGTTTGTCTGCGCCGCGATTGCGAGAGGCGGCCGCGCGCCGGTCGCGCTCGCTGTGGTTGTGTTCGTGCTCGGGCTGCTGTTGGCGATACCCGCGCTCATGGTTCAGAAACCAAATCTGGTTCGCTCAGGCAATGTTTCCAACATGGAAGCTATGCAAAGAGCGAAACAACCAATTTGGATGCCGTTTGCGTTTCCATTCATCGGTGCGGCAGGTGTGTTGATAGGTGCGAAATTGAAACGACGAGGTTGAGTTCATCCTGAGGCCGAAGGCATGACATTTATCATCCTCACGCCGAAGGCGTGACATTCAATAGCCGGGGGCAACGCCCCCGGTGGAGCCCACGCCTCATACCGACCCTGCAAGGGTCGCATACAAGTTATTCGCCCCTTGAGGGTCGGACGGGTATCGGCGATGTGATCCGGGGGGCGTTGCCCCCGCCTATTTTCTTTGACGCTTTCAGCGTCAATCAAGTGCGACCTCTGAACAAATTAAAAGGGCGAGCCCTTGAGCTCGCCCGAAAATTTTGGTGGGGATGAGAGGACTTGAACCTCCACGATGTCACCATCACAGGCTTCTGAGACCTGCGCGTCTGCCAGTTCCGCCACATCCCCGTGCCGTTCGAATATACGAACGGGCTCACGGGGTGTCAAGAACGCCGCTCTTCAGCTACCGCAAGCGAATTCCGATGCGAAGCCCGTTGCGGCGATGCCGCTGACGATACCACGATTCGTCGTAGCGATAAGTTGGGTTAGCCCACGAGTAGGTCCGTCGATTAGCGAAGTACGGCTGCGAATCACCATACGAGTAATACCGGTTCGTGTAATACGGCTGAGATGAGCCGTACGTGTACTGTTCGCTGCCGTAGTAGCTTTGCGGATAACTATTCGTGTAAGACCGGTAACTATAAGTGGGCCGGCGTTGGTAAATCACGTAGGGCCGCGGCTGATAGATAACGATCCTACTGCGATACTGGCGATTCCCCCATCTTCTTTGACCGAGAGCGGCGACCGGGAAGATCGCGCTCAACACGAGCGCCCAAACCGCTCCATGAAAAATTTTCGAAAACACTCTTGACTTCATGATGCATCCTCCAATCTCTTCAGCTAATTAATGATCTTCTCGTTTCTTAGAAACCGCGTCTATTGAGACGGCGATTCCATTGTCGCGATCGTTGCGAGCGCAAGAACTGGCTGTTATCAAGATTACGTCGACGCAATCCTCGGTTATCGAAGCGGCTGTTTCTTTCGAAATCTCGTCTTTCAAAATCGCGATTACGGAATCTGTTCGACCGCCTCTGCCGCATCTCATTGCCGATCAGACTTCGCCGAGAATACTGGGCACCCCGACCGTCCCAACGTCCGTCACGCGCGTCGTGGCCGTTCACAAACCGGTCTAGTTTTTTCTCCTGGCCTCGGCCACGCCCCTGCGCGAAGCTTGTGACCGGCAGTGCGGCCAGCAAGAGAAGACTCGCGACCATTAACAGAATCTTGCGATTACGTTTCCTTAAGTTCATAACACCTCCACCAAAGCAAAATTATTTATTTACGTTTCGGTTTAGGCAACAAGGCCCATGCCGCTGGGATTGATCGGATTAATAGAAGGCTTTGGCTCCCTCAGTGATCATGAGCGTACGATATCGTTTCGTTCGCTTCTCTTTATCGCACATGGCCCGTGATGGTTGTTTGCCGCGCCTCCGAGCGATTGTTATAGTTGGCGTTCAATTTTGTTACTGGAATGAATTCACAAACGCAGCGCCAGGAAGAGCTTCGTCAGCAGTTGGCGCGCGTGATCGCGCAGATCGCTGCGACCGCCCTTCGGGTCAATCGCAGGCCGGAGGATATTACACTGGTGGCCGTAAGCAAGACCCATTCGGCCCCAGTCGTTCAGCAAGCGATCGCGAGTGGCGTAACCGACTTGGGAGAGAATCGCGTTCAGGAAGCGGAGACAAAAATCCCTGTAGTCGGCCGAACGGCGGCGCGCTGGCATCTGATTGGCCACCTGCAATCGAACAAAGCTCGGCGCGCGGTTGAGTTGTTTGATGTGATTCACTCGCTCGATTCAGTGACGCTGGCCCGGCGGCTGGATCGTGTCTGTGTAGAACTAGGCCGGGAAGTATTGCCTGTGCTGATTCAAGTTGATCTGGGACACGAGACTACTAAATCGGGCGCATCGGAAAATGAACTGCCGGAGATCGTGGCCGCAGTAAAGCAGTCACAGACACTGCGTTTGACGGGACTGATGACGTTGCCGCCGTACTTTGATGATCCGGAAAAGGCGCGGCCGTTCTTTAGCCGGCTGCGCGAACTGCGCGACGAGTTGCGCGCGCACGAAGCATTTGGTGTCGGAACCGGAGAGCTTTCGATGGGCATGACGCACGATTATCAGGTGGCGATTGAAGAAGGCGCAACGATTGTTCGGATTGGCACGGCCATCTTTGGAGCCAGAGCGGCGCAGATTCAAAGCTGAGAAGTTTGATGCTGATCGTCCAGACACTTTTTCTTTTCATTACCTGGGGAGTCACGGCAACGATCGTCGCGGCGATCGTGCTGATCGTGCTGCGCTCGATCCTTAATTATATGGACGTGAATCCGTTCGGATGGTGGGCGGTCACCCTGAGGCGAGCGACCGAAGGGATTCTCGGTCCGGTGCGCCGGACGCTGATGGGGTTCGGGCTCGATCCAAAGGTTGCGCCCTTCATTGCCATAATTCTAATAATCGTCGCGGGCTATTTGGTGATTCAGGTGGCGGGGAGCGTGCTGAACACAATCGCCGGAATTATCACCGCCGTTTCCAGCCGCCAGTTGGGCGCGCCGGTCGCCATCATGGGCTATCTTCTTTATGGCTTCCTGGGACTCTACACCCTGGCGATCTTTATCCGCATCATACTTTCTTTCGTCTCGGCCGGTTACGGAAATTCGTTAACGCGTTTCCTCTACGGGATAACTGAACCGTTGCTCGGTCCCTTGCGCCGAATGGTGCCGCCGGTGGGCATGTTCGACATCTCACCGATAGTGGCTTTCATTATTCTTTGGTTGTGTCAGGCGGCAGTCGCCGGAACGTTGTTGCGAAATTGGCCGCTGCGCTTCTTTTGATAAAATGCCGATGTCCAAAGCGCCGGCAAAAGGCGACCAGCCGGAGGCGCGACTCGGAATTATCTATTTACCATTTACGCTTCCAGCCTTACTATTCCTTCGAGTGATTCAGTATTCCGAAAAAGATCGCGGCCTCACGTTCGCAGTTCGAATCGTTCCTCGCGCTTCGCGCAGCGAGATCGCCGGTGAGTATAATGGCGCCCTGCGAATTCGCATTGCCGCGCTGCCAGTGGAAGGCGCCGCTAATCGAGAGCTGGTTCGCTTACTGGCACGACTTTTCAAGCTGCCACAGAATTCGGTTGCGATAGTTTCAGGAGCCGGCTCGAAAAATAAGACTGTTCATATTACCGGCGCGGACTCTGCCACGCTCGAGCATTTGATCTTGAAATAATACGAAAGCCCTTTGGAACTAAAATCCATTTCTCATTACCGAATTATCGAAAAGCTCGGGGCGGGCGGTATGGGAGAAGTGTTTCTCGCCGAGGACACCAAACTGGGCCGCAAGGTCGCTCTTAAACTACTCGCCGAAGAACTGACGCAAAATCGCGATCGCCTCAGCCGCTTCGATCAGGAAGCCTATGCGGCTTCGGCTTTGAATCACCCTAACATTCTCACCATCTATGAAATGGGCGATGACGAAGGGCGGCACTTTATCGCCACTGAGTTCATCGAGGGCATCACCCTGAGAAAGCGTCTGGGCGGCGCGCCCATGGATCTGGGGGAAGTCCTGAATGTCGCGATTCAAGTGGCGGGCGCGCTGGAAGAAGCGCATGCCGCGCGGATTGTCCACCGCGACATCAAGCCCGAGAACATCATGATCCGGCGCAACGGCCACGTTAAGGTTCTGGATTTCGGCCTTGCCAAGCTTACCGAAGAACCCGACACCGACGAGCCGGATACCGAAGCCATAACCCGGGCCCTGGTCCAGACCGACGCGGGCGTTGTCATGGGAACTTCACAATACATGTCGCCTGAGCAAGCTCGCGGAAAACCGGTAGATGCGCGCACTGACATCTGGAGCCTGGGCGTAGTGCTTTATGAAATGGCCTCGGGACGCGCGCCATTCACCGGCGAAACCAAGACCGACGTGATCCTCGCGATTGCCAGGAACGATCCGGCGCCGCTGGCTCGCTTCGCGCCCAACGCCCCGGCCGAGTTCGAATGGATCATGCTGAAGGCGCTGCGCAAGAACGTCGACGAGCGTTACCAGACGGTCAAAGAACTGGAATCAGATCTGAAAACACTGAAGCAGAGGCTCGAGTTTCAAACGGAACTCGAGCGCTCAGTAGGTCCCGAGAGATTGACTGGGGCGCTGAGCGTTGCCGGCATACCCTATGCCGACACCGAAATCCCCGGGCCATTGGCCCCTCTGCACACGACCAGACCGTACGCGATTAGGGACTCGGGCTCAGCTTCGCGCACCGTGTCGACGCGCGCGTCGAGCGCCGAATATCTTGTCGGAGAGATCCAACGTCATAAGATCGGCACACTCATCGCGGGCCTCGTAGTCCTTTTGGCTGCTTCAGCCCTGGTTTATTTTTTCTATTTTCGCGAGCGAGTGAGGCTAACCGACAAGGACAAGATTCTACTGGCCGATTTTGTGAACAGCACCGGCGACCCGGTCTTTGACGGCACGCTCAAGCAGGCGTTGGCAGTTCAACTTGGTCAATCACCCTACCTGGACATTTTTTCCGAAGATCGCGTCCGCGAGATGCTTATCTTCATGGAAAAGCCCCCGGACGAGCGCATTACCCGCGAAGTCGCCCGCGAAATCTGCGAACGTCAGGGAATCAAGGCGATGTTGCTGGGAACCATCTCGAGCATTGGCAGTCATTATGCGATTTCGCTGGAAGCCGTGAATGCGCACACCGGCGATTCAATCACCAGCGAGCAGGTAGAGGCTGACGGCAAAGAACAAGTTTTGAAAGCGCTGGGCCAGGCGTCCTCGAAGCTCCGTGAAAAGCTGGGCGAATCACTCAGCTCGGTGCAAAAATTCGACGCTCCGATCGAGCAAGCCACGACTTCATCTCTGGAAGCGCTGCAAGCTTACTCGCGTGGTTTCGAAAAGCATTCGAACGGCAAATACAACGACGCGATCTCTTTTTACAAGGACGCAATTGCCCGCGATCCGTATTTCGCAATTGCCTGGTCCAGATTGGCGAGCTGTTACAACAACACACGCCAAAACGAGCTGGCCCGCGAGGCGTTCGACAAGGCTTACGTGTTGCGCGACCGGGCGAGCGAACGCGAAAAGCTAAACGTCTCGGCAAATTATTACGGCGGGGTAACCGGGGAATGGGACAAACAAATCGAGCAGTTGGAAATCTGGAAGCGCACCTATCCGCGCGATTGGGAACCTTTCAATCTCCTCGCCAACAGATACACCCTCGTCGGCCCATTCGAAAAAGCGATTGAGAATGCGCAGGAAGCGGTCCGGCTCAATCCCGCGGACGCTCGACCATACGCGAACCTGGCGGTGGCCTTCATGGGACTGAATAAATTTGACGCGGCGAAGGACGTGCTCAGTCGAGCGCTGTCGCAAAAGCTCGAGACCACGAACATGCACGCTCGTCTTTATCACATCGCGTTTTTGCAGGGCGATGCGGCGGCGATGAAAGACCAACTCGATTGGGCTGCCGCCAAACCAGAGGAAGCCCAAACCTGGCAAGCCCAAACTTCCGAGTTCTCCGGACAGTTGTTGAAGGCCAATCAATTCAACGAGCGCGCGGTAGAGTTGGCCCGGCAGGCTGGAGTGAAAGAGATTCAGGCTCACGTCCTCTTGCAGCAGGCCGGCAGACACGCCATGTTCGGAAACTGTGCCCCGGTGACTGAGATCGTAAACAGCGCCCTGGCCTTGTCGCGCGAGCGGGCCAACCTGGTTGCCGCCGCGAACGCACTCGCCGCTTGCGGGCAAGTAGCCGCGGCCCAGGCGAACATCGAAGAACTATCCAAGAGATTTGATAAGGATACTTTGCTCGGCACGATATCGATTCCGATGGCTAGAGCGCATCTCGAGTTGAATCGCGGCAATGCGGCCCAGGTGATTCAGTTGCTGGATGCGGCGAAAAAGTACGACGTGGCCGGAGAATTTTGGCCGCAATACCTGCGCGGCCAGGCCTATCTGAAACTGGGGAATGGCGCGCAAGCAGCTACCGAATTCAAGACCATTATCGATCATCGAGGCTGGTATCCGGTCTCAGCGCTCTTCCCAATGGCCCACTTGGGAATCGCTCGCGCCTACGCGCTTAGTAATGATAGTGCGAGTGCGCGCAAGTACTATCAGGATTTCTTCACTCTCTGGAAAGACGCGGATCCTACGATCCCCATTTTGATCGAGGCGCGCGCGGAATACGACAAGTTGAAATGATTCGGAAAGGGATCTACCTCGTTAAGTGCGAAACTCCACAACTCAAGCGTGAGTGCCGCAGCTTGTCAGTGCCAGTCTCATTAGCACCGCGGCTGTAGCCCGGTGAATTCGGGTAAACAAAATAACCTGCAAACCGTTTCAAACGGTTTCCCTTCCGAACACGACCATTAATCACCGGGCTAAAGCCGCGGTGCTAATGAAAGAGATCGTCACGATTCAACCTGAAGCACCAATGAAAAGCTGCGCCAAGTCGCCGCCCTCCAGGACTTGTGATATATTCTGGCCTCAAACTCAATCACAGAAAATTTCTTCTAAGGATCGATAAGCTCAAATGTCCGGACATTCGAAGTGGCATTCGATTAAGCACAAGAAGGGTGCGACCGACGCCAAGCGCGGCAAGCTCTTCACTAAGTTCATCAAGGAAATCACTGTCGCGGCCCGCACCGGCGGCGGCGATCCCGACGCCAACGCGCGCCTGCGCAAAGCCATCCTCGACGCCAAGGCCGGCAACATGCCCAACGACACAATCGATAGAGCTGTGCGGCGCGGCACCGGCGCTGAAGAGGGCGTGAACTATGAAGAGATCACTTACGAGGGTTATGGCCCGGGCGGCGTGGCGATATTGATCGAAGCCGTAACCGACAATCGCAACCGCACGGTCGCGGAAATCCGACACATGCTATCGAAGAACGGCGGCAACCTCGGCGAGACGGGTTCGGTCGGCTGGCTGTTCGAAAAGAAGGGTTACATCGTCGTCGAAAAAACTGCGAAGCCGGAAGATGACTTATTCGAAATCGCGATTGAAGCAGGCGCGGATGATCTGCGCGACGATGAAGACAATTTCGAAATCATCACCTCGCCCGACAACTTTGAAGGCGTACAGTCTGCGATCAAATCAGCCGGCATCGAACCGCAAATGGCCGAGGTCTCGATGGTCCCGCAAACCTACGTCAAGCTGGAGGGCGGCAACGCCCAACAAATGTTGCGCCTGATGGAAGCCATCGAAGATCATGACGACGTCCAGAAGGTCTATGCGAACTTTGATATCGACGAAACTGAGATAGGTTCTGCTTGATCCCTTCCTGGGCCGAAAAATCTCCTGCCGATCAAAAACTGATAACTGAATCCTTCTTCACGCCGAAGGCGTGATATCTAATAGCCAGGGGCAGAGCGCGCAGCGCGGCGCCCCCGGAATGAAATCACTTCGATCCGACGCTGACAGGGTCGCCGTCTAATGTGACCCCTTCACAGGCTTTCGGAAAAAGATATTTCTCTGTGTAACCTCTGTGGTGCTCTGTGTCTCTGTGGTGAAATTGCTACAAAAACATTCACCACAGAGGCACAGAGGTTACACAGAGAAACACAGAGACGGTTTTTCGGACAGACTCTTCAAGGTCAGGATCATTTCCGCCATCGATCCGGGGCGTTGCCCCCGGTTATTACATTGGACGCTTTCAGCGTCCTAAGAGCCAACTTCGGCTGTAGTCAGATTTGCAACGTGACTTAACCGTCATACTCCGTAATAAAAGCACCCAATTGTAGAACTAGCTTGATGCATGCTGTAAACTCTTGTCCATTGTGCGCGTCTTAGGAATCGATCCGGGAAGTGAAACCACGGGCTGGGGTGTCGTCGAAGGCGACAGCCGCAGTTACCGGCTGGTTGAATTCGGCGTGGTCAAATTGTCGACGGCGGCCACCTTCTCTTCGCGGCTCTTGAAAATTTGCCGCGGCCTTGAAGAAGTCATCGATAGACTAAAGCCCGACGCCTGCGCGATCGAAGAAGCGTTTTACTCGGTCAATCCCAAGGTCGTTTTGAAGCTTGGACAGGTGCGCGGCGTCGCCCTGCTGGTGGCTGAGAGCGCTGCGCTTGAGATCGGCGAGTACGCGCCGCGTCTGGTTAAGCAGACAGTCGCCGGTTACGGTAACGCTGACAAGCTCCAGGTCCAGGAAATGGTAAGGGTCCTGTTGTCCTTAAAGACAGTTCCCGAACCACACGACGCGTCCGACGCCCTGGCCGTGGCCATCTGTCATTTTCATCACGCTGGGGTGCGTGATCGGCTGCTGGCTGCCGACGCCCGCATGAAACTTAATTCCACGGTTGCTGCCAGACGTCGCCGCGTGTAGCTAATCCCAGTCTAGAGTTCAAGCTTAAGCTTGTGTCTGACTCAGCAACCTAAGGGGTGAACTCTGAACTGGACCCACAAAAGGAGGCAAGGCGTTGTCATCCAGGTTTCTCAACCCGCGCATTCCAATCTTCACTGTTCTCATTTTGTCTGGGTTAGCAGCAAACGCATTAGCCCAAAAACAACGCATGCCGCCTGGCGGCCACCTCGCAGTAGTCGCGGATGAAAGACTGGCAGCACTGCGCAACATGCCCGATCCATCGGCGCGTCTGCTGCACCGTCTCAGCCGTGGTCGCTTCGTTTCCATTCGGGGCGCCAGCCGCAGCCGCGAAGGTTTACTCTTCTATCACGTCACCGTCACGCGTCGCACTTCCGGCTGGTTGCAGAGTGAGGCGGTCATTGCCGCCTGGCGTCCGGGCGACGATCAGCGCTTGGTGCACCTGCTTAGCGGGGTGGATGAATTCGATCGCGTCGCCCGCGCCCGAGTCTTCCTTGATACCTTCGCGCGATCGCCGCTGCGTTCGCAGGTTCTGCTAATCCTCGGCGATGCCGCCGAAGAAGCCGCGGCAAAACTCTCACGCGAAGCCGAACGCCGCTTTGAAAAGCGCGAGTTGCCGGAAAATGGCGCGCCAGAGTTCAGTTACTATCTGAACTACAGCGGCCTCGATCGTTACAACCGGCAGGGCGTGAGTTTCCGCTTCGATCGTGCGGCGAAGCGGTTTCATTATGACGGCGCGGCGTGGCGCGAACTTCTGCAGCGCTATCCGAAGACTCCCGAAGCGGCGGAAGCAAGGAAGCGCCTGGGATAACAGAAGACCAACACACTCCAGAACTGACAAATCAGGAAGCTCCTAATGCTGGGAACGCGGACGGCCCGTCCGCACTGAGCGTGAAGCGCGAACTAATGAGTCGGCACGATCTTATCAAAAGCATGCCGGGACTTCGCGCGTCCGGCGGGGGCGGACGCGACGTCCGCGGCCCCGGCACTAATGCAACGGACACTTTTTCAAATTGAATCAGCAATACCTAAATCCTCGGTGCCAATGAAAAGGTCAATGAGGATTCAAACTGGACCAGTGCCTTCTGGAGCTCAACCCTTCTTATTTCTGCTTTCCGGTGTTAATAATCTCTGCCAGGGAGCGTTTAATGAGCGGAAGAGAAACTCAGGAGGAAGCAATGCTGGCCGCCCTAAAACCGCTCAAAGCCTCGAATTTCACAGCATCCGAAGACCGGACGCCAGCCTCGCGTTCACTCTCTACAGCAGATTCAAACAGCCTGGAAGATCTTTTTCAGCGTCATCATGACCGCGTCTTTCGTACTGCGCACCGGGTGACCGGCAGCGCGGCGGACGCGGAAGATGTCCTGCAAACTGTTTTTCTACGCGTCGCTCGGGGGCAGGAATCTGCAGCCACGGTTGAGAACCCTCAGGCATATTTCGCGCGGGCCGCCATCAACGCTTCGCTGGATCTGCTGCGCAGCCGGAAACGTTCGCAGCTAGTTGCTATCGACGATGTTGAGAATCGCGCCAGTGCGGCGGCGTTCGTCTCAAAGAATGATCCGGCAAAGCATCAGGAAGATCGTGAGTTGAGAGCGCTGTTAGGCGAGGCATTATCAAGGCTGGGACCGACTGCGGCGCAGATGTTTGCCTTGCGTTACTTTGAAGGCTTTGGCAACCGGGAAA
Organism: Blastocatellia bacterium; assembly: GCA_033858155.1. GTDB lineage: Bacteria > Acidobacteriota > Blastocatellia > Pyrinomonadales > Pyrinomonadaceae > UBA11740. Next base: position 55,523 of record JAWVCT010000111.1, read on the forward strand.
TCGCCAGCGCCATGAACACATCAGCCCTCGTGGTGGGGGTGACGCTGCATCGCGCTCGCGCCCGTCTGCGGAAAGAGATTGGGCTGTATTTGCATCGCCACAATACCAACCTTTAGCGGAGGGCTCCGGCGGTGACGAGAGGAATGGCGGGCAGTAGTCCGCCGCTAAACAGAACGATGGACAATTCATTCGGAATCATCTTGGAGTAAAGTCATGAAAAACAAAGAACTCAATAATATCCTGGACCAAGTTACGGCCGGCATTCGCGCCGAGCAGGTCGACGACGCAACGGTGAGCGATGCCACTGAGAGAGTGTGGGCGCGACTGTCTAACGAGACGGATGCGCGCATCATGCACGCGAACCGCCCGCAAGATGCGAGCGCTCCAACGGCGGCCGCTCCGGCGGATCACATCGAAGGGTGCGCGGATTATCAAACACTCATTCCGGCATATCTGGGCGGCAAACTGTCTGACGCGCGCACGCTCTTGCTGGTCGATCATACCCACGAATGCATTCCCTGCCGGAAGGCTTTGAAGCAGGCGCGCGAATCGCGCCAGGGAGCAGTTGTTCCCGCGGGGCGCCGACAGAATCGCAAGGCTGCCGTTTACAGTCTGGGGCCGGTCGTATTGCGTTGGGGCATTGCGGCCGTGCTGATCATAGGTCTGGGATTGATCGCGCTTCCTTTGATTCAGCGATACATGCCGTTTGGCTCGTTCGACGTAACGGTACAGGCGGCCGATGGGCCGGTTTACGCCATCACTGACGCGCAAACGCGCGCGCTGAATGCGGGCGAGAAGATTAAGCGCGGCGACACGATCCGCACCGCGAAAGATGCGCATGCGGTCGTACGCCTGAGCGATGGTTCGCTAATCGAAATGAAGGATCGTTCAGAATTTTCGATCACCCAGACGCTACGAGGCACCACTCTTCATCTCGATCGTGGCAGCGTAATTGTGGAAGCGGCCAAACAGAAGGGCCATTTCTTTGTCGAAGCCGGCGACTCTTTGGTGTCGGTTACGGGCACCACGTTCGCCGTGAATTCCGGCACGAAGGGCTCGCGTGTCAGCGTGATTGAAGGCGAAGTTCATCTCGATCGCTCTGGCGAAGATCGGATCCTGCGCGCGGGCGAACAGGCCACGACCAACGCTTCCATCGAAACCATTCCGGTCAAAGACGAAGTCGCCTGGAGTCGCAATGCAGCGCGTTACGCGCAGACGCTCGAAAGTCTGACGGTATTGCAGAAGGAACTAAACGCCGTGGCCAAGCCGGGCGTGCGCTACTCGACGCGCCTGCTCGACATGATGCCTGAGAACACGGTGCTGTATGCGGCGTTGCCGAATTTGAGCGCGACGATCGCCGAATCGAACCGCATCATCGAAGAACGGATTCAGCAGAACCCGGCGCTTAAGGATTGGTTTGAAAATCGCCACGAGCCGAGAGGCGCGGGAATGAAACAGGCCATCTCGACAATCAAAGATTTTGGCGAACAGCTTGGTGACGAGATCGCCGTGGGCGCGGGGATGAACGACAGTGGTGATGCAGGTGGGCCGATAGTGCTGGCCCAACTCAAGAACCCGGCCGGTTTCCACGCGTTCTTTGACGCCGAAGTGCAGAAGTTGGGTGCCCAGGGTAAGTCTCCGCAGGTTCAATGGGTTGAGGATCCGAAAGCGGCCCAACCAACCGACACCGCGACTAAAGCCGGGGGCAAAGAACTTTATGTCTGGATCGCGGGCGACGTCCTGGTTGCTGCTCCCAAACTCGATCAGTTGCAGGGAGTCGCGAAAGCCGCGCAAGCCAGCAGTTTCACTTCGACGCCGTTTCACAATCGCATTGCCGGAGTCTATAGCGAAGGCGCGGGTCTGGTGATCGCAGCAGACCTGGAAAAGATTATCGCCCACACGAAGGGCGTGCGCCGCATAGCCGTGGGTGATAAGCACGAAGCGGCCCTGAATGAACTTGGTGTCTTTAACATGAAGTCGTTTGTCCTGGATCAAAAGGACAGCGAAGGCAAGACCAACACGCGGGCCGTGCTTTCGTACGCCGAAGCCAATCATGGAATCACTTCATGGCTGGCCCAGCCGGCAGCGATGGGTTCGCTTAAATACATCTCTCCGGACGCCAACCTCGTGGCTGGCTTTGTGGTGAAGGATCCAACGGCCCTGGTCGATGACCTGCTGGGCGTGCTGAACACAGTGAGCCCTGATCTCAACAAGAAGCTGGCTGAGTTACAAACCGATCACGGGTTGGATCTGCGTAAGGATTTCGCGGCGCCGCTTGGGGGCGAGTACGCATTCGCGATTGACGGGCCGATTTTGCCGACTCCTTCGTGGAAGCTGGTGTTCGAAGTTAACGACCCGGCACACCTGCAGCAGGCGTTCGAGCACGTTGTTGACGAAGTGAACAAACAGATGGCCAAAGAAGGAAAGGCCGGGTTGGTTTGGGACCGGTCGGAAGAGAGCGGCCTAACCTACTACACTCTGCGCTCGAAAGACTTTGGCGTAGAGGTCAATTACGTGTTCGCCAATGGTTACATGATCGCCGGGCCGACCCGCGCGTTGGTCGAGCAAGCCTTGAGGTATCACGACTCAAAGGTGAACCTGACAAACTCAGCCAAGTTTACCGCGGGATTGCCAGCCGATGGCAACACGAATTTCTCGGCGCTGATCTATCACAACCTCGCCCCCCTCGTGCAGCCTTTCGCGAATCGGATTCCGGATAGCGCGAAGACAGACGAGCAGCAGAAGGCAATCGCCACGATGGCTGCGAACATGCAACCGACGCTGGCTTATGCCTATGCGTTTGGCGATCGGATCGAGTTTGCCTCGAACACCGAAGGCGGACCGTTCGGCTTGAGTCCGGCCACGCTGCTGGGAATGCCGGACGCTTTTGAGCTGCAACATATTCTCGGACAGGGAATGGGCGGCAAGAAGTAAGACACCCTGGGAGCGCGGACGTCCCGTCCGCACGCGAGCCGAAGGCGAGTCAAGCGCTTCACGCCGGCGCTTGCTGCGGACGAGACGTCCGCGCTCCCGGCACCAAGGAGAACGGCCCTAATGAAAATCATTGACGCTCATACCTCAATCGGAGCGGATTCGACCACGGATCGCAACCTCCTGATTAACGGCTTGACCCTGATCGCCCTGGGACTCTCCGTTTTATTTCTGAACTCGTGGGACACTCTTTTCGTAAGAACAGCGATTGGCTTATTCTGGGGAACCTTCTTTTTGATCTTGAACTGGTCCAGTCTCGTTCAGACACTCAGGGGACACAGGCAAAAGAATGACAGACAGCGCGGCAGCAGTTATCGTACCTCAGCTTAACGGCGATTCCTCCGGCGTTATTACTCTCGACAACTTATCAGTAAGTTTTGGCGGCCGACCGATTCTGAAAAGTTTGAGCGGTGATTTGCGCGGACGAGCGATTGGCTTGCTCGGACCGAACGGCGCCGGCAAGACTACTCTGATTCACACCCTGCTCGGGTTTCATCCGCCGTCTGCCGGAACGGCACGCATCTTTGGCCGCGACATTCGCGCGGAAGCAAATCAAATCAAGTCGCTGATCGGCTATATGCCCGAGCGCGATTCCTTCATCTCGAAGATGTCGTGTATTCATTTTGTGCGTTTCATGGCTGAGCTCTCCGGGCTGCCACCGGCGGCGGCGTTGGAGCGCGCGCATGAAGCGCTCTTCTTCGTGGGTCTGGGCGAGGCGCGCTATCGCAATCTCGACACTTACTCGCTGGGCATGAAACAGCTTGCGAAGCTGGCCCAGGCGATCGTGCATGGTCCGCGGTTGATCTTTCTGGACGAGCCGACCAACGGGCTGGATCCGCCCGCGCGCCTGCGCATGATCAAAATGATTCGCGAGATTCGCGACAGCGGCGAAGCCAATATCGTGCTCTCTTCGCACCTGCTGCGCGACGTCGAGGAATGCTGTGAAGAAATCCTGATCCTGAAGGATGGCCGGTTGGTCGTTTACTGCAATCTCGAGGAAGAGCGAAAAGCCAACCGGAAATTTCTGATGCTGGAAACACGCGGCGAACTGAAATACTTTATCGCGGCTGTCGATGCAATGGGCTGTGAATGCGCGATGACCGGGGATCATCGCTTGAAGATCATTCTGCAGCAGGGCACAGAAATTCGCGATCTATACCGGCTGGCCGTCGAAACAAAGGTACAGATTCGCCGGCTCGCTTTTAAACGCGACTCGCTGGAAGATATATTTTTGAAGGCGATGGAAAACGGTGGGGAACCGGCAGAGTCGGCCTCTAAGTGAGGTTGATTGGGAACTGTGTGAGAGCCGGACAAGTCCGGCTTCTAAACGGACGATGGTAAGAAACTGAGGGCGATGGAGAACGATTGTGGCGGTACTTGAGCGTTCTTACAATAGATTCGAGGGTACGTTGTCTCCGGACTGGGCCCGCTTTCTGATCATTCCGCGGCACGCCGTTCGTGATGTGTTCCGTTCGAAATTGTTTACCGCATTTTTTGCGCTTTCGTTTATCTGGCCTCTGATCTGCGCGATTCTGATCTACCTGCATCACAATGTAGAAGCGTTGGCGATCCTGAAGATCGACTTGCGCAACTTGCTTCCCACTGATGCCGGGTTTTTCCAGAACTACCTGATCGCACAGGGCACGATTGGTTTCTTCCTCGTCGTGCTGGTAGGTCCGCAACAGGTTTCGCGCGATCTCACCAACAATGCTCTGCCGCTGTATCTGTGCCGGCCGCTGACTCGCTCCGAATATGTGGTCGGCAAGATGTCGATTGTTTTCATCCTGCTTTCCACGATGACTTGGATACCCGGCCTGATACTGTTCCTGCTGCAGAGCTATCTGGAAGGATGGTCCTGGTTCGCGGACAACATTTGGATCGCCAGCGCGATCTTTATCGGCAGTCTGCTCTGGATTCTTTTGCTGGCTTTGCTGTCACAGGCTATCTCGGCCTGGGTGAAATGGCTCGTGGCCGCGCGCGCGGCATTGCTCGGACTTTTCTTCATTCCCACGATTTTCGCTGCCATCGTCAATGAAATTTTCCAGACGCGTTGGGGCCATATCTTCGATCTGCGCGCGTTGATTGGGAATGTGTGGTCGGGATTGTTCGGCACTTTTGTGAGTCAAACCGCAGAGCAACGGCAGTATCGAAACGGCCAGGTCATACGCGAGGTGCTCCTGACCGAGCCACCGCTGTGGGCCTCCTGGTTCATGCTCTTTCTTATTTGCACTTTTTGCCTGTGGCTGTTGTCTCGAAAAGTCAGAGCGTACGAGGTAGTGAAGTGATCATGGAGCGCGGGCATCCTGCCCGCACGCCGAGGCGCAGCCTCGGCAAATAGAAAAGGACTAGTCGGAAAGGCAGAGCCTTTGCGCACATCGGGACGGCAGAGCCGCAGTGGATTGATGTCAACTTCTTTCGCACAAACAATCGTCTTCGATAATGTCTCGAAGTTTTACGGCGAGATACTGGGGGTGAATCGCGTCAACCTCACCATCCCGCTCGGGATCACCAGTCTGGTTGGTCCTAACGGCGCCGGGAAGACGACTCTGATGAATTTGATGACCGGCCTGTTGCGGCCGTCGCGTGGCGAGGTGACGGTACTCGGAGTGCCGACGGACCAGCCGGAGAAGTTGTTCCGCAAGGTGGGCTATTGCTCACAATTCGATTCCTTTCCAAAAGGGATGACGGGCCGGGAGTTCATCAACGCCTTCCTCAAGGTGTCTGGATTCTCCAGTAATCAGACTGACGATCTTACCGAGATGGCTCTGGATCGCGTCGATTTACTGTCCGCCGCGGATCGGAAGATCGGAGCGTACAGCAAAGGCATGCGCCAGCGGGTCCGTCTGGCCCAGTCGATCGCGCACCAGCCTTCGGTGTTAATTTTAGACGAGCCGCTTAACGGTCTCGATCCAATGGTGCGCGCGGAGACCATCGCGTTGTTTAGACAGCTCGCCGACGATGGTTTGCACTTAATAATTTCCAGCCACATTCTGCACGAGGTCGATATGATGTCAGACCGCGTCGTCCTCCTTAACAACGGTTATGTGGTCGCCGAAGGCGCAGTCCATGGCGTACGCGATGAAATGGACGTCGAGCATCCCATGCAGATTCTGATTCGCTGCGACCAGCCGGCATTGTTGGCGGCGCGCATGTTCCAAAAGAATGAGGTGGTAGAAGCCCGGATGCACGACGATCGCCATGGCTTGTTCGTCAAGACGCGAAATCCGGATCGCTTCTATCTCTTGCTTAATGAGATCGTGGCTACGGGTGAGATTGAGGTCGAGTCCGTCGCGCCGGTCGATGACGACCTGAGCGCAGTTTATGAATACCTGATCGGATCGGAGTAGTGGCACAGACTTCAGTCTGTGATAACAGCTCGATAAGAAGAATCACGGACTGAAGTCTGTGCCACTAAATTACAATGAGTTTAACAGCCGAAACAATTCAACCTAAGACAGCGGTCGGCGAGAGTTCTTCGTGGTCGCTGTGGCTGCGGCAGATCGGCGCCATCATGCGCCTCGAAGTAAAGCGGAATTTTTTCGGCAAACGGGCCGTTCTGATCTACCTGCTGGCGCTGATGCCCATCGGTTTGCTTTCCATGATGGCGATTCTGCATCCCCCCATTACCTGGGACGACTTTACCCAGTACCCATGGCGCTTCTCGCTGATCTACAACGCGCTGATCCTGCGAACGGTCATCTTTTTCGGCTGTGCCTGGATCTTCATGAACCTCTTTCGCGGCGACATCGTCGATCGCAGCCTCCATTACTATTTCCTGTCGGCCGTGCGTCGCGAGGTTCTGCTGGCGGGCAAGTACCTTTCCGGTTTGGTGACTTCGATCATTCTTTTCACTGCCGTCACTGTGGTGTCGATGTTCCTGCTCTTCTTTCCGAACTTCTTTTCAGCCAGCACGCGCTTCTTTCTCGATGGCGCCGGGATCAGCCAGATGTTCACGTACGTGGTAATTACGATGCTGGCCTGCGTCGGGTATGGGGCGTTCTTTATGGTGGTGGGTTTGTTTTTTCGCAATCCGATAATTCCGTCCCTCCTGCTTTATGGATGGGAATGGATCAATTTTCTGCTGCCGCCGTTGCTGAAAAAAATCAGCGTGATTCACTATCTGAACTCGCTCGTGCCGGTGCCGCTGTCGGAAGGACCATTCGCTGTGGTGTCGGAGCCAACTCCGGCGTGGATCGCGATACCGGGCTTGCTGATCGTCACGGTGCTGGTTTTGTTCGTCGCCAGTAGACGAATCCGGCGGATGGAGATCAGGTACGGAAGCGATTGATCGCGTTCAGAGTTCAAACTTTAGGTTGTTCTGGTGAGTTTCGACGCGTAGCGTCGGGGTGAATCAAGGTCTGTGTCAAACTCGCCGACGCATCGGAGTACGCCGAAGGCGTTAGATAATTTAGCCCGGCGTAACACGCCGGGAAGTGAGTCAATGAGGGTTCGTACCCTGAAAGGGTTTGCTAATTTATTGTGGAGAAGGTTATTCAACGCTTTCGGCGTAGCGATGAATAAATCGAATCTGCCCCCAGAGTGATACCCTGGGCTGAGTTATTTAACGCCTTCGGCGTAAAGAACTCGAGTTCTGACTCACCCTTCTCCAAGGCCGGAAAACGCCAACGAAGTATTTGCGTCGCGTAACGACGCCGAAATTAGGCAAGTTCAAAACTCGAGCCTACCGCATCGCTGAGTCTCTGTTCCCGCTGACGACGCCATCTGTTATGCTCAGGCCCGCGCCGGACTTTTGACCTAAAGGTGTTGCCATGAAATCCCAATCCCCCAGCTTCATTCTTCGCCCGCTCGTAATCCAATTTGTTTCGCTCTTGCTTGCGCTCGCCTTGTTAGCCGCGCCTATCTGCGCCCAGCAACCGGCCGCTACCGCCAAGGCGCCGGCGCCGCCAACTCCCGAACGAACTTTCGACAATCTGCTCGCCGCCGATAGCTACAAACTTTACGGCGAAGTGCGCAACGTCGGCCAATTAATGAATACCGGCGGCGCGGGTGAGATCGTCGACCCAATAATCAAGCTTGCCGATCCGCCCGAACAATTTAAATCGATTATCAAGTTTCTGAAGACCAATGCCGAGGCCCTCGCTACGGCGCGCCTGCTGTTCGCCACCTGGCCCGCGCGTACCGACATTCCCGACGCCTTCGTTGCGATCGAGTTCGCCACGAATGAAGAAGCGGCAAAGTTCGCGCCAAGGCTGGAAAAGTTCCTGCCCACTGTCCTGCCGCCGATTCCAGAACCAACCCCTGAAGCCACCCCTGACTCAACCAAAACGCCCGGCAGCGCAACCGCCAAAGCTACCGCACCGGCCCAGCAGCCCACCGCATCACCCCAGAAACAGATCGTCGTGGCCACGCCCAACGCTACACCCAATGTTTCGCCGCAACCGCCGGTAGAACGGCCCGCTTTTGTGCTCCGTCATACAGGTAACCTGGTGCTCATCAGCGATAAATCTTTCAAGTTCCAAAAGCTCCGGCCGGCCGGCAGCAAGTCGCTCTTTGAAGATCAAAACTTTCGCATTGCGCATGATCGATTCTCGTCTGAACCAGTCTTTCTATTTTTCAACGTGGCCCTTGAAGAGCGGCAGAAACCTGGAACAGAAAAGCAGCAGCAAGTCACTACCGAAGCGGAAACTGAGCGAATGCGACAGCTTGAAGAAGCCAGCGCCACACCCGAAGCGGCGACCACGCCCGACCCATCCGGTCAGCCGACGCCGGTCGAGTTCCAAGTCGAGCAAAGACCAACCTTGGTGACTGAGGGCCGCGCAACGCTCAGGGGCGGACCATCACCGGTACCAACTCCGACTCCGACCAAAGAACAGCAAGTGCAGGCGACCGCGTCTTCGCAAGTCGGCCACCTGCTCGACGCGCTGGGCTTTGGAGAGCCGCAATGGCCGGAGGCTGTCGGTGTGGCGTTGGCGCTTGATAACAGCGACTATGTCATCAAGGCGATCCTGATCGACGGTCCGGACGCGAAGAGGTTGCCCTTGCCCTTTGTGCCGCAACTGATTTCCGGACCAGCTTACGCGTCTGATGCCCCTTCCGTGCTCCCGGATGACACCGAAGTCTTCGTCACTGCGTCGATCGATTTTTTGCAGACCTATGAAGGAATGCGAAAAGCGACGGAGGTCAAAGCAAAAGCCGAAATGCGCCAGGTGCCTGCGGGCGGCGCGGAGCCGCTGGACACCTACGCGCAATTCGAGAAGAAGGCCGGCATCAAGATCAAGGATGATCTGTTGCCGGTTTTCGGTAACGAAATAGCGCTGGCCGGTTCACTCAAATCTTTGCAGGGCGCCGGCTTTAACATCGCGGCGTCACCCTCCGCAAGGCCCTCGCCGGAAGCGGCTGACGGAAAAGATGAAAAGGACAAGAAAGGCAACGACGCGTTTCCGATGCTGCTGCTGGCAGTCAAGGATCGCGAATCCGCGCGCCGTCTGATGCCACGAATCCTCGACGGCCTGGGCTTCGGCGAAGCAAACCTGATCGCCCAGGTAGAACGACGCGAAGACACGGAACTAGTGAACTATGCCGGGGTCTTTGCCTACGCCTTTGTCGGTAACTTCGTGGTGATCTCAGAAGCGCCCACCGTGCGGCGAGTAATTGAGGCGAGCATAAATCACCAGACGCTTTCATCGAATAGTGCGTTTCGGAACTCGCGGCGCTGGGAACCGAACCGCACGCTGGGACAGATCTATATCTCGCCGGCATTGATGGAGAGTTATCACGAAGAGATCCGCAAACAAGGAGCAACCCTGGATCCGGCGATGCGCGACTTCCTCCTGGGATTGGACCCTACCGCCAGCGCCATTACTTATGCGCTCTCGAGCAGTGGGCTGGGCACCGAGCATGAAATACATCTGCCCAAAAACCTGATCCTCACCACCGTCGCCGGCATTTCGTCGGCAACCAAGAACCCGCCACCGGAGATGAATGAAGGGATGGCAATGGGAGTCTTGCAAATGATTGCGAGTGGGGAGACCACTTACAAGTCAAATGTGGGCAAAGGAAAGTACGGCACGCTCGACGAGTTGATCGCGCAGAAGCTTCTGGTGAAGGACTTCCTCGAAAAGTACGGATACAACTTTGAGATTCGAGTGTTAGCGGACCAATTCGAAGCCGTCGCCACTCCGCGTGAGTACGGCAAGACGGGCAAGCGCTCATTCTTTGTGGACAAGAGCGGAGTGGTTCGCGGCGACGATCACGGCGGCGCACCGGCGACGGCTGCGGACAAGCCGGTGCAATAACAGCAGGGTAACGGGAGCGCGGACATCCTTGTCCGCCAAGCGTGCGCAGCACGCTAAGCTAAGCCCATCACAACCGAAGGTTAGTTCGCGCTTCGCGCTCAGGCGGACAGGATGTCCGCGCTCCGATCGGCGGATGCCACTAAGTGACCTGCGCCAAAATCGAATCGACGATCTCCGCCGCTTCACCGCGCACACCTTTTAAAATTCGCGCCGATTCCAATGCCGCGGGCAGAGCGGTCAGGGCCAGCTCGGGCTGAGAACGCGCCGACACCGTGTTCGACATCAACTCGAGTACGCCCTTGCCGCGCGTGACCTGGCGGGGCCGCCAGCGTGCCCCGTCTTTGTAATTCGTGGATACTACCAATCCGACCCGCAACGGTTTCAATCCGACGGTCGCACCGATGTCTTCGGCCCGAACTTTCGTCGCCTGCTCCGAGCCCGGACCACGCATGCCCAGTGCGCGCGGGTAGGGATGCACGCGCCCGCGCTCATCGATAACCGCGTACTCATCCGAATAATACGTGGCTCCAGCACGAATCAATTGATCGACCAGAGTGGTCTTGCCGCTGTGGCTGAGACCGGGAATCAGAATGGCCCGATCATTCCAACCCACCACGCCGGCATGAACAAAGATGCGGCGCGGCGCATATTCGGCGACGGTCAACTGAACATGCGATTCAAACGCATCGAGCACTCCCTCGAACTCTCTTGAACGAGCAAATCTGAGCAGGTTCCAATAAGCCAGGCTGAGGCGACGCACCTTCGATCCGGATTTCGTATTGCTCCCGATGATTGAATAGAGATGGTCAACGACGGCGAACGATGCGGCTTTCGCCCCCGGGGGTAGACGCGCGGACAGTTCCGAGAGAATGGCAGTGTCGTTTACACGCACGCCGATACGCACGCCATAAGAAGTAAATGACATTCCGTCCGCCCAACCCAGGCGGTCGATTTTGGCCATTCAAGTGGAGGGTAGGCGATAGCGCGGGATCATTATTGTTTTGTGTCAGAAGCCCTACCGTCAGGGAGGGCCAGCCGTCGAATCAAGCCCTCGCTCACGGTCGGGCTTCTGATACACAGTCTTTAGAGATTTTCGATCGGAACCGGTTCGACCGGGTCGGCAAGTTCAAATTTGAAAACGCGCGAATAAAAGTAAAGCTCGCCATCGAGGGCGCGTTTGATGTTTTCCGCTCGGCGAAAGCCATGCTGCTCGCCCTCGAACGCAACGTAAGCAACCGGCACGCCTTTCTGGCGCAGAGCTTCCACCATTGTCTCGGCCTGATTCGGAGGCACAACTTTGTCTTCCAGGCCCTGGAAGAAAATTACTGGAACAGACAATCTTTCGGCATAGTGAATCGGCGACCGCTGGACGTAGAGATCGCGACGCTCAGGATACGGCCCGATCAAATTGTCGAGGTAGCGGGATTCGAACTTGTGGGTCTCTTTCGCGAGGGCCTCAGCATCGCTAACGCCAAAGTGGCTCGCCCCGGCCTTGAACTGATCGCGAAACGTAAGAGCGCACAGAGTGGTGTAACCGCCCGCGCTGCCTCCGTCGATCATCAGACGGTTGCCGTCCGCGTCGCCCCGCGTGGCCAGGAACCTGGCGCCGTTAACACAATCGTCAACATCGACAATGCCCCAGGCGCCGTTCAATCTTTCGCGATAGGCGCGGCCATAGCCGGTGCTGCCGCCATAGTTAACATCCAGCACGGCAATCCCCCGGCTGGTCCAGTATTGAATGCCCAGCATTAACACGCCGATAGTCGCGGACGTCGGCCCGCCGTGACTTTTGACCAATAATAACGGTCTTTCGAGAGTGGGCGCGGCAAAGTCGCTATTCTTTGGCGGATAGTAGAAACCGTGCGCGGTCAAACCATCTTCAGTAGGAAACTCGATCGGCTGGGGCTCGGAGATAAAGCCGGAATCGATTTCTATTTTGCTCGCTCGCTGCAAAACTCTGGTACTCCGAGTGGCGAGATCCATTTCTATAATTGAGAACGGCGCTTGTGGAGAACCCGCCCGAAACACGGCGCGACCGGGGGCGGCGCATACATACGAAACGTCGGTGTACGGTGCGTCAATGCGTTGCAGCGTTTTGGCGCGGACGTCGATAACTCCCAGACGCCACAGACCGCGCTCAGCAAAAGCGCTGACGATTTGATCGGCGTTTGCGAACGCATATGTTGACAGCCCGAATATCCATTGCGGCGCGCCAAACTCAGCTTCCACTTCGTAAACGCACTCGACCGTACCGTCCGCCCAGGCGCGACAAAGGTTCCACCAACCCGAGCGATCGGAAACGAAATAGAGAGTTCCGTCGGGTGACCACTGCGGCTGAAAGATCGATTCGCGCGGACCGCCGGCGACCAGTTGTCGATTAGTGACGGTCCCATCAGCAACGATTTCGCCGACCCAAAGTTCGCAACCATCCCAGGGCATGTTGGGATGGTTCCAGGTCAGCCAAGCCAGGCGAGAACCATTCGGACTAATACTCGGAGAAGAATAAAAATCGTTGCCGGACACCAGAACCTGCGCCGGGCCACCGTCCAACGGGATAGCGACCAGGGTATTAATGGCCTCGCGATCCTGCTCACGATGATCTTCACGAACGCTGATTAAGCGATTCCTGCTCGCATCAACGACGAAATCCGCATAGCGAAGTTGGGCATCAGAACTGGGCTCGCTAATCAATTGCGGTTCCGAGTCCGGCGCCTGCCGGTAAAGTTGCTGATCGGCAAAGTTCGAAAAGTAAACGATCGAATTGTGTGCGACATAGTCCCCACCGCCGTATTCATGCACGCGGGTACGGGCATTAAAGCCCCGAGGGTTCACGTCAACGGTGCTGCCGTCGCCGGCGAGGCGAACGATTACCTGGCGGCCACCCTCAGAGGGGCGCATTTCGATCCAATAAATATCGTCCCCGTCCATCTTCACCTGGCCAAGACCGATGGACTCTTTGACGATCAAATCAGAGGTAATTGGTGATTTCCACGAGCCGTAGGGAGCAGTTTGGACCTGGGCCATTGGTAGATCTTTCGCTTAGACAGGATGGGAAAGCTGAAATCGTGATTATCGTCAGAATGGGTGAAAGTGCAAGGAGTGGCACAGACTTCAGTCTGTGATTTGACCTTGAGCTACCACGATCACCGACTGAAAGTCGTGCCAACTGAAAAGCAAAGGCGCCGACCTCCCCCAAAGTCGACGCCTTAACCCTTCAGTCTCAGTTCTCACAAGGAGAATCAATGAATGAACGCATACTAAACTCGTCTTGGATGTTAAGGGTTGCGAAAACATTGCGATCGAATTGTGAAGATATTCAATCTGCTTTACCCGAAAGAGCAATCCACCGTCAATGCGTCACTTCATCGGTTTCCGTTGACTCAGACAGCCAACAAGCATAAAACTCTTCCAAATCTAAATCATCTCGGAGGCCTATCGAGGATGTTGACCCAGCGTTCCTTGCTTTGTTACCTGTCGCTCGCGACGTCGCTCGCGGTATTCGGTGCGACCTTGTGCATCTCCCGGGCGGACACATTTCGCCCGGTCGTTCGTGGTCGGCGCGGCGTGGTCGCCGGAGGCCAACCGCTGTCGGTAGAAGCCGGCATGCGAATTCTTCAGCGCGGCGGTAATGCCGTAGACGCCGGAGTGGCGACGATTCTGGCGGCCTCCGTGATCGAGTTCTCGCATTTCTCGTTCGGCGGCGAGGTCCCGATCCTGATTAAGCTAAAAGGCAAAGACGTGGCCGTGGTTGAGGGCATGGGAACCGCGCCCGCCAAAGCGACTCGCGAGTTCTTCGTGAATCGTGCGAAGCAGCGCGGCGACTCTACCACTGCGACGGCTCCTGATTCCGCCGCGACATTGCGTACCGCCAATGGTAATGCGGACATGCCCACCATGGCGGGCGCCAGGTCAGGGATGATTCCTTCGACGGGTCCGCTGGCGGCGACGGTGCCGGCGGTGCTCGACGCCTGCGTGACGGCGCTGGATCAGTTCGGCACTAAGTCACTCGCCGAAGTGATGCAGCCGGCGATCGAGTTGGCCGACGGGTTTCCGATTGACGAACTGCGCGTGCAATACATCGCGACGCGCGCGCCGATCTTTTCGCAATGGCCCGATGCGAAGCGGGTCTTTCTGCCTAACGGCAACGTGCCAAAGGTCGGCGACGTGTTTGTGCAAGCCGATCTCGCCCGCACTCTGCGCTCAATCGCGTCCACCGAAAAGCGAAATGCGGGCCGTGGCCGTCATGCGGCCCTGATGGCCGCGCGTGACTATTTTTACAAAGGATCTCTGGCGAAACGCATCGGCGATTATATGCAGACGCACGGCGGATTATTGGCTACCTCCGATCTGGCCGGGTGGCATGCGCGGGTCGGCGCGCCCGCCAAAGGCGAGTATCGCGGTTATGAAGTTTACAAGACGGGGTTCTGGGCGCAGGGCCCAATGATGATCGAAGTGCTGAACCTGCTGGAGGGCTATGATCTAAAGAAGATGGGCCAGAACTCGCCTGAGTACATTCACACGGTCACCGAAGCGTTGAAGCTCGGCTTTGCGGACCGCGATCGCTTCTATGGCGATCCGGATTTTGTAAAGATTCCCACGCAGCAGTTACTCTCGAAAGACTATGCGGTCATGCGTCGATCTCTGATCGATGGACAGAAGGCATCTCTGTCGCAACGCCCGGGCGATCCGACAAACATGAAACCGCTGTTGGCGAACGCGGTGCAAATCACCTACAACGCCGAGCCGCTTCCAGAGATTGAAAAGGCGAACGACACGACCTGTGTTAATGTGATCGATAAGGACGGCAACATGTTCAGCGCCACGCCCAGCGGCGCCTGGCTGCCGGCGGTAGTTGCCGGAGACACCGGAGTTCTGATGGGCCAACGTCTGCAATCGGCGCTGACTGATCCGAATAGTCCCAATGTGGTGGCGCCAGGCAAACGTCCGCGCATTACTTTGACGCCGACGCTGGTGCTCAAGCACGGACAGCCGTTCATGGTCCTCAGCACCCCCGGAGGCGACAATCAGGACCAGGGTCTGTTGCAGGTGCTGCTAAATATTATCGAGTTCGGCATGAACCCGCAGGAGGCCGTCGAAGCCCCGCGCTTTGATACACAGCATTACGTGAGCTCGTTCGACAATCACGAATTCCTGCCGGGCGTGCTTAACGTCGAGTCGCGGATCTCACCTGACGTGATCAGGCAACTCAACTCACGCGGTCACAAGCTGAAGATCCAATCAGCCTGGGGGACGGGGTCATCGCCCACCGTGATCATGTTTGATGCGAAGTCCGGAGTGATTTCCGGCGGGGCTGATCCGCGGCGAGGGCGCTATGCAGTGGCCTGGTGATCAGCATCTGCGTTTTGGACGCGTAGCTATACATGAGTCAGCCCAGCCTACCAAGGCTGTATCAGAAGCCCGACCGTGAGGGAGGGCAACGCTAGCGAAGATTCCTGATTCAAGGAGATTGCCGACGATGTGTTGTGTTTATCCGATAGGCGCACGCGAGCATGGCCCTTGCTTACGCGCGGGCTTCTGACACGCTCTTTTGTTAGTTCGTTATCCTGAAAGGATTTTGGAGAGAACCCATGGCCAAGGCAAAATCCGTCGCAGATGCTCCCGAGCTTACCGTTCGATCCATCATAGTCGGGCTCGTCGTCGCGCTAATCATCGGCAGTGCCTATCCCTACTGCGTTCTGAAGCTCGGCTTCGGGCCGAACCTGTCGGTAGTCTCGGCGTTCTTTGGTTTCATTGCGCTCGTGTTGATCCTGCGCGCGGCCGGCACCAACGCGCGCGAAAACAATATCGTGCAGACCATGGGCACCAGCGCGGGCCAGACCGCGTTTATGTGCGTATTGTTGGCCGCGTTTGATCTGCTTAATGCGAAGGGCGTGCTGAATCCGCCCATCCACCTCGGTACCTGGCAGATCTTTTTTTGGCTTTGCAGCGCCAGCCTCCTCGGCATTCTGTTGGCCGTGCCGATGCGCCGTCATTACATCGACGAAGAGAACCTGACCTATGCCGATGGTTTGGCGGCGGGCGAAACGATCAAGGTGTTGCACGAGGGCAGGGAAAAGGGAGCATCGTCCGGACCGTTGAAGGCTCTGGGACTCGGCACGCTCGCCTCCGGCGGTCTGATGGCTATCACAACTTATTTTAAGTGGATTAGAGACACTTGGTTTCTTCCCGGCATGCAGCCGATGAATATCGGCTTCAACTTTAGTCTGCTTTCCTTTGGCTCGGGACTGCTGGTCGGATTTCGCATTTGCCTGGCGATGGCGATTGGCACGGCCGTCAGTTGGTTTATCCTGCCGCCATTTCTGCTGTCGCACGGAATGATTTCGGAGCAGACATTTCCCACCACCTTGCGTTGGGTCATGTGGCCGGCGACGGGCTTGATGGTTGCGGGCGGACTCACGTCGCTGGCTTTGAAGTGGAATCTGATCGTCAAGACTTTTCGCGGACTAAGAGGCAGCCAGATGGAGCGAACCGATTTTCCCATGCAGTGGGTGGCCATCGGCTCGATCATCATGGCGGTCGTGATTTGTCTGGTCCAGTACTTCAGCATGGGCATTCCGGTCTATCTCTCCTTTATCGCAATCCTGCTTTCTCTGCCCCTAATGCTGGTCGGTCTGCGCGTGCTGGGAGAGACGAACTGGGGACCCATCAGCGCCATGTCGAACATGATGCAAGCCGTTTTCGCGTTTATCTCGCCGGGCAACGTCCCGGTTAACATGTCTTCGAGCGGATTGACGGGAACCATCGCGGTTACTTCCGAAGCGTTGATGCAGGATTTCAAAGCCGGGCAGTTGCTCAAGTCGAATCCACGCAACCTGACGATCGCGCAACTAATCGCGGCGCCGGTCGGCTCGATTGCGACCGCGGTTGTCTACCCGATTCTGCGGGACAAATTCGGCATTGGACCCCAGGGGCTGTCCGCGCCGATCAGCGTCAAGTGGGCGGGCTTCGCCGAACTGCTGACGAAAGGTTTCAACGCATTGCCTCCCGGGTGTTTGGTCGGGCTGGTGATAGGAATTGCCGTAGGTATCCTGCTAACTCTACTCGCTGAAAAGTGGGGCGAGAAAATCCCTTCGCCGTCCGCGATCGGTATCGGCATGCTGATTCCGGCTTCAGTGCTGATGACTTTTATTCTGGGCGGCGTCGGGCAATTTGTTTGGGCAAAGGTTTCGCCTGAGACTGAAAAGGACTATCGCATTCCGCTGGCCTCGGGATTGATTGCCGGTGAAGCAATCATCGCTGTGGTGTTGGCGATCCTGGCGGCGGCGGGCATGAATTTCTAAATTTGTTCTTTGGAAGAGATTAGATTAAAGCCGATGATGAGAGTCTTCCTGATGTTTAGTTGCCTGGTCGTTAGCTGCGTGATGGGTTGTTCCCTCGCCGGAGTGAGATCGGGAAATGTGTCCAGCCCGACTCCATCGACGCACGATTCCGGCGCGACGGCCGGACACGTCGACGCTCCGCTATCCACGGTGAACGAAAAGCAAAGCGAACCCGCGATTATCAATAGCGCAGTTATTGATGAGTTACATACGCCGGCGAAAGGGAGTGACGAACGGCAAGCGATCATGGATGCGCTGCGCGAAGAGTTTAGCAATCGCCGGAGTCCTTATTACACGGCTCACCGCGGGTCCATCGTGTTTGTCGTAAACCGCCTCCAGGTCCACAACGGCTGGGCCTGGATGAACGGGTATCCGCATTCATCTGATCCGCAGGATTCGTTTGGGGAGTACAGTGGCTTTCTTTTACATAGCCAGGACGGCCATTGGGGCGTGATGCGTTTACCGCCGATGGTTAACGACCCGAACGATCCGGAAAACCTCGATTATCCGGGCCGCAAGGATATCGAGAAGATCCGGCAAAAGTTCCCCACGGTACCAACGGACGTTTTTTCGAAATAGAGATCAGAACCGAGAGCGATAGCGGCCGGTTCCTTTTCGCCTCGGACCGGCGATGAGAAATAACAACCAGTCTCGCTCCGACTTTACAGAGCATTCATCGCAGAAGGGAAAATATTTCATGAGCACTCCTATTAACATGCACTCAGCGCGGACGGCGCTTAATCGCGATCCGGAAGTTCGGCGTTGGGTGGAAGAATGGTTAAAGAACAAAGAGCGAATCGTAGCCGCTAATATGACCGACGAAGAATTTGAGAAGCACTGGCTCTACGTCCGTCCCGAGCGCATGCACGAAGGCGCGATCGAAGGCGTGGCTGCGTATCAGGATCGCTAAGAATGAAACCTGTCGCGTAGTGAGCTTGGGAAGTCAGCCTAGAACTCATCACTGCGGCCGCCCCGTTGCGAGCCCTTTGAGCGATCGAACCTGGCGAGATAAGCGCCCAGAGCGTCTCGGTCAAGGTCGGCAAACTTGGCGAACTGATTCAGGAAGGCGAGATAGACGGTATCGGTGGGCCCATTGCGTTGTTTCGCGACGATCAACTCGGCAATGTTCTTGTTCTCATCGCTCTTGTTGTACTGCTCTTCGCGATAGATGAACGCCACCACGTCGGCATCCTGCTCGATCGCGCCTGACTCGCGCAGGTCCGCCAACTGCGGACGGTGATCGGTGCGGTTCTCAGGCGCGCGTGACAACTGTGACAGCGCGACCATCGGAATGTTCAATTCCTTCGCCAGGGCTTTCAGTTCGCGCGAGATTTGCGAAACCTCCTGCTGGCGTGATTCAAAACGCCGCGATGAGCCCGACATCAACTGCAAATAGTCCACCACGATCATGTCGAGCTGCTTCTGCTCGGTCGCCAAACGGCGGGCCTTGGCGCGCATCTCGAGCACTGTAATCGCGGGCGTGTCATCGATGAAGATGCGTGCTTCCGCAAGCTTGCCCAACGCTGTGCCCAGACGCGACCATTCTTCATTAGACAGATAACCGCTGCGAAACTTTTGCGCATCCACACTGGCTTCAGAGCAAAGCATACGCATCGCCAGAGATTCAGCGGACATTTCCAGCGAGAAGATCCCGACCACCGCCTTGTTCTCAATCGCCGCGTGCTGGGCTAACGTCAGGGCCAGACTGGTCTTGCCCATCGAAGGCCGCGCCGCGATCACAACCAGATCCTGTCTCTGCAAGCCCGAAGTCAGCGCGTCAAATGCGCGAAATCCCGTCGCCACGCCCGTGACTACCATGTCGCGGTGCTCGACAGCTTCGGCCTTCTCCAAAACGCGTTCAGCGGGATGCTTGATATGCTCGAAACCCTGGCGAATGCGCTCGTCGGCGAGGGCGAAAATCGCATGCTCGGCGTGATCGAGAATATTTTGCGGCTCGTCTTCCTCTTCCAGGGCTTCCGCGCTAATCTTGCCGGCGACCTTGATTAACTGACGGAGAAGAAACTTACCGCGAATGATCTTGCCATAAGGAAGGACACTTGTTACGTGTGGAAGCCCGAACGTCAAGTTGCTTAAGAATAGCATTCCCCCTGAAGACTCAAGGGAGTTATCCCTCCTAAGTTCGTCAGCAACTAAAATAGGGTTAATTTCCGAACCATGTTCGAATAGAGTGATCATTGCGATAAAGACTCGACGATGGGACGGTACGTAGAAGGCTTCTGGTTTTAACAACTCGATGGCCTGTGCGACTAGCGAGTTATCAAGAAGGATCGAACCCAGAAGCGCGCGTTCGGTGTCTGGACTACTCGGGAGAGGACGTTCGAGAGGCGAATTGCGAATGGGCTCTGGCGTTGCCATGTTTCGGAAAGCTAACAGTGGTTTGATCGAGACGAGGAGACCAAAGGTTATCCGTTCGTAAAACTTTAGGGAAGCTTTTTCGCGTGTTTGCGAGTTTTATTTTTGTGGTTGAAGCGCGATGAGAGTATCTAACGGCGAGTGCTTGAGCAAATCTTCAACGACATCCGCAACATGCCGCTAATCCCGACCATGAAATTGTATCTGGCCTTGTTCCGCTAGCGTGTGACTGAAACGTTCAACAAATTGATCAGCTTCTTCGCGCGAAGAAAACAAACCAATCGGAACAAAGTCAGATGAGTGGCCATTTCGAAGATTGCTTTGATTGTTTTCAATTACTATTCTCAGCGAGCGGCGGTGCACCGAGTTTAAGGTCATACTGTATTCAACCGCAAAAAGCTTTAGAGCGTCGCCTGTCATTTGTTTTGTCAGGGGGATATTACCGCCAATCCTTACCTTCAGATATGTTCTCTGTAACGTGACCTTTCGAATCAAGTCTCACCCAGTCCGAACTGAGTGGACAAATGCCCTTAGGATGAAAGGCGTAAAACTCCGTTACGGGACGTTTCTCCGTGGCTGTTACGTGTAATAACGCGCCGCACGTACGACATACGAGGTTTGGCACTGGCAGCCAATCGTTTTGGTCCATAAGAGATCCCTTCTGCTAACCATCAATATCCCACAGCCCTGCCGTGCTCGTAACCCATTTCACCTTACTCATTCATTGGCTTCGGCCGGCGTGTCCTTCTCTGGCGCTGCCTTGGCCGCAGCTTCTCCGCCCGTCTCCGCATCCAGCGCCGTCACATCGATCTCAATCCCGCCTTCGCCCAGCACACTCACCGGCAACTGGACCGTGACGTCGCGGTGCAAACGCACCGGCACTTCGTAACTGCCAAAGCGCTTGATCGGTTCGCGCAGGATTATGCGGCGGCGATCGATTTCATAACCCTGTTCTTTCAGCTCGTGGGCGATGTCCATCGACGTCACTGAGCCATAGAGCACCCCGGCCTCGCCGATTCGGCGCTCGAACTTCAGGGTCAGGCTGCCCAGGGCCTTTGCTTGCAATTCCGCCCCCGAGCGATCCTTGGCTTCGCGCTTGGCCAGCGCTGCACGTTCACCTTCGATCTGCCGGACATTGTTGACGGTGGCCTCGACCGCCAGATTTCTCGGCAGTAAATAATTGCGGGCATAACCCGCCTTAACGCGCACGATCTCGCCGCGGGCGCCCAAATTATCGATATCTTCGCGTAATAGAACCTGTTTATTTGCCATTTCTATCGACTCCTCTTAAATCACCAGTGGCACAGATCTCAGTCTGTGGTTTCCCGATTCGACGTCACAGACTGAAGTCTGTGCCACTCTCGATTCAGTCCGCTGCGTAAGGCAGCAGGGCGATGTTACGTGCGCGCTTAATCGCCTCGGCCAGCATGCGCTGGTGCGCCGCGCAAGCTCCCGAGATGCGTCGCGGCAGGATCTTGCCACGCTCAGGAATATAAGACTGCAAGAGCTTCACATCTTTAAAGTCGATCAGATCGACCTTGTCCATGCAGAAGCGGCAAATCTTCCGCCGCTGCATGCGGCGCCCACCGCGACCGGGCATAGCTCTTTCGTATTCGCGCTCAAATCCATATGAATTCTCACGATCTTCGTAGTGTGATGACATATTCTTTCCCTTCTACCTACTGACGACCAAGCCTGAACGTTTACAAAGCCACCGCCTCGTGTCCACGGGCCTGGCTCAAGATCGAATTCGCCTAAGCTTCAGCGTCTTCGGATTCAGCGACTGTCGCATTTGAACCGGCGACGGCGCGGTTGGTCTTGTTCTTCGCATCAGTGCGCCGAGCAGCTTTGCGCGCACGCCGATCTCTCAGCTTGTCCGCGCGGCGACGATCCTCGTCGACCCGAATCGTCATGTACCTGAGGATCTGATCGTTGACGCGCATGCGGCGTTCCAGTTCGGCAATTTCAGCGCCCGAGCCTTCCACTTCCAGCAGCACGTAGGTGCCATCCTTCTTGTGATTGATCTCGTAAGCCAACTGCCGCTTTCCCATGATTTCGGTTTTGGTTATGGCGCCGCCCTGTCCGGTGATAATTTTCTGCACCGCTTCGCTCAGCTTCATTACCTCATCATCGCCCGCGCCCGGGTCAATGATGAAAACCACTTCGTAAGTTCTTTTTTCCGCCAACTTCAACCTCCAATTTAGAAGCCGGAATATGTCCGGCCGCGACCAACTGCAGTTTAGACGTCTTCCTTCGTTTAGAAGCCGGACTTGTCTGGCTGCAATCAAGGTTGGCGAACACGTCCGCCGTCTAAACGAAAACTCGCAAACTCGATTTCAAGATCCAAATCTGAAATTTCAAATTTGAGATTTGAAATCTTGAACTAGTTGTACAGCGACATCGCCCTCGCAATGCCATCCCGCAAAACCGAGCGCACCGCGTCGGCGCCGCGTTCCAGAATCTCTTTCAAGGCGCGTCTTTCGGCTGACGCAAACTCGTCCAACACAAACTTCCTGGCATCGCTAACCGGATGCTCCGGCTGGATGCCTATGCGCAAGCGAGTGAACTCGTTGGTTCCCAGCGCTGCGATAATCGACTTCAAACCGTTATGTCCGCCGGCGCTGCCGCGCGCCCGCAGACGAATCGTGCCGAACGGTAAGGCCAGGTCGTCGCTTATAACAATCAGCGATTTGCCGGCGACGTCCAGTTCGTCTTTCGCGATCAGACAGGCCAGCGATTCGCCGCTCAAATTCATGAAGGTCTGCGGCTTCACCAGCTTAGATCGCTGGCCTCCAATTATCCCGCTGCCTACCAGCGCCTGACATTCACGCCGCTTCAAGGTCACGCCAGCGTCAGCGGCCAATTTATCAAGGAGCAGAAAACCAACGTTGTGCCGCGTCCACTCGTATTCACTGCCCGGATTGCCGAGCCCGACGATTAGATTCATTTCCGATTTTCAATTGCGACTGCCAATTGAAACTCGCCCATCAGCCATGCAGGAACCAATCGGCAATTGGCATCGCAAAGCGGCAATGTCCCTACTTCTTCTCGGGCTCGCCCCCGCCTTCTTCATCTTCCTTCTTACCCTTGCCGATAACTTCCGGTTCAGCAGTCGCCTCGCCTTCGATGGGCGCTGCTGCCGTCGGCTCTTCCTTAACCATGCCGACCGTAGCGATCACTGTGTCGGGCGCTTCCAAAATCTCGATGCCTTCGGCGGTGGGGATGTCTGACACGTGCAGAACATCGTGAACTCCCAGATTGGTGACATCGACTTCGATGGCCTCGGGAATTTCGCGTGGTTCGCAACGAATTTCCACTTCGCGAACGATCTGCTCGAGCAATCCGGCCTGCTCGCGCACGCCTATCGGCTCTCCGATCAGACGCAGCGACACGGTCGCTTCGATCTTTTCGCCCTTTACCAGCCGTTTGAAATCAGCGTGCATCAAGCGCATCTTCACCGGATGTATCTGCCGATCCGCAAACATTACCTCGGTGGCTTCGATGCCTTCGATATCAAGAGTGAAGATCGTGTTTCGGCCAGTATCGGATCGCAGGATTGCCGCGAGGTCGCGCAACTCGCAAAGCGCCGACACGGCCCCGCCGACGCCACCATACATGGTCACCGGCACTTGTCCGTTACGACGGGCCCGCCGCGAATCATTTTTTCCACGACCGTCGCGCTGAACGGCGCGCACCACGATGTCTTTTCTTTCCGCCATGATTGCTCTCCCATAGTTGTGGCACAGACTTTAGTCTGTGATTGACAGGTCGACATCACAGACTGAAGTCTATGCCACGTGCTCAAATTGTGTTTGCTGAAAGCTGAGGGCTGACGGCTACTTAGCTTTCAGTGTTTGCCCTTCGTTTGACCGGGCGACGGGCCCGGACCTTCATACAAAGAGCGAAGAGACGCTGGTCTCTTCATGGATCGACTTGATCGCTTTCGCCAAAAGAGGCGCAATACTCAAAACTCTGATGTTCTTCAATTCCGCTGCTTTTGCATTCAGCGGAATCGTGTTCGTCACCACGATCTGCTCAATTCCCGAGTTCCCCAGATGCTGTGCCGCACGTCCAGACAGTACCGGATGTGTGAAGCACGCGTCAACACGCGCCGCGCCGGCCTGCTTCAAAGCCAACGAAACTTTGGTCAAAGATCCGCCTGTATCGCACATATCGTCAACGATTAGACAGTTTCGACCTTCCACGTCACCAACCACGTTCATGACTTCCGCCACGTTGGGCTTGTCACGGCGCTTGTCACAAAGTGCCAGCTCGGCGTCCAAACGCTTGGCGTACGCGCGAGCTCTCTCCGCTCCGCCTGTATCCGGCGCCACGACCGTCAGATTCGGGAGCGGCCGCTCCTGATAATAACGAATCATCACCGGAGCCGCGTACAAGTGATCCACCGGAATATCAAAGAAGCCCTGAATCTGCGCCGCATGCAGATCGATTGTCAAAATCCTGTCCGCACCCGCAGTCGTCAGCAGATTGGCGACCATCTTTGCCGCAATCGGGACGCGCGGGCGGTCCTTCTTATCGGACCGGCCGTAACCGTAATATGGCAGCACCGCGGTAAGACGTTCGGCCGATGAGCGACGAAACGCGTCGAGCATCACCAGCAACTCCATCAAGTACGCGTCGGTCGGCGGGCACGTCGGCTGAACGATGAAAACATCCGCGCCGCGAACATTTTCTTCAACCTGAAAATTGAACTCGCCGTCGGAAAAGCGCGCCGCCGTCGCTTTTCCGAGATCGCAACCCAGTTCATGACAAATCTCTTCGGCCAGGGCGCGATGTGCAGTGCCCGAAAAGATTTTGATGCCGCCGGTCGTTCCCATTAGTCAGTAGCACAGACTTCAGGCTGTGTGTCTTACGTTAGGCAAGCTCAAATCACAGACTGAGGTCTGTGCCACTTCTAAAATTGGCTGGGGCGGAAGGATTCGAACCTACGAATGCCGGATCCAAAGACCGGTGCCTTACCACTTGGCGACGCCCCAACATTATCGGCCCCACGTCAGCGGCCCGAAACATCTGCGAAGATTGCGCCCGCCGCGCCCATCGCGCTTCGATAGGCACTGCTCCCCACCGTTCTACAAGGAAAGACGCGCCAACCAGCCTTGAGTTCGATCGCCTGAATGGCGCGTGCCTGCGCATCTCCGCTATCAAAAACCCCAAACACCACCGAACCACTACCGGCCAGCAGAGCGGCTTTCGCGCCAGCCCCGATCAGGGCGACCTTTGCCGCCTCAATTTCCGGCTCAACTCTAAACACTACCGGCTCGAAATCGTTTTGAAGAACTTTAGAGTCGAAACTGTCGGAAATATTGCCCCGTGCCGAACTAGAAAGAATAGTTTTGGCTTCCGCTGTTGTCAAGGAACGGGCCTTGAGCGATCTGTAGGCATCCGACGTGGGGATGCTCGCGTTAGGTTTGATTGCCAGCAGGAACTGATCAGACGCGTCCTCTAACTGCGTCAGCTCATTACCGGCGCCTGTTCCACGCGCCGTACCGCCGAAAAAGAAAAAGGGTACATCGGCTCCCAAACTGCTCGCGATTTCCAAAAGCTCGTGCGCCTTTGCCTCGGTCTGCCAGAGATACGCAAGTGCGAGTAACGTCACGGCCGCATCCGAAGAGCCGCCCCCCAATCCAGCCTGAACGGGAATACGTTTTAGTAGACGAATGCGGGCTCCTTTGCCCGGCGCAAAGCGAACCTGCAAAGCTCTGGCGGCGCGATAGACGAGATTGTCCGCCGACTTTGCCAATGAATGATCGTCACAGGATAAGACGATCTCTGGATCGTTCGTAGCGGTTACGGCAAGAGTGTCGTGCAGGCTGATCGTTTGCAGGACTGTGTCGATTTCGTGATAGCCATCAGGGCGCCGGCCCAGGACGCGCAGGCTTAGATTCACCTTGGCGAAAGCCGGAAGAGTCAGCGTTGAGGCAGACATAATAAGCAGTTAGATACAAGCGCAGGAATCTAAACGCAAAGGACGCAAAGGAAACCTCTTTCCCGTCCTTTGAGGTTCTTTGCGGCCCTGCGAAAACTTCGCGTCCTTTGCGCTAAATCCCTCTTAAGACGAGTGGTTTCGCAGATCGCCGTTGCTGTTGGTAACCTGCTCTCCCGTCTTTTCAGCAACCTGAACAGAAATTCCTGCGCGCTGGGCCAAACCCTTCGCCTCGTGATTCGCTTCTTCAATTACGCTTGCTTCGTTCAGCCTCAGCAGCGCGCCATCGCGCATCAACACCTGTCCGTCAATGATTGTAGTGCGCACGTCCGACGCGATCGCAGAATAAACGAGAGCCGAAACAACATCTCGCTGCGGCGTCGAGTGCAGTTGATCGAGCTTAACTACAATCACGTCCGCCCGTTTGCCGGTCTCCAGACTGCCGATCTCCTTTTCCAAACCCAGCGCCCGCGCGCCATCGATGGTAGCCAGGCGCAAGACCCGCGCCGCCGGCAGAACTTCCGGCCCATGAGCGAGTTTCTGCAGCAACGCCGCCGTGCGCATTTCCGTAAACATGTCGAGACGGTTATTGCAGGCGGCGCCATCCGCGCCCAGGGAAACCGGAATCCGGCGCGCCAGCATCTCGGCCACGCGCGCCAAACCCGATCCAAGTTTCAAATTCGACGACGGACAATGCGCGACGTTCGTCCCTGTGCGGGCCAGCGTCTCCATCTCTTCGGTATCGAGATGCACACAATGTGCGAGCACCACATGCGCGCCCGAAATTCCCAACGACTCGAGATAAGCCACGTTGCGCTGGCCGGTTTCGCTTTCAACTATTTCGCATTCCTTCTTGTTTTCGGAGGCGTGTGTGTGAATCAGCACCTGATGCTTCCGCGCTAGTTCGGAAACCTGGCTCAAGAGTTCCCGCGTGCAGCTAATCGCGAACCGCGGAGCAAAGCAACAGCGCACGCGGCCGTCGGCGTGGCCGTGCCACTTCTCAATCAGCGCCACCGACTCGCGAATCGATTCGCGCGTTTCTTCGAGCAGCCCCGGCGGCACTTCTTCGCCTTTGTCCATCATGCATTTGCCGACCGTGGCGCGGAACCCAGTCTCATCGACAACCCGCAAAACTTCTTCGGTGTGCTGGACGGTTTCCATCGTCAGCGCGCACGTGGTCCCACCTCTGACCAACTCCGCGATACCTAATCGCGCCGAGGCGCGAATTGATTTCGCCGTGTGCGCCGCTTCCATCGGCCAAACGCGTTGCTTCAGCCAGTCGATCAGCGAGAGATCGTCAGCCGCGCCGCGAAACAAAGTCTGACAGAGATGGACATGCGTTTGCACAAAGCCCGGCAGCACCGCGCAACCACTCGCGTCGATCGTCTCGCCTTCATTGGCCTCGATATGATTGCCAATCTCCGCGATGCGACCGTCACGAATCAGCACGTCACCGCGCACGATGGAATTCCGGTCGTCCATCGTCACGATTGTGCCGCCTTTGATGAGAATCGTTTCGCTCATGAATTGAATCAGGCCGGGCGGATTATGCGAGGATCTGCCGAGACTGTAAAGAGAGGTCGAGCTAAAGTGGGATATCGAACTTAGGTTTCTTTGCGCCTTACGTAGTGCTTCGCGCCTTTGCGTGAACTGCCAAATCGCAATACTGCATTTCACGCAAAGGCGCTAAGAAGGACGAAGGCGCAAAGTCAAACTAGGACCCTGGTCGTCTCAATTGAGGTCTTACCGGTACGGCGACAGCCTACTTCTTATCCGCGGCCGTAGCTGCCGCCGCTTTCTTCTGTTCCACCGGCGCCGCGTCCGCCGTCGCAACCTCACCATGCACCCGCATACCCAGCGCACGCCTTACGTCGTTTTCAATCCGCTTCAGTACTTCAGGATTGTCTTTCAAAGTCTGCTTCGAATTCTCGCGGCCCTGGCCCAGGCGCTCGCCTTTGTAGGAAAACCACGCGCCGCTCTTATCGACGACGCGATTGTTGGAAGCGAGGTCCAGCAGATCGCCTTCACGTGAAATGCCTTCGCCGTACATGATGTCGAACTCGGCTTCGCGGAACGGCGGCGCCACTTTGTTCTTGGCGACTTTGACCTTGGTCCGATTGCCTACGATGCGATCGCCGTCTTTGATCG
The DNA here is from genome assembly GCA_033858155.1 of Blastocatellia bacterium. Taxonomy (GTDB): domain Bacteria; phylum Acidobacteriota; class Blastocatellia; order Pyrinomonadales; family Pyrinomonadaceae; genus UBA11740. The sequence continues at coordinate 83,575 of JAWVCT010000111.1, forward strand.
CGCCGATGCGCCGGATGTCGAGCCGCAGCGACGAATAAAACTTCAGCGCGCGTCCGCCCGTGGTCGTTTCGGGACTACCGAACATCACGCCGATCTTTTCGCGGATCTGATTGATGAAGATGAAACAGGTGTTCGACTGGGCCACGATCGCCGTCAGCTTGCGCAGGGCCTGGGACATCAGGCGCGCCTGCAAACCAGGCAGCGAGTCACCCATCTCACCGTCCAACTCAGCGCGCGGCACCAGAGCCGCCACCGAATCGACTACGATCACGTCGACGCCATTCGAGCGCACCAGAGCTTCGGCGATTTCCAAAGCCTGCTCGCCTGAGTCAGGCTGCGAAATCAGCAGGTCGTCAATGTTCACGCCCAGCTTGCCGGCATAGTCGGCGTCCATCGCGTGTTCTGCGTCGATGTAAGCAGCCACACCGCCGGCTTTTTGAGCTTCGGCGACGATGTGCAGCGCGAGGGTCGTCTTGCCGGAGCTTTCCGGTCCATAGATTTCGCAGATGCGCCCACGCGGCACGCCGCCGACGCCCACCGCCGCGTCCAGCGACAAAGAAGTCGTTGAAATCGCCGGGATATCGGAAATCTCGCGCTCGCCTAAGCGCATGATCGATCCCTTGCCAAATCTCTTTTCAATGTTGAGCAGCGCGGCTTCGATGGCGCGGCTGCGGTCTGCAATTCGGTCTTCAGGCATAACGGGCATCTCTTTCTTCTGCTCCTATCTGTTTTAGTTAAGTCTCGGGGCACCCCCCAAATCAATGGGGCCGAGGATAACACAACTCAAGCGAGAATGGAACAGAGTTTCACGCATGAAACGACACTATTTTCCAGAGGGTTTATGAATCAGGACCCTTGATCTGCCGCCTCGGCAGCCCTCTCTGCGACCCGAAGTTGAGGCGACACGGTTGTCATCACTGCAAAAGGACGGGTTAGAATACTCCAAGACGCTGAGTCCGTCGAGCACCTTCTGATCCCCTAACGAACTTATCAAACCAGAGGCGGTTAACGACCATTGCTGCGATCGCGGCGTGACTTTTGAAGTTCCGAACACAGCCGATCTATAGAAGATTCCGACTAAAGCCCGTACTTTGAACTCAATCCGAAATCAGCTCCCTCACGAATTGTCCAATTCGCGACACGACATCGCCGGTAAACGAAGCCTTTTCAATTTCGGCCACAATAGCCGAACCGACTACAGCCGCGTCGGCATAGCGCGAAACGTCAGCAACCTGCTCTGGCGTCGATATGCCGAAACCCACAGCCACAGGCAGATCTGAAAACCCGCGGACGCGACCTACCAGCCTCTCCGCCTCAGAACTCATTTCATCGCGCGCACCCGTAATGCCTGCACGCGACACGGCATAGATGAAACCGCTGGCGCGCTCGGCGACCATTTGCAGACGTTCATCCGTTGAGGTCGGCGCAACCAGAAAGATCATGTCGAGATCATTCGCGCGCAACGCGGCTGCAAATTCGCCCGCTTCTTCCGGAACCAGATCGGTGACGAGGATTCCATCGACACCGGCCTCCTTTGCTGCGCGCGCGAGTTTCTCGAAGCCCGGAGTATTTGGCGGGACAAGTCCCGCCTCTAAACTAGTTCCCGCGCGTTTAGGGGGAGGACTTATCCTCCCCTCGTTGTCGGACAGAGAAAACTGCAGCAGCGGATTGAAATAGCTGAAGAGAATGATCGGGACGCCGGTTTGCTTACGCGCCTCAGCAACGATCTGAAAGACTTCGGCAATTCCAAAGCTATGCTTCAGTGCGCGTTCGGAAGCGCGTTGGATGACAGGCCCGTCGGCCATCGGATCAGTGAAGGGGACACCCAACTCGATCAAGGTCGCGCCCGCCTGGGCCAGTTCAACTATTAACTCGCGAGTGGTTTTGAGATCGGGATCCCCGGCCGTGATGAAAGGAATAAAGCCGCGACGATGGTCGCGTTTCAGAGCGGCGAAGGTTTCAGCGATGCGGGACATTTCCTGGCTCCAAGGAGCGGCATCAGATGTTTCGCCCCTAGGGGCTCCCCAAATACAATCGCGACCGGCTATAAATATTTCGCCCCTAGCGGGGCTCCAGACTTCCGCGAACCGTATCGATATCTTTATCGCCACGACCAGACAAATTAATAATCACGATCTGGTCGCTCTTCATCTCACTCGCTACCTTCAACCCGTGGGCCACCGCGTGTGCTGACTCTAGCGCCGGAATAATGCCTTCCAACTTTGACAACATCTGAAAAGCTTCCAGAGCTTCGGTGTCGGAAACCGAAGTGTATACGACCCGGCCTTCGTCATGAAGAAAAGCATGCTCGGGACCAATCGAAGGATAATCGAGGCCGGCGGAGATCGAGTGCGTAGAGGCTATTTGTCCGCGTTCATCCTGAAGCACGTAACTCATCGTCCCCTGCAGAACGCCCGGACTCCCGCCGCCCGCCGCGTTGAATCGCGCCGCGTGTTCGCCGAGCGCGTTCCCGACGCCGCCGGCTTCAACGCCAACCATGCGGACCGATTCGTCACCCAGGAACGGATAGAAGAGACCAATGGAATTCGATCCGCCGCCCACACAAGCGATCAGACAGTCAGCCAATCGACCTTCCTTTTCAAGTATCTGTTCGCGGGCTTCACTGCCTATCACACTTTGAAAATCACGCACCATCAAAGGATAAGGATGCGGACCCAGAGCGCTGCCGAGTAAATAGTAAGTGTCGGCCACGTTCGTGACCCAGTCGCGCAGGGCCTCGTTAATCGCGTCCTTTAGCGTACATGATCCGGAATCAACTTCGCGCACTTCCGCGCCGAGCAGTTGCATGCGAAAGACATTCAGCTCTTGCCGCCGCATATCTTCCGAGCCCATATAGACGACGCATTCCAAACCAAACAACGCGCAGACGGTGGCGGTCGCCACGCCGTGTTGCCCGGCGCCGGTCTCGGCGATGATGCGTGCTTTGCCCATGCGCCGCGCCAGCAGAATCTGGCCGAGTGTGTTGTTAATTTTGTGCGCGCCCGTGTGCAGGAGATCTTCGCGCTTGAGATAGATGCGCGCGCCGCCAGCGTGTTCGGTCAAGCGCTGCGCGAGAAAAAGTGGAGTCGGTCGACCCGCAAAATCCCGCAACAATGCATCGAGCTCTGTTTGAAAACCCTCATCCGCGCGCGCCGCGGCATAAGCTGCCGTCAATTCTTCGAGCGGCGCCATCAAGGTTTCAGGCACAAAGCGGCCTCCGTAACGGCCCCAGTGGCCAAGCGAATCAGGTTTAGTTATTGTTGATTTCAAATCTCGATTTGTTTAGAGGCGGGCTATTGCCCACCAATTCTGATTGATCCAACTCCACTGTCTAGACGGCGGACTTGTCCGCTTTACTTCTGCATCAGCCGGACAAGTCCGGCTTCCAAACGATTCGCGATACACCCCTAAGCGGGGCGGTAGCCCCCTTCTAAACGATCGAATATTCTTCAACGGGTCATGGATTTTTATTAACTTTGTGCGTCGAACGCACGCGGCCCGGCGACTGTGAGCCGCGCGTATCATCCACCACTACTCGATTTTCGCGCCGGTACAGCGTCAGACGGTTACCGTCAGTAGTTCCCTGTTCGGCATCTTCAACGTGCGCTGGATTGCCTTTCAATACGGCCACCTCATCAGCGTTCGTGTACTGGCACCAGTCTCCCGTGCCGCGCTTGCCGGGCTGAATCAGAACCACGTTGCGCTGCGCAATCGTGCGCTCGACTTCGTTGCCATCCTTCTGCAAGTAGACATCGGCAACTCCCGAAGTCATCCGATCGGTTCCCTGTTTTATGTCTACGTTGTTCTCATAATGTAGGAGGCGATCCGGATCGGAATACTTCATGTATTCAGCCGTAGCAAAAACCGGAACCACCGCCGTTGCATTACCCGTCTTTTGTTTCGCCTGGTAAAGCGCGCTCTGCACGTGGCCGCGCCCTTCCATCTGCTTCTGTTCGCGGAACAAAGTTATCGTGTCGGCGCGCACAAAATTATCGTCCTGCCACATGCGCGCATTGCCGGTATAAGTCGCGACGCCGGAATCGTGATTTAGCTCCGCGCGATCGCCGAGCAGGTAAACGGGGCTCTTAACTTTTCGAAACGGCGCGGCGCCGTTCGTCTGTTCCTGACTGTAGTAAGTCGTGTTCACCTTTCCGCGGCAAGACGAAATGCGCGTCGCGTTGTTGGAATCAATCTCAACCGCTTTGGTGCGCGCCCGTGAATCCCAAACCGTGGGTTCGCCGCCGCGGAGGCGCACCGTTGCGTCCGCCGCAGTGTATGACACGGTGTTAGCGATTCCGTTCCGGTCGTTTTCATTGAACTTGGCGTCACCCGTAGCATCGACCTTGTCTACGTCCTGGGTCTCGCGGACAAACAGCGCGTTCATTTTCTGGGCGGTCATGGTACGAGTCCCCAACTTCTCACTGGGCTGAAAAGGATCGAAGACAGCTTTGGCGCCGCCGGTCGCGGTGCAGTTGCGCGTGATATTACCGCTCTCAAAAAAATCGCAGTCGAAACGCGGCGCGGTCAGTGTCTTGCGATCGGCCCTTGCCGTTTTCTGCACGGGCTCGACGTACAACTCAGCGTTGCCGACCGCCTCAGCCTTGTCCAAATCTTTTCCGGTCGCGCGCCAGCTCATCTTGATTGCGTCCGCCGTCAGGCGCTTGCTGGCAGCCCGCGGATCAGCCGCCTTCGACTTTGGCGCCGCGAGCGTCACTACTGACCGGCCATCGGCGCGCATCTCCTTCAGCAGACTGCGATCGCCCTGGGCCTGGAACGTCAACTCGAGACCATTCGCGCCGTTCAACTGCATGTCGGAATCCGCGTTCAGGGTTTGCGCGCGAATGTCCCGCGAACCGTAGGCGCGCTGCAAACGCTGGTCGTCGTCGAGAAAGAAATCCATGTCGACCGAATGCGCTTCGCAAGCGTGCCCCACTTCCATCGAACGCAGATAAGAATTGCCGCGCATCTCGATCTTTTGCAGCTTCTTCTTATCGTTGAGGATGGCGGTGAGGTTGTCGCCGCTCATGATGTCCTGATCCTGTTCGGCAGTGGCGCCGCCTGAGAAAGTCAGCCGCATCGTACTCTGCTCGAACACTCCCTGCGCTGAATGAATCGTGACCGGCTTGGCGCGCGAGCCTTTCAACTTAGACGGTTTGGCATCCTTGGCTTTGGGATTCTCAAAAGCAGCGGGCGCGACTGTGACGGTGACCTGGCTGCGCAGCTCCATCCGCTTCTTCTCGTTATCCACCAGGGCGCCGACGGAGCTACCGGAAACGTTTTCGCGTTCGAAGGTAATTGGCGCGGACGTTTCAGCTATTTTGGAATCCTGGTGATAGATGAACGAATCAGTCTTCACCTTCAAGCCATCGTGCGTTTCCATTTGCACGTTGCCGTTGAACTGACCCGATCCGCTATTCTCGTCATAGATCGCGCGATCTGAAACGATCTGATCGGGCTTGTCACCCGTCGGTGGAAACACCTGGAGGTTGACAGTCTCGAGTTCATGATGCCCGTCCGCATAAGAAACGTCGCGCGCGGCGCGCAACCAAAGATACAAGCGATCGTTTTTGGTGATGCGGCGTTCGTAGCCGTTGATAATTCCTTTAATTTCCTTCGACAGCGCGGGCGCTTCGGATTTCAAACGAAAGGGCGTGTTGTTGCGCATCTTGTAGTAAGAGACGCCGACAAAAATCGCGCCGCCAATCAGCAGTAACAGCGCCAGCCCGCGCGCAATCGCCGGGACGCGGGCGCGCAAGTCAACGGCGCTAATTCGTTTTTTTCGAGTTACTGCTTGCATCCTTTTATCGCACCAGTCGATAATCAGCCGCGGAGCGGCGGAAGATCTGTAGCCCACGGCGTGAGCCGTGGGTTAACCGTCGTGATAGACCAACCAGCCCCGTCGGGCGTAACGAAGAAAGGGGATCTCGCCCCTTTTATGTAATTGACGATGATGCCCGTGTGGGTTTCGCCGCTCCGCGGCTTCGGGCGCGTTTGTGTCTCTATCCCCACGGCTGACGCCATGGGCTACAGATCCTTCGCCGCTCCGCGGCTTGAAAAATGTCCTGGAAAGACTCAAATTCATCATCTTCCTCAACTCTGTGCCACCTTCATATCCTTAACATTCAACTGCAACCTGATATCGCCATGCCAACGGCTGGCTTCCAACTCGTATGCTAGATCGATGCGATCATTAGCCCTCGGCGTTTGCTCGGCTTCTTCTAACCCGCGCCACCAGATTGCTTCCATCGGGCGGTTGTCGTGGCCGGCGACGCGTAACTTTAGGTGTTGCTCCTTAATGATCTGTGGCTCGCTCAGGACCCGAAAGCCGCGGGTCGCGAACACCGGACGCCGATTGCCCGCGCCAAACGGCTCAAGTGCGCTCAGATCCTGAGCCAACTGAAATCCGAGCGAGGTCGCAGGCACTTCAGCATCGATCGCCAGCACTGGTTCCAAGTCTGCTTCAGTCAAACACGAGGCCGCATGTTCATTCAAGCGGCGCCGGAATTCCGGAATATGTTCGCGCCGGATCGACAGTCCCGCCGCGTGCGAGTGCCCACCGAATTTATCCAACAAGTCCCGGCAAACTGTCAGCCCGTCAAAGAGGTGATAGGCCTCGATGCTGCGCGCCGACCCGTGGCCGACGTCGCCGTCGAGCGAGATAACCACGCACGGCCGATTCAAACGTTCGGCGATCTTTGAAGCAGCCAAGCCGATAACGCCGCGATGCCATCCGTCTCCGGCAATGACGGCAGCGTGCGTCTGCGCCGCACGTTCCGCGCCGCTCTCGAACTCTTCAATGGCCCGGTTAAAAATCTCGCGTTGAGCTTCCTTGCGTTCACTATTACGCGTGTCGAGATGTTCGGCTAAACGGCGAGCTTCCGCGATCTCTTTCGCTTGGAATAATTCGATAACGGCCCGGGCCGCATCCATTCGGCCCGCCGCGTTGATGCGGGGTCCGATGCGAAAACCCAGATCGTATGCGGTCATGCCGCCTTCGTCACCGCAACCCGCGATATCAATCAAGGCGCGCAGTCCCGGATTCACCGCGCGCGGCAAATCAGAGAGACCTAAGGCGACAATCGCGCGATTTTCGCCCGACAGCTTGGCGACGTCGGCCACTGTGCCGATGGCTACCATCTTCAGAAAGCCGGGCGCCTGCGCTTCTCGCCCGCGTTCGCGGAACAACGCATGAACCAGTTTGAAAGCAACGCCAACGCCGGCGAGATTCTTATCAGGATAATTACAGCCGTGCTGGTTAGGATTCAGGACAGCGAGGGCCGGCGGCGAACCCGCGTCTGCATCAGGCAGATGATGATCGGTAATGATAATGTCGAGGCCATTCGCGCGCGCCCAATGCAGAGGCTCATGCGCGCGTATGCCGCAATCGACGCTGACGACTAGTTTGTAACCATCGCTCTTGGCCTTTTCTAAACCGGCTTGCTGAATGCCATAGCCCTCGGTGAAGCGATGCGGCACGTGAAAACCAGCCGTCGCCCCCAACATACGCAGCGCGCGCAAGAGGACCGCCGTGCCCGTTGTACCGTCGACGTCATAGTCGCCATAAATCAGAATCGGCTCCTGGTGATCGATGGCGTGAAGCAGACGTGTCACGGCCTCAGACATGCCGAGCATCAGAAATGGATCATGAAGTTGATCGAGACTGGGATTAAGAAAAGCTCGCGCTGAATCCGGGCTGTGATAGCCGCGCGCCACCAGCAGACCGGCGACAATCGGCGAGACGCCGAGGGTGGCTGCCAACTCTGCGGCTCGGCCTGTATCGTGCTGCTGCACTATCCATCGTTTAGGCGAACGATTGGCGCTCATGTCAGTGGGAGTTTACTTGTTGTGCGTGGGAAGAGCTAACGGTAACCGTCTCCCGATTTCCGAAAGGTCTCTATCCGTCTCTAGCTAGCATACGAACCTAACGCAATGACGCAAAGGTCTTCCGTAGAAGGCACAAGGCCTTCGCGTTCCTTCGCGGCCTTTGCTTTTCAATTCTTTGTTAAAAAGGACGTGACGGTTATCCAAATTAAACTGGTCCACGAAAGCACACGAAATGGATCTGATTCTATCGAGCGGCTTCGTGTGATTTCGTGGATCGTTCTTATCGGAGCCGAGGAAGCACGAAACCAAAGCAAACGCTTAATCACAACGGGCTAATGCGGCCGCTGGACAGCAAAATCAGAATCGCTCCGCCCACGATCAGACGATAGCCGATGAAAACTCCGGTCGTGTGCGTGCGCAGAAAACGCAGCAGGAACCAGATCGACGCATATCCCACAGCGGCGGAGACCGCGGTGCCGACAGCCAGCGTAGCAAGACTGCCCTGGGGCAGCAGGTGCACCGCTTGTTTCAACTCCAACAAACCGCTGGCCGCGATCGCCGGCATCGATAGCAGAAATGAAAAGCGGGCGGCCGTCTCGCGGGTCTCGCCGGCAAACAGACCAGCCATGATCGTCGAGCCCGAACGGCTGGAGCCGGGGATGAGTGCCAGACACTGGGCAAAGCCGACGGCCAGCGCGTCCCCAACCCCCAACTCCGGCATCCGTCGTTGTTTTTTGCCCACGGCTTCCGCGACCGCCAGCAACAACGCCACGACGATCATCATTACCGCGATCACCCAGAGGTTTTTCGTGAACGTTCCTTCAATTTGTTTCTTAAAAGCAAGGCCGACAATCGCCACGGGCAGCGAACCGATGATTATCAACCAGCCGAGCCGGGCTTCATGAGACAGCCTGGGGCCCGCATTCGAGCGATTGAATTGATCGCGCCGGCCGTTTTTCAGCAGTAGGAAATGTTCGGTGACAAAGGCCCGCGTGATATTCCAGATGTCACCGACAAAATACACAATCACGGCGACGAGCGTGCCCAGTTGAATCACGGCGATGGACGAAGTCAGTTGTTCCGGATTAAGAGACAGACTCATCACCCGGCTGGCCAAAACCAAATGCGCCGTGGAACTAATGGGTATGAATTCAGTCAGACCTTGAACAATGCCGAGCAGAATGGCTTGAAGAAGGGTCATTACCTTTCAGCAGAATAATTCCCGATTTAGATTTGAAGACAGATCGTACTTTGTACTTCGTGCTTCGTTCTAATATCGCGATCTCTGATGAATGCCGGCTCCGGCATTTCGAGAGCGAGAGTACAAAGCACCAAGTACAAAGAACAATTGCGGCTATTCGCGAAACGAATTTCTGGCCGCGACCCAATCATACAATGGATTTGGCAGAAGCATGCACGCGCGAACGATGTTGGCCAATTGCCAGGGAAAGGCATAACTCTTTTTACGCTTCTCGATCGCGCGCACCATTTTCCTGACCGCGTCATCAAGCTCCATCAGGTAGGGCATGCGCTTGCGACCGGCAGTCAGGGGTGTCTTGATAAACCCCGGATGAATGATCGTCACATCAACTCCAGTGCCCATCAAATCGATCCGCAAACTCTCAAAGAGCGCTGACACGGCCGCCTTGCTGGCGCAGTACGCAGCCGATTTCGGCAGACCACGATAAGAAGCGAGACTGGAGATCGCGACCAGGTGTCCCTTGCCTCGTTCAATCATGTGGGGAATAACGGCAGTGACGCTGTTCACGACGCCAATCACGTTGACCTTGATGAGCTCGGCAACTTCTTTTTCACAGAGATCCACCGCGTAGGTGGTCGCGCCGACGCCGGCGTTCGCGATTAGCGTATCGATGTAGCCGAACTTTCTCCGGAGAGCGCAAGCGGCAGAGCGCACCGCATCCGCATCAGTCACGTCCGCCGGCAGAGCAAGCGCGCGCCCGCCCGCTGCTTCGATCTCTTTCACGATCTCGCGCAGAGCATCGGCTCGCCGCGCCAGCAAACCGACCGCCGCGCCACGACGGGCCAACTCAACGCCAAATTCGCGCCCAATGCCCGAGGAAGCGCCGGTGATTAGAACAACTTTTTCAGACCACTCCATCATTGTAGTTGTTGTGAAGATAAATCGTTTTGAGGTAAATGATTCTTTGGGACAAACATGACTGTTAGGTATTTGGGAGAACTCAGAGGCCAGGAGTTGATCGCCGTCTTAACTAACATCGCTGACGGGAGCGCCGCTGACAGTGGCCCCGGTTCAACCGGGTACAACTCAGAATACCAAAACCTGACGCAGACGGCGATAGATTTTTTCGCCTTAGAATCAATCCAGACTAAGCAATTCCCGGGGGTTTCCCTTCGAAGCCTTAGGCCGTCCTCTTATCCGTAACTCATCTAGAGGCTTAACTGCGTAAGCAATCCTCTGGCTACAGGGGGCATTAAGCCCTGGCGGGTCCAAATTAGTGAGATTGCGGCTAAACTTTTTGTATCACGGGCACGATTACCGGCCGCGCTCCAGTCTCTTTCTGAATAAATCGTTTCAGCTCAACACGCAGATGTTCTTTCAATAGCGAGATGTCTTCCAGCATTTGTCTCGAGGCCCCGGCGATGGCCGCGACGACGACGCCCTGCGACTCTTTTACCAGTTCCTTTGAGCCTTCATAACTTGAAACCTGGGTCCGGCGCTTTGAACCGTTTCCGTTGGTCGATTCAAAACCTCGCACGCCCTGGGCGACGATCTGCGGCGGCCCTTCCAGCTCTCCGGTCTGGCCGTCAATGGTCACGACCAGCGTCACCATGCCTTCGTACGCCATCTTCTTTCGCTCGCGCACGGTCTCGTAATCGATCTCTTCAAATCCCGAATCGTCGATGAACGTGCGCCCGACCTCGCGGCGATCTATGACGGCGGCGCGTTCGCCGTCCAACTCGAGCACGTCGCCGTTCTCGATCAGAATGATGTTTGCCTCAGGAAAGCCGAGGTGATTTTTGACGAACTCTTTGTGGCGAAACAGCATGCGATACTCGCCATGAATCGGCACCACAAACTTTGGCCGCACGGCTTCCGTCATGATGCGGATGTCTTCCTGAGAAGCATGTCCGCTGACGTGAATTAATCGGCGCTTCTCTTCGATTATGTTAGCGCCGCGCTTGTAGATGAAACCGATTAGCTTTGAGATGGCTCGCTCATTACCGGGAATGATTCGCGCTGAGAGTACAACCGTGTCCGTTTCCTCGATCGTCAGGCCCCGATAAACCTGGGTGGCCATCTGATAGAGCGCTGCCCGCGGCTCGGCCTGCGAACCAGTAACCAAAAAAACAATTTCGTTATCAGGCAGATGCTTTGTCTCGTTCACTCCCGCCAACAAGCCGTCGTGAATATCCAGGTACCCGAGGCGATCGGCGATCTCGACGTTCTTCTGCATCGAACGTCCCAGCACACAGACCCGACGATTGAACTGCTGCGCCACGTCGAAAACGATCTGAATTCGATGGATCGACGAAGCAAAGCCCGCCACGATGATGCGGCCTTTGGCTTCGCTAAAGATCTCTTCAAAGGCCGGAATGACGGCCCGCTCAGACGGGGTCCGGCCGGGAACGGTAGCGTTCGTGGAATCGGAAAGCAGCGCCAGCACGCCTTCCTGTCCATATCGACGGAGGGTTCTTAAATCAATCGGCTCGCCGATGACCGGTGTTTCGTCAACCTTGTAATCGCCGGTGTGAATGATCGTTCCCACCGGTGTTTTAATTGCGAGAGAGAAACAATCGATCAGCGAATGGGACGCGCGAATGAACTCGATCGCGAATGAACCGATCGTGACTACGTCGCGGGGCTCGACGCGATGCAGCATCACATCGCCGAGGATGCCGTGCTCATCAAGCTTGCTCTCAGCCAGCCCCAGGGTGAAGCGCGAAGCGTAAACCGGAACATTGAATCTTTTCAGGATGTACGGAAGCGCGCCGAGATGATCTTCATGCCCGTGAGTGAGGATGACCGCTGTAATCTCATCTCGATATTGTTCGAGCACGTCGAAATCCGGAATGCAGATATCGACGCCATAGACGCTTTCTTCGGGAAAGCCCATGCCGGCATCGATCACGATCATCTCGTCGCCAAAGCGCAGCAGCGTGCAATTCATCCCAAACTCGCCGATACCGCCGAGGGGGATGATTTCTAGGACATTAGACACTTATCGTTGTTACTCGACTCTCTTGGAAGGTAATTGAGTATATCATGAGCAAAACTTATTGACTGCGCAGGGAGCTTGTACTATCGTGCATGGCAATTAACAGGCTGGTCCCAGGGCCTGCGGTTTTTCGCTTCCTTACGCTCCAGTCTGCGCTCTATTTGTGGCCTAGCAGTGAACTCCTATGGAAGCCGACGATCAGCGAAGGAGGTTAATCGACGCGACCGCGATTGCTTTTCTGTCAGTCTTGATATTGTGGCATTTGGTTTTAATAATCGTACTCCTGGCATCCACCACTTGGGCAACTCATGCACTTAACCGGCCAAAAATGCTTGAAAACTTCGACCAGCTAACGAGCGCAATTGACCATCTTGTCACTGTCGCGGCTTTGATCGTCGGTGGAATCTGGGCATACTACAAATTCTTCAAATCGCGAACATTCGTCCCGCGTCTTGTCTTCTCAATCAAGGGAAGCGTGTTCGCAATGGGCAAGGGTCGTATTGTTGTTGCAGCGTTTAAGATCAAGAATGTGGGGCTGTCACAGATAAAGTTTAGAGAGCAGAGCAATCTTGCTCGAATCTTGGCGTATACTCAAGAGCCTAAGGACAAGATCAAGAGAATAGAGTGGAAACTGCTTAGGACCTACAATGTCTTTGAAAGACATAGCTGGATTGAGCCTGGGGAAACGATTACAGATGAAATTGCAATTAGTGTATGCACTCAAGAGCACGTTGTCTTCCTAATCGAGCTTAGAACTGTGGGGGGTGTACCAAACCGTAAGGAGCAAGTGGTAAAATTCCAGGAATGGTTGGAGCGAACTATCTTACCCGCAAATGTTCACGATCTAGCGAAAAGCTTAACAACTACCTATGAGGAGCACGATAATGAATGAAGAGCGCCGAGATCGCATCTCTGACAAGGAAACTGCTGAACGACAATATACATACGATCCAGACAAAGAGAAGGAATATCAACAAGAAATTGAAGACAGCAAAGTCGAGGACGATAGCGAGTGATCGATTCAGTCAATTCAAAGGAGAATAACCCGATGACGATATCGAGAGGCGACGATCTATTGCGCCGCCCGTTTACGACAGATTTCCCTACGGATTCCCATAACAAGGTCTCAAAAACGGAGGTTTGGGATCCACAGCGGGAGAGAGAATATCAGCGCGAAATCGAAAATTCGCGGCAAGAAGAAACTGACAATTCGACTCCAGCTTCCGATAGCTCTCGCCCATAGGCCGGCACAGAGTGTCAACTGTTGTCCGATGAGAACGCGTGTGTTACTCACGTTGGTATTCTTGTGTGTATACGGGCTAGCCTTCGCTCAATCCCCCGAATTCAACGAACCCTTGAAGAACCCGAACATCGCCCTCGCCATTGATCCCTTCGAAGGCAACGACATCGATTGGGACAACTCGCGACCGACAAGCGCGTCGTGGCGATCATTCATCGTGCCACCATAGGCGATCGCGTGGACCGCAAATATGCCGAGCGCCGCGACGAAGCGAAGAAGCGTGGTTACAAGTGGGGCGCTTATCATTTGGTGAAGTCTGGTGATCCGATTGAGCAAGCCGACTTTTTTCTGGACACTGCCAAGCCCGCTGCCGACGAACTCATCGCACTCGATCTGGAAAGCGTGGATGAAACGACTTACCAAGCTCCTTAATCTCGCCTCGTACGCACTTCTCCGCTAAACTGAATCACGATGCCCGACATGCTGGTAAATCTTTTGAAGTTGCCGTCGCTTGGACGACTGAACGACGAGAGCATCAACCTCCGCCGCGCCCAACCGTTCGAGCTCACGCCAGTGCGTGCCTTCATCGAAAAGAATTTCTCCGTCGCCTGGGCCGATGAAATTTCAGTTGGTTTTGCCAATAAGCCCTTATCGGTCGTGATCGCGACACGCGAAGGTCGCGTGATTGGTTTCGCCGGATACGAGTGCACGCGCAAAGCGTTCTTTGGTCCAACCGGCGTGATCGAAAGCGAACGCGGCACCGGCATCGGCACCGCGCTGCTGATCGCCAGTCTGTGGGGATTACGCGAACTTGGTTACGTTTATGCGATCATCGGGAGCGCGGGGCCGAAGGATTTTTACGAGCGAGCCGTGGGAGCTATCGTGATCCCTGACAGCGACCCGGGTATTTATGTGGATCTCTTGAAGTAGTCTCGCGAGTAAATGCCGCGGGTTGAGTCCCGTTAGGGACGAAATATTTATAGAACAGCGTGACCCTTTCTATAGGCAAGTCGCAATCATCCCGTCCGCCTGGTCCTGAAGGCACGCCTATCATGGGCGTGATGCGCGACTTCAATCGCGATCAACTCGGCTGCATCGAACGCGTCCGAAACGAACACGGCGACGTGGTCGGTGAGCATCTCCGGCAACCTCCTTGAGACCAAAGGATGGGATTAGGGATGGTAGTTAAGAGTCGATAATCCGAGTCAGGAACGCGCCCTCACTCTTGCCGCCTAGCGCCGCCCGTTATAATCTGCTCGCGTGATCAATAGCTTCCGTTGCGCCGATACGCAAGCATTGTTCGAAACCGGAAAATGCAAGAAGTTTGCCGGTATCGCGAACATCGCGATTCGGAAGCTGGCGCAGCTTGATGCGGCACATACTTTGGAGTTTCTGCGTTCCCCACCCGGTAATCATTTGGAAGCGCTGAAGGGTAAACCTAAGGGTCAGCACCGCATGCGGGTGAATGACCAGTTTCGAGTTTGTTTCCGCTGGACGAAGGAAGGCCCGGCGGAGGTGGAGATTGTGGACTATCACTGAGGATGAATGCGATGTTTAGAAATGGAATGCGGCCGGTACATCCCGGCGAGATACTTCGCGAGGACTACTTGGCTCCGCTCGGCATGAGCGCGACCGCACTGGCTAAGGCCCTTAATGTGCCCGGGCCGCGAATAAATGAAATCGTGCGCGGACGGCGATCCGTCACTGCCGATACAGCAATGAGACTCGCCCGCTATTTTGGCGGTGATGCTCGTTCCTGGCTGAACCTGCAAGCCGCATACGACCTTCGCGTAGCCGAGATTCGGGACTCTAAGCGCATCAAGAAGGAAATCGCTCCGGCGACGGCGTAAGACTATCCGTTTAAGGATTGAAGAATGTCACCATCACTTAGCTTCGGGATCTCTTGTCTAGCGCTATTAGTATCAGGAATCACAGCATGGCTTACTTTTTTTCGCAAAGGAAAGCTCGTAATGACACAGCCCACAGTTGTGTTCTTCGGTCCAGATGGATCTAGGTTCGATAGTGACAAGAACAAGATCTACCTCCGTACCCTGCTCTATAGCACTGCAAAGCGAGGACAGGTACTTGAGAGTCTTCATGTCTCTCTACATCGCAATGAATCGAAGCAGAACTTTAACATTTGGGTCTATGGTGAGAAAGGAAATCTAAAGAGAGGCAGCGGGTTGTTTGTAGCACAAGAGGGAGTTACGTTTGATCACCACTTTTTGTTGCCAGAAGATGGCGCTAACTTTCAGTTTCTTTCGGGAACCTACACGCTAGTTGTCTCCGCCAAGCTGGTTAGCGAAAAAACAAAGACGCTAATGATTATCACTCTTGCTATTAGTGAATCTCAAGCCACACAGTTATCTGAGCCCAATACGGGAATTTACTACGATTGGGGGCCGGACCAGCAAGCGTACCATTCGCATATTGATAAGAAACCGGAACGCGAGCCAAGCATTGAAGAACTACTGGAGATGGTAGTCAAGAATAGGATCTAGACAAAGAGTACACGCGGATCACTGTTTCCAAGCGGGGCTGTAGTTCGACCCAAGCTTCTGATAGATTCGGTAAAAGATACTGGCAGATAGCATCGACAGTCGACATGGATTTTGATTGGGACGAAGACAAAGCCGCCGCCAACTTCAAGAAGCACGGAATCAGTTTTGAGGAAGCCAAGGCCGTATTCGGCGACCCTTTCTCGGTGACGATTGATGACCCTGCGCATTCAGCAAGTGAATATCGATTCGTTGACATCGGCACATCTAATTCGGGTATGATTTTGGCACTGGCTTATGCCGAACGCGGGCGGACGATTCGCCTCATCAGTTGTCGTAAAGCGACCAAGGCGGAGCGGAAAATATATGAAGAAAGAAAAGACTTCTAAAGCAAAGCAGCAAGCCGATGATGAGATGCGCCTCGAATATGATTTTCGGGGCGGGGTGCGTGGCAAACACTATCAAGCCTACCGGCGCGGGCATAAGGTGACGATTCACAAGACTGATGGCACGACAATGGTGCAACACTTCACACTCGAAGATGGCGCGGTCATGTTAGAACCAGACGTGCGAGCCTATTTCCCCGATTCAGAGGCAGTGAACAGCGCCCTACGCAGCCTGATTCCGTTGCCGCCACAAAAACCCAAAGCCAAAGCGAGAGTCTGACTTGCCGGCAGGTGTCTCATTGTAATGAATGAGTGTAGAACTGCTATTCGAGCTGGTTGCAAATGCTCGCCCATTCTTCCAACCCTAATGTCTCGGCGCGCCGCAGAGGCGGAATGCACGCGTCGCACAGGACAATGCTCGCGCCGCCGCGCTTCTTTAATAATTCCTGGATTGGTGCCGGAGCGTCGCGCAGGTTATTGAGGATTGTCTTGCGACGTTGGGCGAAACCGGCACTGACAACTTGCCACAACAACGCTTCGTCTTTCACTTCCGCTGCGATCTTTGGTCGGACACGCAAACTCACCACTGTGCTCCAAACTTTCGGCACGGGGCGAAACGCTTGTGGCGCGACGTCGAATAGCTGTTCAGCTTCGCAATACGCTTCAACCAGAACCGAAAGATAACCGCGCTCGCTGGTGCCAGCGGCGGCGGTAATACGATCGACGACTTCACGTTGCAGCATGAGCGTCATTTCAGTAATGCAGTTTCTTTGATCGATCAATCTCTGCAAGACGGCGGTGGCAATGTTGTAAGGAAGGTTCGCAACCACGCGCGCGGTCTGCGCCGGCGCAATCGCCGCGCAGAAATCGGTGGTCAGCGCGTCCGCTTCGATTAGGTGCAGGTTCGCGGCGGCAGCAAATTTTCCTCGTAGTGAGGGAACGAGATCGCGATCGAATTCGACGGCGACGAGGCGACCAGTCTTTTCCAATAGCCGAGCAGTCAACGCTCCGCTGCCCGGGCCGATCTCTATGATCGTTTCGTCAGCTCGCGGTGCGACCGCCGTGATGATTCGCTCGACGACGTTACGATCGACGAGAAAGTTCTGACCGAGACGACGTTTCGTAAAAGTCATTGATCTTTCAGGGAGCTTACTAACCTGGTAACGGACTGTCCAAGCTCTCGGCAGCAAAGTAACGGAGTAAACCTAAACGCAAAGGTCGCAGAGGGGTTCGCAAAGTGACGCAGAGGATTGTTCTCGGGGGCGCAGTCTGCGGAAACCTCCGCGTCCCCTGCGTTGAAATCTCTGCTTAATCGCCATGCGGGTAGTAGATAACCTCAGACGCGCGCCGTTGGATAACCCGTTACCTCGATATCGCGCCCACGGCGCTCGACAGAAACGTTTTCGAGTTGTTTGGCGTCGGCGATTTTTTCGGCGCCGTCTCCGCCAATCGCTGAAGGCGCGTCCTGGCCGCCGATGATCATCGGCGCAATGAAAAACGTAATCTTGTTCACCAAGCCGGCGTCGAGCAACAGACCCGCGAGGATTGGTCCGCCTTCCACCAGCACACTCTGAATCGATCTCTTGCCGAGCTCCTGAAGTACGTTTGAGAGCTCCAGCGCCGAACCCGCCTGACTGATTACTTCCACGCCACGCGATTGCAAAGCGTCAACAATGTCCGGCTCGGAATCGCCATGGACAAATATCAACACCGGCGCGGCATCGGTGGTCTGCGCGAGCTGCGACTCAGGCGAGATGCGCAGGTATTGTTCGATCACCACCCGCACGAGGGGCCGCCGCCGCTTCTTGCCCGAGCGGTCCGTCAGCAATGGGTCATCTTCGCGAGCAGTACGTCCGCCGACCATGATCGCGTCGTACTGATGACGCAAGTCATGTGCGCGCGCGCGCGCTTCCTCGCTCGTAATCCAGCGCGAGTCGCCGGTAAATGTCGCGACCTTGCCGTCGAGAGACACGGCCAGCTTCAGATGGACGAAGGGCCGTCCGGTACGCATGAAATGAATGTAGGCTTCATTCAGACGAGCGGCTTCGTCAGACATTAACCCAGTCGCGACTTCGACGCCGGCTTCGCGCAAGTGAGCAAAGCCACGACCCGAGACTTTAGGATTGGGATCTTCGATGGGCGCTACGACGCGTTTGAGTCCCGCTTTGATGAGCGCGTCGGTGCACGGTGGCGTGCGGGCCTGGTGCGCATGTGGTTCGAGGGAAACGTACGCGGTGCCTCCGCGCGCGCGCGGACCCGCTTGTTCGAGCGCGGCCGTCTCGGCATGCTTTAGCTGATCGAAGAGGTAGAAGCCTTCACCGACTATTTCACCGCCGGCATCTACGATGACGGTGCCGACCAGGGGACCGGGACTAACCTGGCCCGCGCCCTGCTCGGCCAAGCCAAGCGCGCGAGTCATCATTTGACGATCCGTTTCAGTCCATTTGTCCAAAGTTTTTTCTCAACAGTCGGAGCGGCAATAATTGGAGTTCGACGCGCGTCATGAAATCAGTACCACCTGCGTGAGCGGGTGGGATCAATGGTCAACCCGTGTGTTGAGTCTTTACCCCATCCGCTCACGCAGATGGTACTAACTTCATATTCATCGGCCCGTTTAGATGCCGGACTTGTCCGGCACTTGCGAGCGCGGCGGACAAGTCCGCCGTCTAAACGAATAAATGGATCAACGATTAACGGAAACGATGGCCACGATTGCCTTGATCAATTGAAAAGACTGTTCACGTATTGCTCCGGATCGAAGACGACCAGGTCATCCACCTTCTCACCGATTCCTGCGTAACGAATCGGCAGGCCCAACTCTTTGGCAATCGCCACTGCGATTCCGCCTTTGGCGGTGCCGTCGAGTTTCGTCAGGACAATGCCAGTCACGCCAGCGACCTTTAAAAACTGACGCGCCTGCTCGAGTCCATTCTGACCGGTAACCGCGTCAACCACCAGAAGCGTTTCGTGCGGCGCACCTTCCACTTCGCGTCCGGCGACCCGTTTCATCTTTTCCAATTCAGCCATCAGATTCGACTTGTTGTGCAGCCGGCCGGCGGTATCAACGATCAGCACATCCGAGCCGCGAGCTTTCGCTGCTTTCATTGAGTCGAACAAGACCGCCGCGGGATCAGTGCCCTGCTTCTGCTGAATCAAAGGGACGCCGGTGCGCTCTGCCCAGATTGCCAGTTGATCGCTCGCCGCCGCGCGAAACGTATCGGCGGCGCAAATCAAAACATCGTTGCCTTCGGCCTTGATTCGCTGGGCCAACTTACCAATGGTGGTCGTCTTCCCGACGCCGTTGACGCCGACAATCATCATCACGTACGGAGCGATGTTTTCCGGCACACTCGTTTCAGAGGCGACGCCGCCCCGTTCCGAAGCGTGCAGGATCGCCAGCAGCTCGGACTTGATGGCCGCTTTCAATTTTTCGATGTCGTCGATCTCTTTGCGGCTGATCCCGCGGCGCACTACTTCCAACACGTGCATCGTTGTCGGCACTCCGATGTCGGCGGCAATCAAAGCCTCTTCGAGTTCATCGAGAAGTTCGGCGTCAATCCTTTTAGCGCTGGCGAAGACCGTATCGATCCTCTCGGAGAGTGACTCGCGCGTTGCCGCCACGGCCCGGCGAAAGCGTGCGGAAAGCTCCTGCTCCAGCGCTGCTTCCTGGGCCTGCAATTGCTCGATAGAAAGATCGAGCCCGAGCACTGAAGTCTGCCAGGCACTGCTCGGCGAACTCTGCTGCCGAACCTCTTCCGAGTCAACCGCAACGGCCCGAGCGGGCCGAGTTTCAATCTCAGTTTCAATTCCAGGTTGAGCTTCGGGCGCGCGTTCGCTGGCTGCGCGACTCAAGCCAAGTGAGACAAATTCATCCTTTTTCCTGCGCCAAAAGGCCATTAAGACTCCACTCTATCGAATGACTGCAAAGATTTGCACCCGATTATAAGCAGAAGCGGCACGTCGCCACAAAAGCGACGCGCCTTGAAATACTGTTCAGCTACTGGCAAGGAACAGTGGAGGTTCGTTTCACTTGTAGTCAGGCTCCCCTCAACGAGACCTACAAGGTGATCCCATTCCAAAGCGCCAAGGGCGCGAAATGCAAAAGCCCGGGGCGGAGCGCTGAAAGGGCGATATGAAGACATGCTTCGCCCTGACCGTCTGCTTTAGTAGAGGCCGTTTTGATCCGTCTGTCGCCCGCTGACGCGGGCTTGGGGAAATTATTCGAATGTCGATCCTGGGGCGGCGCGCTTCGCGCTCTGCCCCAGGCTATTCTATTTCACACTTTCAGCGTGATGAACTCTTCAACTAACGGCAAGGACTGAATCGGGTGTCGGCGAGCCGGGTGGAACCGGCATGGAACCGCCTGGTCGCTGAGATTGTTTTCGATTTACTCGCGTGACGCCCGGACGAATTTTGCCGGCTTCACAGGCGGCGATGAAGGCGGCGACGACGCGTGCGTCATAACGCGTGCCGACAAAACTCTTTAGCCGCGTCAGGGCCGCTTCCAGATCCATTGCCCGTTGGTACGGCCGCTCCGTAGTCATCGCGTCAAACGTATCAGCGACCGAAACGATGCGCGCCTGCATTGGAATTTCGTCACCCTTCAGGCGTTGCGGGTAACCTTCGCCATTGATCATCTCGTGATGCATGTGCATGCCCGGAAGAAATTCGCGCATCGCCGGAATCTGCGACATGATCTTGTAGCCCTTCTGCGGATGAGTCTTCATTACCTCAAACTCTTCATCCGTAAGCGCCGCAGGCTTTTTCAAGACGCGGTCGTCGATGCTGATTTTTCCGACGTCATGCAACAGCGCGCTGATCCTGATCCTTTCGATCTCGTCATCCGGCAGACCGAGACCCTGGGCAACGGCGACGGAAAAGCGCGAGACGCGTTCAGAATGGCCACGCGTGTAGGGATCTTTACCGTCGATCGCCGCGGCCAGCGCTTTCACTGTACCCAGAAACAGTTGCCGATTTTCGTCGGCCGAACGCTGAAGATCGCCGACAAAACTTTCTATCTGATCGGTCATCTGATTGAACGATGCTCCCAGCTCACCCAACTCGGTCCGGCCCAGCACTTCCACGCGCTGTGAAAAATCTCCCGCCGCAATGCGCTGCGCTCCGGCGGCCAACTCTCGCACCGGCCGGGTTAACTTCTCAGCAAAGTAAAAGCCGAAGATCAACGCCAACGTCGCGGCCAGCAGACTGATGAATAATGTCTGGGTTCGCATGTCACTGACTGAGGCCAACGCAGCAGCTTCATCCTGGATCGCGATCACGCCGAGCAGAGAATTTTTGTCGAGCTCCACCGTCGCGTACGAACCCAACATGGGCGTCGCGCGGCCATCCCGATCGAGGGTGAAGGGCGCCAGCGCGGATTGCACCTGCGCGCCTGTCTCCAGCCAGTCCTGCACCACCTTCAGGTCGGTCATCGACGTTTCGGAAAAAGCTATCGCGGCATCGGGATGGGCCACCGCTTTGCCGTTCTGATCGACGACAAAGACCACTGGCAACCCGGCGTCCAGTAATTCGCGAGAGCTCTTTGAAGATGATTGCTGAACTGCTTTGAAAACTTCCTGGAAAGAAACTACCGCGACGACTGCCGCGACGATGTCATCACCGTTCATTACCGGCGCGGCGATCGTTAACGCCATCTCCTGGCCCGAGCGAATAATTTGCGGGCGGCCGATGATCACGCCGCGTCCACTCATGCGCGCCAGCACGTCGCCTACTCGATGATCGACTTCTTCTCGCTTGATCAAGTCCGGCTGAAAGGCGCGATGGACCTCGCCTTTTACCGGACAGATCGCCAGAGCGATCATGTTCGGATCGTCCTGAAGAGTTCTTTGCAGACGAGCATCGTAACCGGCGTCCGTTAGCAAGCGAATGCCTCCGGCAATTTCGAACGCACGCGCAACGCCGCTCACGACGTCGCGGTAGCGCTGACCGTACAGTTCGATCTGGCGGGCCTTGTCTCGAACCAACTGGGCCTGATAGCGTCCTTCGGTGGCTCGCAATTCGTCGGCGCTCCGCCGTGACAGCAGAGTGCCCGCCAGGGCCAGCGGTAAAAGGCCCACCAGCAGCAACACCGCCAGTACGACATACAGAAGGCGAATTCTTTTGAGGGCTTCGAGCACGGAAAGTTACGAAAAGTGAAGGGCAACAGGCAAAACCCGCGTATTGTCAGCAGACGGGACTCGACCTTGAGAGGTCATAGCCTAGGCTAGAGTAGTTCGTCTGCGACCTGGCTGTCAACAACTTTGGCCCGTTTTTAACTGCTGAAATACTTCAGTTAAGCGGGCAAGCGGGTCTGTATTTCGACCTTCTCAGCCGCGGCTCACTCGGGATCACGGCTGGAATTGAGTTTATCAAGCGAGATCCAAAGCCTTCCTACGATACTTTTGCCGACTTGGGACGCGAGGAAGGCGTCTAAAGATTTGACCGCGCAGTTTGTTGAGCGCGACATTGGACGCGGCGGATGCGGCCTCATGGCCGGACGCGAGCACGAACCAATTGGAAACGGCCACCAACGACGAGCAGATCGTAGAGCGAGCCTTGTCGGGAGACCCCGAGGCGTTCGGCGAGATCGTGCGTCAGTGGGAGCGACGGATCTTCGCTTTGGCCTTCGGCATGCTGGGCCGCGAAGAAGATGCGCGCGATGCGACCCAGGAAACTTTTCTCGCCGCGTTTCGCAATCTCCGTGGCTTTCGGGGCGACGCAAAGGTTTCGTCATGGCTGCATCGGATCGCCATCAATCAGTGCATCACCCGGCAGCGGCGCGCAAAAGTTCGTGGCGAGACGGCGCTGGAGGACGAAGCCGAAAAGAACGCCGCCGTGTTTGCTTTGCCGCTGGATGTCTCGCCCGCGCGCACGGCTGAAAAGATAGAACGTAGCGTGGCGGTCAGGCGAGCGGTCAGTTCGCTGCCCCCGGATTTACGGCAGGTGGTATTGATGAAGGAATTCGAAGAACTTACGTTTCAGCAAATATCAGAAGCACTCGAGCTGCCACTGAGCACAGTGAAGAGCCGGCTGTACACGGCACTGCGGCAATTGGAAATGCGTCTGCACAAATTCGGCGAGTAAGTCATGGGAGTGATTCAGAATCAGAGGTAGTTGAAATGCCAAATATTAACGAACGACCAGCTTGTCATCGAGCGGAAGACCTGGTCACATATCTTTATGGCGAAGCAAATGAGCTCGACGCCAAAGACTTTGCCGGCCATCTTCGGCAATGTGAAGCATGCCGCCGCGAGCTTGGTGTCTTCCAGCAAGTGCACGACTCGATTCTCGTCTGGCGTAACGAGGCACTCGGCTCATCGTTCAGCCCAACGGTTGCGTCAGTTGAGACTGTCGATGCGCATCGCTTTGCCCAGCACGAGCGAAAGCTGACTGCTCTTGCCGCCTTGCGCGAATTCTTCAGTGTATCGCCGCTCTGGATGCGCGCCGCGACAGGGTTTGCCGCGTTGCTTCTTTGCACGCTCGGCGGGCTGGCAATTTCGCGTTCGTGGAGCCAGCCGACGCCGATTGCGAGAAATGACAACGACGCGAAATACAGTCAGCAGCAACTTGATCAGGAAGTAAGGAAGCAGGTTGATCAAAGACTCGCCCAACTTGGCGGCCAACAAACTTTGCCGCGCACTCAGGAACCTGTTACACCGGTCAAGGCGCAGGACACCAGAAATCGAGTTGCTGTGAATCGCCTTCAGCCGAACAGTCCGCGCCCGCGCGGCCCGCGAGGATTGAGCCGACAAGAGCGAGAGCAGTTGGCCAAAGACTTGCGGCTGATTCCCAGGGATGAGGACGAGTTGCCTTTTGGATTGGCGGACGAGCCTAATCAGTAACTCAGGCTCCGAAGGCCCGAGATCAAGGACGGTGCAATTATGAATCGACAAACAAAGATACGAAGCAGTCGCATTCTCTTCCCCGCGATCCTGGTGCTGGCCATCACAGGTGTACAAGTCAGGGCGCAAACCCCGACGACGCTACAAAATCCGGCTGAGCAATCTCAGACTCAGATCCAAGTCGCGCCGTCCGGCCAGTTTCCCGACTTCGCATCGTTGAATCTCTCACTCGACCAGATACAAAAGATTCGCGCCATCAACGCGGAGGTAAAGGACCCGCGACAGTTGGCGATCATGAAGCAGCGGCAGGCGCAAAGGGCCTTGGCCGACGCCGTAGAATCTACAACCCCGAATGAAACTTTGATCGAGCAGCGTTCGCACGAACTGGCTGACGCACAGGCAGCTACGATCCGTCTGCGTTCCTTGACTGAGGCGCGGATTCTCCAGGTAATGACGCCGGACCAGCGCATCAAATTACGAGAGATGCGTCAACGAAATCAGGCCCTTCGGCGCGAAGCCAATCAACAACAACTTCCCGGCAACGGACTGCGCCGGCGCCAGCAGGGGCAGCAAGGGAATGCGAATCTGCCACCGCTACGGCCTAATCAACGGAAGCTCATGCGACAGGCGCCCAAGCGTTAACTGGGCTGTTTGATCGAGACCTGAAAAGCCGGGCTCCGAAACACGGGCTCGGCTTTTTCGTGTCTATCGAATGATCTCGGCGATGAGTAGTTGGTAAAAGTGTGTTGCTAATCTGCTGGGTGTTAGCCCGACTTGCCGCCCGAAGGCGGAGCTCCAAAGACGCCCCGTCGGGGAGGGCTCCGACGCGCCTTAATGAGCCCTCCCTGACGGTCGGGCTAGTGCCCAGCATCGTGACCCGTCTGGTAGCAACACACAAATACCCTACGACCCAGCCGCGATTCACCTTGACGTAAACGATTGGTTTTGCGCATCATAGGCCGCTCCATTGAAATTGGCCTGCACCGTGGTGATGCTTTCGAGCAGTCTTTAAAGCCACCCGATGCGCCCTGCTTGCTCGGATCATTTATTCCCTGACAAGCAGCGGCGACTGCAGCCCGGGCAGCCTTCTTATCGTCGCCGAGTTTCGAATGAATATCGTCACGCGTCTTCTCCTTGAATTGCAGGAAATGTCCCTGCTTGCGGCCCGGGCCGCGAGTGGGCTCGTCCGAAAACCCCGTTACGTTCCCGAGGCCATCGCGCAAATGGACAGCATTGGCGTGGGCTCGTTGACGATTATTATTCTCACGGGTTTTTTCACCGGCGGCGTGCTGACGCTACAAACGTATCAGACCCTCGCATCGTATGGCGCGACCGATCAGCTCGGCTATTTGGTATCAATTTCCCTGGTGCGCGAACTCGGTCCCGTCCTGTGTGCTTTGATGGTCACGGGCCGCGTAGTTTCCGCAATCTCAGCCGAGCTCGGCTCGATGGTAGTTTCCGAACAGGTAGACGCCATGCGTGCGCTGGGAACCGACCCGATCCGCAAGCTCGTGGCGCCCCGGTTGATAGCGTTGATTATCACGCTGCCGCTGTTGACCTTGATCGCCGACGTGATGGGCATTACCGGAGGCTGGACGGTATCAACCTTTCTCTTCGGCTTGCCTTCGTCGACGTTTCTCAACTCAGTGCGGGACGGGATCACAACCGACGACATTATCGGCGGAGTTATCAAACCGCTGGTCTTCGCGTTCTTGATGGGCACTGTTGCCTGTCATAAAGGCCTGAAGACAGAGGGCGGCACGGTGGGAGTGGGCCGTTCGACAACTTCCGCGGTGGTAACCGCTTCCATTATAGTAATCATTACCGACTTTTTCCTGGCGAAGGCGCTGCAGATTATCCTGGGCACAACCACATGATGACTCAGAGTTCAATCGACCGGACAGACATTAACGTAACGGACAACCGCGTCAGCGATCAGGCTGCCGAATCGACTTTTCGCGAAGTTGACGATTCCGACCGCGCGATTCCGGCCATCGAGTTTCGCGACGTCACCATGATCTTCGACGACCGCAAGATCCTGAACAATCTCAGCTTTAAGGTGATGAAAGGCGAGACAAAAATTATTCTCGGCGGCTCAGGCTGTGGCAAGTCAACGACGATTAAGCTGGTCCTGGGGCTGCTCAAACCTGACAGCGGCCAGATCCTGGTCGACGGCGAAGACATCACCAACTATGGCGAAGCTGAAATGATGAAGGTGCGCAAAAAGATCGGCATGATCTTTCAGGAAGGCGCTTTGTTTGATTCGCTTTCAGTTTATGAGAATGTGGCCTTTAAGCTGCACGAACAGGGCGTGCCGGAAGAAGAAGTCGAAAGCGAAGTGCGGCGCATGCTTCGCTTCGTCAACCTCGAAGAAGCCATCGACAAGATGCCTGCCGAACTTTCCGGCGGCATGCGGCGCCGCGTGGGCATCGCGCGCGCGCTGGTCGGCGATCCCAAGATCGTGATGTTCGACGAACCGACCGCCGGCCTGGATCCACCGACCGCGCGCACGATTTGCGAGCTGGCGATGAAGCTGCGCGATCTGGAAGATGTCTCGTCAATCTTCGTCACCCATGAGATGAACAACCTGGATTATCTCTGCTCGGAATACGCCGTAGTCGATGAAGCCGGCGAGGTCGTCTTTGAAAAAGAAGGCGAGAAGCTCTGCCTGATAAATAGCAAAGTCTTGATGATGCGCGATGGAGAGGTAATCTTCAGCGGCACCGACGAAACCCTGCGCAAAGCAGACGATAAATACATTCAGAAATTTCTGCGCGGACACTGACAGAAAGGAAAAGGAAAAGCGGAAAAGGAAAAAGGAGATTCCAGCGGTTTGCCTCACACCGGTCTTACCTTTTTACTTTTTTCTTTTGCCTTGTTAATGCAATGCCAAAATCAACCAGGAATATCGGCTTAAGTGAGCTTCGCGTCGGCTTGCTGGTGCTTATCGCCATAGCCGTTTTGATTCTGCTAATCCTGAACGCGTCGGGCACACTTAATCCTTTCGCCAGCCACATACACCTGCGGGCACGGTTCGCCGACGCCAGCGGCCTGCGTGAAGGTTCGGAAGTACGCCTCGCCGGCGTGCGCATCGGTAAAGTGGATCGCATCAGGCTGCTGAGCCCTTCCGAAGTCGGCACCGGACCCAGTCCGCAAAAGGTTGAGGCGTTTCTAACCATCGAAAGCAAGATCGACGGCGTGCCTGCCCCGGATCGGATTCGCACGGATTCAACCGCTCAACAAATGGCGCCGAGCATTCTGGGAAGCGAGATGATCGTTAACATCACGCCGGGCACTCCCCTCGGCCAGCAAATTAAGGAAAACGATTTGCTGCCTTCAACCTCAGGCAGCTCGATCAGCGATCTGGCGACCAACGGTACTGAACTGGCCCAGAAGCTGAGCAAGCTCTCGGATCAACTTAACGAAGTCGTCAAGAATGTTCGCGACGGCAAAGGCACGGTGGGACGCCTGTTCAACGACGAGGCTCTCTACAACAATCTGAACGCGACGATTCGCGATGCCGAAGAATTAGCGACACAGATTAAAAGCGGCAAAGGCTCTGCCGGTAAATTCGTCTATGACGAGGCGCTCTACAACAACGCCAACGAGATCTCTGCCAATCTCAGAAAAGTGTCTGCTGATTTGGCGGCCGGTCGCGGCTCCGCCGGTAAGCTGCTGCAAAGCGATGAGATGTACAACCGGATCACTCGCATCGCCGATCGCGTAAACCACTCGATGGATCAAATCGATTCGATTGTGGCGGGAGTTAATTCGGGACAGGGCACCCTCGGCAAGCTGGTTAAGGACGAAGCTATCTACAACGACGCGCGTACCGCCATCGCTCGCTTCAACACGACCGCCGCGCGGATTGATAGCGTGGTGGCCGGAGCGCAACGCGGCGAAGGGACGCTCGGCAAACTAATCACCGACGACCAGCTCTACTCGAACGTCAACAACCTCTCTTCGGAAGGCGTGAAGCTGATGTACGACTTCCGCCAGAATCCGAAGAAGTATCTGACGATCAAGTTCCAGTTGTTTTAAGAGAGTGGTTTCTTCTTCTGCGGCTCTGCCGCCGGATGTGCGGAAAGCCAATGGCTTTCCGCCAGGGGGTATTTCTTTTGAGGCTGCGCCTCCGTTCGAGGCGTAGCCTCTTACTGATTAAGACCTAACCTTGGAAAGGCGAAGCCTTTCCACACATCAGGCGGCAAGCCGCTCGGTCCGGTTCAATGAGAACTTCTAATGCGGAGTCGAAACGATCTCAGCACCTTCTCTTGTAGTCTGAGATCCCCGCACCCGCCGAAACCATTCCTGAAACCGTTCAAAGTAAAGATAGACCACGGGCGTCAGGAACAACGTCAGCACCTGCGACACGATTAGCCCGCCGATGACCGCCAACCCCAATCCTCTGCGCGCGGATGCACCGGCGCCCCAGCCGAGCGCGATCGGCATCGTGCCCATCAGCGCCGACATCGTCGTCATCATGATGGGACGGAAACGCACGACGCAGGCTTCATAGATTGCTTCGCGGGCCGGGTGGCCTTCTCTTCTCTGCTTGTCCAAAGCGAAGTCGATCATCATGATCGCGTTCTTCTTCACAATTCCGATCAGCATGATTAAGCCGACGAACGCGTAGATATCAAGTTCCCGGTGGAAGATGAGCAGGGTCAGCAAAGCACCAAGGCCCGCCGACGGCAAGCCCGAAAGAATCGTCAGCGGATGAATAAAACTTTCGTAGAGAATTCCCAGCACGAGATAAATCACCAGCACCGCGACCAGCAGCAGCAAAGTCAAATTCTGTAACGATGACTGAAAGACTTGGGCCGAGCCCTGGAACGTCGTAGTGATGGTTGCGGGCAACGTTTGCTTTGCGAGTGTGGTGATCTGTTGGGTCGCCTGGCTCAACGAAATCCCGGGCCGCAGGTTGAACGAGATGGTTGTGGCGGGCAGCTCGGCGAAATGATTCACGAGCGCGGGTCCGACGCTATTTGAAAAACTGGCGACCGCGCTCAACGGCACCAGCCGGCCTGAAGACGATCGGATATACAGCCTTCCCACCGCGTTCGGATCCTTTTGAAACTCCGGCTTGACCTCCATGATCACCTGGTACTCGTTGGTCGGCGAATAAATCGTCGAGATTTGGCGCGACCCGAACGCCGAACCAAGCGCCGTTTCAATTTGGGCCACGGTCACGCCGCGCGATGCGGCTTGTTTCCGATCGATGTCGACGTTGATCTGCGGCGTATTAATCTGGAGATTGCTGTTTACATCCTGAATGGTCGGCAGCTCGCGCATCTTCTTTTCCATGAGGTTGGCGCTGTCATAAAGCTCCGCGGTGCTGGCCGCCTGCAGTGTGACCTGATAAGTGCTGCGCGAGAATTGGCCGCCGATATTGAGCGAAGGCGGGTTCTGCAGAGTCACCCGTAGCCCCGGCTCGCGCGAGAGTTTCGGCCTCAGCTCTTCCACTATTTCGTCCGCGCTTAGTTTGCGTTGATCGAGTGGCTTGAGTCCGATGAAAATCGTGCCGGTGTTTCCGCCCGAGTTCCGGCCGCCAGCGCCCACCGTCGACGCATAAGACTGCACGTTGGGATCTTTCTTGATGATTTCAGTGACCGCATTCTGATGCGCGATCATATCGTCGAGCGAGATGCCCTGCGCTCCTTCGGTGCTGCCGAGCAACAGCCCGCTGTCGCCACTCGGAATAAAGCCCTTGGGCACGACCGTGAAGAGATATACAGTCACGCCGGCCAGCACCAGGCTAATCGCGATCGTCAGCAATGAATGGGCCAGCACGCGCTGGAGCGTCCATTCATAAGCATGCAGGACGCGGTTATAAAAAGTCTCAGTGAAACTCCACCAGCTTTTATGCGTGGGCTTGCCGGCTTGATCGTGCAGGGCGCTCTCGCGAATCGCACTTGCTTTGAGCAGGCGGCTGGCCAGCATCGGCGTCAGCGTTAGAGAGACCAGGCCCGAGACGAGAATCGCCACACTGATAGTGATGGCAAACTCACGAAACAGCCGGCCCAGAATCCCGCCCATGAACAGCACGGGGATAAATACCGCTACCAGGGAGACGGTCATCGAAACGATCGTGAAGCCGATCTCGCGCGAACCGTTGAGGGCCGCCTCCATCACTCCTTCGCCCAGCTCAATCCGGCGCACAATATTCTCCAGCATCACGACCGCGTCATCGACGACAAATCCGACCGACAGCGTCAGGGCCATCAGCGACAAATTGTCGAGACTGAAATTCAGCAGGTACATCGCGGCAAACGTGCCCACGATCGAAGTCGGCAGAGCGAGCGTGGGGATGATCGTGGCGCGAACATTACGCAAAAAAAGAAAAATCACCATCACTACCAGCCCGATCGCCAATAACAACGAGAACTGGACGTCGTTAACCGACTGACGGATCGAGATCGAACGATCGTTGAGCACATCAAGATTTACCGAAGCCGGCAGTTGCTGCTTGAACTGCGGCATCAGGGCTTTTATCTGATCGACCACGGCGACTGTGTTGGTGCCCGGCTGGCGTTGGACGGCCATCGTGACGCTGCGCCGGCCATTGAACCAACTCGCCACCCGGCTGTTCTCAACGCTGTCGATCACGTTGGCAATGTCTCCTAAACGCACCGGCGCGCCATTGCGATAAGCGACGATCAGCGGGCGAAACTCGGCGGCGTTCTTGGGCTCGACGTTCGTCTGCAAAGTTAGATTTGTGTACTTGCCATACAGCGAGCCCGTGGCCGTATTCGGATTGCCGTTGCGAATGGCGGCGTCGACGTCATCGACTCCTATGCCGCGGTCGGCCATCGCCGCCGGATCCAGTTGCGCGCGCACCGCGTACTTCATGGCGCCATAAACCTGGACCTGCGACACGCCGTCCACCATCGAGATGCGTTGGGCAATCAGCGTCTCAGCGTATTCATCGACCTGCGGCAAAGACAGCACGTCAGAGTTCAGCGACATGAACAGAATCGGACTGTCCGCGGGATTGACTTTGCGCAAGCCGGGCGGAGACGGCATGCCCGTGGGCAGTTGTGGCAGCGTCGCGGAGATCGCTGTCTGCACATCCTGTGCGGCGGCGTCAATGTTTCGACTCAGGTTGAACTGCAGAGTTATCGAGGTCGAGCCCTGCGAGTTGGTCGAGTTAATCGAATCGATTCCGGCGATGCCTGAGAATTGTCTTTCGAGCGGCGTCGCCACGGACGCGGCCATCGTCTCGGGGTTCGCTCCCGGCAAGCTGGCGCTGACATTGATGGTGGGGTAATCGACCGTGGGCAGATCGCTGACCGGAAGCGCTTCGTACCCAATGAAACCGAACAGAACGATCCCGACCATCACCAGGGTGGTCGTGATGGGTCGATGGATGAACAGCTCAGAGATGCTGTGCCGCTCCTTTGGTTTGTCTTGCTTAGGCATAGTCAAGCCATTTTCCATTTGTCATTTGATATTTTTCATTCGCCATTGTCGCGCGAGTGATGAGGTCAGTACCGAGAGCCCTAGCGACCAGGTCTCGATCAACCCAACACTCAAGATTGCCAGGCTGCGACCGGGTCGCTAGCGCTCTCGGTATTAACTTCATTGCGTCAAATGACGAATGGAAAATGCTCTGAAAGACCGAACTCGCACCACTCCTCACGCAACTGCCGGCTGTTCGCTTCTTCTTCTTCTCCGCTGAAACCACTCCTGCATCCGTTCAAAGTACAAATAAACCACCGGCGTCAAATACAACGTCACCACCTGCGAAACACACAGGCCGCCGACGACGGCCAGGCCCAAACCGCGGCGCGATTCGGCGCCCGCGCCCCAACCCAAAGCGATTGGCAAGGTCCCCATCAGCGCGGCCATCGTCGTCATCATGATGGGACGGAATCTGATCAGACACGCCTGGAAAATCGCCTCTTCCGCTGGCTTCCCTTCTTCCCGCTGCAAAGTCAGAGCAAAGTCGATCATCATGATCGCGTTCTTTTCGACGATACCGATTAGCATGATGAGGCCGACAAAGGCATACACGTCCAACTCGCGTCCGAACACCAGCAAAGTCAGCAAAGCGCCCAGGCCGGCCGACGGAAGTCCCGACAGAATTGTTAAGGGATGAATAAAACTTTCATAGAGAATTCCCAGCACCAGATAGATCACCAATACAGCTACCAGCATCAAGAGCGTGAGATTCTGTAGCGACGACTGAAAAATTTGCGCCGTCCCCTGAAAGCTGGTCGTGATCGTGCCAGGCAAAGTCTGCTTGGCTAGAGTCTGTACCTGGTCTGTCGCCGCGCTCAGGGAAACACCCGGGCGGAGGTTGAACGAGATCGTCGCCGAGGGAAGCTGACTGAGATGATTCACCAGCAAAGGTCCGACGCTGCGCGACAAGGTCGCCACTGTGCTGAGCGGAATCAGCCGGCCCGCTGTTGCCTGGCCCGGCACAGCCTGGCCCGCCGGCGACTGTGTTGAAGAAGCAATCTGCGGAGTCGACTGGACCAGAGTATTTTGTTGTTGGGCCGATGAACTTGCCGTCGAAGCAGTCGCGGTCGAATGGATAAAGAGCCGCCCCAAGGCGTCAGGGTCCTGCTGATACTCAGGCTTAACTTCCATGATGACCTGGTATTCGTTTGACGTGGCGTAAATCGTCGAAATTTGTCTTGTGCCGTAGGCATCATTCAAGGCGTCTTCAATTTGCTGGGCACTGATGCCAAGCGACGATGCTTTGTCGCGATCGATCTGGACGTTGAGCTGGGGGTTCTTGATTTGCAGATCGCTGGTGACGTCCAACAGTTGCGGCAACGCCGCCATCTTCTTTTGCAGCGCGTCGGCATCCGTGTATAGCTCATTTCGATCCGGGCCTTGCAGCGTTAACTGATAAGGACTCTTCGTCACCTGCCCGCCAACCTGAACCAGGGGCGGGTTCTGGAGGAAGATTTGCATCCCGGCAACGGTGGCGAGTCTGGGACGCAAGTCTCCAATGATCGAGTCGACGTCCTTGCTCCGCTGGTTAACAGGTTTGAGTAGAACCAGGATGTTGCCGGTGTTGCTAGCCGCACTAACATCGCTGAACCCAACGGTCGAAAGGACTCCGACCACATTCGGATCGGCGCGAATCAGATCTACGATCTGTTCCTGGTGACGCGACATCTCCGCGAAAGAGATGCCCTCGGCCGCTTCCGTGTAGCCGACAATGCGGCTAGTGTCGTCGTTGGGAATAAAGCCCTTGGGGATCACATAGAAGAGGCCGATCGTGATCAGGAAAAGCACGCCGCAAATCATCATCGTCAGCGCGCGGTGATCGAGAGCCACTTGCAGCGTCCAACGATAGCCACCCACCAGCCATTCATAGCCACGCTCTGTCTTCTGCCACCACGTACTCCGTTCTGCTGGGAGCGCGGACGTCCCGTCCGCATCTCGATCCCCTACTGGGCCCCGTCGCGGGCCAATCGCTTTCAGCAGACGGCTGCAGAGCATCGGCGTCAGACTCAGAGATACGAAGCCGGAAACCAAAATCGCGACACTGATGGTGATGGCGAACTCTCGAAACAGCCGGCCAAGGATTCCGCTCAAAAAAAGGACAGGAATAAATACCGCCACCAGCGATACGGTCATCGAGATGATCGTGAATCCAATCTCGCGCGAGCCCTTCAGCGCTGCCTCCATCGCGCCTTCGCCTTCTTCCATGCGTCGCACAATATTTTCCAACATCACGACCGCATCGTCGACCACGAATCCGACCGATAGCGTCAGCGCCATCAAAGAAAGGTTGTCGAGACTGAACCCGAGCAGATACATCACGGCAAACGTGAAGACGATCGACGTTGGCAGGGCCAGGGTAGGAATGATCGTCGCCCTGACATTGCGCAGAAAAATAAAGATGACCAGCACCACCAGGCCGATCGCCAAGAGCAGCGAGAACTGGACGTCATTGACTGATGCGCGAATCGACTCAGAACGGTCGTACAAGACGTCCAGCTTGATCGACGCCGGCAGTTGCTGGCGAAACGTCGGCAGCAAGTTGCGAATGGCGTCGACGACGGCGACAGTGTTCGTGCCCGGCTGGCGCTGCACCGTCAGGGTGACTACCTGTTGGCCGTTATAGCGGCTGGCCAAACGATTGTTCTCGACACTGTCAACGACGTCGCCGAGGTCGCGCAACGTTACTGGAGCCCCGTTGCGATAAGCGACAATCAACTGGCGATACCCGTCGGCGTTCGTGATTTGGCCATTCGCCTGGACCGTCAGATTCTGGTGAATGCCATACAGCGTGCCGACTGGAAGATTCGAATTGCCGCGCTGCAAAGCGGTCGCGACGTCGTCTATGCCAATGCCACGGCTGGCCAACGCTGACGGATCAACTTGCACGCGCACGGCATATTTCTGCTCGCCGGTAACCAGAACCTGCGCCACGCCGCTGATCGTCGAAAGCCTTTGGGCCAGCGAAGTGTCCGCGTACTCGTTTACCTGCGACAGCGGCAAGGTCGGCGAGCTCACCATCAAATACACGATAGGTTGATCGGCGGGATTAACTTTCTTCAGCGTCGGTTGGCTGGGCATTCCCGGCGGCAGTTGGCGCGCCGCGGCTGAAATCGCCGTCTGCACATCCTGCGCGGCCGCATCGATGTTGCGGCTGAGATCGAATTGCAGAGTTATCTGAGTGTTGCCGAGCGTGCTGGTCGAACTGACCGTGTTGAGTCCGGCGATGGTTGAGAACTGCCGTTCGAGCGGGGTCGCGACCGACGAGGCCATCGTCTCAGGGCTGCCACCCGGAAGTTCGGCCGTGACTTGAATGGTTGGGTAGTCAACGTTCGGCAGATCGCTTACCGGCAGCGAGCGGTAGCCGATGAAGCCGAACAGCACGATGCCCGCCATGATCAAGGTGGTCGTGATCGGCCGTTGAATGAAAAGTTCCGACATTGGGTACGCGCTTGGGCCGTATTCCGTCTGCGGCTTTGCCGCCCGATGTGCGGAAAGGCTTTGCCTTTCCGTAAAGGGCTATTAAGAAAATCATTTGAGGCTACGCCTCGAGTGACGGAGGCATAGCCTCAAATCAGCAGGACTGACTTCCCGGAAAGGCAGAGCCTTTCCGCACATCAGGCGGCATAGCCGTTAATCATTGATTCGAATTTCCGCCACTGCGCTTTCCACCTTGCCCGCCGCCGCCTGGATTACCCTGCCCGCCCGGATTGCCCTGTCCACCCTGGCCGCTGCCCTGTCCCTTCACCTGGACTTTTGCGCCGGGCACCAGACGCAGTTGCCCATCGGTCACAACCTGCTCGCCGGGTTTCAATCCGTCTTCGATGACGGTCATTGTGTCGGTCACGCCCGCCGGCTTGATGACCCTCATCTCGACGGTCGAATCAAACTTAACCACATAGACGAACGACTTGTCCTGACCAATCTGCACGGCCTGTGAGGGGACGACGACCGCGCCGTTTTGGATCCCGAGCGTGAGCACGACATTTACGAACTGGCCCGGATAAAGACGCCGATCGTCATTCTGAAAGGTTGCTTTCAAACGCACTGTTCCAGTCGCGGCATCGACCGTGTTGTCTACCAAAGACAGTTTTCCGAACGCATGGTTTGCTTCGTCGCCGGGGATAATCACCTCAGTCGTAAAGCCGGCCGAATTTGTGTATTGGCGGATACGCATCAAGTCTTTCTCGGGCACAGAGAAAGTGACATAGATGGGCGCCGAAGTCGTTATCGTCACCATCGGGGTCGTATCATTGGCGCGCACCAGGTTGCCGGCAGTCACCGCCAGGTTGCCGGTT
Source organism: Blastocatellia bacterium (assembly GCA_033858155.1). GTDB lineage: Bacteria > Acidobacteriota > Blastocatellia > Pyrinomonadales > Pyrinomonadaceae > UBA11740. The sequence goes on from JAWVCT010000111.1 coordinate 119,319, forward strand.
TTGCCCGTGAGTGGCGCGCGAATGGTCGTATAGCTGAGTTGCACCCGCGCATTTTCCACGGCGGCTTGCTCGGCCTTCTGGGCCGCTTGCAGATTGGCCACGGCTGATCTATCAGCGCGTACCGTCGCCTCATCCGACTGCAACTTGGAATTAGCGTTGTCGTATTCTTCGCGCGAGATCACGCCTGCTTCGATCAGTCTGGCATCGCGGTTAAGAATTGTCCGGGAGTTATTAGCAGTCGCCTGGTCCTTGGCGACGATGTCGTTGCCCTGCCTGACCGCGGCCATGGCTTTCAAGAGGTTTGCTTCCGCCTCACTGAGTTGCGCCTGCAACGGGCGTGAATCGATCGTGAACAGCAGATCGCCCTTCTTCACTTCCTGGCCCGGAGCGAAAGCAACTCGCGTGAGAGTCCCTTCGACTTGTGAGCGAACGGCAATAGTCGAGAGCGACTCCACGTTGCCGATGGCTTTGATCTGCAGGGGCACATCCTGCTGCGTGACCAGGGCACTCTCAACGGGGACGACTTCACCGCGACCGGCAGCTTTCGGCGCCGACCGATCGCCGAGAAAGCGCCAGAGCAAAACCAACAGAAGCACCAGCACCAGCACGCTGACGATCTGGACAATGCGCGCGCGCGTCTTATTTGGTCGCCGCTTGTCGGGAGGCCTGACCGGAGCTGAATTCTTGTTGAGATTATCCGCGGGCGGCACGCCGCTCGAGGCTGATGTGGGCGGCAGGTCACCTGAGGCTTTTTCTTCCATCGCGCATCTCTACGTCCATTCTTTGAGCCGGCGAATGAAACGGCCAGGCAGCACAAATAAATGCGAACGCGGCTGGGCTGACAACGCGCTGCTCGAGGCTCAAAATCCAGGGGGTTCAACCTATGATTGCACATGTACCGACGACGCTCCAAAGAGTTTGGTTACGATAAACGAGCAAGATTACCCGCTCGCATGGTGCGCACCACTCTCTCAGCGCATTTCCGCAGCAGCAGATGTGCGGCTTGCCGCCTGATGTGCGGAAAGCCTGTGGCTTTCCGTCAAGTGCGCGAGGTCCGCAGCGCCCGAGGCTGGAACTCCGAATGCGGCTGATCCGCCTTCCGACTCTTGACTTCCCCACCGTCTCTGAAGAGACTTAGGCCGCGATTTCAAACCCGCCGTGTAAAGATCAGGTTTATGGAGTGAGCCTATGAAACCTTTGGGTAAAGCTTTGCGCCAATCCACGTCCGCGATTTGCGCGCTCGCCTTGCTGGTAACGTCTTTCGCTTATGCTGTGGGCCAGCAGGCCCCGGCTAAACGAGCGCTGACTCACCAGGATTACGATTCGTGGCACTCGATCCAATCGCCACAGATCTCGCGCGATGGAAAGTTCATTGCCTATGCGTTCATGGCCCAGGACGGCGACAGTGAGATCGTCGTGCGCAACCTGGCCAGCGGCGCCGAATGGCGCGCGCCCAGAGGCTACCGCCCGCCAGCACCGCCACCCGATGATTCAATTCCAAATGTCGCGGAACTGATCGCCGCCAACGCGCGGCTCGTTCGTCCGGCCTTCACTGCCGACAGCCGTTTCGTAGCCTTCAGCATCGAGCCGACCAAAGCTGAAGTGAACAAAGCAAAGAAAGCCGCCGCTAGCCCGGCGGTTAAGGAAGGCTCAGGCGCAAGCCCCGCAGCGAAGGAAGGTTTGAAGAACGCGCTCGGCATCATGAACACAGCAACGGGTCAGGTGACACGCATTGAGCGAGTAAAGAGCTTTCAAGTACCGGAAGACGGTTCGGGTTTCATCGCCTACCTGCTGGAAGCGAAACCTGATCAGGCCCGAAGCAATAGCCCCACCGTCAGGGAGAGCTCAAAGGAAGCAGTCGTTGAGCCCTCACCAAACAGTACGCCCGGCGCACCTTCTCCATCGCCACCGGCCACCGCGAATAACCCAGGCGCGAGCGGCACTAGTCCGACCGTCAGGGAGGGCTCACGCTCTGCAAAGAAAAAAGAGTACGGCAGCGATCTCGTCCTGCGAAACACCACCACCGGAACGGAACGTACTTTCAACGACGCGCTCGATTACACCTTGAGCAAGGACGCCAAGACCCTCGTCTTCGCGGTCTCTGCCAAGAAGGAAGAAACGAATGGCCTCTATGCTTTGCCGACGCAGAGTGATGCCCCAACGACTGCTCTGCTCGGAGGAAAAGGAAAGTATCTAAAGCCAACCTGGGACGAAGATCAAACCGAACTTGCCTTCATCAGCGATCGCGACGACGCGGAAGCGAAGCAGCCCAAGTTCAAAGTCTATCTGTGGAACCGCAACGGCACTGGGACGGCTATCGAGAGCGCTTCTCGCAATCACACCGGCGCGGGCATCACTGAAGTCGTCTCAACTTCCTCACCGGGCTTCCGCAAAGATTTTGTGGTCAGCGAAAAGGCCACGCTGGGCTTTTCCCTCGACGGCAGTCACCTGTTCCTGGGAACAGCGCCGCCGCCCGAGCCGGAAAAAACTCCGGACCAGGAAATCCCCGCGGATGAAAAAGTTCTGGTCGATCTATGGCATTGGAAGGACGATTACGTTCAGCCAATCCAGAAGGTCCGCGCTGAGCAGGAACGTATCCGATCCTATCGTGCAGTCTATCTGGTCAAAGACAAAAAATTCGTGCAGCTCGCTGACGAGGCGATGGAGTCTGTCACACCTTCAAACGACGGCCGCTATGCTGTCGGCGCCGACAATCGCGCCTACCGGATTATGAGCGACTATGATCCGGGACTGTCTGATTACTATTTGGTGAACACTTCGGACGGCAGTCGCAAGCTGGTGGGACAAAAACAGCGCTTCGGAGCTTCACTTTCGCCGGGTGCAAAGTACTCGCTTTCCTTTGACGGCAAGGATTGGAATTCGTATTCGATCGCTGACGGCCGCACCGTGAACCTGACGAAGACGCTGGGCGTGCACTTCTTCGACGAAGAAAATGACGTACCGGCGACGCCGTCATCGTACGGCCTCGCTGGTTGGACCAAAGACGACCACGAAGTTTTGCTCTACGATCGTTATGACGTCTGGCAAGTTTCGCCCGATGGCAGCAACGCCAAAAATCTGACCGACGGCGTTGGGCGCCGAGACAAGATCGTCCTTCGTTACGTGCGTCTGGATCCGAAGGAGCGCTCCATCGATCCGGCGAAGCCGCTCTTGCTGCACGCCGAAAATGAAGAGACGCGCGACTCCGGCTTTTATCGTGATCGGGTCAGCGGCGGCTTGCCGGAAAAACTCGTCATGGGCGCGAAGGACTTTAACAATCCTACCAAAGCTAAAGACGCCGACATCTTGATGTTGACCGCTTCCCGCTTCGATGAGTTCCCCGACATCTGGGTCACCGGTCCCGGCTTTAAAAAACTTAACAGGGTTAGCAATGGCGATGCTCAGCGCGCGCCGTTCAACTGGGGCAGCGCGGAATTAGTGAGTTTCAAGAACACGGACGGCGTTCCGTTGCAGGGCTTGCTGCTCAAGCCGGAAAACTTCGATCCCAAAAAGAAGTATCCGATGATCGTCTACATCTACGAAAAGCTGACGCAGGGCTTGCATGAATTTCGCAATCCCGGGCCGGGCACGTCGATTAATCCGACTTACTATGTCAGCAAGGGCTATCTGATTTTCATGCCCGACATTGTTTACACCACTGGCTATCCGGGACAGAGCGCTCTGAAGTGTGTTCTGCCGGGAATCCAGGCCGTGGTCGACCGTGGCTTTGTTAACGAGAGCGCGATCGGAATTCAGGGACACAGTTGGGGCGGTTATCAAATCGCTTACATGGTGACGCAAACCAATCGATTCAAAGCCGCGGCCCCGGGCGCGGCGGTCTCAAACATGACCAGCGCCTACAGCGGCATTCGCTGGGGCACGGGCCTGCCGCGCCAATTCCAGTACGAGCATTCGCAATCACGCATCGGCGGCAGCCTCTGGGAATACCCGATGCGCTACCTCGAAAACTCCCCGCTGTTCCGCGCCGACCGCGTGCAGACGCCGCTCTTGATGATTAATAACGACGAAGACGACGCGGTGCCCTGGTATCAAGGCATCGAGTTCTTCTTAGCGCTGCGACGCTTGAACAAAGAGGCCTACATGTTCAGCTACAACGGCGAGAAGCACGGGCTGCGCAAGCGCATCAATCAGAAGGACTACACGCGCCGTCTGCAGGAGTTCTTCGATCATTTTCTGAAAGGCGCCCCCGCGCCCGAATGGATGCAGAAAGGCATTCCGTATTTGCAGCGTGAGAAAGAGAAGGAGAAGTATCGGGTGGCGGATGAGGAAGAGCCGGGGCGTTAGCTACAACCCTGCGGAGCAGGCGAAGGCATGAAGCCTGGGGCGCAAGCCCCAGGATCAAAGCCACCAATGAGAGTTGAGCCCGCTTTGGAGTCTGTCGGAAAAAACGTCTTTGTGATTCTCTGTGTAACCTCTGTGCCTCTGTGGTGAACGTTTTCGCAGGATTTTCACCACAGAGACACAAAGCACCACAGAGGCTACACAGAGAAATATCTTTTTCCGACAACCTCCTTTGCGGGCTCACACGGTTAATGGTTCGTGATCCAAGGGGGGCACGCTGCGCGCGGGCCCTGGGCTGTTGTAGAAAACGCGTTCGAAATGGGAGCCCTCCCTCACGGTCGGGCGTCTGACACTCGATCACGGCCCGGGATGCTTCTGCTGCACCAGCACCTGAAAGGACGCAGCCAGGCCATGGGGCATGATCAGCTCGCGCGCACTCGTACGCAGGCGTAACGCATCTATGTCCGATACTTTGCTCGCCAGCATTTCCAATTCGTCGAGCAGACCTTCGTGCAACAGAAATTGATCGAGCCGCTCATGCCGGAGAGTTTCGAGACCCACGCGAGCACCGGCTTCACGAAGTTGCGTCCAGTCAATTGTAGTTGTCAGATCCTGTTCGCCCGGTCGGGCCAGCGCGTCGCTAATCAGTCGATGCCGGTGAAAGGCCCTTAAGGTTCCTTCGTGCCGGTGCGGCGCGTTCACTAATTCATCTCGCTCGGCGCCATAGTCCACCGTGATCACAAAGCCGCGTTTAAGTAGTAAAGCCGCCCCGAACAGAAAGTTTTCAACGTTTAGATTGACCTCGGCGATCTGACCTTCGGCTAGATGCAAACCGGCCCGCAGACAGTAGTCTTCGACGCTCGTGTGCGGATCAGATTCAACCCACTCAAAACTGTCCTGGTTTACTCCGACGCATAGTTCACGCAGTTTTCCCGCGCGCATTGTGACGCGGTGGACGGGCAACGCGTCTATAAGTTCGTTCGAGAAGACAATCCCCGCGCCCGCGGGTTGGGCAACTTCGTAGAAGCGCTCGAATCTCACGCAGGCAGTGAATTCTGTAAGACGGTCTTTTGCGCGCAGACGCGCATCTGCACCGACCTCGTCGATGGAATAGTTGGTGGCGGCAAAGACCCGGGGCTGATGCGCTTGAAGCGCAGTCAGAACGCCGTAAGCAAACTCGCCAGAGCCGGCGCCCGCCTCAAAGATGGTCCATGAGGACGGTGAACCCAGCTCGGAAAATAGCTTTGAGAAATATCGCGCAAAGGTGGCGGCAAACAGCGGACTGGTTTCCGGCGCCGTGCGGTAATCGCCGTTCCGGCCCTGCCGAAGCTGGCTCGCACCGGAGTAGTAGCCATTGCGGTCGTCATAAAGCGCGGCCTGCATCCACTCGCGAAAACTGATTGGTCCTTCACGCTCGATGCGCGCGCGCAGACGTGCAGCGAGTGAATCGTTTTTGGGTTCTACGTCAGCGGAGATTTCCATGGCCGGATGAATGTGCTCGGGAGGCTTGAATTCTTTTGCCCTCTCTTTTTGGAGAGGGCTTATCGGCGTTGCTATCAGAGTCATCGCCTAACCCTCGCAGAGGGAGGGGATGCGGCATTACTCCGCCTCAGGCTCAGACTTTTCCAGGAGTCGCGTGGTGTGATCCGTCACGCTGGGAGGCTGAACGATCTCGCCGGTCTCGGGGCGTGCTCTCCAGCCGGCAGTCGGAGTTGCGCTTGACTGAGGCAGGGCCGCAAGGCGCACGGGCGCCGGCGGAATCGCCGGCGGAGCGTAAGTAGACGGCACTACGTATTGGCGTGGCCGGGCTCCTTCTTCAAACAGGGCCGCATAGAGCATGCGCAACGGACCACCCAGGAAGCAAAGAATGGCAGCGGCCGCCGTGAAGAATTCGAACGCCATGCCAATGCGAAACGGCGCAAAGTTCGAGAACACTCCCAACAACGGTACGAGCACCGCGCCAATTAATATAAGTAAGGCGCCCTGCTTTACACCTTTCCGGCGGGGCGAAATTTTTGTCTCTTCGCCGGCTGCATCATAGTGAGGCAGCATGCCGTTATGGCCCAGCAAAATCATCGCGCCTTCAAGCGGAAATCCGCAGCGAGCGCAAAAGCGCATCGAGTCCGTAGCTTGCTGTTGACCGCATCGTGGGCAATACATGATTCAGTTCTTCGCTCTGTTTGATCGCTCTGCTCGCAGAATTTCAAATGTCGCCCAGGCTCGGCCCTGATGATGCGCTGCTCGCGCCAGGGTGTCCAGCAACAACGGCAACAATTGAGTAGGCCCGGACGGCGCCATGATTTCTTTCAAAAGGTCCGCGTCGTTTTTGAAATGCTGGAAGCCATGTTTCCGCGTGGCTTCGACTTCGTCAAGATAGCCGGCGACCTTGTCCGCGGTCGGCAAAGCCTCTGGCAGCGTCCACTCAAACGGATCGTCCCAAAGGTTTGTTGTAATACCGCCAAACGTCTGCTCAACTACCGCGGCGCTGCGCAGAAGCTGCTCGCCACATGAATGAAGCGTTAAGGAATTCGCTGTACCGGGCGGCTGATGATACAGCAGCTCGGGTGAAATCGCTTCGATCAATTTGTGCGAATCGCTATGGAGCTGAGCAAACTGCCGGTCGAGACCTTCGATGAATCTATCCATTGCTCGTTGAATCCATTTATTGGTGGCGGATTCTATCAATGACTGAAGGTGAAATGAAACATCGAACCGCCAGAGATAAATAAACCGTATCAGAAGCCCGACCGTTAGGGAGGGCCCCCGCAACATCATCAATCGGGTGGGGCTCTCACTTACGGTCGGGCTTCTGACACCACCGCGTCAAACGCGCGCTCTCGCGCGGCGACATAAAGCCGCAGCGCCATCAACAGAATTCCAAAAGCAATTGCGATCCAAATAATTGTCCAGACGAAGGCCGGTACGCCAGTGGCGCTGGCCATGTTCGCGGCATCCGTAGACACCGCCGGGGCAAACGGCGACGACAGAAAGAAAACGGTTTTCAAGTCCAACAGAGCGTTCAGCACACACTGCACGGCCAGCAGGCTCAACACAAAAGTGGCGACGCGCGTGCTGGCAAAGCGCGCCACGGCGAGCAGTCCAAGCGCCAGTGCGATTCCCGCGAAAAACGTGAACGGGATTCCGGTCAGAGAGTTCCACGATCCGGCCAATATGGGTTTGAGAAGTCCAAAGACCGTCGCCAGGATCAAAATCAACAGCGCCGAGCCGGCGAGGACCGTGCGTGCTGACACGGCCTTGCGAATCAATACCAACAGCAGCGCGCCAAACGTCATTGCGCCCAGATAGCCCGCACTCGAAACCAGCATCTGCGAGAACATGCCGCCCTTCGTCGTATAGGTTTCGCCGCTGGCGTTCATAGCGACGCTCAGGCTTTGCACCGAGTTACCCGTGGCGAGCGCCGCCAAGGCATGTCCGCCTTCATGAATGAAGGTCACAAAAATGCGGAACGGATAACTCAAGATATCGGCATAAGGAATGAACCACAACACGATCGAAAGCCCCGCCGCAAACAGCAGCGTCACCGCTTGAGGGCGAGCATCCTGGGAAACTCCGTATTTCATAGAATAGATTCTCAGCCGTTTGGGAGCCTTCAATCTGTGAACCTCGAACACATCGTTTAGAGTCGGGCTACTGCCCGACCCAAGCGGGCGGTAGCCCGCTCCTAAACAAGCGGTCAGGCATCTAGTCACGTTGATGAACGTCAATCACGCTTTGCTTGTTCCCGGCTGATTTGTTTCGCGCCTGTAGTCGCCTGATTTCCCGCCCGTCTTTAACTCGAGCCGCACGTCGCTGATCGTCATCGCTTTATCTAAAGCCTTGCACATGTCGTAGACCGTGAGCGCAGCCACCGACACCGCCGTCAAAGCCTCCATCTCAACCCCGGTCTGTGCCCGGGTGGTCACTTCTGCCTCCAGATAAACGCCGGTCTCCTGCAGCTCCGCACGCACGTCAACGTGGGTCAGCGGCAAGTTGTGACACAACGGGATAAGTTCAGCCGTGCGTTTCGCAGCGACGATGCCGGCGAGCCGGGCCGTTTCCAACGGATCGCCTTTGGGCGTGGTGTGATCGCGGATCGCGGCCACGGTCGCGGCGGACATTTGCACGCGAGCGGAGGCCACAGCCCGCCGTGTGGTGATCGCCTTCTCGCTGGTGTCGACCATCATGGCGCGGCCGTGTTCATCGATGTGGGTTAGATCACTCATGCGCTAGTAGTTTCTTATTACGATTCGGATTTTAACGCAAAGGTACGCAAAGGTTTTCGCAAAGGGCGCAAAGGTAATTCATAGCTTATTGACAATCCTTCTGATTCCAACCTTCATATGAACAACATTGAAGTTCAAGAGAAGGGCCAGCCTCAAATTCGATAGTCTCAAATAGGTTAAGACCTGTGCAAAATGAATTTCCGCAAGCGCTTCCACAGCTTTCACTTCTATGATCAGCTTACCTTCTACTAATAGGTCGACTCGATAGCCGCATTCGAGCTTAACTCACTCGTAAACGAGCGGAAGAGGTTTCTGGGCCTCCACCTTCAGACCAGACTTAATCAACTCAAACTGCAAGCACGCCTCGTATGCAGATTCGTTTAAATCACCCCGTAGACCTCACTCAAGGACAGCATGAACGATCAGCGTATTCCCACCCAACAGCACCTCATCGGAAGCCAACTCTTCACTCCAACGCTCTCGCCTTTTCTTTGTCGGCGTTAGCAGCGCAATCAATCGAATCAACAGGACGACGGGCCAATACAGCCAGGCATTCGACTTCGGCTTATCACGGTGCACGCCCGCGATTTGAAAACCGTACTTCTCGAGGATGTAACGCAGCTCGGAATAACCGATCGGATTTATGTGCGCGGCGATCTCTTCGCGGTTATCGTATTCCGCGCGCAGGCGCTCGACGTGCGCGCGCGTCATGGGTTTGAAGTGAGACGTGTAACCATACAGCAACCATTTCAAACGTTCTTCGATATTCAAGATATTGGGCACGCTGACGATCACTGTCCCGCCCGGCCGCAGCACCCGCGCAAACTCGCGGATGGCCTGCTGCGGATTCTCGATATGCTCGAGGCCTTCGAGGCACGTGACATAGTCGAATGAAGATTTCTCGAAAGGTAGTTCGCCATTCAGATCACCGCGAATAACACTAACGCCGTCCAAGCGAAAAATTTCGGGATAGAGATCGCAGCAACTCACTTCAAAGCCGGCCGCGATTAGACGCGCGGCCAGGGCGCCTTCTCCCGCGGGCACATCCAGCAACCTGCCCTTTCTCTCTTTTTCAAGAATCCCGACGACGGTGTCATGAATCGCTTCATGCGCCAGGGGCGCCGGCGCTGAATTCAGGGCATCTGCAGAAGTTTCGCTAACCATTGAAGAGGTGACAGTAGTAGGCATCAGGTTAAGGAGTCATTTCGGTTTCTGCCAACGCGCCTTTGAAAATCGCCGCGTTCGGATCAGCACTACAAAAGTCTCTTTGCTTTTTGGCGAGCATAACAGAATTAACTATGCGGCCGAACCTGGCAGACGAACTACCTTGACGACTTTAGCGGCTGCAACTTTCTTCACTCCCGCCGGCACGTTGATTAGGGCCGTGGCGCGGGCGAACGCTACAAAATCCGATGAGCCACCCCACTTCAAAGGCTCAGCCAGCAGAGTTCCACTCTCGTCCGTGCTCAGCGTCGCGGGAAGATAGCTCTCGCGTTCAATCGATCCTTTCAGATCACGAGCCAGCACCGCTGTCTCTTCCTTTAATGCCGGCTCTTGCGCGCCTTGTAGCGCCCGCAACGCCGTGCGCGCGAACAAATTGAAGGTGACAGTCACTGAAACGGGATTGCCGGGCAGCCCAAACACCAGAGTATTGCCGAGCCGGGCAAAGACCGTCGGTTTACCAGGCCGCAGCGAAACGCGCTCGAAGAAAATCTCCGCGCCAAGTTCTTTCAGCGCCGCTTTGGTAAAGTCGTAAACACCCATCGAAACGCCGCCTGAGGTGATCAAGACATCGGAGCGTGCGGCTGCTTCGGACATCTGCCGTTTCAATTCTTCAGTATCGTCGCCGGCGAGCGGCAAGCGCTCTACAGTTGCGCCCGCCAACCGCGCGTAGGCCGCCAGCGTGTAGTTGTTTGAATCGCGAATTTGATCTGCGCCGGGCTTCCGATCTATGTCGACGAGCTCACTGCCAGTAGCCATGATCGCTACGCGCGGGCGACGACCAACTTTCACCTGCGCATAACCAAACGACGCCAACGTCGCAATCATCGCCGCATTGATATCTTCGCCGGATCGCAAGACCGTCTCGCCCGCCTTGATTTCGGCGGCTCGTCTGACGATTGATCTGCCTGCGTCGACTGGCTCAAGAATCTCAACGTGACCATTAGATTCACGAGTCAACTCGACCTGCTGGACTGCGTCAGCACCTGTGGGCACGGGCGCGCCGGTCATGATGCGCACTGCTTCGCCGGCTTTCATTTCATGATGCCAACCGCGACCCGCCGCTGATTCACCGACAATGCGAAGTTGCGCGGGCGTCGTCGCTACATCAGCGGCACGAACGGCATAACCATCCATCTGTGCTCGATCGAAAGGCGGTAGGTCACAGTCGGCGACGATGTCTTCGGCCAGCACTCGATTCAGCGCGTCACCCAGCGCAACTGATTCGACTTCCAGTTTAGATGAGTGACGGAGAACCAGTCTGATCGCTTCGCTGATGGGAATCATGGTGGAGTGTAAAAGGAAAAGCGGTTGCTCTTCAAACCGTGAAAAGCAACCGCTCTAAAAGTGGCGGAGCCGACGGGATTCGAACCCGCGACCTCCGACGTGACAGGCCGGCGTTCTAACCAACTGAACTACGACTCCGCAAACAAACAGATGTCAGAGGTCAGTTTGTGCATGACTTCCGACATCCGACCTCTGATTTCTGACTTCTGCCTTGGTGGGCGCGGAGGGACTCGAACCCCCAACCTCCTCCTTGTAAGGGAGGCCGTCTACCATTGACATACGTGCCCAATTCAAAAATCTCTGCAACTCTTGCCCTGTCGCAAGGTGTGATCCTAGGGAAAGCCTCGATAAGTGTCAAGAAGCGAGAAAGAGAGCGCGGACATCTTGTGCGCTGAGCGCGCAACGCGTACCAACCTTCACCTCATCTGCCAATACGATGTGAGCGCGCTTCGCCGCTGGCGGACAAGATGTCCGCGCTCCGCTTCCAAAGTTGTGACTCTGAACAATGGCTTTGGTTTGATTGAGATTTACGGCTATATTTAGACCACCCCGGACTATTCAAGTCAGCGATCAGTGCAACGTCTAATGCCGGCACGACAAGTTAAGATCACCTTGCAGGGTTGTTTAGTCTGCGCCGTGCTCGCGCTCGCCGTCTGTTTTGTCGCGGATAGCGCCGCACAACAGGACGGAACCAAACAGCAACAGCGGCCGCGTAAAGTCGGCGTCACATCGACGAGCCCTGCTGCGACCACTACGCCCACGCCCAGTGGCACTCCGCCAACCAATCAAACCCAAACGACTTCATCCGGCGAAGACGTCGATGAAGGCGATGTCGTGCGCGTTGAAACCCAGTTGGTCACAGTGCCGGCGGTCGTAACTGATCGGACCGGACGGCCTTTGGCGGGATTGCGAGCAGAAAACTTCGTCGTATTCGAAGATGGAAAGCCGCAACGCGTGACGAACTTTGCGACCACCGAAGCACCGTTTGAGATTGCCCTGTTGCTGGACACTTCCGGATCGACTCGCGACGAGTTGGGTTTGATCCGCGACGCTGCCAACGCATTCATCAACGCGCTGCGACCCGGCGACCGCGTGGGGATTGTGGCTTTCAACAATGGGCCGCGAAAGGGATCAGTGACAGCCACCGTGGAAGTCTTGTCGCCGCTCAACAGCGATCGCTCGGCTTTGCGCGCGGCAATCGAAAGACTGGGCACCAGCAACGGCACGCCTTTCTATGACGGACTCGCACGCGTGGCCGATCAGGTGTTTCACGATCCGCCGCGCGAAGAAGTACGCGGCCGCCGCGCGGTCGTGGCTTTAACCGATGGCGTCGATTCCAGCAGTGACTCGGGTTACGACGACGCGCGGGCAAAACTGGCGCGCGCCGGCGTGGCTTCCTACTTCATCCAGGTAAACACGGAAGAATATGTCGAAGATCGGCTCTTGAAAGATTGTCAGGATGATGGCCGGCTAACGCTTTCGGCAAAACAGTTGGAGCGCTTTCGCCAGCTCTTTGTGCCGCAGGCCGAGAAGGAAGACTATCAGGATTTTTGCCGCCTGGGCCAATTCGAACGCATGGACATCAGCCGGCAACTATACAATCTGGCGCGGAAGGAAATGGGCGAGTTGGCCCGCGCCTCTGGAGGAAAAGCCTTCGTGGCCGGCAATCTACAAGAAACGCGGGCCGCCTTTGCACAGGTAGCGAATGAAATCGGCACGCAGTACAGTCTGGGCTACTATCCGTTGAACAAGATTCGCGATGGTCGCTTTCGGCAAATCAAAGTCGAGATGCGCGGCGTTAAGGATTCGAGCGTACGGGCGCGCGAAGGATACTTTGCGCCGAAGCAGTGAGCAGTGAGCAGTGGGCAGTGGGCAGTGGGCAGTGGGCAGTGGGCAGTGGGCAGTGGGCAGTGGGCAGTGGGCAGTGAGACGTTCGTCTCTCACAAGAGTTGCAGAAACTCGTTCTTCCGCAAGCTTTCAAGATAACCACGCAACGCATCTTCAGCCATGTGGCGGGCTTCTTCTAATGTGTCGCCTTCAGTAACCAAGCCCGGCAACGCCGGACACGTAACGACGTAGCCGCCCTCTTCCGCGGGTTCGAAGAGCATCGTGAAGGTATATGTTCCGTTTGCTTCCATGCGCGTGATTATATAACTTAGGCTCCGGAATCTCGAATAGAATCTGCTGGCCACGAATCTCAAGATGGAACGCACCTCTTCATTCAATCGAATCACTTTAATTGTCCTCGACGGCGCCGGCATCGGCGCGATGCCCGACGCGCCAGAGTGGGGCGACGCCGGGTCCGACACGTTCGGGCATATCTGTGAATCGCGCGAAGTGCGCTTGCCTAACCTGCAGAGCCTTGGGCTCGGCAACATTCGTCCGCTGGCCGGCGTTCCCGGGATTGAAAAGTCTCGTGGTGGTTATGGAAAATGCGCCCTGGCTTCAAACGGTAAAGACACGACTACCGGTCATTGGGAGATGGCCGGCATTATTCTGGAGCGTGCGTTTCCGACTTACCCGAATGGCTTTCCCAAAGTGATCATCGATCAATTCATTGAGCGGACCCACGTGCCTGGAATTCTCGGCAACATTCCGGCCAGCGGAACTGAAATCATCAAGGAGTTGGGCGAAGAACACGTGCGGACCGGCAAGCCAATCGTCTACACGTCCGGCGATTCAGTCTTTCAGATTGCCGCGCACGAGGAAGTGATTCCGCTAACGCGTCTCTATGAAATTTGCGAGACGGCCCGCGATATGCTGCGGGGCGAGCACGAAGTCGGCCGGGTGATCGCGCGTCCTTTTCTCGGAACAGCGGGTGCGTTCTATCGCACTGAAAATCGCCACGACTATGCGGTTCCGCCGCCGCGCGAAAACCTCTTGCCGCTGTTACAGGAACACGGCCTCGACGTGGTGTGCATCGGAAAGATCGCTTCCATCTACGATTCAGCGGGAGTGACTCAGGACTTAACCGCGAAGAACAACGAACAGTCGATCGACCAGACTATACGTGCCCTGCACGATGAGACGCGGGGTCTGATCTTTTCGAACCTCGTAGACTTTGACATGCTTTACGGTCATCGACGTGACACGGAAGGTTTTGCGCGCGCGCTGGAGCACTTCGACTCGCGCTGGCCCGAGGTCGAGGCCGCGATGAACGAACGAGACCTCGTGATCATCACCGCCGATCACGGCAATGATCCTACTTTTAAGGGCACCGATCACACGCGCGAGTACGCTCCCCTCATCGTTTTCGGCAAAGGCGCGCGTGCGGAAGTTAATCTCGGCACTCGCGCTTCGCTGTCAGACATCGGAAAAACTGTTGCTGAGAATTTCGGACTAAAGTTACCAGCCGGAAAAAGTTTCCTGAATGATATCGCTCTAAACGGTCTCACTTAAATCATGAAAGCGGGTTCGTTATGAAATCGAGCCGTCTGGCGTTTGCGCTGATCATTTCCTGCTTCGTGCCGGGCATGGCCACGTCGGAACGCGCGCAGACCAGGCGTCGAGCTCCGCGGGTCCTTTCAGGCCTCACAGACATTATTTGGTCAGTAAAGTTCTCGCCCGACGGCCGGATTTTCGCGATAGCCCGCGGAGCAGGCGATACCGGACGAGTCGAACTGTGGGACGTCGCGGCCGGAACCCTGCGGCACTCGATCAAAGGTTTCGACGGCGCGGTCTGGTCCATATCTTTCACGCCTGATAGTAGAACGCTGGTGACAGGCAGCGGCGGATTTCATAGTAACAAGATTCCGGAAAAGCTGGCCCGCCAAAACCGCACGCCCTTCGTCGAACTCAAGTGGTGGGACACGGACACCGGCGAACTCAAGCAACGCGTCGAACTGCCGGGGGACGACCGGGTCAGCTTGATGGCAATCCACTCTCCGGATGGCGCGTCTTTGGCGACCGTCGAGTACCGCGCGGCCATCGGGTTTTCAAACTTCGGCGGTTTTGGATCCTTTGAAACCGGCAGGTTCCCCAGTGCCGTCATGTCTCCGATGCTGCGCTCAGTAACCTACGAGGGGGATCTCAGGTTGCTCGACGCCAGATCCGGAGAGATTAGGGTGAAACTGAAAGGAGGCATCGGCAGCTATGAGATGCCTTTCTTTTCGCGGGGCTCTGCTCAGTCTGATTTGAACTCGATGTTCGTGATGAATCAACGACGCCAACCGCTGGCGTTTTCGCCCGATGGCCAACTGGTAGCGGCGTGGAACACAAAGGAACTCAAGCTCTGGAACGCGGGCACGGGCGAAGAAGTACGCCGTTTGAAAAACTTCAAGGGAAGCCTGAGCGCTGCGGCCTTCTCGCCCGATGGCCGCACGCTGGCGGCCGCGATTACGAAGTTCTCGTTCAAGGACAACCGGCCGGATTTCAAGAGTGAGATTCGCACCTGGGATGTCGCCAGCGGCGCGCCGAAGCAAGTTGTGCCGGTCAACACGCAGACGATATCCGCCCTGGCCTTCCCGCAGAATGGACAGCAGTTGCTAATCAGCGGACTCCAACGCGAAGACACGCACTCGTTCGCCGTTCTCGAACTTTCGGATTTGAACAGCGGAAGCATCGGCAGCATCGCGGCGCGGGAAGAGGGCACAACCAGTTCCGTCGTTCTCTCTCCGAACGGCCGGATCATCGCTTTTCAAACTGATGCTTCCAGTATTCATTTGATCGACGCGGAAACCTGGAAGATTAAGTACACCTTCAATGAAACCAGCGACAGTAGTTTCACTAGTACAGCCGGCCGGCGATTCCTTTTGTCAGTGAAGAGCGTAATGGCGCTGGCGTTCTCGACCAACGGCCGGGTCGTGTCGGGCGAAATCGAACAGGGCGGAATCAAACTGTGGGATTCCCGAACCGGTGAAGTGAAAAAGCAGTTGGCCGAACACGATGACACCGGCTCGATGGCCGCAATCTCGTCGAACGGAAGCACGCTGGCAGAGATCGGCAGCGAGGATGAAACGCTTCGTGTGTGGAACGTGTCAACCGGTGAGAAAAAGGACTTTCCGGCAACCGGCGGTTCGGTGTCAGCGCTCGGACTTTCGCCGGACGGGCAGAGTTTGGCGGTGGCTTATCCGAACTCGATTGCCCTGCTTAATACTGCCACCGGCGCGGTCATACAAAAATTAAAATTCGAGCCGACTAAGGTTGATTGCCTGGCGTTCAGCGCCGATGGCCAGAGCTTGGCTACGGCCGGCGAAGACGGCACGATCCATACCTGGGACCTGGCGAGTGGCGGTTTGATCAGAACAATAACCGCCGGCGGCAGGGTCACGGCGCTGCGCTTCGCCCCTGCCGGCCAGGTACTGGCGAGCGCCGCCGCTGACGGGAGTGTGAGCCTTTGGGATCTGCAAACGGGCGCCCTGCGGCTGCAACTCAAAAAGCATTCTGGTGGTGTAAACGCGATCGCTTTTTCAGCCGATGGAAACTTGATGGCTACTGGCGGCGATGATCGCACGGTGATTCTTTGGGAGACTGCCACGGGAAAAGCACGGCGCACGCTTAAGGGCCATGACCTGGCGGTTACCTGCCTCGCGTTCTCGCCCGATGGAAGTTTACTCGCCAGCGGGGCCGGCAATGCTTCAGTGGTTTTGTGGGATGTGCCGACCGGAAAACTTAATCGAGTCCTGAAGTAGATTTTCGAGCCGTCTATGGGTATAGTTTGGCGCCCATGACGCGAAGAAACCCCTTGATGAATAAATCCAGACTTTCTTTGTTTCTGTTGGCTGTTCCCTTTGTCGTCTGCTTGTCAGATCAACGGGTAGCTACCGCCCAGTCAGCTCTCATGAACGTTCCTTCGACCGACGTCGTAGCGGCCAGAAAGGTCTATCTGGAATTTGATTTTCTCACCAACTATGCCTGGCAAAGACAGGGCTCGTTTCAAAATTATCTTCCGCGAGCCGTGATCGGCGTGGGCCGTAATATCGAAGTCGGCGCTAATGTTTCGTATACGCACGTTTCAGGCGAGAGCCAGCCCATCGAAGTGCAACCCAATATCAAATGGCAAGTCTATAGCAACGAGGAAAACGGGACGGCTTTAGCGGTCGGATGCATCCTGTATGCTCCGGTGACTCATCGGGCCGGCGCCAATACACTTGGTCAGTGCTACTCGGTCTTCAGCAAGCAACCGCGCGGGCGTTTTGGCCCTCGTTTCACTGGCGGTGCGTACGCCTTATTGCACTCAAACGAAGACGAACGAACCAAAGCCGGCGCGATCGTGGGATACGAACAGCCACTCTCGAAAAAGATTAATTTAATAATTGATTGGTCCAGCGGCGACAATCGGCTTGGTTACGTAAGTCCGGGGTTGTCATTCACGACGTCTCAGAACAGCTCGCTTACTACCGGATACACCATCGCCAATCACGGTCGCGGAAAGAATGCGCTGTTTGCGTATTACGGCATTCAGTTTTAGTGAGCTATCTAACTGTTTGAGGTTTTCATCGGCAATCCCATCTGCGCCTCTTCCGGATTCTTCAATACCGCAATGAACGGCAGGTTGCGATAGCGCTCGGCGAAGTCCAATCCATAACCGACAACGAATTTGTCGGGAATCTTGAAGCCCAGATAATCGATTGGGACCTCTTTCTCTCGCCGTTCATACTTGTCCAGCAGGGCCGCGAGTTTCACGCTCTCCGCGCCGCGCGACTTCAGGTTAGCCAACAAATAGGAAAGCGTCAGGCCGGTGTCGACAATATCTTCCACGACCAGAATGTGCCGGCCTTCGATGGCCACGTCCAGATCCTTTAGGATGCGGACCTCGCCGGACGTGCGCATCTCAGCGCCATAACTTGAAATCGCGATGAACTCAACATTCAAGGGAATGTCCGCTGCCCGCATCAGATCGCTCAGGAACAGGCACGCACCTTTGAGCACGCCAATCAGTAAAGGATTGCGGCCGGCGTAATCACGGGCTATCTCGGCGCCCAATTCGTCAATCCTTTCCTTGATCTTTTCAGTTGGGATCAGGACTTCGAGGTTCGAGTTGGTGAATTCTGACATGATTCGTGCAGGTGATGTGGACAAGATGTATTGTTCCCTTTCGATTAGAACTTCAAGTTTCTCTCAGAGTCGGCTCGCCGTCAAAGTTTGTAGCGCAAGCTGGTAGCTTGCGCGCGGAAACTACCAGTTTGCGCTACCACCGTTTGCTCCAGTGCCAATGCTGCGAGATACTATTGAAGCTCCCGCCGTCAGGTCAATTCGGAAGTGGCCATTGGACTGTTATATTTGCTTTCACCAAGTTTCACTCAGGAATCGTCTATGAAGAAATCTGCTCGAAAGATGCTCGCCGGGTTCTCGGTGCCTACGCTGCTGCTCGTATTGCTGCTGACGGGCGCCCCGGGGGCTCTATCACAACAACCGGCGCCCAAAACGACGACCCAATCGCCGGCGCTCGGTGCAGACGTGCGCGCGCGCGTGACCGAGACGGCGATTGATGCCTCGATTCCCGACGATCCGCGGGTTGACAAGATGTTGGCCGTCTATGGTCCAAAGGTGCGTGAACTCGAAGTCGTGCTCGGAAAACTAAAAGGTGAGTTGAAAAAGAGCGGCACCGGATCGGGCTCGCTGGGAAACTTTGTCACCGACGGCATGCGTGCGCAGGCAAGTCTGAAAGCAGGCAAACCTGTGGCGTTGGCCCTGATGAATGCCGGCGGCATGCGCCGCAATGCTATCGGCGAAGGCGACCTGAAAGCACGCGACATCTTTGAGTTGCTGCCCTTTGAAAACGCGCTGGTCACCGTCGACCTCACCGGCGAGCAATTGACTAAGCTGCTGCAAATGATTGTCGCCGCTCATGAAGCCCAATCCGGCGCGCGAATCGTTTACAAGACGAACGCGGACAAGTCTTCAGAGATGGAAAGCGCCAAGCTTCGAGACGCCGGCGGAGAAAAAGCCATCGATCCGAACGCCACGTACACGATCGTCACCATAGATTATCTCTACAGAGTCGGAGGAAGCCGCTACGGCATGCTGCAGACTGGAAAGAACATGAAAGAGTTGGGCATCACCCTGCGCGACGCCATTATGAATTATGTGAAATCCGAAACCGCCGCCGGCCGCGACATCAAGCCGAACCTGGACGGGCGTTTTGTTTTCGATAAGGCCGCATCGGCGGTTTCCGAGGAGGTGCGCCCCCAATGACTAGTCGCAGAAACTTCTTAGGCGCTTCGATCGCTGCCGGCTTGTCGCTTACTTTTCCAAACGGCCTGCGCTCGCTTTACACACCCGCTCGTGCGGCGATCTGGGCGCCTTTGCTTGAACCGAAAAAGGGCGAGACGCTGATCACGGTTCTGCACACGAACGACACGCACTCTCAAATCGATCCGATTCTTGAGAACGACCAGAAGTATGCCGGCAAAGGCGGCGTGGCGCGACGGGCGACCCTGGTCAAACGGGTGCGCAAAGAAAATCCGAACACGCTGATGATTGACGCCGGCGATGTTTTGCAGGGCACCCCATACTTCAATTTTTACAAAGGTGAAGTCGAGTACAAGGCGATGTCTCTGATTGGCTATGACGCCGGCACGATCGGGAATCATGAGTTCGATAACGGTGTGGTGTCGCTGGCCAAGGCGATGACGTTTGCCAACTTCGATATCGTCTCGACTAATTATGACGTCCGCGGCAGCGCGCTGGAGAGTAAAGTCAAAAGCCACTTGGTGAAGGAAGTCGGCGGACTGCGCATTGGACTTTTCGGTTTGGGAATCAGCCCTACCGGATTGATCACACCCGACAATTTCAAACCATTGCAGTATCTGGATCCGGTGCGCTCGGCGCGCGACGTGACCAAACTCTTGCGCGAGCAGGAGCATTGCACGCTGGTTTTGGGCATGTCGCATCTGGGCTATTATGCGACCCCCCAAAGAGACGAGATCGGTGACTCGCAGGTCGCCGCTCAGGTTGAGGGCATCGACTTTATCGCCAGCGGCCACACCCATACGTTCATGGAAAAGCCTGTGCTGCAAAAAAATCCCGCGGGCAAAGACACGATTATCTTCCAGGTCGGCCGCAGTGGCATCTTTGTCGGCCGGGTCGATTTCACGGTGCGTGACGGTAAGGTGACGGCGTCCGCTGGACGCCTGTTGGATCTGCGCGACGAGTCGCTGGCTTAGTGGCACAGACTTCAGTCTGTGTTTGGAGTGCGGCGACTTGTCGCCGCTTTCCACTAACACGGATCGTTTAGAAGGCGGAGTTGTCCGCCCATACTCGCCGAGCGGGACAACGCAATATCAGGTTTAGAAGCGGGCTACTGCCCGCTCGGTCGGGCGGTCGCCCGACCCTAAACGATGTGTAAGGACTATGGCGGATGACGCAACCAGAGATCGAGTTCGCGCGCTGGTGCGCGACGTTTTGAGTAAGGCGGCTCCCGCCGAATTCGAGGCGGCGACTCCGGCCAAGCCTGCGAACACACCCGCTTCGTCTACACCTCCGCCGCCAGCGGGCCCGACAGTCACCCGCGATGAATCCGCCAAACTGGTAATCACAGAGGACGACGTGCGCAGCCTTGAGCGCGGATCGGTTTTGCGCATCGCCGAGGCCGCCCGGCTGACTCCGCTGGCCGCGGACATTATAAGCGAGCGCGGCATTGAAATCGTGCGCCGCGTTCCCCGTAGCGGGCCAACACAAAAACGGACGGTTGCCGTGGGGGCGGATCATGGCGGCTTTCCGATGAAGGAAGAACTCAAAAGCTTTCTCGCAGAGCTCGGCCATCGGGTTCATGATTTCGGCACCAACTCGGAAAGCGCGGTCGATTATCCGGATTTTGCGCATGCCGTCGCGCGCGCCGTCGCGGATGGTTCAGCAGAGGTCGGTATCGTGATCGACGGCGCCGGTGTGGGTTCCGCAATGACTGCCAACAAAGTTCCCGGCGTGCGCGCGGCCGCGTGCTATTCCGTGGAAGTGGCGCGCAACTCGCGCGAACACAACGGCGCTAACGTCCTCACGCTCGGCAGCAAGACGATCTCCAGCGCCGAGATGCGCGACATCGTGCGCGCTTGGCTAGGCACCGAACTCACAGAAGATCGCCACCGCAAGCGCGTCGGCAAGATTGACGCGGTTGAGCGGCAGTACAGCCGTTAATTCTTCCCTCGAGATCGCAACCGCGTTCACAGTTCAACCTTTAGGCTGCTGATTGCAGGCGCAAGCTAGAGCTGAACTCTGAACTGATTGGCTGAACGCTGGGCGTTGGCGTAAAATGATTTTCGCCGGCACCGCATCAATCAATCGCTAAGGACTAACCATGGCGCAAGAACTCAAGACACAGACTCCCACACCACCCGTTACTCCCCCGCCCCGCATGACCTACGAAGAATTTCTCGCGTGGGCTGACGGCATCCGGGCTGAGTGGGTTGACGGAGAGGTGATTGTAATGAGTCCGGTTTCATTTGCCCATCAATACGTCGCGGAGTTTTTGGCAGCATCACTTCGCGTCTTTGCCGAAGAAAAGAATCTAGGCCAGGTATTGACCGCGCCATTCCAAATGAGGCTCAGAGCGCGACCTTCAGGCCGCGAACCGAACGTAATCTTTGTCGCTCGCGATCGCCTCGACAAGTTGCAGAATGTCTATCTCGATGGGCCAGCCGATGTGGCGATTGAAATCATTAGCCCGGACAGTCGCTCCCGTGACCGAGGTGACAAATACTACGAATACGAGCAGGCTGGTGTGCGTGAATACTGGTTGATTGATCCAGCGCGCAAACAAGCTGAGTTCTACCAACTCGGCAGCAACGGAATTTATTCGGCGGTAACTATTGGCGACGACGCTCTATTTCACAGCGACGTGATTGAAGGTCTCTGGCTCAAAGTGGATTGGCTCTGGCAGGACCCGCTGCCGACACTGATGTCGGTGCTGAAAGAGTGGGGATTGGTAAATTAAGAATCGTTAACCATGCCTTATTCAAACAACGGCGATTTTGAACAACTGGTCGAGCAGATCACCGATGTGATCTATGCGCGGCTGAATGGCGATCAATCCGACCAGGCGGCCATGTGCGGCTGCACTTCGGAATGCTTTCATCGCTGTCCCGAGCGCATGCACCGCGTCGTCGACGCCGGCGCGGCGCGCATTGGACTCGTTCTGGGCCAGACCGCTTCGGCGCGCGACTGGGCCAGCTTGATCGACCACACTCTTTTGAAACCCGACGCTACTGAAACTGAAATCAAACGCCTTTGCCAGGAAGCCGCGCAGTATCACTTCGCTTCCGTTTGTGTAAACCCGACCTGGGTGCGCGTGTCGGCCTGCAATCTTCAGGGCAGTGGCGTTCCGGTCTGCACTGTAATCGGATTTCCGCTGGGCGCGACCCTGCCCGACGTGAAAGCTTACGAAGCCCGCCGCGCGATCATGGAAGGCGCGCGCGAAGTCGACATGGTTATCAACGTCGGCGCGTTGAAGAGCGGCGACGACTGTCTGGTCGAACACGACATTCGATCGGTGGCCGAAGTCGCGCACGAATACGACGTCACCTGCAAAGTAATCATCGAAACCGCGCTATTGACCGACGATGAAAAAGTTCGCGCCTGTCAGGCCGCGAAACGCGCCGGCGCCGACTTTGTTAAGACATCGACGGGATTTGCGAAGGGCGGGGCAACGGTTGCCGACATCGCGCTGATGCGCCGCGTCGTCGGACCTGAACTCGGCGTGAAGGCTTCCGGCGGCGTGAAGAATATCGAGGACGCGCGCGCGATGGTCGAAGCCGGCGCCACTCGCATCGGGGCCAGCGTCGGCGTGAAGATCGCGCAGGAAGCTGCCGGGGTCAAAAGCAACGGCCGGGCGCCAGCGGGATACTAAGTCCTTCGAATGCGTTCGAAAACTTTTATCATTGCCCTGTGTCTGGTGGGCCTGATCCTCATCAGCACTCCCGCGCAAACTCCCAGCCAGGACGTCGATGTCATTCGCACCGAAACCGATCTCACCACCCTGCTCTTCACCGCTACGGACAAGAACAATCGCTATCTGACAACGCTGCAGCAAGCCGACATTCGCGTCATTGAAGATGGAGTGCCGCAGACGCTCTTCACCTTTCAGCGCGAAACCGATCGCCCGCTGTCCATTGCATTCTTGATCGATGTAAGCGGTTCGGAAGAGCGAACGCTCCCGGACGAGAAGGGGGCCGCCCGCACGTTTGTCGAAAACATTATCCGATCCAGTAAAGACCAGGCCGCCGTGATTCCCTTCGAAGGTTATGCGCACCTGGAACAGCCTCTGACGCGCGACATGCTTGGCATCTATCGCGCATTGGAAGCCGTGGAAGTTGCCTATCCCTCCTACCTGGGTTCGGCTCCGCCGATCGGTGGCATTACGTCGGGGCCCGGCACCATCGCTCCGCCGCGTGAAGGCACCACCGCAATTTGGGATTCGATCGCCGTGACCTGTAAGGAAGTTCTGGCGCGTAGCGTGGGCCAGCGGCGGCGCGCGATTATTCTCTTAACAGACGGATTTGACACCAGCAGCCGGCTGATGCGCAGTGAAGCCGTCGACCAGGCAATTGGTTTTGAAACTGTGATCTATGCGATCGGGATTGGCGATAAAAGGCAGGACGGTGTCGACAAGAACGCGCTCAGAGATCTCGCCGAGCGCACTGGCGGACGCGCGTTTTTCCCCAAGAAGCAAGAGGACATGACCGCCGCTTTCGCGGAGATCGAGCAGGAGCTGCGCTCGCAATACCTGCTGGCCTACTCATCGACCAATAAAAAGCGCGACGGGTCATTTCGCAAGATGTCGATCGAGGTTACTAATCCCGAACTCCGCAAACAGCAGCTAAAGCTCCGCTACCGGCCGGGATATTTCGCGAAGCGCGGGCAGTAAGTCACTACGCCATCTT
The DNA here is from genome assembly GCA_033858155.1 of Blastocatellia bacterium. GTDB lineage: Bacteria > Acidobacteriota > Blastocatellia > Pyrinomonadales > Pyrinomonadaceae > UBA11740. Next base: position 143,167 of record JAWVCT010000111.1, read on the forward strand.
CTTCTCAATCCGGCGATCCGGAACCAGCCACATCACCGCCACCAGCACATAAAAGACGCAGGCCATCCACGACCTCACAAATGCGAGTGGGATGGCCGCCAGATAGATCACCATCGAGATCTTGCCTTTGAAATCCGCGCCCAGCGCCGTGGCCAGGACTGAATCCCGCGCGTGGATTGAGAGCAGCGCGCGGGCCAGAATGAAATATCCGATGGCCGCGCAGAGCAGCACCACGCCGTAGAGCGCCACGGGTACGGCGGCAAATTTATTTTCGCCCATCCAACCGGTGACAAATGGAATAAGCGACAACCAGAAAAGCAGATGCAGGTTCGCCCACAACACTCCGCCGTTAACGTGCTCGACTACCTGGAGCAGGTGGTGATGATTGCTCCAGTAGATGCCGAGGAAAACAAAGCTGAGCACGTAGCTGAGAAATACGGGAGCAATCGGCGCCAGCGCTTGCCAACTAGCATCATGCGGCACTCTTAATTCCAGCACCATGATCGTGATGATGATCGCAATCACGCCATCGCTGAATGCTTCCAGCCGGCCTTTGCTCATTTCAGAATCTTCCTCATCGGCACCAGTCCAATGGTCACGCCCTCGCCGACCTCGAGTTCAACCCGATCTTCTCCTTCATAACCGCAGGCCCGGTAAAGTTTGATTCCCGGCAGTGTAGACATCAACTCCAGCGATTGAAAGCCAAACGATCGGGCCGCGCGTTCGCAAGCGTCGAGAATCGCGCGCGCGATTCCCTTGCGCGCATGTTGCGGGTGAATAAAGAAGGCGCGAATTTTGGCGGGCTCGGTTGCGGGATCAAGTTCGCTGGCATCGCGCGTGGTGTATTGGTCGCCGCCAAACAGAGTCTTGCGTCTACTCCAGCCGCCGCAGCCAATCGACGTTCCGCTACTATCCGCCACGAAATAAGTTCCGTCGAGAATCAAGTTAGTATCGACGCCAAAGACGGTGGCAATCGCGCCTTCAATCTGCGCGTCGGAATAATCTGCGCGGCTCAAACCGCGCGCTGATTCTTTGATGAGTTGAGCGATGGCAGCGCGGTCAGAGAGCGTGGCTTTGCGAAGCGTGTAGTCCATGCGAAGCGATGATAGCGCATCGTGGGGCCGAGCCCGACCGTAAAGGAAGGGCGCATTAACCGCGCAGCGGTTGAATTCAGTAGCCGTGGGCAACGCCCACGGATCACGACGCAAATGTACATCGACCGTGTAAGGGTCGAATATCACCCAACCGCAAATTCGACCCTTACAGGGTCGCGATTCATTTTCGATTCGGATCCGGTGGCGTTGCCACCGGCTATTGAATTCGTCCGCTACGCGGACGGAAGGGAGGACTGACAGTTTTTCGCTGGTCCTTGAATCCACTCCCCCTTTCCCTATATCCTCCCACCCAACTCTTATGGCTTCCAAACGCAACTTGCTGGCGGTGATTCTTGGTGGTGGCGCGGGTAAACGTCTGTTTCCGCTGACGCGGGATCGTTCGAAGCCGGCAGTGCCGTTGGGTGGTAAGTATCGTCTCGTCGACGTGCCCATCTCGAACTGCATCAACTCGGACGTCATTCGCATGTTCGTTTTGACTCAGTACAACTCGGCGTCTTTGAACAAGCACATCGCGACAACTTATCGCTTCTCGCCTTTCGCCGACGGGTTCGTAGAAATTCTCGCCGCCGAGCAGACGCCCGAAAGCGGCCAATGGTTTCAGGGCACCGCCGACGCCGTGCGCCAGGTGCTGCCGCACATACGCGACTGGCGCATCGACACTTTACTCATTCTTTCCGGCGATCATTTGTATCGGATGGACTATCGCAAATTCCTCGCGCGTCATGACGAGAGCAACGCCGACATTACGATTGCGGTCATCCCGATCGTGCCGGACTCAGCCAGCGAATTTGGTTTGCTCAAGACTGACAAAGACGGTCGCGTCATCGAGTTTCGCGAGAAGCCACAAGGCGAAGCGCTCGAGGCCATGCGCGTCGATACCAGCACCCTCGGTCTCACCCCGGAGGAAGCCGTCGCGCGGCCTTACCTCGCTTCAATGGGCATTTATGTTTTCAAGTATGACCGGTTGGAGGAAGTTCTGGCCGAAGACAAATCGCGTCTCGACTTCGGCAAAGAAGTGATTCCGGGAAGCATCCACAAGTACAACGTGCAGGCTTATCTCTTTGACGGGTACTGGGAAGATATCGGAACGATTGGCGCTTTCTACAAAGCCAATCTCGACATGACTACGGCGATTCCGCCGTTCAATTTGTTTGACGCGGAAGCGCCGCTGTTGACCCGCTCGCGGTATCTGCCGCCGTCAAAGATTGATGACTGCGAGATTCGCAATTCGATTATTAGTGAAGGCTGCATCATTAACGGCGCGAGAATCAACAACTCACTGATTGGTTTGCGCAGCCGGCTGGGCAACGGATCGCAACTCGACGCCGCTTATATAATGGGCGCTGATTTCTATCAAACCCTTGAAGATATGGAAGTCGATCTGGCGACCGGCCGGCCCTACATCGGCGTCGGCAAAGGCACGATTATTCGCCGGGCGATCATTGATAAGAATGCGCGCATCGGCGCTAACGTTCGTCTGCTGAATGAAGCCGGAGTAGAAGAGGCGGACGGGCCAAGCGGGAGTTATTACATTCGCGACCGGATTATTATTGTGCCGAAGAACGGACTGATTGAGGATGGGACCGTGGTATGAGATGTTCAGGAGCGCGAGCCGGCGACCGGGTCATTTTCCAATTGACATAATCTGACATTGATCATTTGTTGTTTGCTGCGGTGTGGGTCGTATACGTGCGTGTGACTTCGTGGATCCTCTTCATTGCTTAGCAGGCAAGGATCCACGAAGACACACGAAAAAAGTCCACACAGATGACAGATGGAAAATGACGCGGTCGTCGCTTACTACCGTTCCCGGTTCTGACCTTCTCCCGAAAAATCCTTTTTCAAAACCGGTGGCCTCGCTTGGTTGTTGCTGTTCTGCTGGGCAGTCGCGTTCGCGCCCGGCTGGAAAACGTAACTGTCGCGAGTGCGAACCACCAACTCCGGCCGATTAACGCGCACCTTAACGTTGCGTCGCTCTCCAGCACGCGGGGCGTTTTTCGGATAGTAGCCCAGACTGTATTGACGTCGCAGTTCTTCGGCCACCGAGCGAAACGCGGCATCAAGATTCTGCTGCTCGGCATTGTAGAGACGAGCCCCGGTCACGCGGGCCAGGTCCTGCAGATACTGATCGGCGAGTTCATACTCGCTGCGGCTCGCTCCTGAACCGCCGCCTCCCGGCCAATTACCGCCACCCCCTCGACGCCCATTACGCCCGCCGCCGGGATAGTTGCCGCCATTATTGCCGCCGCCATTGCTGCCGTTATTGCTGCCGCCCCCAAGTATGGCGCCGAGAACATCGAGGATGCCTCCGCCTCCGTTATTGCCCCCCGGAGAACCACCGCCGTTACGGCCGCGACGCGACCCGCCAGAACCGGGCCAACCCAAACCCATGTCAGCAGAGGTATCGAATTGAACCGGATAGATCAGCGCGTCGAGCTCTTCGGCATCGCGCACGGTGCTTTCGTAGGTCGCGTGCTTGCTGGTCGTATCGACTCCGTCGGTGAAGAGCACGATGGCCTTTCGCCCTTCGATACGATTGAAAGATTGATTAATTACCTGATCGACGGCGTCATAAAGCCGAGTGCCCGCGCCCGGTTCCGTCTGACGAATCGCGCTGCGTAGTGTGTTGCGATCATTGGTGGGTTGCGCCAGGATGCGAATCTTATCGCTGAACGAAACCACCATCACTCGATCGTCGGCTCGCAGTTGTTCGACAAAGGCGATCGCGGCGTCCTGAATCTCACCCAGCTTGTCCCGGGTCGAGCCGCTGGTGTCGATCAGCAGGGCCACGGTGAACGGTTTGTCAGTCGAAGCGAAATACGCGACCTTTTGCTCCACGTCATTTTCCCAAACACGAAAGTCGTCTTTAGTCAGATTGGGAATGTACTTGCCGTCGCGGTCCATAACGCTGACGGGGATGCTGACGAGCGTCGTCTCAACGCGCACGACATCGCCTTCGCTAACTTCTTCGGGCCCGGCGTCTTTCGCTGAAGTCGTTTCCGGCTTCTGCTCATTAGGATCGCGGTTCGCGCCTCCCAGCACCGGCGGGCGTGACGGCCGCGCGGCTTGCGAAGCGTTATCCACCTGTGACTGGGGCTGCGGCTGTTGTTGCGACTGTGGCTGCTGAGTTGCTGTTGAACCGACCCGGCGTGGGCGCGTCTGCGCTCCGGCAATCTGCATGAGCGCCATCGCGAGTGAACACAGCACAATAAAAGCAAAGATTTTTTTCATGACGTAAACTCCGTCCGGGGTCGTAACCGCTGGCTCTGCCGGCGCCTGGAACCGGGAAGATTGTGCGCCGCGCCTGATTCTTCAAAACAACGCTTCCTTTGATGCAGCGGCCGGCAAAGAGATGCTTTGAAAGTGCAGTCGGCGCACTGGCGACTGCGTTCCGGTGGCGCAAGTCAATAATTGGCGCTATTCGGTCTTTTCAGAGGAGAGAAATTGGGGAGAGATATCAAATCCGACTTGACGAAGATAGCACTCGAATATGTTTGGGACAAGCTTAGGCGGTAGCTGGGTAGTGTCTTAACTGACAGGTGTTTAGAGTACCGACTTTAGTCGGGTTCTTTCCCTCTCGTAAAAGCCCGAGTGAATTCGGCCCTCTCTACGCCTGTTTCCCAAACAAAGAAACTACCCGATGGTTCGGCCGCAGTCCGAGCTGACCTGGCTATTTCGCCGGGTTTATCGCGTTCCAAATGAACGGGAGCGTGCCCCAGGTTTGGCCGCGATGCTGCGGTCGAAAAGCGAAGAGCACGATCCGGCCCTTGCCCATTCCAATTTCCGCGAGCGCAATCTTGCCCTTGATCCGCTCTTCGCCGCGCAGCCAGCCCGAGCGTAAGACATTGTCTTTCGCATAGCGCGCAACGACGTGTGGTTCTGTCGATCCCGGCCGGGAACTGCCAGCAATTTCAAACGCCGAGCTGTTGATAAAAAAGGCGTTCATGTCTTTCGACATTGTGCGCGCAATCGGATTCGACGTGTCCACGTCGAGACCCACGATTGAGCCGGGACAATAAAAATCAGTCGAGCGCAGTCCTTCCAAAACATTTCGCAAAGGCAACTGCCACTGCGTAATCAGCGACCCGCACGACCCGTCAAAGCAAATCAGCGCGCCGCCCTCTTCGACAAAGCGCGCGAGGTTTGCCAGGCCTTTATTTCCAATGCCGCTGTTAGTTTCGGTCGCTTCGGGATCGGCAGGTTCGCGAGTTCGATCCGAAGGCAAAACGATCGCGTCGAATCGAGTGCGCAAGCTTCCTTCGCTCAAACCGGAATCGCGCAATGATTCAAAAGGGACATTGAAAGTATCGAAGACGTAACGCGTCCAACCCTCGTCCATATTGCCCCGCGCTCCCTGATAAATTCCAACACGAATTCCAGGCTTAATTGGATTCGCAATCGGTGATTTGTCCGTCGTCCAAAGTGCTAAACCGAGATCACGTCGTACATCGTTCTCGTTCTTGATCAGGGTCAGCTTTCTTTCACCCGCCGGTTCACGGATCGACAAGACCGCCGGCGCGTCAAGACCCATCTGCATTGGCAAGGTCCAACCTGCGACATCATAGGGCCGCTCAGCGTCACCCGTGGCGGTGGTGCGATCCGGATAATTCTGGGGCTCGAACAATGCCAACACATTTTGTCTATAAGGTTGATTCAGAAAAATAATGTAGCTGCCGGCTGGGATCTCCGGGACTCCGCCAGTTATGCTGCTCAGAACATTTACCTGGCGTATCTTCGCACCGCGATCACCCGGCACCGTCTGTAGGAATTGAATGCCCGTCAGCCCGTGCAACTCGCGATCAAGCCGATAGACTTCCACCCCCTGTTCAACCAGCGCGCCAATCATCTTCGCAACATTCTCATCACGCCCCTGGCCTGCCGCGATCAGGTAAGCGATTGGTTGATGTTCCGCGGTCGCGGAAAGCCCCGCTTTCCCCAACTCATAAAAGTTCTTGAGGTAATCGGCGCGATAATTTGCCGCCAGGGACAAAACTGAATGGCAGGCGATCAACTCCATCTGCATGATGTCGTGCGGACGCCACGCGCCACCGGGCCATGGCTCGGGAAAATTTGTCGTCACGTCCAAAGCCGTGCGCATGCCGCGTGTGCCGGCGCGCGCCAGTTGATCTCTGGTTACGTTGGCGGGCGACATGATGCGCGCGCTGGCGGCTTCGGTAAGAATGCCGATCGAGTTGTGATAGTAAGGCGCGGTGCGAAAACCACCGTGCCACCAGGTGTCATAAAGCGCATTAGTCAGCACGCCACGAAATCCCGCGCTCGTCACGTCGGCCGCCATCTTGTGGCCAATCAATCCAACCTGGCGTAGCAGCAACGGCGCGATATGCGGGTTAGGCGGATCGTAGAAAGGCGGCACAAAGAAACGCGAACCATTCGAACCCTGCTGATGAATGTCGTAGACAATTTCCGGAAACCATTCTTTCCAGAGCAGCCGCGTGACAGCCTTTGTCTCTTTCAGATCCAGCATGAACCAATCACGATTGTCGTCGTGTCCGGCATAGTGATGATAAAGCTCGGGCGGCTCGCGGCCTTCGGAAGACGTGCCGAGCGTCTTGCGATACCAATTGGCTACGATGTCGATGCCGTCCGGATTCGGCGATGGAATCAGAATCAAAATCGTGTTGCGTAAGATCGATAAGGTGTCGTCATCATTCGCGGTCGCCAGGTTGTAAGCGAGCTGTGTCGACATCTGTGACGCAACAATCTCGGTCGAATGGATCGAACACGAAATGGCCACTACGGTCTTTCCTTCTTTGACCAGCCGGTCGCGCTCAGAGTCACTCGGCGCCTTGCGGGGATCGGCGAGATGCGCTTGCGTGTCTTTATACTTTTCCAGATTCCGTATATTCTCGGGCGCGCTGATGAAGGCGGCGATCAGCGGGCGGCCCAGCGTTGATTGACCGAACGTTTGCACTTGCACGCGGTCGCTGGCCCGGTCCAGACGCGCGAAGTAATCGGTAATCTGCTTCCAATCCAGGATCGTGCGGTCGTTACCGGGATTGAAACCGAAGACGGATCGCGGCGAAGGAATTGTACTGACAGGCAGATCAGTACGTCTTCGTTGCGCCTGGGACGTTGATACCGTTAAGAACAGCGCAACGAAGAGTGCGAAAACAAAGCCCGAGGCATAGCCTCGGTTCAATCTCGGGGTTCCGCCGGAAAGGCATAGCCGTTCCGCACTGTGCTGCGGCGGAGCCGCAACCCAAAGACGGGTTCGAAGTTTCGCCAGGCGTCTTGACGTGAGCGATTCACGATGCATTCTGAAATTCCTTCTCAAGAATCAATTCAGCAGACCGTTGCGGACAATGACGCGGCGCAGTCTAGCACAGGACGCGGGCCCGGAATCATAGGCAAACTGCGGTTCTGGTGGTCGTGGTTTGTCGCCGGCGCGCTGGTACTGATCCTGGCCCCGCCGATACTGCTGATCGCGCGTTTGGCAAACAAGCATGACTGGGTTTATCCATGGGCCGAATGGGGCGGCCGAACCTGGCTGCGTCTGAGCGGAGTAAAGGTGGACGTCAAGGGGCTCGAGTTGCTGGACCCAAAGCAGCCTTATGTTTTCATCTCGAATCATTGGTCTTACCTGGACGCGGTGCCGCTGTTCGCCTTCACCGGGCGGCGCATGGGGCTGGTCGCCAAGAAGGAACTTCTAAAGGTCCCGATTCTCGGCTATGGAATGGGCTTTGTGAATGTCATCGCCATCGATCGATCGAATCGGGAGCGCGCTGTCGAGACAATTCGGATTGCAACCGAGCGCGTCCGCGCAGGAATTTCCTTTGGGGTGTGCGCTGAAGGCACCCGCGCTCGTCCTGGCCAAATGCTGCCATTCAAGAAGGGCGCGTTTCACATGGCCGTCCAGGTCGGTGTGCCGATCGTTCCGCTTGCTTTTAAGAACAGCGATCAGTTGATGGGTAAAGGAACGGGTGAAGCCTGGCCGGGAACTATCGACATGGTCATATTCGCGCCGGTCGAAACTAGCTGGGTATCGAGCGATGAAGACCTGCAGAAGCTTGTCGATCAAGTTCAGGAAATGATCAGGAAAGAACTGGGTGTTGAGAAGCTAACTCCCCGGCGGCCAAAGTGATCACTGGAGTTTGGTTTCTGAAAAGCGACGGCAAGGCGATCCACTAAACCACACGAAAGACCCAGACCCGATAGTGTAAGTTCGTGGTGAGCGTTTGCAGTGGCGCCTAAAGGCGGAACTCCGAACCAGTATTAAGGAAACCGGGCTACGCCGCATCTCCGGAACATTGACGGCCAGTCCGCCGCAAGCTCAGCAAGAGGCAACTAATTGAAACGCCATAGAATAGTCCGATGGTTGCGTCGATTAGATTCGCACCCAAGATAGGACTCGGGTGGAGAAGCCAACGCGAAAGGCTCGCTAATATCAGGGCTATAAGACCAACAGTTCATCGGATTCGAACCGAGCAGTCGAGTGCGAAAAATCATTCCTTCTTAACCTCCAAATTACTGCGGCGAAAAATTATAGGTCAATATTCCGGAGACCTTCACGGCCGCGCCATCGACCATCGTCGGTTTGAATCGCGCCAGCTTGGCGGCGTCGACGGCCGCCTGCCGCAAAGACTCGGGACCGAACATAGCTTCGGCTGAAATCACTTTGCCGGTTTCGTCAACCAGGACCTTGACCTGCACCTCGCCAAACGCCTGGGCCTTTTTCGCTTCAGCAGGATACTTCGGCGCCGGCAGTTGGAGGGCCTTGCTGTTGAGTATGCCTCCCTCGGTCGGCTCGACCGCTTCCGGCTGGTTGCTGGTCTCAGGCTGCTGCTTCTGCGTCTGAGGCTGCGGCGTCGGGCTGGGCTTTGATTCAGGCTTCGGTGTTTCCGGTTTCTCTGACCCGGCCAGCGCGTCTCCGACCTCAGTGATGGTGACCTTGCCATGCCCAATCATAAAGTCGGAATACTTCACCAACATGCGCATGCGCACGACGTTTCCATTGCCAAACGTCAGCTCGTCGTCTGCGTAGGTGTAAGTCGGGAACCAGTACTTGCCATCGATCTGCTCACGATAGGTTTCAAAGGTCGGATACTTGTTGTTCTTGTCTTCGGGAACTCCCTTCCCGCGGGCCTTGACGATCTGGAGGTCCTGAACGTCAACCCAGATGCGGCCCTGGAAGAATCGCTCTTTGACCTTCTTGGGATCGGGGGCAATCTTTGGGCCGACATCAAAGACATACAGATCCAACTCATCGATCTTCTCTTTTCCGACATACGTGAAACGGTACGAGTTGAGCTTGGCGGCTTCGAGGGCGAAAGGATTAACGCCTCCCAGATCTTCCAGGTCCTGAGCTGTAATATTTATCTCAGTCAGGGTGGGCATCGGGAAGAAATTTATCTTTTCAAAGCGATTGCCCTGATCGTCAAAGGTGAAAAAAGAAACCCGATGATACTCGCCGGTCACCTGCCCGCCCATGCCGATGGTCTGCACCAGCGCGTCTCGTTTAAACGCATAGGTGTTCAGCGCCTGTCGAAAATGGGTTTCTTTGGCGGTAAATGCGCGAACGATCTCGTCAACCTGGGCCGCAGGCATCGAGCTGGTGCTGATCGTGGTCGCCGCCGGGCCTTTCGCGGTCGCGCTTGTTTGTTGGGCCGACACCTGTCGCCCGGCCGTCGATAGGAACAAAGTCGCACATAGAGTGAGGCCGAAACCAGTGCTAATTAAACGGTGACCAGTTTGAACGAATGTCATTTGTAATTTTCCCTGCGCAACCGAGTGATTGAAACCAACTCAAAAAGGCCGATGGCTCGTGGATTATAGCAACTGACCTGAGCCGGGACACGTCTGGGCAGTCAGATGAGCGAAAAGCCGGACCTGTTGCCAAGGGATCAGTCCCGATGACCGAACATGCCTCAATGAGATCGGTACTCTGGCGATAGCGGGGGTTAGGACGCTGAAGGCGTCCAATGCAATAGCGGGGCGCAACGCCCCCGGATCGGCGCGTGAGATTTTCCGACCCGGACGAGGTTGTCGGAAAAAGATATTTCTCTGTCTAACCTCTGTGGTGCTCCGTGTCTCTGTGGTGAAATTCCTGCGAAAACATTCACCACAGAGACACAGAGGTTACACAGAGAACGACAGAGACGGTTTTTTCCGACTGACTCTGAAAGGGTCGCTACCTCGCGGGATTATGACCCTTTCAAGGTCACGATCCTTTTCTCGGCATGTTTTCCGGCGTGCCCCCGGCTATTACCTTCGACCCCTGCGGGGTGGGTGCTTTGCCTCTACCTTCGGCTCCTTCGCTTTGCCCGTCCTTCGAGTTAAGATGTGTGGTTTGCGAGAGCTATCAGATTCCCCACTGTGTCTCGCAAGGACTAATCATGACCCAGGAAGCTATCGAAGTACGGGGCGCTCGCGTCAACAATCTTAAGAACATCTCGTTCTCGATCCCGATTAACCTCATGACCGTCGTCACCGGCGTCAGCGGGTCGGGCAAGTCTTCGCTGGCATTCGACACCATCTATGCGGAAGGCCAACGCCGCTATGTTGAGTCGCTCTCCGCATACGCCCGCCAATTTCTTGAACGGATGGACAAGCCGGACGTCGACGAGGTGCGCGGCATTGCGCCCGCTATCGCGATCCGGCAAAAGAACTCGACGCGGAATCCGCGCTCGACCGTGGCCACCCAGACTGAAATTTACGATTACCTGCGGCTGCTGTACGCGCGGGTGGGAATCACGATCTGTCGCGTCTGTGGCCGAGAGGTCCAACGCGACTCGCCGGAATCTGCAGCGGATGACGTTCTGAAAGAGCTCAGTGAGGACACGCGTTTCTTTGTTCTGTTTCCAGCCCAAGCGGGTCTGCAAATTGAACCTAATGGCACAAATGGGGATGTGCCCAAGTCCGCCGCACGAAAAGGCAAACAGAAGGAAGTCCGCGGGAGTCTAAGCCGGCAGACGATGTCGCGGAATTTAGTGACGGCCCATTTAATGAGCCTGATGCAGCGTGGCTTTACTCGTTTGATCCACGAAGGCAAGCAAATCGATCTTACGTCTCCGGATGACTACGACCGAGAGGACTTTGATAACGTTTACGTCCTGGTTGATCGCCTGACCGCCCGGGCAGATATTCGGCAACGTTTGGTGGATTCGCTGGAAACTTGTTTTCGCGAAGGCCACGGGCAGGCAGTGGTGGAGACTGCTGCGGCCGAGCCGTTGCGGCTGCGCTTTTCTGAAGGCTTCGAATGCAAATACGACGGCACCGTTTACCCTACACCTGAGCCGCGGCTTTTCAGCTTCAACAATCCTTACGGCGCGTGTCCGACTTGTCAGGGTTTCGGCAACACTATCGGCCTCGATCTCGATCTGGTAATTCCCAATCCGGGCTTGACGCTCAGCGAAGGGGCGATCGAGCCGTGGACCAAGCCACAGTACGACTGGGCCCTGACTGAATTGCGCCGCTTCTGCAAGTCGGAGCGCATTCCGATGAACGTTCCTTTCAATCAGCTCCCCCGCCCTCAGCAACGCGCGATTATCAACGGCAAGGGCGAGTGGAGCGGCATCCGCGGGTTCTTTGATTGGCTCGACACCAAGAAATACAAGCTGCACGTGCGAGTGTTCATGTCGAAGTATCGCGGCTACACGCTATGTCCCGAGTGTGAAGGCGGGCGGCTAAGACAGGAAGCTCGCGATGTGCGCGTCGGCGGCCGGACGCTGCCTGAAGTCTCGGCTCTTTCAATTAAGGATGCAGCGGTTTTCTTTGAGACGCTCGAACTGTTGCCGGAGCAGTCGGCCATCGCCGAACGTGTTTTGTTCGAAGTCCGGCGCAGACTGCGCTTCATGGTTGATGTCGGTTTGGATTATCTGACTTTGAACCGGCTGGCCTCGACCTTGTCGGGCGGCGAGGCGCAGCGAATCCAGCTTGCGACCAATCTCGGATCGTCTCTGGTCGGAGCGCTGTATGTTTTGGACGAACCTTCGATTGGTTTGCACCCGCGCGACAACGATCGTTTGATTCGGCTGCTGCACAATCTGCGCGACATCGGCAACACGGTGCTAGTGGTCGAGCACGACGCGGACATGATGCGCGCCGCCGATCACATTCTGGATATTGGGCCGGCTGCCGGCGAGCTCGGCGGAAAGTTGATGTATGAAGGCGACTTTCCGGGACTGCTCAAGCATTCGCAATCGTTGACCGGCCGTTACCTGCGCGGCGAATCTGAAATCAGAGAGCCGAAGCATCGCCGGCCTTTGCAGCTCAAGCGTCTAAAAGTTCGAGGCGCCGGCGAACACAATTTGAAAAATATCAACGTCGACATCCCGCTCGACATGCTGGTGTGCGTCACCGGCGTCAGCGGCTCAGGAAAATCGACGTTGATTCACGATTGCATCTACGCTGGTTTGAAAAAGCAGCGCGGCGATTGGCAAGGCCACGTCGGCGCGTTTCAAAAGATTGAAGGCGCCCAGCACATAGACGAAGTGATCCTGGTGGACCAATCGCCCATCGGCCGCACGCCGCGTTCGAACCCGGTCACGTATATAAAGGTCTATGACGCCATTCGCGAAACCTTCGCCAACACGCGCGAGGCCCAGGCACACGGATTCGATCCTTCGCATTTTTCGTTCAACGTGCCGGGCGGCCGCTGCGAAGTTTGCCAGGGCGACGGCACCGTTACGGTCGAGATGCAATTTCTCGCCGATGTGGAGCTGGTCTGCGAGGAGTGCAAAGGCACTCGCTTCAAACAGCAGGTCCTGGACGTTCGTTATCGCGGCAAGAATATTCATGACGTGCTGAACATGACCATCCGCGAAGCGCTCGCCTTCTTTCGCGACATCACGAAAATCGTTAACAAGCTGCGCGTCATGGACGAGGTCGGACTGGGTTATCTGCGTCTTGGTCAATCAGCCACCACGCTATCCGGCGGCGAAGCCCAACGCGTAAAGCTCGCCGCGCATCTGGCAAAACGCGCCGGCGCCCGCACGCTTTACATCTTCGATGAACCGACGACGGGTTTGCACTTTGACGACATCAACAAACTGCTGGCCGCGTTTCGCGCGTTGATCGAAGCCGGCGGATCGCTTCTGGTAATTGAACACAACCTCGACGTGATTAAGACTGCGGACTACATCATTGATCTTGGGCCCGAGGGCGGCGACGCCGGAGGTTATCTGGTCGCCAAAGGCACGCCGGAAGAGATTATGAAGGTGAAAGAGTCGCACACCGGGCGCTATCTGCGAGAGTATCTTTCTCGATCGAATGGTAAAGCGAAGTTGCCGGCGGCGTGAGAGGCCGGGGTGCGTACACTTACGCGTTCCTGCGGCTTTGCCGCCTGATGTGCGGAAAGGCTCTGCCTTTCCGTCACGCTCCTTATTGAAGGGGGAGGCTGTGCCTCCAGAACTCAGACGGAGGCGCAGCCTCCTAACACGGCCCGGATTTCGGAAAGGCGAAGCCTTTCCGCACATCAGACGGCGGAGCCGCAAAGACTCTCCTCTCGATCACGCTTCGTATGCTCAGTCGCCATCGAGCAAATAGATTGTCTTAATGTAGGGACAGCCGGACCGAGTGCTATAGCTAATCTTCTTCAGGTACAGATGATTGTGCAGAATGCCGCCATCGAAATTGTAGGTGCAGACACGCTTCGCGCAACGCTCAAGGGGCCGACTCTCGCGGCCGGGCATCTGGTCATGCTCGCGGCTCTTGAGCCAGGCCTCAGCCCTGGCAAGTGAAGTGAACGACTTGATCACGAACCTGCCCTTGTCATCAGGCTCGCCAAGCGAATTCTCAATCACAATTCTCACCCTGCCCAGATAAGGCTTCAATGCATCAAGACGGCTCAGGGTCTTGCCCTCGTAAGCTTTGGCAATCTGGTTCGCCAAATTCTCAACGGGTTGCTTCTTGCAAGGGGACTGAGCGCGCATTGGCGCCGCTACACTGAACAGCACTAGCGCCAGGGCGCCAATAAGAGCTTTGTTCTTTTTCATGGTCATAATATGCCTACTGGCCGGACGGGAAAGCAAAAGTGGGGCGGAGTACTAATGCAGTTTAGAGTTCAAACACAGTTTGCGTTGATGGTAGGAAGATGCGCAGCCTGAAGGCTGAACTCTGAACTACTACCTGGGCGGTGACGCGGCTGCACCTTAGCGAAGTGGGCCGAGATGCGCTAGAGTGTCGTTCTCAAAATCCCCTGATAAGCGAGAGAAAAGATGAGCCTGAAAGAACAAATTGCCGGCGACATGATCACTGCCATGAAAGCAAGAGATGCCGCGCGCACTTCGACTCTGCGCATGTTGAAATCGGCGATTAGTTATCGCGAGATCGAAAAGGGCGGCGCCCTTGACGAAGAAGAGTTGGCCAAGCTTCTGCGCTCGCAGTTGAAGCAGCGTCGCGATTCGGTCGAGCAATATCAGAAGGGCGGCCGTGAGGATTTGGCTGAGAAGGAAACGGCCGAGATCGCCATCATCGAAGCCTATCTGCCCCAGGGTGCCTCGGCAGATGAGATCGAACAAGCGGTCGCCGCGGCGATAGCTGAAACCGGCGCCACGTCGATGAAAGAGATGGGCGCGGTCATGAAAGCCACGATGGTTATTCTGGCCGGCAAGAATCCCGATGGCCGTGCGGTTAGCGAAACGGTCAAGAAGAAGCTGTCCTGAACTCCTGGTGTCCCACGTCTCAGGTAGACTCGTCGCGAGGCATCGCCTCGCGATAAAGAGGCCAAGCCTCATCAGATAATAAAGCGCCGCCGGAAAGCCAGAGGCTTTCCGCACATCGGGCGGCAGAGCCGCGTCGCTGCTCGCTAATTGCTAATGGGCGCAGCGCCAGCTTTCCTCACGGTAAGGCTAGCGACCCACGGAAAACCTTCCAATGTTCGTCCTTCTGTGGTAGAAGTGGGCCATCCTTGGAGGCGTCAGCCTCCGCAGCCAACGCCTACCAGAACCCGGCATGGCTTCGGATCACGGACGCAACCAAATCAGCAAAAGCGGAACACGGCCTTAAGATTTCTTGCGGCATCGCCGCAAGACCTGTTCAGGATCAGTTCTTTGACGACGCCCGACCAACGTAGTCGTGCAAATTGGATTCGCCCCACTTCTCTTGTTCACCTTCGTTTTCTCTCAAGGAGGCCCGGATGAAAAGACAGCTCCGTACTTTAGCATTCGTTGCGCTAACCCTCAGTTTGCTCGCGGCCCAGGTTTTGGGAAAGAGCTCCTCGGACTTCGTCAAGCGGCACGAACGCAACACCATATCTTTGGAACTGGAATTCACAAAGAAGAACCCGAACGCTCTTCAGCGTGTCATTTCGTTTCTGAACTGGGGGCCCAACGGATACGCTACCGGCTTCGTCGTCGGCGACCATCTGGTTATGACGGCATATCACGTCGTGTCCGGAGATCTGGACGAATCCAAAAAACTGGCGCTGGGATTTTCACGCAGCGACATACTCGAGGCCCGCGCGTATACCAACGGCTGCGAGGCGAAAGTTTTAGGAGTGGACGTGAACGCCGACCTGGCCCTGCTGGAGGTGTGCGGCGGCACTCCGAAACAGGCGGTCTCGCCGTTGTTCCAATTGAACCTCAGTAAGGACGAAAAGCTAATGCTGATTGCCCGCCCCCACGGCGACAAGGTCGTCAGTCGGGGGACCTTCTTTGGCGCCTACAGCCTGAAGGGCGTCGACTATTGGTCGGTAAAGATTAGTGCGCGCGACGGCTTTTCCGGCAGTCCCGTTTACAACGAGAAGGGCGAGGTTGTCGGCGTTTTCAGTGGCTATGATTGGGCGCAAAGACTTGCCGTGATCAGCCCGGGAGTACGAGCGCAAAAGCTGCTTGAAGACTATGCTCCCAGCGCCAAACCGTGAACAGTGGAATTTAGTCGAAGAGACACCCTTTCGGATTGCGCTTCACTCTCCAAAGCAGGGCCGAGCGCATTTTAAGAACATAGAGGACCGGACCGAGGTATCGGTTCAGTTTAGAGTTCGAGCTTACTCCCATCCTTTGAGAGAAGAGTTGGGGATGAGGGCTTGTCGGACAAGCTAATGAATTGCTCTCAGAGGGAGAATAACAACCCTAATGTTAAGAAGCTCCGTTAAATACCGCCCCAGTACGCCGCATTGATGCTAACTTGCTTCCGCCCTATCCTTCTCGTATAATCGCCAACTTGCTCGGATCGTCGGATACGCTGTCCGGTGGGTTTTGGCCCACTTTTTCTTTTGGGCGACAGTGGCACAGACTGTAGTCTGTGGTCTGAGTAACAATCAAATCGCAGACTAAAGTCTGTGCCACAGTCATGGACCCACGGTCGGTTGCAGAGCGGGTGCGCGAGATTGCCGAACAGGCGGCCATCGACCACGGAGTTGAACTGGTTCACGCCGAAGTCGCCGGCCCTGAAGGCCACCCCATAGTGCGTTTGTTCATTGATAAGCCTGGGGGCGTGACCCACAGCGATTGCTCGAAAGTCAGTCATCAGACGAGCACCGTCCTGGACGTCGAAGACTTTATCCATTCGGCCTATGTCCTGGAAGTTTCGTCCCCCGGACTTGAGCGGGGCCTCTACAAACGGGCCGACTATGAGCGCTTCGCCGGCAGCCAGGCGAAAATCAAGGTGCGCTCGCCCATCAATGGCCAGCGAAATTTTCGCGGCCGCATCCTGGGCGTCGATGACGAAAAAGTTATTGTCGAAGATCGCACCAGCGGCCGGGTCGAGATTCCCCTGGACGGCATCGTCAAAGCCAACCTGGAAGCGGATGTGGAGAGTGAGTTTCGGTCGGCACGCGACCGCGCGGAACTAGACAAAGAATTGATTGACAACAGCGCTCAGCCCGAAACGAGCTGAGAAGAAGTTAGAGTTGAGAAGAGGTTAATGAGCACTAGCATTGCGCAAAATATTGAAGCCCTGTGTCAGGAGCAAGGCATTGATCGCGAACTGGTAGTCGAAGCGATCAAGGAAGCCGTCCGCGCCGCCGCCAAGAAACAGTTCAAAGGCGGCGAAGACATACAGGTAGATTGGAGCCCGGAGAGCGGCCTCGAACTTTCGGCTTCGAAAGTCGTGGTCGACGATGTCGCGGACCCTTCGACTGAGTTGTCGATCGCGGAAGCTCGCGAACTGGGCGGCGACGAAGTGGAAGTCGGCGACGCGCTGCTGCTGCCTATGCCGATGGAAGAACTGGGCCGGATCGCCGCGCAAACTGCCAAACAAATTCTGTTTCAGAAGGTCCGCGATGCCGTGCGGTCCAATGTTTACGAACAATATATCGATCGTGTCGGCGAACTGGTCAATGGTTTTGTGAAGCGCTTTGAGCGCGGCAACATGATCGTCGATCTGGGAAACCTGGAAGCAATCCTGCCCCGCTCTCAGCAATCGCGCGGCGAACAGTGGAACCAGGGCGAGCGCATTCGCGTCGTCATCACCAATGTTTCCAAGGAATCAAAAGGCCCGCAGATCGAAGTTTCGCGCACCTCGCCCGAATTGCTCGAGCGCTTGTTCGAAATGGAAGTGCCTGAGATTTACGACGGCACCGTGGTCATCAAGTCGTGTGTGCGCGAACCCGGTGAGCGAGCGAAAATCGCAGTTGTTTCCAACGAGCGTGACGTCGATCCCGTGGGCGCCTGCGTGGGCATGAAAGGTTCGCGCGTCCAGGCGATCATTCGCGAACTGCGCGGCGAGAAGATAGACATTATCGAATGGTCGGAAGAGCCTTCGGTGTTTGCGGCGAACTCTCTGTCACCGGCCAAGGTGAATCAGGTGCGCATCACGGACATCGAAAATCGCCAGATGGAAGTGATCGTCAACGAAGACCAGCTCAGCCTGGCGATCGGCAAGCGCGGACAGAATGTGCGCCTGGCGACCAAGCTGGTTGGCTGGAACATCGATATTCGCAGCGAAGAAGAGTTGAAGAAGGAAGTTGCCGAGCAGATGGGTGCGATGATTGCCTCAGGAGCGCCAGTCCCGCTGGCCGCGATCCAGGTAGTCACAGCGCAGCAGGCTGAAACACTCGGTGAACATGGCGTCACTGATATCGATGGGCTGGTTAATACCAGCGTCGATGACCTGGTCGAGTTTCTGGACGTAAGTCTCGATGAAGCTGAGAACATTCTCAGCGCTGCGCGCTCGGTAATCGAGGTTCGCGAACGCGCCAAGCAGTCAGCAACCCCGGAAGGTGACGAATCCGAAGCCGCGACGACGGCGGGTGAAGCCGAAACAGGCGTCCCTTCAGACGAAACCGAAGTAGAAGTCGTTGCCACTGATGCTGAAACGTCGCCGGACCCGACGGCTGCCGGCTATGACGAAGCAGTCGAGAGCGGCGTCCCTTTTTCAGCCGAGCAAAATATTCGCGCCGAATACTCAGCCGACCCTGTCGCTCTTAGCGAAGCCGATCCAATGACTGTGGATGAACTGGTGCTGCAGGATGCTGGACGCGATTTGCGCCCGGACGTGATCACTCCTGCGCCCGATGTAACTTCGCTGGCAGTGGCTGACCTTGAGGCCAGGCTGGAAGAAGAGGTTGCCGCGTCCGGACAGGACGACGCGCGGATCGCCGAATCCGCGGCAACTGAAACAGGTTCCGCTCTCGAATCGTCATCTGACGATGAGGCCGCTACGGACGAGAGCTTGAAGGACGAGAAGCAATGAGATGCTTCCGATAATGCGGCCAAATACTAGCAGCGCGCGTGCATGGGCACGTCCGCCTCGCCTCCGACACCTGCTCTAGCAGGGCGCTCTTAAAGTGCTCCTGCGGAAGGTGGGCGAAGGCAACCACTTTTCGTAAGCAGCAAGGAGCGCATGTCAGCAGTTACTCACAAAGTTCGCATATACGATCTCGCTAAAGATCTAAAGATCGACACTAAGCGCCTGATTGAAGAGGTGCGGCGCGAGGGTGTGGATGTCAGTGTCCCCTCGAATTCGATCTCGAAAGAACTCGCCGAAAAAATTCGCGAGAAGTACTTTCCCAAAAAAGACACTGCGGTCAAACGCGCGATTAAGGTCGTTAAGAAGGCCGCTCGTCCAGTTGTGGAAGAGGCGCCGGCGCTCGAGGAACCTGCGGAGGTTACCGCGCCAATTGAGGCCGCTGAACCCGAGAAGTTCGTGGAAGAGGAACCGGCCACGGTTACTCAAGCTTCGCCGACTCGCGTAGTTCGTAAGCTGTCTCCGGCCATGCGAGCCGAAGCGCCGGTCGAGCCTGAAGTCGTTGCAGCTCCGCCGGAGATACCTGAGCCTGAAGCCGCTCCGGAACAAACTGTTTCCGAAGACGCGCCTGCCGCGCCCGCGGCGTTTGAAACCGCGACGCCTCCGCCTTCGCGACAGGTGCGCGTGTTGCGGCCAACCGCCGCCGCCCTAAACGCAGGCATTCGCCACGGAGAACGCGCCCCCGCCCCCGCGCCGCCACCGCCCACTGCCACCGCCGCTGCAACCGCGACAGCCGTGCGTGAGCGTGGCCGCGAGCGAACGCCTCGTGGCCGAGTCGAGTACGCCGGGACTCCAGGCGAAACAGCGACGCCGCAAACAACTTACATTCCGCCTCCTGACGCGGGCCGGCGCCGCTCGCGGCGCGGATCAACGCGCGGCGGCAAACGACCGGGAGAAGGAAAGGGCGGCAGGTTCGATCGCGATTTCATTCCACCGCCGCAGGCGCTGACTCTCGAACAGCGGATTGCCGGACGCATGGACAACACTCCGGGCGCAGGAGAGTTGAAGCCGGTGCGTTTGGTCGAGGGCTCGACCGTCAAAGAGTTTGCCGAAAAGCTCGGCATCAAACCGAAAGATGTGGTGGCCCTTCTGCTCCAGCGTGGAGTATTCGCCACCATCAATCAGGCCCTGGAAGACGAAGTGGCTGCTGAACTCGGACAGCGATTTGGTTACGAAGTCACTTTTGTGCCCTTCGAAGAAATGATTGCCGAGGAAGAGTTCGAAGAACTGGTCGCTACCGATGCCGACGACGTCGAAGTGCCCCGCGCGCCCGTCGTCACCGTGATGGGTCACGTCGATCACGGCAAGACTTCCTTGCTCGATGCCATCCGCACGACGAATGTGGCTGGCGGCGAAGCGGGCGGTATTACTCAACACATTGGCGCCTACAGCGTACAAGTGCCCAGCCCCGATAATCCGAACGAAACCCGGCGCGTGGTGTTTCTCGACACTCCCGGCCACGAGGCGTTTACGCTGATGCGTGCCCGTGGTGCGAAAGCAACTGACGTAGTGGTGCTGGTGGTCGCCGCGGACGACGGCGTTATGCCGCAAACAATCGAAGCAATCGAACACTCTCGCGCTGCCGGCGTTCCCATCGTGGTCGCCATCAATAAGGTCGATAAACCCGACGCGAATCCCGATCGAGTCAAACAGGAGCTGTCTCAGCAGGGACTCAATCCGGTTGAGTGGGGCGGCGAAACTGAGATGGTCCAGGTCTCTGCCAAGAAGCGCGAGAACATCGAGAATCTGTTGGAGACTATTCTGCTGACCTCGGACATTCTGAATCTGCGCGCCAGCACCACGCGTCTGGCATCGGGAGTGGTGCTGGAAGCAAAGCTCGATCGCGGCCGAGGCTCAGTCGCGACCGCTCTGGTTCAGCAAGGCACCCTGCGTGTAGGCGATCCGTTTATCGTCGGCCAGATCTTCGGCAAAGTCCGAGCCATGTTCAATGACCGTGGCGAGGCGGTCAGCGAAGCAGGCCCCGCGACCCCGGTCGAAGTATTGGGACTGCAGGGCGTACCACAGGCCGGCGAAAGTTTTCAGGTAGTGGCAGACGTGAGCCGGGCCCAGCAAATCTCTGGTCACCGGCAAGCGGCCGAGCGTCAACGTACGTTGATCAAGTCGACTAAGCGCGGCATCGAAGCCCTCGGTGAAACCGAGGTCAAGGAACTGCTTGTGGTCCTCAAGGCCGATGTGCAGGGATCAGTCGAAGTCCTGAAATCGACGCTGCAAAAGATGTCCAGCGAGCGCGTGAAAGTGAAAGTAGTGCGCTCGGGTGTGGGCGCCATTACTGAGTCGGATGTGCTGCTGGCTTCGGCTGCGCAGGCCGGGACTCAGTCTACAGCCGTCGTCATAATTGGGTTCAACGTGCGCCCCGAATCGCGCGCCGGCGATCTGGCAAAGCAGGAAGGCGTAGACATCCGGCTGCACTCGATCATCTACAAGGTCGAAGAGGAAATTAAGGCCGCGATGATTGGGATGCTCGAGAAGATCGAGCGAGAAAAAATCCTCGGCAAGGCCGACGTTCGCGAAGTCTTTCGCGTACCGAAGATTGGCGCTGTCGCCGGCAGCATGGTCATCGATGGCATCATGAAGCGCAACGCGCGCGCCCGTTTGATCCGCGATAGCGTGGTGACGTGGGAAGGCAACATCATTTCCCTGCGCCGCTTCAAGGACGACGCCTCTGAAGTTCGCGAAGGCTTTGAATGCGGCATCGGGCTGGAAAACTTTAACGATATCAAGGTCGGCGATCAGATCGAGGCTTACATGATCGAGCGGGTCGCCGCGACGGAGCTTTGAAAATCAGCGATCAGAGATCAGAAGTCAGAGGATCACGCCAAGTCGCCGTTGAGTTCGTTCTGACCTCTGACTGCTGACCTCTGATCTCTGACTTATGCATCGCCCGGAGCGTATTGCCGAAACCTTGCGCGAAGAAATCGCGCAGATCGTGGGTTACGAATTGGAAGACCCGCGCTTGCTCCTGGTCACGGTCACGGAAGTTCGCGTGGCTGACGACCTCCGTGACGCCAGCGTTTACGTCACGGTGCAAGGCGACGAAAAGGAACACGTGACGGCGTTGCGGGCGCTGCAACATGCCGCGCCGTACGTGCGAAAGCAACTCGGATTCGCGCTGAATTTGCGGCACACCCCGGCGCTTCACTTTGTCCGGGACACGGTGGAAGAGAAAGCGGAACGCGTCAGTTCCCTGATCGAAAAGATTGAACCCGTTAGTGAAAGGATAGACGATGCGGAATGAAATGCGAATTGCGGACTGCGGATTGCGAACCTAATTCGCGGTCCAATCCGAAATTCGCGATTCGAAATTCGCAATCCAGTAATGCTTAGCCAGGTAGTTGAACTCATTGAAAACAAGAATCGCTTTGCGATTACTTCCCACCTTCGTCCGGACGGTGACAGCCTCGGTTCCTCGCTCGGTCTCTGCTGGCTCCTGCAAGCGCTCAACAAAGACGTCGAAGTCATCATGCGCGATCCGGCGCCTCATTCATATCAAAAGCTTCCCGGCGCTGATGCGATCAGAGTGACGCCCGCGGTCGACCGGCCGTACGACGGCGTCTTCGTGATTGAATGCTCAGACATAGATCGGCCCGGGTTGATCGATCTGGATAAGCAATTCGTCGTTAACATCGATCATCATTCCACGACCGAACTTTTCGGGACTGTCAATTGGATTGACTCGACCGCTTCAGCCGTCGGCGAGATGATTTACAATCTCTGCAAAGCCACCGGCGTCCGCGTGACGAAAGAAATTGCTGAATGCGTCTATACCGCTTTGCTGACCGATACGGGTTCCTTTCATTACTCAAATACAACCGAGCGCACGTTCAAGATTGCCTCTGAGCTGGTGCGCATCGGCGTCAAACCGGCCAAGAGCGCGGAAGCGATTTTCGGCAGCTATCATTGGTCCAAAATCGAGCTGCTGAGCCAGGTGCTCGCCACGGCCAGGCGCGACGAGAGCGGTCATGTCGCCTGGATGCGCCAAACGCTGGAAATGCAGGAGCGAACCAGGGCGTCCGACGAAGACGCAGACGGCTTCGTTAACTATCCTTTGGCGGTGGGCGATATCGAAGCCACGGCACTTTTCAAAGAGAGCGCGCCGGGCGTCTACCGCACCAGCCTGCGCTCGAAGGGCGACGTCAACGTCGCGAAGATTGCCGAGCAGTTTGGCGGCGGCGGACATCGCAACGCCGCCGGCTGCACGCTAAAGGGCGACTGGGACGAGCTCGAACAACAACTCATCCCACTTCTGCGCGACGCCGTCGAACGCGCGAATGGCTTGAAAGACGTAACCGAAGACGCGCTCATTGGTAGCGATTAGTTTAGAGGCGGGCTACTCCCGCCCTCTTGACGGGGCACTAGCCCGGGGCTCCCCCAAGCGCGATCATTAACCGTAAAGGGCGCAAAGGCTCTCGCAAAGTAACGCAAAGAGTTTTCCTCTGCGTCCCCTTTGCGAAAACCTTTGCGTCCTTTGCGTTTGCACTCCTTCTTTAGTTAAGACTCAACATGTCCACCAAAGAAAAGAAATACAAATGGCGTCGCGAAGATTACCAGGAGCAGACTCGCGGCCTCCTCATGGTCCACACCGGCAACGGCAAGGGCAAGACTACTTGCGCCTTGGGCCTGATGATGCGCGCGGCCGGGCAGGGCCTGAGTTGTTGCATGATTCAGTTCATGAAGTCGCGCAGCGATCGCTATGGCGAACACGTCTCCGCCGAAAAGCTGGGCATCGAAGTCCACACGATGGGGGACGGCTTCACCTGGGACACGAAGAACCCCGAACAGGATCGCCAGACCGCGCGCGAAACCTGGAATCTTTGCGTAGAAAAACTTCGCAGTGGTGACCATGACATGCTCGTGTTTGATGAACTAGTTTATGTTTTGAGCTACGACATGCTGCCCGTCGCGGAAGTGCTGGAAGAAATTCGCGCCGCCCGCGAAAGACAACCGTCGATCCACATCATAGTCACCGGCCGCGACGCTCCGAAAGAACTAATCGAAGCCGCCGACCTCGTCACGGAGATGATTGAGGTGAAGCATCCGTTTCAAGCGGGGATTAGGGCGCAAAAAGGGATTGAGTTTTGAGGAGTCCGCGCAGCGGACGACCGAAAATAGCCCAGCACTTCAGTGCTGGGATCAGTTGTCCTTCCTTAAACAAGTCCGTGAAGCGGACGGCTGAAAGACTTTGCCAGGACACACTTCCTTACAAACCTCTGTCGCCCGCTACGCGGGCTTTGAAATATATTTTCCTCTCATTACCCAGCAGTGAACTGCTGGGCTATTTTCGGTCGTCCGCTGTGCGGACTCTAAATCGACCCCGGTCGCTACCGCTCCCGGTTCTGTAACCTCGCCTTTTGTGCTACCCTTTTTCGCATCAACTCCAAATTGTGAGTTTCTACGGTTAAGTTGGATCCGACTTCTGGCCTCTGACTTCTGACTTCGATTTTTTGATATATGCCCTGGTTTCGTAAAAAGAAAGGCAAGATCGAGCCGGTGCGCGACTCTGAACGCGTCGTCCGGACTGAGAATGTCTTTGTCCGCTGCGAAGAGTGCGGCGAGCACCTTTACAAGAAAGAATTGGAAGAGGCGCTGCAGGTGTGCGTGCACTGCGGTTATCATTTTCGCCTCGGCGCTTACGATCGGCTGGAGAAGCTCTTTGACGACGGCTACTGCGAAGAACTGGACTCTGAAGTGGTCTCGATCGACCCGCTGGATTTTGTCGACAGCAAGCCCTACACCAAGCGCATCGCACAGGCGCAAAGCGCTACCGGCCTGCCGGAAGCGGTGATCACCGCGCGCGGAAAAGTCGGCGGCCATCGTGTCTTTGGTGGCGCGATGGACATGAATTTCATCGGCGGCTCGATGGGTTCGGCGGTGGGCGAAAAACTGACGCGCCTGATCGAACACGCTATCAGGGAACGGGGCGCGGTGATTATCGTCGCTGCGTCAGGCGGAGCGCGCATGCAGGAAGGCACGCTGTCGCTGATGCAAATGGCGAAGATTTCAGCGGCGCTCGCAGCCCTGGAAGAGCGCCACCTGCCTTTCATCTCAGTGCTCACCGATCCGACGACCGGCGGCGTCACGGCGAGCTTTGCCATGCTTGGCGACCTGATCATCGCTGAGCCAAAAGCTCTGGTGGGCTTTGCCGGACCGCGCGTAATCGAACAGACGATTCGCCAGAAGCTGCCGAAAGACTTTCAACGATCCGAGTTTCTTTTGAGCCACGGAATGATCGACGCCATAGTCGACCGGCGCGAGATGCGCGAATACATAATCAAGGCGCTGAACTTCATGATGAATCCAGACATCACCAGCGAGAGCACGGCGCAGCTTTCAGGGCTGAAGTTCCAGGTCGCAACTTGACGCCTCCCAGTGGCAGACTTCAGTCTGTGATAATCGAATCGTGGAAAGTAAGGCATCATCACAGACTAAAGTCTGTGCCACTAAGATATGTCGTTCGATGAAGCTCTTTCCTATCTTTTAAGTCTCGGCCACGAGACACTCACCATCAAGCTTGGACTCCGGAATACGGAAACAGTCCTTAACGCTCTAGGAGATCCCCACAGAGATTTCCTTTCAGTTCAAATCGCGGGAACCAACGGCAAAGGCTCAGCCGCGGTGATGCTGGATTCGATTTGCCGCGCCGCGGGCATTCGCACCGGTCTCTTCACTTCACCGCATCTGATCTCGATTACTGAACGCATCAAAATCGACGGCGAGCAAATTTCCGAGACTGACTTTGCTGCACTTACCACGCAGGTCAAAACTACGTCGGAGGAATTGATCAAGCAAGGCCGTCTCGAGACGCCGCCGACTTTCTTCGAGCACGTGACTGCAATCGCCTTGCTCGCTTTTCGTGAAGCCAAGGTTGAACTGGCGATCTTAGAGACGGGTCTCGGCGGCCGACTTGATTCAACCACAGCCGCAGGCGCCGAGGTCGTCGCGATAACGCCCGTGGCAATGGATCACGAAGAATATCTGGGCGACACTTTGACTGAAATCGCCGCGGAGAAGGCGGCGATCATTCGTCCGGGCGTAACCGCCGTCGTAGCGCCCCAGGAAGAAGAAGCTCTCGACGTGATTGTTCGTCAAGCCGAGCGCGTCGGCGTCGCGCCGAGATTCGTCGGGCGCACTCTTCCAGACTCATTCGAGAACATCTCGCTGGGTTTACTTGGGCGGCATCAGATCGTGAATGCAGCGACGGCGATCGCTCTGGCCGAAGCTCTGCGCGAACGCGGCTTTGCGATCACGCGCGCAGCCGTCATTCGTGGGATCGAAACGGCAACCCACGCTGGACGCCTGGAGCTATGGGAAGGACAACCGGGGGCAAGCCGGCCCGCAATTCTTTTTGACGGCGCTCACAATCCCGCGGCGGCGCACGCGTTGCGCGATTACCTGGAGGAGTTCGTCGCCCGACCAATCACGATGATCTTTGGAGCGATGCGCGACAAAGCGCTTGCGGAAATGGCGGCGACTCTGTTTCCCAAAGCTGATGAATTAATTCTTACCGGACTCGATAACCCTCGCGCTGCCACAGCCCAAATGTTGATGACGGCGGTGCCCCTCACTTTTGACAAAGCGAGAGTGCGACTGGTGTCTTCCGCCACGGAAGCAGTGCGGATCGCGAAGACCGTAACGCCGCCGGATGGTCTAATCTGTATTACCGGCTCGCTGTACCTGGTGGGCGCGGTGCAGCAGATTCTAAATGAATCTTCAGGCGTTGCTCACGGTCGCTGACGACACTAAACTGCAAGGCTGAGAGGTTGCGAAGGGGCGCGCGCAAGTTAACAACTTGCGCTACATGATATGTCTGAATCACCTGAGTTCCTGGATTCCAAAAAGATTTTCTCGGGACGTGTGTTCGATGTCACAGTGGACACCGTGCGCGAAGGCGACAAGACTTATATCCGGGAAGTCGTTCACCATCCGGGCAGCGCGGTCATCCTGCCGGCGTTCGACGATGGCACGATTGGCCTGGTGCGCCAGTATCGCCATCCGGCGGTGCGTTATCTGCTTGAACTCCCGGCCGGGACCTTGAACGATAAAGAGCGTCCGGAAGAAGGCGCGGCCCGCGAGCTGGAAGAAGAGTTAGGGCTGGTGGCAGGCAGAATGGAAAAGCTCTCTGAGTTTTTTGTCTCGCCCGGATTTTGTGAAGAGAAAATGTGGCTGTATCTCGCCACCGATCTCACCGCCACAGCTCAGTGTCTGGACGAAGATGAAATGATCGAGGTCGTCCGCTTGCCCCTCGACCGCGCTTTGCAAATGATCACTGACGGCGAAATTGAGGATGCCAAGACGATCATTGGGTTGATGCTCGCCGCGCCGCGCATCGGTCTCTCGGCTTTCGCGCCTGATTATCCGGCGGTGTGAAGGCATGTCTCGGCACAGCCCGGCGCCGCAGCAACAGCGAAACAGAATAGTGCGATCACGCTCCGTTAGAAGCGAAATACTTATAGGGTACCAACCAAGGCTCCTTTAGCAGCGGAATGTGAAATTTCGCTCCCAGAGAGTTAGTGAATCTTGAGAAGACCTTCGGTGCTATAAATATTTGGCCTCTAACGAGGCCTGAAAGCCATGCGCTTTCCGCGCATCCGACAGGTACTTAACAAAGTTGCTCGCTCTCGTTGACTAGGGTATCGTGCTACCGAAATCCCGCAGTCCCGAACAGACCGTCATGAAAAA
>JAWVCT010000112.1:0-186442 GCA_033858155.1 Blastocatellia bacterium
GAAAGGCTAGAGATGAAGCCGGAACGAGTATTAGCGCGGCGAACATAACGAAGGGAGCAGGACATGCCAGGTTTCATAGATCAGGATCAGTGGAAGAGCTTTCTTGACGAATTCAGCAAACGCAATCAGTTGCGCGCTACCAGGCTGGGGGTCGTCAGCGAACTGGGCGACCAACAGGAGGAAGAGTACTTGCCCCTGGTCGGCGTTAGTTTAGAAAGCAAGGGTTCCGCGGCCGGAAGCGTTGAAATCATTCTGGGCGGAGAAACGGCCGCCGATGAGAGACATGTGGAACACATAGTCAACAATGTGCAAAGGATTGCACCGCTGATTGGTCTCACCGGTCTCGAAGATGGTCTGGGTCTCGAAGACCAGGAAGGTGGAAAGACCCTCCTGCTCTTTGAGCGGCTGCCCGAACTGCCTGAAGCAACACCCGAATCGCCAGCGCACGGATAACTGTGGGCCGCTGAGGAATTTGTTATGGACAGAGATAATTCTGAACGGAAGTCCGACTCCTGCGAAGCTATCAGCGACTCCGAAATCGATGAAGCGCTGGCGGAGAGCTTTCCCGCCAGCGACCCGCCACCGTGGACGCTCGGGGTCGAACCGAATTGTCGAACGGAGAAAGAGGGCAACGAAAAAGGCAAGAAAGATCAATCTCAGGAATGATTACCCGACGTGCAGCTTCCAGTGTCGGCGGATCGGGCCGTCGCCTTATCGTCAATTCTCGGGAAGCGCGGCCTTGAAGCCGCTCCAGATCCACGGCTGGCGTGGGCAGTTTCAAGCGCGAAGAATTTCTGCTGCACTACCATAAGCGGTCAACCGTCGAAACCACGTTCAGCATGATCAAGGCTAAGTTTGGCCGAACGGCTGCGATGCAAGACCGAAACCGCGCAGATCAACGAAGCACTCTGCAAGGTGCTCTGTCATAATCTCTGCGTGGTCATTCAATCGGTTCAGGAGTTGGGGATTGAAACCAGCTTTACACAGGCAGAGGCAGCGGAGTACTTCTTAGATTATCTGTCACAACCTGTGCGTGATGATCCAGTCCGCCGCTAGGTGGTGATTATCTTCGCCACTTCTTTGGGATATTTGGCTGTTAGCTTTCTTAACGCGTCTTTGATGACCCATGCGGTAGCGGCATTCTTTCCCTTTGCCCAGTCAGCGCAAACCTTCAGGACAAACTCCGGGTGATAGTTGCCAGCATTCCTCAGCACGTTGGCGACTGACTTTTTGACGTAGAGATTTGGATCAGCCTTGAGCTTGGCGATTATAGGCAAGACAAGTTCTGGTTGCTTGCGAGCGATATCTCTCAAGCCTTCGCTTGCTGTTCTTCTAACGTTGGGGTCCGAGTTGTCAGCCCAGCCGATCATCTCTGCGACAATCTCATCAGGCTTTTTCTTGCTGGCTTCTGCAAGGAGACTGGCCGCGACCTCTCGCTCTTTCCAATCTTCGCTACACGCAAGTTTCAGGATTGCGGGAAAAGATTTATGCGGATTTTGGCGGGCCTGAGTCAACAGGTCGCTTACGTCAGACACTTTGGTAACAGCCACTAGACGCCCCACTTGCCGATAATGAGACCGATGATAGTTCCGCCGACAGCGCCCAAGATAAGGATTGGGGCAAAGGCTTTGGTGATGATGGCATCTGGCAGGCTTAGCAGGACGCCGAAGATAAGACCTTGCGCCCATGACGGCACTGGGAGACGCGCTGCGCCGATGACAAAGCCGATTGCGAAGCGGTTGAGAAAAGCACCTATCAACGCCGCTCTCTTATCTAAGAATGACAAAGGAATCATTGAGGCAGCAGAGAGCGCGCCGTAAACGAGACCGCAGATTGTGCCGAGTAATATGCGAGACATAGGAGCGGTTTTATACCACTCTTGAGAACGCGAGACAATACCGAGACGAGATGGACAATTACCGAAGTAGACCATACCGAATTACCCAAACCACGAAGATGTCTGATCTGAGAAATGACTTTCTGCACAGCCGAATGACTTTTTGTTCATCACCTCGTCTGAATATCGCGGGCGCTTTGGACAGTGAGATTGCGCGCTCTCAAAGCGTAATCATGAAGTGCTCATCAGGAGAGCTGGACCAACACTCCTGAAGAGCGACGAGTGGTTACGCCTTAGTTCATTCACAACTACTTAACTGCTCCTCCGGGCCGTTGCGTGGAGCTCTTCACTCAGGAACTAATCCTTCTTGAGCAAGAACTATCTGAGCAATGCGTTGCTCCGACCCTCTCTTCGGGCTGATTTTCGTCTGGCCATAACCATCCAAACGCGCAACGGGCTGTTAGCGTGTTGCCCTCCGCGGCATCAACTCGCACGAGGGTAGTGCCGTAAGTTCACGGGCGTACAGAGTACCAACTTCAGTTGGGCCCTTTTTCCTGCTCTGCAAAAGCCCGACTAAACTCGCTACTCTAAATACCTTTAATCAAAGTAGGGTACTACCCGCACAAGGGCTCGCTCGCGGTATCATCAAGTTGTCGTATGATATTTTTCCGGAACCGAGGAATGAAGTCATGAAGGGAAGGGAACGACTCTGGAAAGTTGACGATCAGGCCGCGAGGCTGGCTGAGCTGATCAGCCACGCCGACGATCTGAAGGAGGCGCCGTTGCGTCGCGATGTGCGTTCGCTGGGCCGTCTGCTCGGAGAGGTGCTGAAAGAACAGGTTGGCAACGAACTCTTCATAGCGGTTGAGCAGCTGAGATCGTTGCTTATCGAACGCCGTGAACTGCACGCAGGGCGCGAGACTTCTGAGGAAAACGCCGGCCATGAACACCAGTTGACGGATCGCGCGCACCGCATAGTCAACGGTCTCGACATTGATCAGGCGCACCGGATGACGAAGGCTTTCGCCATCTACTTCGAGTTGACGAACCTGGCTGAGACTAATCATCGCAAACGCCGGCGCCGCGCCGCGCAACTGGCGCCGGAGCGACAGGCTCAACCCGGATCGTTTCTCGGAACCCTGCGACGGATGCGAGCGGCGGGAATCACTGAGCAGCAGGTTTTGGAGTGGTTGCGACAGGTGGAAGTCACTGTCGTGTTCACGGCCCATCCCACCGAGGTCGCGAGGCGGACTGTGCTCTTCAAGCGGCGACGCATTGCCGAGGAACTGGAGCGACTTGATGGTCTGCCGCTTACTGAAAGGGAAGCTGAGAAACACGAGCAGGCAATCACCGCGGAGATTACCGCACTGTGGCAGACTGATGAGGTGCGCCGTCGTCAACCGACGGTTCGCGATGAGATCAAGATGGGGCTCGACTACTACCCCACTGTTTTGTTCGAGACTCTGCCGAATGTTTATGAAGAACTGGCTGATGATATTCGCGAAGCATACGGCGGCGAGTTGTCGGGGCACGAGTTACCGCGGCTGCTTCGCTTTGGTTCGTGGATAGGTGGAGACCGCGATGGCAATCCGTACGTCACGCCGGAATGTACGCGCGATGCTTTGCAGATTGCGCGACAGACGATGCTCGATCACTACATCAAGGAGATTGACGACTTGATTTGGCGGCTGAGTGCTTCGAGCCTTCAGGTGGAGATCTCAAGGGACCTACAACTTTCGCTGGAGGATTATGAAAAACGCGTTCACCCGGGACCTAACCTCAAGAGACACTCGCCGAATGAGGTCTATCGTCGATATCTCGACTATGTTCTGGCGCGTTTAAACAGTGCCAGATCCGAGCCGGCAGACGGAAATGCATACCACGACGCCGATGATTTTGCCCGGGATTTACATCTCGTGCGCGAAAGCCTTGCGGCAAACGGCGGCGAGCGTTTGGCTCGTTCGCTCCTTGACCCTTTGCTGCGACAGGTCGCGACATTTGGCTTCCATCTGCATACGCTTGATATCCGTCAGCACGCGCGTGTACATAGCCAGGCGCTTCAGGAAATTTCTCGGATTGCCGTGCTGCCCGAAGCGCGGGCAAGTGATGGCCCAGCACTCGGCTTGCCGCAGCCGCCCTCAACCGAGACCGCAAACTTGCTTGACTCTCTTCGCATGGTAAGCGAGCTGAAGCGAACCTACCCGCCACAAGCGATTCGGAGTTACGTGATTAGTGGGACGCGTTCGGCGGCCGACGTGCTGTCCTTGATTGGGCTCGCCGAGTTAAGTGGTGTGCGCGTAGCGGCGTCCGACGACGGGGCTGATCCGGGTCTAATGCCGGTGCCCCTTTTCGAATCGATCGAAGACTTGCGCAACTGTCCGGCAATTTGTCGCGCCCTCTGGACCAGCGCGAATTACGCTCCGTTGCTTGAGTCCTGGGGCAGGCAACAGGAAGTCATGCTTGGCTATTCAGATTCAAACAAGGACGGCGGAATGCTGACCAGCACCTGGGAGATTTTCAAGGCCCATCGCGCTTTGCAACTGGCCGCTCAGGAATGCGGGGTCAAGCTAACTCTCTTTCACGGACGCGGCGGAACTGTCGGACGCGGGGGCGGCCCGACCCACCACGCGATCGTTGCCCAACCCGCGGGCGCATTCAGCGGCAGGCTCAAGATAACCGAGCAGGGCGAAGTCATGAACTGGAAGTACTCAGATGCCGTGCTGGCTGAGCGCAGTCTGGAGTTGATGGTTGCCGCCAGCCTGGAAGTTCTTTGGCGTTCGAGCGAACCGTCTTCGAATATGGAAGACGAGTGGGCAGCGACGATGGAAGCTCTCTCGCAGGATGCGTTTGAATTTTATCGGGAGATGATCGCCGACAATCCCGATGTGCTGCCATATTTTGAGGAGGCAACACCTTTCAGAGAGTTAGAGCATGTCAGAATCGGTTCGCGTCCGGCGCGGCGCGACCAGGGGCGCGGACTCGTCGACCTGCGGGCGATCCCCTGGGGGTTCGGGTGGATGCAAAGCCGCCACGTTCTGCCGGCGTGGTTCGGCGTTGGCTTTGCGCTGGATCGGTTCACGCGAGGCGGAACCAGGCAAGAGCGCTCACTGCAACAGATGCTGGAACAGTTCCCACTCTTTGATGATCTGATTCATAACGTCGAGATGGGACTGGCAAAAGCCGATCTGTCGATTGCCCGTTTGTATGCTGGCCTGGTGGCCGATGAATCGTTGCGCGAGCGGGTGTTCGGCATGGTTGTTGAAGAGTTCGAAAGAACCAAACGTGTAGTATTGCGCCTGACCGGGCAGACCCGTTTGCTCGAGAAGAATCCCGTGTTGGCGCGGTCGATTCGTTTGCGTAACCCGTACGTCGATCCGCTAAGCCTGATTCAGGTGGCGCTGCTCCGCCGCAAGCGAGACGGTGAAGACAACGTGAATCTAGATTACGCACTGGCCGCGACTATCAACGGCATCGCCGCGGGTTTACGAAACACGGGCTGAAAGATGGACGGTTGTTACAGAACTGGGAGGGAGAGCGGCCGCATTTGAACTTAGAACGGTGAATCTCAGGTGGGCACCGGCCCGTTCCTCTATCAGCGGCGACTGTGACGTTGGAGCAGGCCAAATGATCAGGAGGTACCCTGGTTTCAAATCCTCTTCGCTTGCAGTCGGCGTCGCAGTCTGGGCCGAGGCAGAGTCGCCTTTAAGAACCAAGAGAACGGCAAAACCATAAGGCCGGAGTGAATGCGACTTGTTTATCGTACCCGTCTTTTGGGTAGGGCAATTTGCCTTGGATGGTTTCAAATATCCCACTTAAAACGAAAGTCAATAATTTTCCCGGTTTGCGTTGATAGCGTGTGAAGTGCCTCTAAGAGCGGCGTAAGGACCTGTTCCTGATTGCTCGTCCAATAATCAGCCGCTTGCCTTTCAACATATCTACCAGTGCGCCTTTTACGTTGTAGCCCAGGAAGCAGCGCATGCTATTCTGTGTGCCAAACTGAGAGGTCGTTTCCATTTGATTTCTCCGCAGCAAGAAGGTCAATGTTAACTTTAGCCATAGCGCGTCCAGGATTAGCGGATAGGAGGGTATGGCGTTGATTGCCTCTCTGTTTAGCAATTGCGTAGGACAAATCGGCCACATCGTTCTGAGCTTCGCGCGTATGGTGCCTAAAGTCAGCTCATAAGATCTGCGCCTGCCATACGAGGCGCTCGCCCGACCACGAGGGAGGGCTCATGTGTTAGCGATGGGTCAAGCCTGAGGCTTCCCTTTACGTTCAGGCTCGGGCCCGTTGATTAATCGATGAAACGAATATCTGAGACATCACGCTAGAGAACAAAGCGATGAATGTAGGTTTGAGATTCCTATCGCTTTTACTGCTACCTCTCGTATTCCAATCGCCGCAAGATAAACTCAAACAACATTCTGAGGCTGCGGAAGCGCAAGCTCGCGCGGGCAATTTCGCTGGAGCGGAAGCCGAATACACTGCAATCCTGGCGGAGGGATACCGGGCGGTGGGAAAAATCTATTCGGCGCAGCAGAAGCATAAACAGGCAATCGCGGCACTCGAGGATGCCTCTCTCTATCAACCTGCTTCCGACGAGACTTTGTCAGAACTTGCAGTCACATACTTCGAGGCAGGCCTGTTTGATAAAGCTCTTGAACCCTTACACAAAGCCATCGGCATCAACCCGAAAAGTCCAAGCGCTCACAGCATGCTGGGTAAGACCTATTTTGCCCTGCGCGAATACGAAAAGGCTGCCGCGGAACTTAAAGTGGCCCTGGATCTCGGCTCGAATGACTTCGATACCAGTTTCACGCTTGCGATAGCGTACCTGCAGCAGCGCCAGTTTACCGATGCAAGGCAAGTCTTTGATGGGATGCTTCAGCACCTCGGCGACCAGCCGGAGCTTCATGTCGTGATCGGCCGGGCGTTCCGAGTGGCCGGCCGTCTGCCCGAGGCAATAGAGGAGTTCAAGAAAGCCATCGCGCTCAATCCCACTCTGGCCCGCGTTCACGACAACCTGGCACTCGCTTATCTAATGAACGAGGGCGCCTCGCGCCTGAACGACGCGGAGCGAGAGTTCAAAACTGAGTTGGCTTCAAACCCGAACGAATACTTTGCCAACTATTATCTCGGTATCGTTTATATCTTCCAACGAAAGTGGGACCTTGCGATTGCCTTTCTAAAGAACGCCTCCCGAGTCCAGGCCGAAAATCCGGATCCCTACTTTCAGCTCGGCCAGGCTTATCAGGAGTTAGAGAAGCACGACGAGGCGATAGAAGCGCTCAAGAAGTCTATCGCCCTGAATCCGGACTTGGCCCACAACAAATTCCAGGTGACGACGGCGCACTATCGGCTTGCACAGTCTTTGCTCAAAGTTGGGCAGGTGGAAGCGGGACAAAAAGAGTTGCGGTTGGCGTCGGAACTGAAGGCTGAAGCCTTCAAGATGGCGCAAACGTCGGGCACGGGCCGATCGGCGATGGGCACGTCCCAATTGCCCGAGCAAGAGGATAAGCTGCCCGGCATGGGCTCAGTCGACAGCACGACAACGGCCTCGAACGTACCGGATGATAAGGCGAGACGAGAGTTGGAGAGCGCCGAAGCTTATTATGCGAAGATACTTGCAGCGACGCACAGCAGTATCGGATTGCTGCGAGCGGATCGAGGGGACTTCCGTGCTGCGGCGGAGCAATTTCGTCTGGCGGCGAACTGGAACCCGCAACAGGAGGATGTTGACTACAACCTCGGCCTCGCATACTTTCGATCAGAATCCTACAAGGACGCGGTGCCGCCGTTGGAGACAGAAGTAAAGACTCACCCACAAAATATCCGTGCCCGTTGGTTGTTAGGCTTGAGCTATTTCAAGACGTCCGACTATCCCAAGGCCTCCGAAAACATGGCGGACCTGGTCACTTCTGAATCAACTAACATCGATCTCTATTACGCGCTCGGTTTTTCTCTGATCAAGCAGGGGAAGACTGATCTCGCTGACCAGGCAATTCAGCGGATGGCCAAAGTTACCGGCGATTCGCCTCAGCTCCACGTTCTTCTTGAAATGTTCAATCAGCTTAGAAAGACCGCACCGGACCGGAAAGATCAATAATTTGGAGTGCGGCGGCAAGCGCAGCGCGACGCCGCTTTGGATTCGCCGACGACAAAGACTTAAGAAATCCAAAGCGCCGCCGTTGTCGGCGCACTCCATAATCTGTAGCTCGTTAATCAAACATATGGGATCGAGGCAAAAGAGATTTCTAACCAGGGCGCTAGTCGCTCTGCTGATGATCGCGCCCTGTAAGACAATCCATGGACAGTCGAATGCGGTCCAGTTCGTCGATATCACGGCCCAGGCCGGCATCGCCTTCAAACACGTTTCATCGCCGGAAAAGAAATACATCGTCGAGTCAATGAGCGGCGGGGTGGCGCTCTTTGATTATGACAATGACGGCTATCTGGACATTTTTCTGGTCAACTCTTTGACTGTAGATCTGCTCAAGTCGAATAAGCGAACCAGGAGTGCGCTCTATCACAACAATGGTGACGGGACGTTTACTGACGTTACAGACAAGGCGGGAGTTGCCGATATCGGGTGGGGTATGGGGGTGGCAGTTGGCGACTACAACAACGACGGCTTCGAGGACCTGTATGTAACCTGCTTAGGTCCCAACCATCTCTTAAAGAATAACGGCAACGGCACCTTTACCGAGGTGACTTCGAAAGCCGGCGTGGGCGACCCGCGATGGTCAACTGGAGCGGCGTTTCTGGATTACGATAATGACGGCAAGCTCGACCTGTTCGTAACGAATTACGTTGGCTTTGATGTCAATCATCTACCGGCATTCGGCGAGGGCCCGACGTGCCAGTTCAAGGGTATTCCGGTGCAGTGTGGTCCGAGGGGACTGCCTGGTGCAGGCGACACGCTTTACCACAATAACGGCGACGGGACATTTACCGACGTTTCGAAAAAGGCTGGCGTTGACGACTCGATTGGTTACTACGGGCTGGACGTCGTCGCCAGTGATTTTGATGGAGACGGCCGGGTAGATATTTTCGTCGCCAACGACTCGACGCCGAATTATCTTTACCATAACAACGGGAACGGCACGTTTAGCGAGATCGGATTTGAATCGGGCGTGGCGGTCAACGGCAACGGCGCCGAGCAGGGCTGCATGGGTGTCACGCTGGGTGACTATGATCACGATGGCAGACTCGATCTATTCATCACCAACTTTGACGATGAATACAATGTGCTTTACCGCAACGCTGCTCACAATTCTTTCACGGACGTTTCCTACAATGCCGGAGTAGCCGCGGTAAGCCTGTCCTACGTTGGATGGGGAACTAAGTTCTTCGATTACGACAACGACGGCTGGATCGATCTGTTCGTTGCCAACGGCCACGCCTACCCGCAGAGAGATCACTATCGCCAGCGCAAGTTGTTGCACAGAAACAGTCGCGATGGAACCTTCTCGGAGGTTGCGATGCAGTGCGGCAGCGCCCTGGCGGAAGAACGCGCGAGCAGAGGAACCGCTTTTGGTGATATCGATAACGATGGTGACATCGATATCGTCGTTAACGATCTGGACGGGCCTCCACAACTATTGCGCAATGACGGTGGAAACCGGAATAACTCGGTGCTGGTGAAAACGATCGGCGTGAAGAGTAATCGGGACGGCATCGGCGCGCGCGTGAAGGTCGTCTCGGGTGGCCTGACTCAGGTAGACGAAGTGCGCAGCGGCGGCAGCTACCTCTCGCAGAATGATCTGAGACTGCACTTCGGCCTCGAGAAGCGGACCGCAGTTGACCTCATCGAAGTACGCTGGCCCAGCGGCGTCGTCGATACCGTGACCGGTGTCGGCGTGAATAAGATTGTGACGATTAAAGAAGGGAAGGGTTTGATTGAGCAGAAGGATTTCGCGGGGGCTTTGCCCAAAAAGTAGGCATGCTTCTCGTCCGCGGAGCGCGCCGAGTGTTACAGAACCGCGAGCGGTAGCGAGCGGAATAAAGACTCAACGTCACCAAAAGTTAATTATCTTTAAGAGCACTTTGCGCAAGTTGAATCATTATCCCGCTCGCTACCGCTCGCGGTTCTGTACCGGCACCTCAGCGTCGTCTCCAGGACTCGTTTGTAGCCCCCAATTTGATCGCCTTTCTTGGGCAAGCTCGTTGCGTGAGAACGGCAAAACAGCAACACACAATTACCCACTACCTAACTTTCGTAGTAATCGCTTGTTCAACCGCCGCCTGCCGGATGCCGATGGGGCATCCGCGGGTCAGTGTCGGCCGGTCTTTTGAAGGTGACTCTCCGAACACCTCGCTTGGTATAAGTCTTCTCGAATTCTTTGATCTCGATAAACTGATTCGGCGCGACGTTCTTGAACACTTGCTGGGTTCGGCTGGCGGGCCATGTCACTTCGATGGAAGGGATCGCTGTGGCCTTGCCAATGCCGATGTGTTGCATCAGCGGTGACGCGCCGAACGAGCCGCCGCTCGATACTTCGCGATACCGAATTGCGCTCTCTGGCCCAGCGCCTGCAAGCGTCAGCTTGATCCTGGCTCCAATCGCCGCCCTGTTGCTCTTCACGCCGATCAGCTTGATGGAGATCCAACGGTTTGTGTGCCCGGGGTTCATAAAAAGGACGCTGTTGTACTTGTCGCCCGGGACCGCACCACCCAGATTCTCGAACAGATCTTCATTGCCGTCGTTGTCGAGATCCGCGAAGGAGACTCCGTGCCCTTTCTGCAGATGTCCGGTCCCGCTTGAGGAGCTGATGTCGACGAAATATTTTCCTTCGTGATTATGATAAAGAAGGTTCGGCATTAGAGCCGTGTAAGTTGGAGCGCCGGTGCCGAGATAGAAGTCGAGAAACCCATCGTTGTCGACATCTCCAAAATTTGCACCCATCGCCGCGACCGATCGGTCGAGACCGGCCTCATGTGTGACGTCGACGAATGTCCCCTTGCCGGTGTTCCGGTAAAGCTTCATGGAATCTCCCTGCCTTGGCAATCCCAGGTAGGGCCGCACCCACTCGCCGCCGGCAAAATAATAACTGCCGACGAACAGGTCGAGATGCCCGTCGTTGTCGTAATCGAAAAACCAGGTTGGGAAGCTCCACTTCGGCTTCTCGACGCCGAGCTGGGTCGCGACTTCCTCAAACGTCCCGTCGCCGCGGTTATGATAGAGAAAGTTGTCCTCCCCGTAATTTGAGACGTAGAGGTCCGGGTAGCCGTCGCCATCATAGTCTCCCCAGGCGACGCCTTTCGTGAACGCGACTCGGTTAACGCCCGCCTTTGCCGACACGTCCTCAAATGTTCCGTCACCTTTGTTGCGAAAAAGCTGGCTGGGCATGTGCTCGTGTCCGACGTAGAGATCGACCCACCCGTCATTGTCGTAATCCGCCCACGCCGCCGAATGAGTGGGATAGTCCACACTCAGCAGGCCGCTCTCGATGGTCACATCAGTGAAACTGCCGTTGCCGTTATTGCGCAAAAGGGAGTTACGCATGGGCCACTCCCATCCGCCGCGCATCACGTAGATGTCGAGCCAACCATCGTTGTTAAAGTCGGTCTGGACGATATTAATTCCCCCGAGCTGGGCGGCGAGATGCGAGCGCTCAGAGACATCCGAGAACGTTCCATCGCCGTTGTTGTGGGACATTCGCATCGGCTGACACGGATCGAAACTGGTCTCGACAATGTCGAGAAATCCATCGTTGTCGAAGTCGTCGATGATTGAGCCGCCGGCCTCGCCAACCTTGTCGAGACCGAGCGCCGGAGCAACATCGACGAAGCGGCCGATGTTCTCTTTCGACTCGAAAGCCGCAGGCGGGATCAGGTAAGCCTTCGGGACCTTGTTCGGATATTCGCCGAGCGTCTGGTAAGCAACGTTGAGGAGCCAACGTATCTCCAGGCTGGAAGGTTCGCGTTCGAGATAGCGCTCGAAATATTCGATGGCGCGCTCGGAGCCCGAACGCAGAGTGTGGCGGGCAGCAAGCGAGAGCGGAAAGATGCACATGTCGGCGGTGTGAAGAGTTGCGCAATTCTCAACCTCGCCCCGCCGCATCTGGGCGATTCCCAGCGCGGCGAGATCAATGCTTTCCATCGTCGCAAACTTTGGGTCTTCTGTCGCATGCTGGTGCGCGATGCGGACGCCCTCTTCGAACTGGGTGATTGCGTTCGCGATGTCGCCTTTGTAAAGGAAGACAACGCCCATTGCATTGTGGACCCGCACGGCGGCCGCGGGATCGGACGCTTCATCGACACGGGTTAGCGCGCCTTCGATATTGCTCATAATTTCGTCGATAGAGGTGCGCCTGACATCGCAGAGCGTGCTGAGATTGGTTCGCTCGGCTGGCAGCCTCGCAAAGCTATCGATGAGATTGAAACCAGAGAAATCGGGCAGGCCTGTATCTCCCTGCGCTTGTGTTGGCGGCTGCATCTGCGCCCGGGCGATCGGTGAACTGAAGGCGATCAGCAACAGAACGACGATCGTTAGCAGTAGCGATTGTTTCAAGTCTTGAGCTCCGTCGCGATCTCGACTGCTTCAGTGTGTAAGGAGGGTAGATTCTCAACCAGCGCTTGTTTCCAGGTCAATGTCTCCAACGCCTTCCGTTCTTGACTGTTCGTTCCAGAAAGGGTAAAGTCTATGAAAAGGTGGATACCGGATGGGGCGACAGAAAGAATTCGATCGTGAGGAAGCCCTCCATAAGGCGATGGAGGTCTTCTGGACGCGTGGTTATGGGGCGTCGTCGATCCAGGATTTAGTCAAGCACATGAGCATCAATCGCCAAAGCCTCTACGACACCTTCGGAGACAAGCACGCGCTCTATTTACAAGCTCTTGATCGCTACCGGGAAGTAGAAAGCCACAAGATAATTGAGTTGCTGGAACGGCCCGGCTCAGTGAAAAGGAATCTGCGGCAATTGTTTGAAACCGCGATTGAAAAGGCGCTCAGCGAGCGTCGCGGCTGTTTCATGGGTAACGCGATGTCAGAGTTAGCGGGCCGCTGCAAAGACACGGCGGCCAGAACCTGCGGCAATATGGGAGCGGCGCACGAAGCTTTTTATCGCGCGCTGTTGCGCGGGAAGAAGGAAGGGGAGCTGAAAAGGATTCGCGATGCGCGTGCCGTCGCGCATTTTCTTTATAGCAGCCTCCAGGGTCTGGTGCTGACGGGCAAGGCCACACAGGATCGCAAGACACTTAAGGATATTGTGACTGTAACGCTGTCAGTAATCGACTAAATTTTTTGACTTGTTCTGGAACGAATGTTCCAGAACTTAGCTTAAGGCTTCGCACTGCTTTTGAGCTGGAGGTTGATCGAGAGAGGACACTTGAAGATGAAAATTGGAATCGTCGGTTCGGGGAATATCGGAGCAAATGCTGCGCGGCTCTTCGCCCGTGCTGGTCATGAAGTTGTGCTTAGTAACTCGCGCGGCGGCCAGGGTCTTGAAGGGTTGGTTGCGGAACTCGGCGCAAAGGCAACGGCCGCCACGATTTAGGAGGCGTCGCGTGCCAGCGAAGTGGTGCTGATCGCTATTCCCTTCGGCAAGTTCAAAACATTGCCGGAACGCGCCTTTGACGGCAAAGTCGTTATCGATGCCGGCAACTACTATCCGGATCGCGACGGAAAATTCGCTGAGATCGACAATGACCAGACTACTTCCAGCGAGCTGATGAGTTCGCATTTGAAAGGCGCCCGATTGGTCAAAGGCTTTAACACGATCTGGTTCAAACATCTGGCGTCCCAAGGCGACACGACGCGGCTACTTGAAGATCGGCGCGCGATCTTTATCGCTGGTGACGACACCGGAGCGAAGGAGATTGTGGCTCGTTTAATCGAAGAGATCGGATTTGCGGCTGTCGATACGGGCTTTTTGCATGAAGGCGGCCGCAGCCAACAGCCGGGAACTGCTGTTTACAACAAAGACGTGACCGCCAAAGAGGCGGCGTCTTTATCTACTGACGGAATCATCAAGGAGGAATCTAGTGAGCACGCTGTTTGATCCAATCAAGGTCGGAGACATCGAACTGAACAACCGAATTATCATGGCGCCGATGACGCGCAGCCGGGCAAACGATGCCGGAGTGCAGCCGCCTTTGGCCGCCGAGTATTACCGTCAGCGCGCTTCGGCAGGTTTGATCATTACCGAGGCGACTAACATTTCGCCGATGGCCAAAGGCTATGTTCGTACGCCCGGAATCTATTCTGATGAGCAAATCGAAGCCTGGCGAGCGGTGCCTGAAGCAGTCCATGAGCGTGGCGGAAAAATCTTCCTGCAAGTCTTTCACACGGGGCGGATTGCTCTGCCTGATTTTCTGCCCAACCATGTGCAGCCGGTGGCCCCCAGCGCAGTCAAGGCGAAAGGTCAGAACTATACCGACGATGGCATGAAGGAATTCGTGTTGCCGCGGGAGATCACTAAGGAAGAAATCACTCAGACAGTGAGAGACTTTGGGACCGCGGCCAGAAATGCCATCGCGGCCGGTTTCGATGGCGTCGAGCTGCATGCGGCGAGTGGTTACCTCGTGCAACAGTTTCTTTCGACGAACGCAAATGTTCGCTCAGACGAATATGGCGGCTCGATCGAAAACCGCACCAGGTTTCTCTTCGAAGTGTTGGACGCGATGATCGCGGCAGTTGGTGCAGAGCGCGTCGGAGTGAAGTTCTCTCCGCGCATTCCCTTCAACGATATCGAGGAAGCCGACGCCGACGTGGTTTACCCATACATCCTCGAGCACTTGAATCACCGCAAACTGGCGTACGTGCACGTCGGTGGTTTCACCGGCGAAGGCTGGCACGCGAAACTGCGTCCGGTCTATCAAGGCGTCTATTTCGCTGGCGCGGGATTTACGAAAGAAACGGGCGAAGCGCTTTTGGAAGAAGGCGGCGCGGATGCGATCGTCTATGGAACCAAGCTGCTGGCGAATCCGGATCTACCGGAAAGGTTCAAGCGCAACGCGCCCTTGAATGAACCGGACCAGTCCACGTTCTACGTGCCGGGCGAACATGGTTATACCGATTACCCGACGTTGGCCTCGGCGAACTAAGCCACGTTGTGAGGGGATGAAATGAATCCGGAGGCGACGATGAAGCTTCTGTAAGTATGAGGGCCAGGGTTTACAAGCGGGCTACCGACCGCTGGGAACCGCTTTACTGATTAATTCGTACACTCATGGCGGCAAACAGCAAACGGAGTGGGTGTTGTAAGCAATATATGCGATTTGAAACTGAATTACTGATTGATGAGGCGTCTG
The DNA here is from genome assembly GCA_033858155.1 of Blastocatellia bacterium. Lineage (GTDB taxonomy): Bacteria > Acidobacteriota > Blastocatellia > Pyrinomonadales > Pyrinomonadaceae > UBA11740. Next base: position 15,090 of record JAWVCT010000112.1, read on the forward strand.
GGGTGCAACCCGGGCGCTTCGACGGCTTGCCGCATTCTGAGCCGGACGAAGAGCCGATGGATGCGTATTCGCGCGCTGTGATCACGGCGGCGGAAAAGGTCAGCCCGTCGGTTGTCTACATAGAGGTCGAACGACCTGTCAGGAGCAGAGGAGGAAACGCTCCGCGTATGCCTCAGGAAACTCGTGGCAGCGGCTCGGGTTTCATCTTCACACCGGACGGTTTCATTCTGACGAATAGTCACGTGGTTCACGGGGCCAGGAAAATTGAAGTAACTATCTCAGATGGGCACAAGTACCAGGCAGATTTGATTGGAGATGATCCGGACACTGATCTGGCGGTAATCAGAATCAACGCGCCCAATCTGGTTCCTGCCCATCTGGGCAATGCGCAAAAGATTCGGGTGGGGCAATTGGTAGTGGCCATTGGCAATCCGTACGGCTTTCAGTACAGCGTGACTGCCGGAGTGGTTAGCGCGCTCGGGCGTTCGCTGCGCGCTCAGTCAGGCCGATTGATGGATGCTGTGATTCAAACCGATGCCGCGCTCAATCCCGGCAATTCGGGTGGGCCGCTGGTTAACTCGCGCGGGGAGGTGATCGGCGTCAACACGGCGATGATTCTGCCGGCCCAGGGAATCTCTTTTGCCACTTCGATTGACACTGCCAAGTTCGTTGCCAGCCGCCTGATTCGCGACGGTAAAGTCAGTCGCAGCTATATCGGCCTGGCCGGGCAGAATGTTCCGCTGCCGCGCCGAATCGTGCGTTACTATAACCTCGCCGCCGAAAGCGGAATCCTGGTTGTGTCTTTCGAAGGCGACAGTCCCGCGAAAAACGCTGGATTATACGAAGGAGACATCATTATTGGCTTTGACGAGCATCCAACTACCGGCATCGATGATCTTCACAAGCTCTTGTCAGAGAGCCGCATCGGACATAAATCCTCTCTCCAGATCATCAGAGGCACGGAGAAATTGACCCTCGAGGTAATTCCGCAGGAGTCTCAGAGTGGAACGACCAAGTAGGATCTCAGATTGTCGGATGAAAGGGGAAATGATACAGATTAGGGTGCGAAGTGAGCGGGAGGTAGTAATTTGATTACGATTGAACAAGAACAAAGGGGTTTTAGATTGATGGATTTGGGCACGCCGACATTTTCGAGTTTGAACGGGGGGGTGCTTGAAGATTCCATCCTGCCCGAAGACGTGAACGCGGTGCTGCAGCAACTGGAAAGTCCGGTTGGCGGCGCGGACGATCTACTGGATGAAGACGTTTCTTTATCGACAGATCAAGATGGCGAAAGCTTGCCTGAGGACATGGAACTTGATCTTTCAGCAGGCGAATCGGACAAAGCGTCCGATCCTGTCCGGCAGTACATGCGCGAAATGGGTGTGGTGCCGCTATTGAAGCGGGAACAGGAAGTCTCGATCGCCAAACGGATCGAGTGGGGACAAAAGCGGGCGCAGCGGGCAATCTCGCGCTCTCCGATTGCGGTCGCCGAATTATTGAAGATCGGTGACGAATTAGCGGCCGGCAAGATTGGGGTCCGCGACATCGTCAATTTCTCTGATGACTCTGAGATCGAGGAGCAAGACGACCGGGCGGCCGAGTATCTTCAGCGCGCGATTGCAAGTCTTCAATTGATCGGCAAGCTCTATCAGCGCGGGTTGAAAGAATCCGAGCAGCTCCAGGTCGAGCACAAGCTAAACCGCGGCAAGAAATCCAGCCGGAAGCTTCTGCGGCTGAAACGGAAGCTGGCGCGAACGCGGCTCGAAGTGTCGCGGGAGATCGAAGGCCTGGCCCTGAAAGAGCCGGCCCGGCAACGTTTGGTTGCGGCGGTCGGTGTCGTCCAGAAAGAAACACGCGCTCTCGAGCTTCAGATTGCGAACTTGACGGAGAAGCTCGGCGGCAAACGTCTAAAGCAGGAAGAGAAGAAAGATCTCACCCGGCGTCTCCGTCAAGACAGAAGCCGGTTTAGAGAGATCGAAGCAGCGCATCACGTCTCGCCTTTCGAGATAAAACGGGCTCATCGAATGATCGCGATAGGCGAAGCGCAGGCGGCCCAGGCTAAGCATGAACTTACCGAAGCCAATCTGCGCCTGGTCGTCTCGATTGCCAAGAAGTATCAGAATCGCGGCATGAGTTTTCTCGATCTCATCCAGGAGGGAAATCTCGGCCTGATGAAAGGCGTTGACAAGTTTGACTGGCGGCGTGGCTATAAGTTCTCAACTTATGCCACCTGGTGGATCCGCCAGGCGATCACCAGGGCGATTGCCGACCAGGCGCGAACTATTCGCGTTCCGGTTCACATGATCGAAGTGCTCAACAAGGTCAAGACCGTCACCCGCGAGCTGGTGCGAGACCTGGGGCGCGAACCGACAACCGAGGAGATCGCGAAAAGGATGGCGACTTCAGTCGAGAAGGTAAACAAAGCGTTGAAGCTCACGCAACAACCTATCTCGCTCGAGACGCCGATTGGCGAGTCCGGCGATTCGCAATTCGGAGACCTTATTGAAGATAAATCAACCGTCAGTCCGGCCCAGAGGGTCATCACCGCTAACCTGCGTGACGTTGCGGGCGATGTGCTCCAAACCCTGAGCCCGCGAGAGGAGAAGGTCATCCGTTTGAGATTTGGCCTGGACAGGGAAGGCCGTGAACGCACGCTGGAGGAGGTCGGTGAGGACTTCCAGGTGACACGCGAGCGTATTCGGCAGATAGAAGTCAAAGCTCTTAGGAAACTTCGACACCCTTCGCGGGCGCGCGTGCTCAAGAACTTTATCGAAGGGCCGAATGAGTAATTGAATCAGCCTTAAATGCAAATCGTTATCAACCCAAAACGCGGTTGCGTCCTGAACGCAGCCGCGTTTTGCGGTACAGGAGCAAAGTCACTTCTCTCGCCGCCAAAATTACCGCTAAGCGTTGCCGGGAAAAAGGGTCGATGTGTTAAAGTCCCGCCATGAAAATCCGTCGTCGCAATTTTTTGCTCGCCTCTTCGGCTGCGTTGTTGGCCCAAAGTAAACTTTCTTTCGCATCCAGCAAACCAGCAAACGATCGTCGTGGATTGCCTGTCGCCGCGAAGCTCGCCCCGTTTTCTGTTACTGGAAAACAGGTCCAGGTCTATACGACAGCCGACAAAACCGATCATAGAATTTCGCCGACTGACACGGTCTCGTTCAAGCCCGTGGGCCAGCCGAAGGAAACTCAAATCTGCGTCTTTGTCGATCCCACCAGGCAGTTTCAAAACTTCCTGGGCATCGGAGGAGCTTTGACCGACGCTTCGGCCGAGACGTTTGCGATGTTGCCGAAAGCGAAGCAGCGCGAGATTCTCAACGCTTACTTCGACGACCAGCAGGGCATCGGCTACAAGCTGGCGCGCACAAACATTCACAGTTGTGATTTCTCCAGCGGTAGTTACACCTATGTCAGCGAGGGCGACAAGCTGCTGAAGTCCTTCAGCGTCGAACACGACAAGCAATATCGGATACCGTTTATCAAGCAAGTGCTGGCCGCTACTCGCGGCAAACTTAACATCTTCGCCAGTCCATGGAGTCCGCCGGCTTTCATGAAAGACAATAACGATATGCTGCACGGCGGCAGGCTGAAGCCTGAGTTCTATCAATCCTGGGCCAATTACTACGCAAAGTTCATTAAGGCGTATCAGGGCGAAGGGATACCAATTTGGGGCACTTCGATCCAAAACGAGCCGATGGCCACCCAAAAATGGGAGTCGTGTATTTACTCGGCCGAAGAGGAACGAGACTTTCTCAAGAACTATCTTGGTCCAACGCTGAAGCGGGAAGGGTTGGCAGACAAAAAGATTATCGCCTGGGATCACAACCGAGATCTCATCTACCAAAGAGCCAGCACCATCCTGGCTGATCCGCAGGCAGCGAAGTATGTCTGGGGCATCGGTTATCACTGGTATGAGCCCTGGAGCGGCGGCGAGCCGATGTTCGACAACGTCAGGTTGGTTCACGAAACGTTTCCCGATAAACAGTTGCTTTTCACCGAAGGCTGTGTCGACGCATTCGATCCGCGGAAACTCGGGGAGTGGAAATTCGGGGAACAGTACGGGCGCTCAATGATCAATGACTTCAACAACGGGACGGTTGGATGGACTGATTGGAATGTTTTGTTGGATGAAAAAGGCGGGCCAAACCACGTCGGGAATTTTTGCTTCGCGCCCGTACATGCAAATACGAAAACGGGAGAGCTAACTTACCTGAGTTCGTTCTACTACATCGGTCACTTTTCAAAGTTCATCCAACCGGGCGCGAGAAGGATTGCAAGTTCGCCCAGCCGCAGTCAACTTCTTTCCACCGCGTTTCTGAATCCCGACGGAAGAGTGACGGCGGTCGTGATGAATCCGAGCGAAAAACCGGCCGCCTATTGGCTTTGGGTCAACGGCAACGCAGCAGAGGTGAATAGTTTGCCACACTCAATTCAGACGCTTGTGTTCTGAGTTGTCCAGCGAAAAATCGAAGACCAATCGGAGTCCTATCGCCCCGCGCCTTCTGCTCAACGTTATTTCGGTCTGATCAGCCCTCTCCCTCCGGTCTGTACACGGGTGAGGGTTGGGTGAGGGCCTAGGCGAGGAGCCAGTCTTGTTCTTATGTTGTCGGTAATGACGTCACGAATGATCAAAATACATGCCTCGCGCTAAGATTCGCACCCTCTCTCAATAGGAGAGGGGAACGGAACCTCGCTAGTGAGCACGCCCTCGCTCAGGGTCGGGGCTACTCCACCGTCTCGCATTCGCTCACTTAAATGGTTGGACCAATTATCTGGATTTGGGCAACCTTTTGACGGCCTTTTCGTACCTTCTTGAAACGGCCGCTTGATTGACGCAGGCCCAACTAACCCTTCAATCGAGGTCTTAACGAAAACTTTACAAAAAAAGGTAAACATAATCCGAACTCAAGCGTCTTTACCTTAGACACGGAAAGAAAAATGAAACGGAACCGAGGCTATTCGCACTAACTGAGTCAGGAGATGGTCATGTTGAAAGTACACGCCAAAAATTTGGGTGCTGTCACTGTTCTGTGCTTGCAAGGGCAAATTGTGAACGGTGAAACGGAGATTTTGCGCGATGCCGTGCATTTCGTCTCAGGGGCCAGCGCAGTCATACTTGATTTGGCGCGGGTAACTAGAGTCGATGCGGGCGGTTTGGGAGCGATGTTGGCTTTGCGCGAGCAGGCTGAATCAAAAGGAATCCGCTTTGAACTCATGAACGTAACCCAGCTCGTAAGCAGGGTGCTGGAAGTCACGCGCCTGGATTCTGTTTTTCAAATTACCGCGGGGGTTGAATTCTTTCCGGTTCCGCGCAGCGGGCGAGCGTCGGTCGCAGCTTTAGCGTCGTGCGCTTAGCGCGCAAAGGACCGACTTTGAGTTCCGTCGTAATCCTCAATGGTAGTCCTTACGACCGCGAGCAAATAACACGCTGACTCCGGCGAAGCCGAATATTTATAGACCAAGCTTTCGAATGCCGGGCTTGCGCTCCTGAGGAGCACAATGTTTCAGGCAATGAATACGCGACATCGCTCAGGTTCCGCTTCTCTAGAGCGGCGGGAATTCGGGGTCGCGTCCATAATCGTTCCCTCCCTTCGGGACGACCGCCGTTAGAGATCCCGTTAAGACAGCTTCGCCTACTCGGCACATTGTCCGCTCTCGTCAACTCAGTTATCATTCACACCAAAAAGGACCTATTGACTCAAAGCCGAAGCTGCCGTCGTCTGCGACACCCTACCTGAAATGAGTGACACACTAACATGCGCTCGAGTCTGGTTGGTCGGTCTGTTGCTGGTGGCCATCTATGCGTGGCCTTGCCAGGCCAGGAGCCGGTTCGAATCCAAGCGCGCAAAGGCGTGGCACGCTGTGCACCTGCTCGACTACAACACTGACAGGGACCTTGAAGTATTGGGCCAGAATCTTGGAAAGCTGGCTGAGATGGGAATCAACACGATCATTCTCGAAGTTGATTACAACTTCGCGTTTGAATCGCATCCTGAATTGCGCCGGGGAAGTAATCCGATCACACGCGCGGGGGCGCGCAAGTTGGCTGCCACTTGCCGCAAACTTGGCATTCGCTTGATCCCGGAATTTCAGTCGCTCGGTCACCAGTCCTGGAAGAGTGAGACCTTCCCGTTGCTGACTGTCAACCCTTCGTTCGACGTGACGCCCGGAGCATTTCCGGGCAATCAGGAAATCTATTGCCGCGAATGGGATCCACTGAATCCAGCAGTTGCGAAAATCGTTTTTCAGTTGATGGACGAGATCATTGATGCCTTCCGTGCCGATGCCCTTCACGTAGGCATGGACGAGGTTTTTCTGCTCGGCTCTGACCGGTCGCCGTCGACCAAAGGAAAGGATCCGGCAGTGCTTTTTGCGAAAGCGGTCAACGACATCCACTCGCACCTTGTCCTCAAACGCCATGTCGAAATGCTCATGTGGGGTGATCGCTTGATCGATGGAAAGACCAACGACCTGGGAGAGTGGGAGGCGTCAATGAACGGGACCGCCGCGGCCATCGACATGATCCCGAAAGACATCATCGTTTGCCCCTGGCATTATGAGTTGAGAAATGCCTATCCGTCGATCCCGATGTTTCTGGACAAGGGATTCCGGGTGCTGCCTGCCGGTTGGAATAAGTCCGACGCCGCCAGGGCATTGATCGAGTACAGCCGACAGTTTGACAGCCCGAAGTTGCTCGGCTACATGTTCACGACCTGGGGAGTGAAGAAGGACGCACTAATCGAATTTCCGACTCTCGTCGAGGGCTTGAAACTGTTGCGCGCCGAAACGCGACCTTGAATAACATTTGGTCATGCCGATCACTCTCGACGACCTCCGGCGCTTTACCGTCGCGCGGAACTTCTTCCCTCCGACCACGCTAAAACGCGCAATCCACAAAATGGAGTTTGTGCAGGCTGATCCGATTCGCGCGCCGGCGCGCGCTCAGGATCTAATCCTTCGTCATCGAGTCAAGAACTATCATGCCGGCGATCTTGAGCGCCGCTACGCCGCGCTCGACATCGAAGAGGATTTCTTCATCATCTACGGCTTTCTGACGAGATCCTTACAAGCGCTAATGCATCCACGCTCGGAGCCCCGCGTCCGATCCTGGCCAATTGCACAGGGCAAGAGAGCACAACTCTTGCTCGAGTTTGTGCGCCAGCGCGGCGTGGCGCACCCGCGAGAGGTAGACTCCCATTTTTTGCATGGGACGGTGAAAAATTATTGGGGCGGCTCTTCGAACGCCACGACCCATCTGCTGGACGCTATGCATTACCGCGGCCTGCTGCGTGTGGCGCGGCGCGAGAAAGGGATCCGCCTCTACACCACTAGCGAGCACGAGCCTGCGCCATCCGATCCAGCCGAGCGCCGAGTGCGGATCGATGCGTTGCTCGATGTGGTTGTTCGCCTTTACGCGCCGTTGTCCGGTTCGAGTCTGTCGTTCTTTGTGCGGCGGCTGCGCTATGCAATCCCACAGTGGCAAGGCGAGTTGACGAGTGCTCTGGAGCGAGCAAAACAGCGACTCTCGCATGCGCGCATCGATGATTTGGACTGGTATTGGCCGGCCGATGAGAAGGCGTTGGGCCATGAACCGCAGAACATGGTGCGATTGCTGGCGCCATTCGATCCGGTAGTGCGTGACCGCGAACGTTTCGAGCGTTTGTGGGGTTGGGCATACCGTTTCGAAGCCTACACGCCGGCGCCGAAGCGCAAACTCGGCTATTACGCGATGCCGATGCTTTGGCGCGAACGCGTAATTGGGTGGGGAAACCTCTCCGTGAAGAACGGTGAGCTTAAGGCTGAGTTGGGCTATGTCAAATCCCAACCGCGCGAGCGCGTGTTCAAGCGTGAACTCGAAGCAGAGTTGGATCGCATGCGAGCGTTTCTGGGCTTTGAATCGTGACTTTGCCCTGACTATTGGTTCCGATACCTCATGTCTTCTTTCGCTCTAGCATAGAGCCGTTTGGTTAAGTTTCTTCACCTGGGGGCGTACGTTGCAAGGCGGTGCCGCCGCCCGCTGATTTCTCCAACATTTTGCTCAACTATCAACCGAGGTGATGCTACACTTGGCTCGCTCAGATTAACTGGCATTGAAGATTGGCGTCCATGACCAGCCCCACGTCTCCGCCCCATGAAATAACCCAGTTGCTTGCCGAATGGAGCGAGGGAAATCAGGCTGCCCTGGACAAGTTGTATCCATTGGTCTACAACGAACTGCGTCGCCTGGCCCACGGCTATTTGCGTCGCGAGCGAAAGGGCCACACGCTACAGACCACGGCGCTGATAAACGAGGCCTACCTCCGTTTGGTCGATCAAAAATACGTTCACTGGGCCAATCGTTCGCACTTCTTTGGCATCTCGGCGCAGATCATGCGTCGCATCCTGATCGATCACGCACGGCGTTACGACTACGCAAAGCGAGGCGGCGGCGCCCAGAGGATCTCGCTCGACGAAGTGGCCATAGTGGCGAAGGAGCGCGCTCGTTCGCTGCTCATGCTGGATGAGGCGCTTAAGAGTCTGGCAGAGATAGACCCGCGCCGAAGCGAGGTAGTCGAGCTGCGATATTTTGGCGGCTTGAATAATGAAGAGATTGCCCGCGTTTTGAAAATTTCGGAAAACACTGTGACGCGCGATTGGAACATGGCGAGGGCCTGGCTCTATCAGGAATTGAGTCGGAGTGTGGTTTGATGCAGCCTGAACGATGGCAGCAGATTAGCGGAATATTCAAATCGGCGCTCGCGCTGGAACCCGCGGAGCGCGCCGCTTACGTCGCCAGCCAGTGTGTTGGGGACGAATCTCTGCGCCGCGATGTTCAGCGGCTGATTGAGTCCCATCACCGGGCGGATGAAGAAAATTTCATAGGGTCGCCGGCCGTAGCCGAAGTCGCACCGTTGCTGATCTCGGACAATGGCGAAGCGGAAGTTAGCAAAGATAGATTAGAACCAGAGCAGCAACTAAGTCACTACCGCGTTCTAAGGAAACTTGGCGTGGGCGGAATGGGTGAAGTTTACCTGGCGCAGGACACCCTACTCGATCGCACCGTGGCTCTGAAGATCCTGCCTGCTGATGTCGCCTCTGATAAGCGGCGGATGCAGCGCTTCAAACAAGAGGCCAAGCTCGCTTCGGCACTCAACCAACCGAATATTCTGACCATCTTTGAGTTTGGCGACACCGACTCGCTGCACTTTATCGCCAGTGAGTATGTCGATGGCGCGACGTTGCGCGAGCACTTCAGCGGCAGGCAACTGAAGCTGCCGGAAATAATCGATATCAGCACCCAAGTGGTCGCGGCCCTCGACGCCGCGCATGAGGCCAAGATCGTCCATCGCGACATCAAGCCTGAAAACATCATGGTGCGGCGGCGTGACGGCGTAGTTAAGGTGCTGGACTTTGGTTTGGCGAAGCTGTCAGAACGGCCCGGGGCAACGGGCGGGCCAACGGACACTGAAGCGAACACCGAGGTCCTGGTGCGGACCAGGCCGGGCACTGTGATGGGCACGATCAATTACATGTCTCCCGAACAGGCGCAGGGACTGCGCGTTGATGAGCGTACGGATTTGTGGAGCATGGGTGTGCTCATCTACGAGATGGTTGCGGGCTGCGTGCCATTCGTAGGTGTGACGAGCAGTCATACGATTGTCGACATTCTGGAGAAAGAGCCCGCGCCGCTCGCAAACATTGGCGCGCGCCAGGTTCCTCCTGAGCTACAGAGAATTGTCAGTAAGGCCTTAGCGAAAAGTGTCGATGAGCGGTATCAAACAGCGAAAGACATGCTGATCGATCTGCGAAATCTGAAGAAGCGTCTGGAGTTGGACGTGGAGATCGTGCGTTCAGTCTCACCTGATTCGATCGCAATGACGGCCGGCAAGAATGCGAGCGGCGGCGCCGACTCAATAGAGGCACAAAGTTCTACAGCCGAATCGAGCGAAAGCCGGTCGCGCCGCCGCACGAAACTGGTTACGGCGATAACGTTGACGTTGGTTCTTGTCGTCGGTCTGGTTATCGCTGCGAACTGGTCGCGGTTCCGACGTGCGACCTTCGTGGCGCCGGCCACCGTGCCGGTGGCTGCTTCGGAACGCAGGCTCAGTTACTGGATGACGGTGCAGAAATATAGAAACGGCCGGCCATTCGAAGATCCTTTCAGACTCGCCGGCGAGATTAACTTCGAGAAAGACTACCGCGTCAGATTGAATGTCAGCAGTCCGCAATCCGGGTATTTGTACATTCTAAACGAAGGGCCGGCGACGTCTGACGGGCAGCCTCCGCAGCCGGGCGCGCCGGCTGGGGTGCTGAACTCGTCTCCGTTTGTCGTTCTGTTTCCTTCAACGACGGCTAATGACGGCTTGGCTTATCTGGCCGAGAATCAACGCATCGAAATTCCGCAGCAAAGCTGGATTAAATTCGACGCGGAGCAGGGGACTGAAAAACTCTGGCTGGTATTTTCCGCGAATGCCATACCCGAGTTGGAAGCAGTAAAGCAGTTCGCCAATAAGAAAGATCGAGGCTTGATCAAAGACGCTGATTTAAACGCAGGCGTCCAGGAATTCTTAAAAGCACACTCTGGTACGAAAGCTACACTTGAGAAGGACGACGAGTTGAAGCAGACGAGCCTCAAAATCCCCGGAACCCTTCTGGTCCAAGCCATCAAACTTGAACATCACTGATTCGTCCTGGTTCAGAGTTCAAGCTTTAGCTTGCCCGAGCTGGAACACAACAACCTGAAGGTTGAACTCTGAACAGATTCCCTCAACTGTTCTCTCGCCAGGTTCCAGATCACTCCAGAAACATTGACCTGCATCTGTCTCAGGAATATGATGCCGCCGCTCAAGCGTTAGCTTGTCAGCCCAAACAAACCGGCTTGCCTTGGTGGTTTTTTACGTCACTTCTCGCGTTAATAAGTGAGTTTAATTGGCGGTCACGATGAGGATTCGCGATCCAGCCGCACTGGACTTAGTTATTTGAGCACAGGCTGAAGGGATATGCGTCTAGTTTCCGCCGAGAAACGAGCGGTCCTAACTAAACTCTCGATCCTATTCCAGTGCAAAAGCAGCAATCATTACCCGAGCAAGCGCAAATCCGGCTTACGTAACTTACAACTGCAAAGGAGACAAAATGGCCCTAACAAACTTCAGAACAACGTCTCGTCCCGATTTCCAGGATCTTGACGGATTCATGAGTATGGATGGCAACAACGTAATCGGCTATACCAGTAAGAATGCTGGACCCGCCGAAATACACATGTTTGATGGTCCAAACCTTCATTTCAAAGTCACTTTCGCGCACATTAAAAAACCTTACATCATCAAAGCCGATGGAAATGTCGCGGGCAACGGATACGTCGGCAATGCAAGCGAGGAGAACGCTCACAAAAAAGCAGGCACAGCAGATACCTGGACCGCCACCGACACCGGCCCAAAACCGCATCCACACGGGCCCGGAACCAAGGGAGGCTATAGCTCCAGCTAATTTAGGCGGCCCCTCGTGGTTCTACATTTGGTTGTAGGACCACGAGGTCGGACGCCTGTTCCAAGTGGCCGCTCGCTGACGCTGGCTGTTCAGCTCCTGCGCGACAACCGGGCACATCCCTACCCAATTCTTTGATCGTTATGGCGGGTCCTCTACAGTTAAGCCGGTGGTTGAAGTTGCAATTGCTTTGAGGGAAGCAGGCGCCTCGCAACAGAATTGAGCGAGGCGCGTGTTTGCCCGGCTCCAGGTCGACTTGCGGGAGAGATTTATCGTGGCTCAATTGATTAGAAAATGCCTGGCATCTGGTATCGGGCTCAAGCTGATTGTTCTCTGCTCGATGATATTTGTCGGGACCTCTGTTGCCGCCCAATCTGTTCAGGCCGATCTCACGACGCTTGTACCAGGCACACCGCTCGAGGACGCATTGAGAGGCGGTGAAACCCATGCATACCAGATCTCACTGAGTGCTGGACAGTTTTTGCATCTGACGGTAGACCAGGAAGGTATTGACGTCACTGTTTATCTGCTTGGACCCGACAGCCAACCAGTCGCTACGATGAATACTCCCAATGGCGATTACGGAGCTGAACCAATTGCAGTGATTGCCCCCACCTCAGGGAATTATCGATTAGAAGTGCGCGCTCCTGACAAGGCCGCGCCAAGTGGACACTACAAAATAACTGTCATCGGTTTGCGGGATCCAACGCCGACGGATAGGGAACATGTGGCGGCCGAAAGTGCGTTTTCTGAGGCGTACGTGAAATTGCGGCCACAGCGTACCGCTGAGGCGCGCCGCAAAGCGATCGAAAAATTTCAGGTAGCGTTACGGTTCTTTCAGTCGGCTGGTGATCTCCATCGGCAGGCCTGGACTCTTTATATTGTCGGCCTGCTTTACGCCGAATCCGGCGAGTTCCGCACGGCGACGAATTACGCTAGCCAAACGTTGCCGCTTTTTCATTCCGTGGGCGATTCAATAGGTGAAGGCGGATCGCTCAATCTGCTCGGCGGGATGTCTGACGTCCTGGGCGAGTTAAACCGCGCTCTGGGCTATTATCGTCAAGCGCTTTTGCTGGTAAGGGTGGGACAAAGCCGAAGTATGGAGGCCTCAATCCTCAATAATATCGGCAAGGTCTATAGTTCCTTAAGCGAGTGGCAGAAAGGAATTGAGTATTACAAGGAGGCTCTCGCACTCTTCCGAGCTGCCGGAAGTCAGGGTCTTGAGGCGACCGCCCTGCACAACATAGGAATGTCCTATTTAGGTCTGGGCGAAACTGAGAAGACGCTCGACTATCTCCAGCAGTCGCTCCCACTGCGCCGTGCCGCCGGCGACAAGGCTGGCGAAGCCGACACCCTTACCAACATCGGCTCTACTTACGCTCTCATGGCTCGACCGCGCGAAGCGATAGTTTATTACAATCAGGCTCTACCACTCCGGCTGGCGGTGGGTGATCGTCGTGGCGAAGGCATTACCCTCGACTATCTGGGCGTAGCTTACTCCTTGATGGGGGAGCAAGCGAAGGCGCTGGGTTATCACCAACAGGCCCTTGAGCGCCATCGGGCCGCTAAGAGCCTGCGGACTGAAGCGATAGCCCTTGGCAATATGGGCCACGTCTATAATGTATTACGCGACCGACAGAAGGCGATCGAGTTTCACCGTGAGGCGCTCACAATTTTCCGAACCATCGGCGATCGGCAGAACGAGGCGAAGATGCTGCAGGGACTCGCCCGCTCCGAACGCGACAGTGGCGACTTCACCGAAGCTCGGAAGGATATCGAGAAGGCCCTCTCTTTAACTGAGGCTTTGCGCGCCAACGTCAGCAGTCAACAACTGCGCGCTTCGTACTTTGCTTCACAGCGGGATCCCTATGAACTCTACATTGACCTCTTGATGGAGTTGCATCGCCTCAAGCCAACCGAAGGCCACGATGCGGAAGCGTTGCAGGCAAGCGAGCGTGGCCGCGCACGCAGTTTGACCGAGATGTTGAATGAGGCACATGTCGATATTCGTGAAGGAGTCGGCGCTGACCTGGTTAAAAGAGAGCGTGAACTCAGCCAGTCGCTAAACGCCAAAGCGCAACGCCAGATTCAACTCACGGCGCAGAAGGGCATTAAACAGGAGATCGAAACGCTCAAGAAAGAGATCAGCGCGCTCGAAGATGAGTATCAGCAGGTGCAGGTCGCGATTCGCAAAGCTAGTCCAGCCTATGCCGCGCTCACACAGCCGCAACCTCTCGGGCTGAAAGAAATTCAAGCGCAGTTGGACCCGGGCACGATTCTGCTTGAGTACTCGCTGGGCGAAGAACGCAGCTACGTTTGGGCGGTTACTCAGAATTCATTGAAGACTTATGAGTTGCCAAAGCGCGAACAGATCGAGCACGCCGCACGTCGAGTTTACGAGTTGCTGACAGCTCACAGTCAATCTAAGGCCGGCGAGACCCCGCAGCAGAAGCAAGCGAGAATTGCGCAAGCTGATTCGCAACTGATCAACGCCAGTAAGGAACTAAGTGAAATGGTGCTCGGCCCCATTGGTTCGGAACTGGCAGCGGAACGCCTGGTGGTGGTCGCAGACGGTGCTTTGCAATACGTGCCATTCTCTGCTTTGTCAGTTGTGAGTGGTCAGTCGTCAGTGGCACAACGCGGCCGCACGAACAACGGAGCGCCAAGCGTTTACAGACCGTTGATACAGGATCACGAAATAATTTCGCTGCCCTCGGCCTCGGCCCTGGCAATTCAACGGCAGGGTTTGGCGAATCGTAAGCCAGCGGCAAACGCTGTGGCCGTGATCGCTGACCCCGTTTTTTCTGCTTCTGACGAACGGATTGCCGCCCTGGCCAGGACCCCAGCGACAAAGCAAGTCTCGGTGGATGGCTCAGCGAACACACGGATTATCGAACACCTGGCCGACGATTCAGGTCTGGTCATTCGGCGCTTAAAATTCACACGTCAGGAAGCCGATCAGATCCTGGCCGAAGCGCCGCGCGCGAAAAGTTTCAGGGCAATTGATTTCAAAGCTAACCGCATGACGGCCACTGGAGGCGAATTGAGCAAGTATCGTTACGTTCACTTCGCGACGCATGGATACATAGACAGCGAGCGTCCCGATCTATCGGCAATCGTCCTTTCTTTAGTTGATGAAAAGGGCAAACCCCAGGACGGCTTTTTGCGCGCTAATGAGATTTACAACCTTCGTTTGCCGGCGGAACTGGTCGTGCTCAGCGCGTGCGAAACAGGTTTAGGCAAAGAGATCAAAGGAGAAGGTTTAGTCGGGCTGACGCAGGGATTCATGTACGCAGGAGCTCGCCGCGTAGTCGTGAGTCTTTGGAATGTAAACGACAAGGCGACCGCGGAACTGATGGCCCGTTTTTACCGCGGGATGCTCAAAGAGAACAAGACGCCGGCGGCCGCCCTGCGCGTGGCGCAAGTCGAAATGTCGCGGCAGAGGCAGTGGCAGTCGCCTTATTATTGGGCTGCTTTTGTGCTCCAGGGTGAGTGGAAGTGAGCCGGAGGATTGGAGTGGTGGTTTCCGAAAGGAATTCTCGCGTTAGTAAATAGCTGGAAGGGCTGAAAGGTAGTATGGAGAATTTCGCTGACCAGTGCGTGGCAAGGAGTTAGTTACGATGACTTTGCATTTCACGATCAGGGCGCGCAATACGAACAACAGTTCGGCCATCCAACAGTTGGCGTGTTCGATGACCCTTTGCGCCGTAAGCTTGCTCGCTCCGGTTACTTTGAAGGCCCAGGATGAAGACACTACCAGACGACTGTGGGACACCGCCTTTATCAATTCCGGCAGTAAGAAAACTCCGCCACGAAAGGCTGCGAAACGAACCTATCGCGTTGCGACTCCGAATGTGCCCACCGAAGGCGTGAATGCTGAGACTGTAGTCGGCGTTACGCTTTGGCGGCTACGCCGCGCAACCGCGGCTGATTCCGGTGAGCGACTGATCGTGCATGAGGATGCGGACGCGGCCGAGTGGCTGCCAGAGCGAATCTCCCCCAGCACAAAATTGGACCAGGGGGATCGTTTGCGGATTTCCGTCGAAGCCGCGCGCACCGGTTTCCTTTACGTCGTGGACCGAGAGCAGTACGCCGACGGCAGTCTCAGCGAGCCCTACTTGATCTTTCCCACCACGCGCACGCTCGGCGGGCACAACCAGGTGACAATCGGAAAGATTATCGAGCTTCCGGCTCAGGATGATCGCCCACCTTACTTGACCGTCAGGCGTAGCCGCGCCGATCAAGTGGCCGAAGTGCTCAGCGTTCTGATCAGTCCATCACCACTCGAAGGAATTGAAATCACTGACAAAGCGCAAAAGCTGACCGAGGCCCAGGTGAGCAAGTGGGAAAAGTCATGGGGCGCGCGGGTCGGTTTGCTGGAACTCGAGAATGGAACTGGGAAAGCCTGGAGTAAACAAGAAAAAGAAGCCGGCGCTGATGGTAACAGAGTTTTAAAGCCTGATGCTCCCGCCCCGCAGGCCATCTACTACCAGCCAAATACGAAATCGAGCGAGCCGATTTTGGTAAAAGTGCGCCTTCGTTATGGTTCTTCAGCAAAGCGCTGAATCCGGATTCAGTCGCAGTCGTCTCGGTTATTTTTCGTGGTCACCCGCGATTTTGGGCAACCTACTCTCCCGCTTTAAATAATTTGAAGGGAAATTCTAACCGTGAGGCCAATTCGCCCTCGCGGGACCGGTCGAACTCTGTCCCAGCGACTCTGGGTGGAGAGTGGCCGGCGGCGATTATGGAACCGCTCTCGCAGTGACTGGCGGGCCCCTTTTGCGGCTTCCGGCGCCTAACCCGCCGGCAGTATCCCCTGTAAACATGCCCCATTTTCATCGTCATCGCGCAATTTTGGGCTGTACAGGAAAATCCTTTTGTTGACTTAAAGTTGCCTGCGAGCCTATACTCCGCGGCCTCAGAATCTCACAAAACGTCATCTTCTCCCCGAGCTATTTGGAACTGAGCAGAGTCGCATTTGAATTGGCGCGGGTGGGGCTTGACGATGCGAGTTGAAATGTATCGGCACTCGACCCAATACAGGGTAGCGGAGTAAATCTTTCTACGTATGAGAAAACTAGTCCTGGGAAACGCGCGGGTGCGGTCCGGCAGGACGTATATGGGGCGTAAACGCTTTTGCATTAGTTAGCGGCGAAGATATTTCTCACGACGTTCACCAGACGAGTTTCGTGAGATCGAACCTCGATAAGGTTCTATTAGCTCCAGTCCTCATTTTCCCATGACAGGACGTAGCTGAAATGGCAGTGCTAAACATCCATCTATTCGGCAAGTTCACGGTCAGGTCCGACACTCACATCTTGAACGGCTTCACTGCCTGCAAGGTGCAGGAGCTTTTCAGCTTTCTCTTACTCTATCGCAATCGTCCTCACTCGCGTGAGATGCTGGCCGGGCTACTGTGGGGCAGTAGCACCACGGATAAGTCCAAGAAGTATTTGCGACAAGCTCTCTGGCATCTACAGACGGCGCTTGACGCGGGAAGGGATCCGGATGCTGACGACGCACGTCTGCGCGTCGAGCATGATTGGGTTCAGATTGATACAAATAGATGGATGTGGCTTGACGTAGCGGTCCTCGAAGAAGCTTTCACCCTTGTGGAGGGCGTGTCCGGTCGCGACCTGGATCCGCAGCGAGCCGCGTCCCTGCAGGCCGCCGTCGAGCTCTACCGGGGCGACCTACTCGAAGGCTGGTATCAAGACTGGTGCTTGTATGAACGAGAGTTGCTCCAGAATAAATACTTGATGATTCTGGACAAGCTGATGGACTATTGTTTAACTCATCAGGAGTATGACGCGGGCCAACGCTACGGCGCCCTGATTCTTCGCTACGACCGCGCGCGTGAACACACACACCAACTGCTAATGCATCTCCAATACCTGGCCGGTGACCGGACTGGCGCGCTCCGCCAGTACGAGCGCTGCGTCTCGGCTTTACGAGAAGAATTGGGCGTGCAGCCCGATAAATTCACACAGGCGCTCTACGAGGAGATTCGTGGGGCTCACGAAGCTAAAAACTATGCTCCCATGGATGCGGTGATTGCGGCCGATCCAGCCACCTCGCTGCCGGAAGTACTGGGCCGCCTCAAACAGTTGCAGGCTATGCTTGGCCGAGTCCAACAACGAGTCAAGCGAGACATCAGGTCCGTCGAGCTTGGCCTTAAACCATTCAAGCACTGAAAACGTCCCCTCCTCTTTCTGGGCGTCCAAGATCACAGGGCCCAACAAGCCAAAACTTGCCGAAGGGAACTAAACGGGAACTTACAATTGCCCTTCGCACGGGGTGAAGTCTCGATTTTCTATTACTGCACGGAAGAAAGTTTCGCGTTGGGGTCAAAAAAGACGTCGCTGAAGACGTTGACGAGACGCTGCAAGAGCGGGGCGGTTGATAGGCTGTCGTTTCTTAGTTCACGGCCCATGGTTAGAGAACTTACCGAACAAGCGAGTTAGCGATCTGCAATCTGATTATCGAGTGAGTAAGCGGACTAAGCATGGACCTATCTGAGTCCCAGTTGCATTCGTTCATCATTAAGCTCTGGCTGGAGAATCCTAATGAGAAGACCAACGGGACGGCGTGGAGAGCACAGATTAAGCACGTGCCGGGCGGCGAGCATCGGTACGTCAAGAGCTTTGACGAAATCGCAGATTTTATTGAGCCGTATCTGAAAGCAGCGGGCGTCGAGGTTAGCCCGCGACCGTGAAGACGATCAGGCGTATGACACGCGATTAGCGGGTGTTCTGAATAGTTCCGGGGGCAATGACGAATTGCTCCACGAGCAGCGGGAAGCTTAAGTCTTGGCAACATATCGCGCCATTGCAGCGACCGGTTTGGCGATCCGGGGGTTCTTGCAGAGTAGTTGCCCGGCCTCTGAATTTCCCAACGCCCAGTTTGAACTCTACCGCCCTAACGACTTCGATTCGCCCATGGCAATTGGAATCTCTTTATATCTATACCGGGTGATGGTCAGCACATCGCGACGAAATCTTCCGCCGTTCGTGGCGCCTGATGGAAAACGTCATCGTCCGCAGCTTCCGGTGGATCTCTTCTACATGATGACCGCCTGGGGGCAGACGGCCGAGGTTCAACAACGCTTGTTGGGTTGGGCCATGCGCGAATTGGAAAACACGCCCATTTTACCTTCGAGCCTTCTGAACCACTACGTTCAAGAGGTGGACACATTTCGGCCTGCTGAGACGGTTGAACTTATCTGTGACTCGATCTCTTTGCAGGATTTGAACTCGCTGTGGGATGGATTCAAAGCCAATAAGACTAACCAGCATCTTTCAGTTACCTATGTTGCCCGCATGGTGCTCATCGAGTCCAACATTGAGATGACGGAATATCCGCCGGCCCACACACGCGTCTTCGACGTCGGGAAAGAACCAGCACAATGATAGAGCCTTTCCAATTGCTTGAGCGTCAGATGCTGATCGCGCCGTTAGGCGTGAGGTTTTGGGATGTGGCCACAGGTGCTTACGTGAGCAGTGGCTTGACGGTGAGGGTTTATCGTGACGACGATCATTTGCACTCCAACCAAGCCTCGCCCAATGCCTCCGGCACTTACGTTCTACATCATGCCTCGGGCATGCGTTTATTCGAGTTGGGTGTGGGCAATCCGCAGTTCACAGACTCTTTGCCCGCGAGCCAGCCATTCATGGTCGAAGTGACAGACGTTGAACGCCGCTTCATACCCTTGAAGTTTGAAGCTGGTCTCCCTTGCAAAGGTTTGTTCGATTGGCAAAAGACAATAACCGAAGGCCTACCGCTCGATCCGCCCGTCAACAACCCCAGCGTACCGCTCTACTCGTCGACCATGCGGACGGCCCCGCCAGGAATGGCTCTGCTACGCGCAGAGCTGTATGAATCTCCTGCTGAAGAGATAAACGATGTTCGCAAAACAAAACCGGCGGCATGGGCCATGATTGAGGCGCGGTCCGGCGGCCGATTGCTGGCCCGGGGGATCGCCGACGAGAAGGGGCGCATCGTGCTCATCTTTGCTTACCCGGCCCCGCACGACTCGAGCAGTTCCTTCAGCACTTCGCCCGCCGGACCGTTCACGGCCGGCTTACCGTTTCGGCAGCAGGAGTGGGCGATTCAACTCGAGGCTTTCTACGAACCATCTGCTCTCTCGCCGCCGCCGGCTTCGTTATCGCCGCTCCAGCCTTTCGGTTCTTCCAGCGGGGACGAGCCGAGCATTCCGATCTTGAGCGACATTTTGAAGCAATCGCCGGTCAATCTTTTTTTGGACGAAGCGCAGACAGAACCGTTGACGGAAGTGACGCTGAGCTATGGGCCAAAGGTCTTCGTGCCTTCGCTCAGCTCACCCGTTGGCTCTCCGCCCAACCCAAGAACACTTTCAGTTTTGTTCGTCAGCCCGGCGGATTGACCGCCATCGTAAGGAGGAGTCATGCCTGAATATCTAGCTCCAGGAGTTTACGTCGAAGAGGTTTCCTTCCGCGCTAAGTCTATTGAAGGCGTTAGCACGACTACCACGGGCTTCATCGGTCCCGCTCGCTACGGCCCGGTTGATATGGAGCCTGATGTCATTACCAGCGTGGGCGAGTTCGAGCGCGTTTACGGAGACCGCCAGAAACTACAATTTGGCGACCCGCCGATGGACAATTACCTCTGGCATGCCACCCGAGCCTTCTTTGAGGAGGGCGGCAAGCGGCTTTACATCTCTCGCGTTTTCAAACCAACGAGTGCGACCGACCTGGGGTTTGCCAGCGCCAGGATCGGAACCGATCCAAGCGCGCTCACCATTCGCGCGCGTTTTCCCGGCGCGATGGGCGGCGAGATGAGAGTGCGTGTGACGGCGCGTTTAAGCCAAAACATTTTGAGCAGCGAGCCGTTGCTGGACGCTTTAGGAAAAGTCCAAACGGATTTGAACGGCGACGTAATCACTCGGCCCAAGGTCGGCTCGCTCCAGGATCGCGATATCGTCTGGATTAGTAATGTTACCAGTCCGCCGTCGCCCTTAGCCGAAGTACCCGGGGATTACTACGTCGCCTCGCCCCTGTACGACAAGCCCAATAAAGAATGGACCTGGGAATTCAGCGCCCTGGGAGCCGAGAGCAGCCCGCCGATCAGCCCCCTGTCCGCTGGGTTTCAGACCAAGATTCTACTCAAGGATCTCGATCCGGATCAGGATGGCGACACTGTGCGCGTCGTCACGTTGAGCATCGCCGTAACCACTGCCGAGGGTAACACGCAGGTGTGGGCCGATCTTCCACTCGACCCCGGGCACGAACGCGCCGGGGTGCCCGATTCTGTCTTCGATCACTTCTCGAAAGATCCGGGCAGTCTTAGCCAAGCTCTTCGTCTACCGATCGTGCTTACGAGAGGAAGTGGTATTGAAGATGGCCTTGAAGTATTGCAAACGTTGTTCGCCAGCGACTCGGGACTGCGCACAGCTCTTAATAACCAGGACTCATCAGACAACCAGCGCTCGATCGTGGTAGAGCTTGCCGGAGGAAACGATGGGCAGCGTCCCACCGCGAGCGATTATGAGGGCGAAGCAAGTCCAGCAAGTACTAAAAAGACGGGTCTCAAGTCCTTAGAAGGCATTGACGATATTTCTATCGTGGCCGCACCCGGCTCGAGTTACGGGTACGAAAACGTCTACCGCTCCGACGCGCAGACGATCATGGGGCTCCTGATCTCGCACGCCGAAAATATGCGTTACCGGATCGCTGTGCTTGATTCCGGCAACGACCAGGCCATCGCCGACGTACGCTCGCTGCGCGCGCGGCTCGATTCGAAGTATGCGGCACTCTACTACCCGTGGGTGCGCATTCTCGATCCGGTTACTCAACGGGAGATCAACCTTCCGCCGAGCGGTTTCGTCGCCGGCATTTATGCTCGCAACGACATCAACCGGGCCGTCTACAAAGCTCCGGCCAACGAAGTAGTCAATCTCGCTATCGGCTTCGAGCAATTGCTCAACAAGAGCCAGCAGGACGTACTGAATCCCGAAGGCATCAACTGCTTCCGCTATTTTGTGGGGCGCGGCTTTCGCCTCTGGGGGGCGCGGACAATCAGTTCCGATCCCGAATGGAAGTACGTCAATCTGCGGCGTTACTTCGCGTACCTTGAACACTCGATAGATAAAGGCACGCAATGGGCGGTCTTTGAGCCCAACGGCGAGGCCCTCTGGGCCAATATCCGACGGACCATCGAAGACTTTCTCTTCAACGAATGGGTTTCGGGCGCATTGCTGGGCGATAAGCCTGAGAAAGCCTTCTTCGTTCGCTGCGACCGTTCGACGATGACGCAGAACGATCTGGACAATGGGCGCCTGGTTTGTCAGATCGGCCTCGCTCCTTTGCGGCCGGCCGAGTTCGTCATCTTCCGCATCGGTCAATGGACCGCTGATCGCAAATCGTAATCGCTCTCGTCACCGTAAATCGAAGTTCTATTCACGATTCGACGATTGACGAACTCAAAAGGAGGATTCCATGGCTGTCTTTCGTGACCGTCCATATGCGCAGTTTAATTTTCTGGTCGACCTGGGCACAGGCACGACCGCCGGCCCGCAGGCGGGCTTTCAAGAAGTCAGCGGTCTCGGGATGGAAGTGACCGTGGCGGAATATCGTAACGGCAATGAGAAACAGAACTCAGTGCGGAAGGTGACCGGCCTGAACAAAGTCACCGACGTGACTTTAAAGCGGGGAGTCATCGGGTCAACCAATCTCTACGATTGGCTCAACAAGATTCGCGACGGTAATCAGAGCGCCCTGCAAACTGTAGTTGTGCAGTTGCAGAACGAAGACCACACCGACATCGTCGCGACCTGGAAGCTGTCGGGGGCTCGCATCACCAAGCTCACAACCGGGCCGTTCAGCGCCAAAGGAACGGACGTGGCGATGGAAGAGATGACCCTGGCTTACGAGCGTCTGGAGATGGAATGAGTTGAAGGCGCGGAGATCTTCTCAGCATGTCGACCACAAGACTCGCCACTACCACAAGACGTCTGCCCGGCTTGAGCTTTGAGGCGCAATCGCCGCCGCTGGCGGATGCTTTACCGCGTATGGATGTGGCTGTCTTTGTCGGATTCGCGTCGTCGGGGCCTATCGACCAGCCCGTTGTGATTGAAGACAGCGCGCAGTTTGCCGCGATCTTTGGCGAGGATGCCCCGCTGGCCTGGGACACAGAACGCGGTTTAATGATGCGCGCTTATCTTGGCCCGACGGTGAGAGACTTCTTTCGCCAGGGTGGCAGTCGTTGTTGGATCATACGAGTGGCGCGCAATGCGAAATACAACTACTTTCCTATTCCCGCGCTGCTCGAGTTGCGGCCCAACGGCAATCTTTTCCCGGCCTTTGCTCGCGCCCGCTCTCAGGGCAGTTGGTCTGATGCCCTCTTGGTCGGCGCCAGCTTGCAATCTCGTCCCATCGAAGTCACAAGCGCTTCCTTCGCGAAACACCAGTTCGAACTAAGCCCGAATTCACCAGGCGACGTGCAGCCCGGCGATCTCCTGCGTTTCGAGTTGCGCGATGAAGGCTGCGGTCTGTTCGGTGTTGTGGAATCGGTGGATGCGTTTGAGCAGGAAGTGAGTTCGCCTCCGCCCGAGGAAACTTCTTCCGCAAAGCAGCGGCGAGTCGCGCAGCGCCGCGCTGTACGCGTCCAAAGCGCGAAGCCGTTCTGGTTCAAGACGCACTGGCTCGACGGATTGAGCCGCAAGCGCGTTTCGCCTGTCCGAGGTGTTAACGCGGACGGCTCGGTTGGCCCACTCCTGAACGTGTTCGGTTGGTCTCTTTCGAATCAGGGGCAGGGCATTACGCTGTGGTTCGCCTCGTCCTCAGATGTGCCTCGATCAGGCGCGAATTTGCTGGTCGACCATTTCGACGTGCAATTGTTGGTAACAGTCCAGGCGCTCGAGGATGGAGAGCCGTTCATTGCGGACTCGCCCTTGCCGGAAACAATTCTAGTGTCCGGAAGAGTCGAGCGTTTGATTCTGCCGCAGCCGTCACAAGCTTTAGTCTTCAATCATGAGAGCGAGAGTCAAGTGATTGGAGTAGTTGGCCGACCCCGTCTTGAAGGACGCGAGATCAAACTCAACTGCTCGCTCCCACTCGCTGACGCGCCCGCCCCCGGCACTGCGATGCGGGTTGAGTTTGGAGTCAGAAAATTGTGGCTCACTGTGCGGGAAGTAAGCTCCATTGCCGATGCCGGCGGATCCGATCCGACGGGATCGGTACAAATCGCAGGCGGGGGTTTCTGGCCGATAGCGGGCCCACCCAGCCTGTCGCCAGACACGCCGGTCACGGCCGAACGCCTCAACTTTGATCTACTCGTCCGCAAGACCGCGGACACGCCACTGCGATTGAGTGATCTGGGTTTTGACAAGAGTCATCCGCGCTACTGGGGCGCCTGGCCCACAGATGAGCAACGTTACCGGACGATGAAGACGCCCGCGTTCATGGCCGGCGCGAATGGGACGCAGGAAGGTGTCCGTGAATTTTTTCCGCTGGCTGAAAGTAGCAACCCTTCCGATCTCAATAGCGGGAAAAACGACAAGCTGCCAAGCCCGGTTCTTTATCTTCCGCTTGCGATGCCGTTCATGACCGGCGCATTTCTCGGGGCCGACGAGCAGCAGCAATCAGCGAGACAGCGCGATGGTCTCGCGCTTGTGGGAGTTGACGGCAAGGTTCAGGCAACCCCTTACTCAGATCTCTTTCTTGATCCGGACTTGATAGATACAACGGTCGAGAACCTCTTGTCTCAGGCCGACTATCTCCGTTATCAAAGACCCACCCCACGAGATTTGTTGGGCATTCATGCAGCGCTCGACATTGAAGAGGCGACCATCATCGCCGTCCCCGATGCCGTCCATCGCGGTTGGAAGTACGAAGCTCAAGAGTCCGTGCCACCGGAGATTTCCGCGGCCTTACCTCATCCCGAAAGATGGCGCTATCTGGATTGTAATCCGCCCCCTGCCCAGTTTCCTTTGGAAAAGGAACCGCGACGGGAAAATTTTCTCGACTGTGACCTGCGCGTCCTCGATCCACCCGCAGAGTTTAGCCGTTTGGATGAAACTCCGACCGGGACGATCACGCTCGTCTGGAAGACTGTCGCAGGCGCGACTCGTTACGTCGTCGAAGAGTCACGCGACCCGGCCTGGAACGGCGCGGAAGTAATCTACTCGGGGCCCCAAACTCGTCTGGTGATCTACGGTCGGAGCGCGGGCAATTACTTCTATCGGATTCGTGTCGAGACTGCGGCGGTAACCAGTGATTGGTCCTCTGGGATAAGCGTGCAGGGTTCCAATACGCAGTGGCAGATTGAAAAGAGGGAATCCTACGAGGCAGCACCTCTGCTCGCAGTGCATCGCGCGCTCCTGCGGTTATGCGCTGCTCGCGCGGACTTGTTTGCAGTGCTTGCGCTGCCGGAACACTATCGCGAGGACGACGCCATTACCCATGCGGAAGTCCTTAGGCCCGCAAATGGATCTTTGTTTCGCCCGCCGGTGCGGACCCAGGATGCGCAGGTCCTGCCGCTCAGCCTCGGCGAAGACCGCGCGACCAGTTACGGCGCGCTCTATCATCCGTGGTTCGTCACGCGCCGCGACGATTTCCTCGAGCCCTGGCAACTTGTCCCGCCGGATGGCGCGGCTTGCGGCGTGATGGCTCAGCGCGCACTCACGCGCGGCGCATGGATCGCTCCGGCGAACGAGTTGTTACGCGGGGTAGTCGCACTTTCTCCGCCGCTGGCTCGCGAGCGCAGGCAGGAACTTCAGGACGCGCAGGTCAATATTTTTAGACACGAGCCGCGCGGCTTTTTGTCTTTGGGCGCCGACACTCTGAGCCGTGATGTGGATTTGCGTCCCATCAACGTGCGGCGGCTATTGATTCTCTTGCGCCGGCTGGCGCTGCGTCTCGGCGAAACCTATGTCTTTGAACCAAACGATGATTCATTCCGCCGTCTGGTTCAGAGAGGTTTCGAGGCCGCCCTCGATCGAATGTTTGCGCGTGGAGCTTTCGCCGGCCGTACCGCTGCTACTTCCTATCAAGTGAATACGGATGTTTCCCTGAACACTCCCGCGAGCGTGGATCAGGGGCGCTTCATTGTTGAATTGAAAGTGGCCCCATCACTGCCGCTGACGTTCATTACAGTCCGCCTGGTGCAGACCAACGAGGGCTCAATGGTGACGGAGGTCAGATAACCGATGCCCGCGAATGAAAACACGAAATATCCCTTCACCGCTTTCAATTTCGCGGTAGAGATCAATGTGCCAGGCGTGTCCAGCAAAATATGCAGCGCAGCCTTCTCCGAATGCGATGGCCTCGACATGACTATGGAAGTAAAAACGATTCGCGAGGGCGGCAATAGCAGTACGCAATACAGATTGGCGGGCCCGGTTGCTTACGGGCAACTCAGCTTAAAACGCGGGATGACCGGAACCTTCGATCTCTGGGATTGGTTCAATGCCACCTTGAATAACGCGAGGCTGAGAGCCGATGCAGAGGTTGTGATGTTCGCCGGCGATGGCCGCACCGAACGCGCGCGCTTCATTCTCAAGCGATGTCTGCCGGTAAAAGTGAAGGCGCCATCCATGAATGCAAAAGACGGCATGATCGCGATCGAAGAGTTACAGATCGCTTATGAGTCGATGAGACTGAAGCGTCCCAGCGGAGGTTCGTCTCTCGGCATCAGCGCGGGCGCCGGCATCGGAGCCGAAGCTTCGATCGGCGTGGAAGCGTCTTTCAGCGCGGGTGCTTCGATCGAAGCCAGCGCGTCACTCGATGCCGGCGCTTCGATCGGCGGCGGAGCTTCGATCGGCATCGGCATCGGCGGTGGATCGTCAGGATCGAAATTCAGTATTGGTTAGCGAAAACGTTTGCTTCCTTTTGGGAGGTCTGAATGCCTGGACAACAAAAAGCCTGGCTCTGCGAGATTGCCGGTGACGATAACCACCGGACCGGAAACAATGTCGAGCTGCAATTTAATCCGGAGACTCTCAGGATCACACACGGCAGTCAGAACCATCCCCCGGTTAACCCCAGCAAAGGCGGCGGAACAACTCCGGCGACCGGGACAGGTGACGTTCCCGGCTCGACGCCTATTCAAAATACCGGCGCCAGCTCAACCCGGCTCACCGTGCAGATTTGGTTCGACGTCACGTCGGTGATGCTACAAGGGGATGAGAGCGTGTCGGACGTTCGCACACTGACCAAGAAGGTAGCTTACTTCATGAAAGAGAAGGAGCGCGCTACCAAGGACGGTCCGGCAGAAACTCCCCCCAAGGTCCAATTCGCCTGGGGCACGATTATTTTCTCGGGTGTGATGGATTCACTCGATGAGAATCTGGAGTTGTTCTCTACTGACGGTGTCCCGCTGCGCGCCAGCATGAACATCGGAATCGCGCAGGGAGAAGTACGAATCGGACCCGGCGTCGGCGGGGCGGGCGGTGGGTTGTCAGCGGGACTAAACCTATCGGCCGGCATCGGCGTTGGAGCCAGCGCCTCGCTCGGCGCCGGCACGCAGCCACTCGCGCAGGCTGAGGCTGGAGTCTCGCTGCAAGCGATGGCCTCCGCGAGTTTCGGTGGTGATGCCGACTGGCAGTCGATCGCCTCCGCGAATGGCATTGAGAATCCACGGCTGCTGCAACCGGGGCAGCTTATCAATATGAATGCGCGCGCATCAGCCTCGGCTTCGGTATCGGGGTCGGCATCCGCTTCATTCAGCTTAACGGGAGATTGATGAAATGTCCGTTGTCATCGACGATTTTGAAGTAGTGGCAGGTGAAGAAGAAAGCAGCCAGCGAACAGGCTCGCCCGCCGTCACAAACAACGCGGCGTCATCGCCGACCGTGCATGACATAGAGCGCGTTGCCGAGCGGCAGTGTGAACGGTACGAACGCGTGTGGGCACATTGAGGTTTTAATGGGAAACGGCTCCGATCCAACTTTCCGTGCCACTCAGCCCGTCATCAACATCGATGGCCAGGATAATTCGTCTCTGGGCGAAGGGCTGGTGAACATGATGATCCTCGAGAACACCAACGGGCTTTACCGTTCCGAAGTGCTCTTCGATAACTGGGGCGAAAAAAACAACGGCCTGGATTTTCTCTATTTCGATCGGCAGACTCTGGATTTCGGCAAAGCCTTCAAGATCAAGATCGGCACCGACACTTACTTTGACGGCCGCATCATGGCGGTCGAAGCCCAATTTGGCGCGGCCAGGACGCCGCAAGTCAACGTGCTCGCCGAAGATCGTTTTCAGGACTTGCGCATGACCCGGCGCACACGCACTTTCGCCGACGCTAGCGATTCGGCCGTTATGAATCAGATTGCCAGCGATCATGGACTGACGCCGAGCGTTAACGTCAACGGGCCCACCTACAAAGTGCTGGCCCAAATCAACCAGAGCGACCTGGCATTTTTGCGCGACCGCGCACGATCCATTGACGCCGAGTTGTGGATGGACGGCAGCACGCTTAACGCTAAGACGCACACCGATCGCGGTAACGGAAACTTGCAGATGATCTATGGCGGCAAGTTGCACGAATTTTCCGTGATTGCGGATCTGGCGATGCAGCGCACGAGCGTTTCGGTCAACGGCTGGGACGTCTCGAGCAAAAGCGCCCTCCAGCACGAAAGCGACGATTCGATAATTAACGGCGAGCTCAACGGCGATACCAGCGGGCCAAGCATTCTGCAGAGCGCGCTGGGCGCGCGCAAGGAGTCATTGGTCCACACGATTCCGCTCACCAGTCAGGAAGCGCAGAGCACGGCGGATGCCTACTTCAAAATGAGTGCGCGACGCTTCGTTGTCGGGCACGGCGTGGCCGAGACATCCCTCGATCTTCGCGTGGGCAGCTACATCGATTTAGCGGGCGTCGGCCCAATGTTCAACGGCAAATACTATGTGACCGAGGTGAGGCACATGTTCGACCGGCGTCGTGGCCTGCGCACGGAATTCACCAGTGAACGACCCGGGATAGGAAGCGGGCAATGAGACTTCTGCGCGAGGAAAACTCGGCCAAAGCCACGGAGTAACCAAGGGATGAATGGGACAGACGACAACGTTGAAAGACCGAAGAGCTTCACCGACGACGAGGTGAAAACGCTAATGGCGCAGATGGCGGAAGCCGTCCGTAAAGGCGCGGAGCGGAAAAGAAGTCTCGCCGACAAGTTTTGGGACCGATTGGCTTCCATCTCAACTTTCGTCGGCAGCGTGGTTCTCGGCGCGGTCGCGTTGATGTTCAATTGCAACTACAACGCGCAGCAGCGGCAGGAGCGTTTGGAACAGGCGAATCTCCAGCATTCCGCGGCGGCGTCGCAGGGGGAAATGGAGCGAATGAAGTTTCTCGCTGACGAACAAGACCGGCAACGGAAGATTGTGGTGGATTTGAGCCCGAAGATCCTCAGCACCAGCGAAAACGATCGCGGACAGGCTCAAGCTCTGCTCTCACATTTCTATCCTGAAGAGGCGCCGCGCATCCTGCGCGACCTGACAAAGGGCGACCCCAAGGCGAAGGAGCAGGCTGACAAAGTGATCGCCAGAGCGGATCAGGACGCAGCAGCGGCTGGAGGCTGGGGCATTGTCGTCGGGCACGACGGGTCTCTCGAAGATGCGAATGCCGAAGTGCGCAAGGCGGGTCAGCTCGGCTTTGCCGCGGGGGTCTACAAGAAGGGTTCGCGCACCTGGTTCATTACGCTCGTGCTCGGCCAGGGTCAAAACCCGGAAGGGTTCGGAACAGAGGTCGATGCGCAGAGCGCTAATTACACAGTAAGGTCGCAGATCCGCGCCGGGACGTACGTCGTCAATCTAAAGGAGTGGTGTAAGAACCCGGAGCAGGCTTCGGGCTACACGCAGTGCTCGAACGAGTGAGCGAGGGTTAGTACCGGGCGTTGGCTCTTGGTTCGGAAGCAGGCGAGTTAGAGAGTTGAGGTTCAGTTGTTAGAGAAGAATCCATTCGAAATGATTTTGGACGTGCGCGTGCCTTCCGGGCTGGGCGGCCATTGGTATGGCGTCTTCCCGGCTTTGGTCAGCGATATCAAAGATCCCGACGGGCAGGGAAGAGTGAAGGTGACGCTGCCCTGGTCGCCCGATACGGGCAGTGGCCAATACGAAGCATGGGCGCGATTGGCGACCTTCATGGGCGGCAACAATCGAGGCAGTTGGTTTATCCCCGACGTCAACGATGAAGTTCTAATCGTTTTTGAAGGCGGCGATCCGCGCCGTCCTTACGTCATCGGCGGTCTGTGGAACGGCAATGACGCGCCGCCCGATTCGATGGATGGCGCAGGTAACAATTATCGCAAAGTGCTGTGCTCGCGCAACGGAGTCAAGATCACACTTGACGACACAGACGGTCAGGAAAAGTTTATCGCCGAGACGCCGGGCGGACAGAAAATTACTCTGAAGGACGGACCAGGCGCGGTTGAGATCGTCGATAGTAACGGCAACTCGATCAAGCTGGAGACGAGCGGCATTACCCTGACGGCATCCGCCAAAGTAACCATCAACGCCACACTCCTGGCAGTTTCGGCCAGCATGGTGACGGTTGATGCCGCGATGTCAAAGTTCAGCGGCGTCGTTCAGGCGGATACCGTGATCACCAACAGCGTGGTCAGCGCTTCTTACACGCCGGGCGCGGGGAACATCTGGTGAAGCGAAGATGAAAGAGATAGTCCAATGGACAGCGCCTTCTCCGTTTTGGGCCGGGAGTAGCGGCTCGGGCGAGGCGGTCGTGCGCGAGGCAATGTTGCAACCAGCCATCCTGCGGTTCGCCACGGATTCTTTCATGGAAGATTTCATGAACATGATGATCAACGACCCAGCGCGGCTCGGCGATTATCTCGCGTTGCCGGAAACCTGGCGCGGGCCGCTGGCGACGGTTGCTCCGGTTGCGACCGTGCCGCCTTTCCTGCTTAAGAACGGCGGGTCGCGGTTTCTCCCGACGCGCACGAAACAGGAATTAATGCGCCTCTCCTCTGGTCCACTCGAAGCTTCTTTGAATGTCCAGTCCAACCCCGGCGGGCCAGGCGCAAAGACTTCGCCCCCGACTCTGAAGCTCTATCAGCCGGCGCACCGACGTTTCTACATGGTCGCCGGATGCCTGGTTTGTCGCCAGACGGGTTTGCCTGATCACGCGGTCGCCGGCAATCGCCAGGAACGTGTGAACTTCGTGGTGCGTCGCCTGCGCGAACGCCCCGCTGACGGAACGGCGCAGGGTGCTACTGTGCGAGGAGGCGGTTTGACTCTGCCGGGTACGTCGAAGGTCTATGACGAACTCGCTTTTGTTTCGACGCCAGGGAACAAGGGATGGCAGAAGCTTGAAGGGGGCGGCGAGCAGCTCGTCAAAGACGAGGAGCAGCTTCCACTCTCGCCCACGAACTTTACGGATACGGATGAGCGTCAGCGCCGTTTGTTTGCCGGCTTGATTCCGGTCAGTAAGCGCGAGGCCTACATGGGCGCATCGCTTTCGGCAGCGCCGAGCAAGAATGGAAACACGCAGGCGTCAACCAACGTGCTACCGAAAACCGCGCGCAAGATTTTATTTCGCACGCAGGTAAGCGAGCCCTGGAAGAGAGTGATTGATCGGGCCTTCTCAGTGAGAAAAGCGATTGGCGGACGTGATACTCCTACGCCCACACAATTGACCGGGCAACTCAAAGAGGCGCGCGAGCAATTGCAAGTCTCTTCCTGGTACATCCTGCTCGATCTGGCGAAGTTTCTGGAGGAACACGTAAGCGACGTTTGGAAGGCCATCGTGAATCCTGCGCTGAAAAGTACTCTCAGCGGCAGCGCCCAGAAAAATCTACTCGCTGCTCTGAAGAATACCGTGGCCGATGCCACTCTGATCAACGCGCTCAAGTCAGTCTTTCCCGATCCAATCATTTACTCGGCCGGAAGCATTAAGCCAAACCTTCTGGAAGCGCTGAAAGCGATTAAGAACCCTCAGGACGATTGGGAAGTTCGGCTCGACAACGTCAAGACGCCGTATCTCAGGAACGACACTCCGTTGGCCGCCGCGTGGCCCCCATTCCTTTTTCCGATTGCCGACCCCGGCGTGATCGCGCCGCAGGTTCCCAACTCGGTACCGCCACTCAGCGCGAGCGACGACGTCGAAACGGAAACGGAAATCAAGGAACCAGCGCCGGCCGATCAGGATGAGATCAATCATCAACAAGCCCATGCGGCGGTGGACCGTTTGACCGCGCTCGTCGTGAGGGCCATGCCGACAAATTCGCCAACCGCCGTGCCCGATCCGCCGCTTGCTTCACAGAAGCTGTTGGAAAACGGCGAAGGCCTCTTCGTCATTCGCTTCATTTACGAAAGGCCCCTCTGCGGCCCGCTCGAACCGCCCGAAGTGAGTAAGCCGACTGTTCCTTTTCAGATGGCCGGGTACTTCGATCCTGATGCGCCGGCGCGACCGATACGCATCGCTTTGCCGATCGACATTTCTCCAGCGGGTCTGCGCAAGTTTGATAAAAACACGGCCTTCGCGATCTCGGACGTGCTCTGCGGACAGATGCAGCGCGTGCGCAGCATGAGCTTTGGCGATCTGGTGCTCTCCGTATTGCCGTGGCCCTTTCACAAGGACCTTTCGGCATCGGCGCCCGACGCGGGAGCGTGCAAGGACGGCAACGGTCTTGAGATCGGAATGATCTGTTCCATCTCGATTCCGATTATCACGATTTGCGCGCTGCTGCTGTTGATAATCATCGTCACCTTACTCGATATAGTTTTCAAATGGATGCCGTACTTCTTTATTTGCTTCCCGGTGCCGGGACTTAAAGCCAAGAAATGATTGATAGCGGACAAATATTCGGACGAGGAATCAGCTTTCCACCGCGCGTGGGCAGCGACGGCCGCGTCGCGTGGTCCGAAGGTGAGGTGAACGTGCGCGAAGCCGTCAGAATTATCCTGATGACAGAGCAGCGCGAGCGTCTGCGCCTCCCGGAGTTTGGCGGCAGCCTCGGCCTCTTTCTCTTCGAGCCGAACACGGTTACCACGCGCCAGCTAATCAAGGATCGGATCAATAAAGCCCTGGCCCGCTGGGAACCTCGAATTAACGTTCAATCAGTAGATGTAGATCCTGATCCGGCCGATGCGCAGGCCGTGATCGCCACCATTACTTACAAGCTGGTCGCCACGCAGGTGCGCGAGCGCGTTGCTTTGACCGTCACGCTTGCCAGTTGAAAGGGGAGACCGAGCGCGAGATGCCTTTGCAAATTCCATCCATCGATGACCGCCGCTATCAAGAGTTGCTCAACGAGGCGCTGGCGCGAATCCCGGTCCACAATCGTGAGTGGACCAATTTCAACAAGAGCGATCCGGGTGTGACGCTGCTTGAAATCTTTGCCTTCATGGCAGAGAGTCTGCTCTATCGCAGCAACCAGATTCCCGAACGCAATCGCCTCAAGTTTCTCTCCTTACTTGGAATTCCGTTGCGCCCTGCCTCGTCCGCGCGCGGGCTTGTGGTCTTCACCAACGAGCGCGGGCCGCTGCAAACAATCACCCTCAACAGCAGCGTAGAAGTGCGCGCCGGGCAGGTACCGTTTCACACAACGCAAGGGCTCGACGTGCTGCCAATCGAGGGCAAGGTCTATTACAAGCACCCGCTAAACCAGGCTTCCGATCAGCAGAAGTCCTATTACGAACAGTTGTACGCTTCGTTCAGAAACCCTGCGGATACCGTACAGCCGGTCTTTGTGTTGTATGAGACTCTCCCGTTGCAAACAGGAAACAGCAGTCCGCTTGATCTGGGGGCCGACACAGTTGACGGCGCGCTTTGGATCGCGTTGATGGTTCGCGCAACCGACAAACCTTACGTCGACAGCGTCAACCGGGCGCGCCAGGATATTGCGGGGAAGACGATCAGCCTCGGCGTTGTTCCATTTCTGGATAGCAACGACCGGCGGCTGACGCCAGGGGGCACGGGGGCCCAGGCCGATACTGCGCTGCTGCACTATCAAATTCCGAAGATGCCGCCAAAGGGCATGCTCCCTCAGCCTGGAAATCAGCGCGTGGCCCAGTATCAGGTCCTCGATTCACTTGCTGATACCGATGTTTTGAGCGAACCCGGAGTGGTGCAGATTACTCTTCCGTCCGATCAGAGTGAGTTGGAGTTGTGGAGCAACCTCGATCCTCTCGAATCCGGTTCCGACAAGTTTCCGCCCGCGCTCGAAGACACGAATCTAAGTGACCGCGTAATTACCTGGCTGCGCGTTACCGCAACCGGCGCTGCCAGCCCGCGCCTGCTTTGGGTTGGCATCAACGCGGCGCCGGTCATGCAACGCTCGCACATCTCAAACGAACTCTTGCCTGCCGGTACAGGAGCACCGGATCAGGTGGCCAGACTTTCGAAAACTCCGATCATTGCCGGGTCGGTGCGTTTGACCGTTAACGATCCGAAAACGCCATGGCGGGCGATCGACGATATCTTGAGCGCCGGGCCCGAAGTGCCGGTGCGCGATGAACGACTGCCACCGGGCCAGCCCGTTTCGAAGAACGCGCTCGTCGATGTTTTCGCGATCGATTTAGAGTCCGGTGAGGTTCGATTCGGCGATGGGCTGCATGGGCGTCGGCCGGCATTCGGGGCAACGATCAGGGCGGATTACGACTACGGCGTGGGGCGCGATGGCAATGTCGGCGCCGGATCGATTAGCAGCAGTCCGGCGATGCCAGCAGGATTCAAGGTCAGCAATCCCGTGCCGACGTGGGGCGGAACTGAGGCCGAGACCGTGCGCGACGGCGAGAAACAAATCTCGCGCTATCTGCAACACCGAGATCGTTTGGTAAGCCCTCTCGACTTCGAAACGATCACTCTACGTACCCCCGGTGTGAATGTTGGTCGGGTGGAAGTGCTGCCGGCATTCAATCCCGAGCTGGCGCCAAATGTCGCGGGCGATGCTCCCGGGGCCGTGACCTTGTTGGTGATACCGAAGTACGACCCGGCCCACCCGGCCACGCCTGAGCCGGATCGCTATTTCCTGGACGCGGTCTGCGCCTACATCGACGCGCGACGATTAGTTACTACTGAGGTTTTCCTGCGCGGGCCCGACTACAAGCCGATCTGGATTTCGATCGGAATCGACGTCGTTCCAGGATCGAGCATTGCGGAAGTGCGCGTCGCCGTCAAAGCAGAGTTGATACGTTTTCTTTCACCGCTGCCGCCGGAAACCGGTAATCAACTCGATAATCAAGTAGCGCTCTTTTCTACCCCACAGTACGCCGGCATGCAGAGGGGCTGGCCGCTCGGCAAGGCCGTTTCGCCTCTGGAACTGCTCGCCGTCGCCAGTCGAGTTTCCGGGGTACTGAAGATCAACAAGATCTATGTCGCGGACGCGAGCACGGCCCTGTCGACGAGTGCGCAGTCGCCGGACGCTCCGACTTGCAGCGACCTGCCGGTTAACTTAAGCGGACTGCAACTGCCGCGCGTCGTGACGCTCAACGTCGCTATTGGGGAGGCCTTGAGTGTCAACCAACTTCGGGGAGACGAAGAACTGGTTGCTCCCGGCGTGGGTCCAACTCCACCCCCGATTTTGCCTGTGCCGGTTATCCCGGATGAATGTTAGAGACAGAAGAAGATGGACGCCAACGGAACACAATTTCATCTCTTGCTCGGCCTTGATGATTGGGCCAACTGCCTTGATGGACAACTGCGTCCATTGCGGGCGAGTTGGGCTGACTCGGGCAACAGCGTGGACCTGAATAAATCAGGTGTCGATTGGGTCGACGAGCGGGCCGAGGTGACTTTGAAAAAGAGACTCTTTCAGTTTAGGGCGACGCCCCGAGGCACGCGCCCGTCTCTCAAAGATCGGCGGGGGGCAGCGCGCGACAGCTATGGCAACTGGTATTGGATCGATGAAACTCGCGGCGAGATTCTGATCAATTCTTCCGGCACGTTAACGACCGCGCATTTTTGGTCTTCCACGGATCAAATCAATTGCAGTTCAGCCAGTCTTACCGGCGATTTTCGTCCGCCTGAGCCCGCGCCCGAAAAAGTCGCCTGGGAATTGAGCGGACTGGCAGTGACTGAAGATCATTACCTGGTGGCCGGAGTCCGGGAGCCTGCCGGGTTATTGATCTTCGATCTGCACGCCGGTGGTGCGCCGCGTCAACTGCTGTGGCCCGCGGCGGTAAAGTTTGCGCCTTTCGATATGGTTGCGGCTCCGAACGGCGGGGCGTTCGTGCTGGACCGGAATAACCAGCGCTATTGGGCGCTCGATCGGCACTTCAACATTCTCGGCCCGGAGCCGGTCGAGAATAAGGAATCCCGAGAGGCAGATGAAGATTTCCATACTACGGAAGTTGTTGCTGTGCGGCCCACAACCCGCGGCGAATTGGGGCTCAGAGAAATCACTGACGACGCTGCTTGTCCGCTTAACACAAATGATGCGATCGCTATCGAAGCATTACCGGATAGCACAGTCCTGATTCTCGAAGGCGACCCCGATGTCGCCTCTCCTCCGACGGGCAGATTTTCGTTAATCCATCGTTACCGCTTTCGCGAAAAGTTAGGTCAGTTGGCCTCGACGGAAGTGATGCTTGATCGCATCGAAGACAATCAGGATGGCTTCGACTTAATCGGCTATGACTTCGCTTTCGTTGCTGACGACGGTTTAGAACCGGTTGCGGGATCGGGCGAAGAGATTCTCGGCCACCTTTACGTCGTCGAGAGAAACGGTAATCAGAGCTACGCCTTTCTGCTGAAAATAAAAGGCGACCAGCTCGTCCTCAAGGCGCTTGCGGATTATCTGCCAATGCGGCTCTTTGCCGGGCGGGCGCTCGTGACCGCGGACTCAAGCGTCTATTACGACTTCGAGGATCAGTGGGTCACGCTGGTTCCGCAGCCCCGGCCGCGGTACACCCTCGAAGCGACTATCTTTACGCCGCTGGCAGACGAAGATGCCGCGGCGTCGGCCGACGGAAAAAATCCACGCGGCGCATTTGATGGACGCGAGCCCGATTGCGTATGGCACCGCCTGATGCTCGATGCCTGTATTCCGCCGGACGCGGAAGTGCAGGTATGGAGCCGCGCCGCGAACGACCAGCGCGAGCTGGCTCTCGCAGAGTGGCGGCAAGAGCCGCGGCCTTACTTGCGTGGCAATGGCTCAGAGCTACCCTTCACGCCTCGAGCTGCAAAAGAGATCAAAGGCCAGGGAACCTGGGAACTGCTTTTCCAGAACGCGCGCGGCCGGTTCCTGCAGTTGCAACTCACATTGATCGGCAACGGTCGTACGACGCCAAGACTGCGCGCGTTACGTGCTTACTATCCGCGTTTCTCGTATCTCAATCATTACCTGCCGGCGGTCTATCGTGAAGATGCCGAGTCGGCTTCGTTTCTTGATCGCTTTCTCGCGAACGTTGAAGGCACGTACACGGCCATCGAGGATCGGATCGCGGCGGCGCAGATGCTGTTCGATACGCACGCCACTCCGCCGGAAGCCCTGGACTGGCTCGCGGCCTGGTTCGGTCTCGCTCTCGATCCGATTTGGGATGACGAGAGAAAACGGATCTTCATCAAACACGCAATAGATTTTTTCAATTGCCGCGGAACGATGCGGGGCTTAGAGATTGCCCTCCGCATCGCGCTCGACTCATGTATTGACGAGTCGATTTTTACAGACGATTCAAAACTCCCGGGCACTCTTCCAAGCGGGATACGGATCGTCGAACGATACCGCACGCGCCTTGCAGCCGGCGTGGTGTTTGGCGATCCGACTAACTACGACGGAATCCCCGCCGGGCTGAGCAGTACGCGCTGGTTGACGGCGGAGACAGCACCCGGGGGAGCCCGCATGACTTCCAGATCCGCCGCTACAGCATCTGATTTTGAGAGCCTGCATGGCGCGCCACCGTGCAAAGAAAAACCGAATCCAGGGATTGTTGACCCAGCAGGAACGGACAAGTCAAAACCTGGGGACGGTCCGGCGGCCATTGTAACTGAGCGGCAAGGTTGGCAGAGGTTCCTTTTGAGCCGCTACGCGAACATCGAGGCGTTCAATGCAGCTTACACAGTAAAGGGCGAGCCACGAAGGAGCAAATTTACGGAGATACCTCTGCCGAATGATCTGCCGCCCCGGGGAGAGCCACTCGATGACTGGCTGCGATGGCTGGCAGTTTCAACCCAGACCGGCAACGCGCGGGAAAGAAAACTGTGGCAGGATTTTCTGGCGCGTCGCTACCGGCTCATCGCCGCACTCAACAGAACTTACGAAACACGCTGGGCGAATTTCGAAGTCGTATCGCTGCCCAACACGGAGCCCACACGCAACCTCGAAGCGCAGGATTGGCAACTCTTCGCGGGCGTCGTGCTGGCGATGCACCGCCGCGCGCATCGCTTCACAGTCTTACTGCCCGTTCCACCGGCCCATCGCGATAACGCGGTTGCTTTGGACGAGCGTCGGGCCCGGGCCGAACGGATCATAAATTTAGAAAAGCCAGCTCACACTAGTTTCGACGTGAAATTTTACTGGTCAGCGTTCCGGCTCGGTGAAGCGCGGCTCGGCACGGACACCATCGTCGATCGAGGCAGCCGCATGCTGCATCTGATCCAGCCGATGATCCTGGACCAGACTTATCTTGCCGAGGGTTATCTCGCATCAAGAAACCCGCCCGATCTCGCCGATCGCCAGATCATCGGACGCACGCGACTGGGCTGCTGAGCACTTTTGGACAGGAGTGAATTTTATGGAAACCTTTATGCCGCGCGTCTCTCCCGCAGTCGCCACCCCTAATCCGAGCAAGCACGTGAACTACACGCTCGGAATGGTGCTCGGTGTTGATGACTTCACTCAAGAGTTTGCTTATCTCTCAGGACGCGATCAATGGCTGGCGCGTGACCTCATGGGCTACGGCACCGTGAGTGGCTTGAAGGTTCGCATCGAAACGGACGACAAGGGACCGCGCGTGCTCATCGAACCCGGCGTCGCTTTGAGCCCGCGCGGGCAATTGATTCGCGTAACGCCGGCACAGTGCGCCTATCTGAATCCGTGGCTCATAGCAAATAAAGAGAAGCTTACCGCGCACACGGATTCACCGCTCAGCGACGGATTGCGCCTTTACGTGGTGCTCTGCTACCGCGATTGCGCGACTGAAATGACGCCAGTGCCGGGAGAGCCATGTCGCAGCGAAGACGAACTGATGGCGGCGTCAAGACTGGCCGACGACTTTCGGCTCGAAC
The DNA here is from genome assembly GCA_033858155.1 of Blastocatellia bacterium. Classification (GTDB taxonomy): domain Bacteria; phylum Acidobacteriota; class Blastocatellia; order Pyrinomonadales; family Pyrinomonadaceae; genus UBA11740. Next base: position 53,715 of record JAWVCT010000112.1, read on the forward strand.
TACGTTTCGACGCGCCCGATCAACAGGAAGAGGATGCGCTGCGTGATTTCGTCGACTGGCTTAGCCAGATTGAGATCACGGATACCGGCGGCACCACGCTTGACGATTTCCTGGCGGCGATTCGAGGGGGCGCACACCTCTCCTCGCCTCCCGATTCGCGGTTGGATTCTCCGCTCTCTCCACCTGACTTCATGTTCGGCTCGCCGGATGGCTTGAGTATCCCGGCCGCGCGCGCGCGTGAATACCTGCGCGCAGCATTTCGCATTTGGGTGACGGAGTTGCGGACGCTCTGGCGGCCGAACTGGTTCAGCGAATGGCAGTGCTGCGATCAAAAGAGTTTGGAACAGGGACCGCCGAGAGAGGAATGCGTGCTGCTGGCGGAACTGGACGTGCCGCTTCATCGCGTAGCGCTTTCGGACGAAACCAAGGTCGACGATTTACAGGATGTCGTCATCAATGAAGACCGCCGGCCATTCCTCGTCCACTTGCGGCTGATACAAGAGTGGCTCTTGGCCGGTCGCGCCAGTGGCCAGACACAGGGAGACGCACAGACGGCGACGGGCGTAGTGACCTTCAGGACCACTGGCAGCGGCAGGTTCGTCGCCCAGTCAAATTTCATCGACCCGGGTTTGGGCAAAGGCCCCATCAGCGTGCAAGTGGCTTTTATGAAGCCGCCCGACGGGCTCCTTTTCGGCGACGTTCCAAACCTGCAGCGCGTTCTCGGCGCGGAAGTGAATTTAGGGATCGATACCAGCACGTTTCGGATCATCGCTAATACATTTGAGACGCCATTTGATACCGAGTTCAGCGTGCGATGGTTCGCCTACAAGCCAGGCATTGAAAGGCGCGAAGAAGTGGTCACCCTGGAGCGTCTGCCGGACGAGCCTAATCTGTAGACGCAACGGTCACTGGGGGCGGAGCTTGGATTTTGAAATCACCCCGGTTGGGAGGCGGTTGAGGGAACAGGATCATGGTGAATGAAAAGAGATTAACGGAAACCATCACGGAAGGCGGCATCCCCTGGATTAACTTCTTCAATGGCCGTCTGCTCTCCGGCGAAGATTTACGCGCAGAGCAGGACTCGAATCTCAAGGGACGCCGCCGGCTCGGGCTGGGCATTGGTGAAGGCGTCGTGCAGGGCCTGGAAGTGACGCTGCCGAATGGCGGCGTTAACACGAGAGAGACGCCATCCGTGGTCGTCGAAGCAGGGCTCGCGATAAATCGACAGGGGCAAACCCTGTGGCTCGAGAACCAGACGAATGTGAAGCTCACGCGTCCGCGAAACGCCGACAGCAGCGTGGCGGGCGATGTCGCCTTTGTCGATTGCCAACCGTTACAGCCGGGCGTCTATGTTGCCGAGGCCGGCGTTTACCTGCTCACGATCGCACCGGCCAAAAAGAACGAAGGCCGCGCCGCTGTCAGCGGTCTGGACAACATCATCGCGCGTTGCAACACGCACCACGCGGTCGAGAGTGTCCAGTTTCGCTTGATCCAGCTCGGCCTCAACACAGAAGAACTCAACGACCCCGATCACCTGCGCAATATCATTGCTTACAAATGCTTCGGCATCGACAACACCGGATCGCCAATCGATTCTGCGGTCGATCCGTTTAATCCTTCGTCGCGGCAGACTCTGCTCGATGACCTGCGTCCAAGGCTCCTGACTGATTGCGATGTACCGCTGGCGATCATCAATTGGACCAGCACTGAGGGCATCAAGTTCGTGGACATGTGGTCAGTGCGCCGCCGCGTCTTCGCGCCTTCGGCCGAGGGCCCGCAGGAAGCAGTGCTCGGTGAGCGACGCCGGAGCGAAGGCGAGGCCATGTTCCTGCAGTTCCAGGACCAGATCGAATCTCTCAACCGGCCAGAGCTGACCCCTAAGACAATCGTTGCCGCCGCTGTCTTTGAGCACCTGCCGCCATTCGGAATCATTCCCCTGGCGACGGAAACCTCGGCGGGAGGATTCAATTTCCGACGGTTTTTTCAAGACCAGACCTACAGAGAGCCTGTGTTCATCGAGGGGGCAAGGTTCGAACACCTGATTCGCGAATCGATTTCGTATTCGCCGCTCAAGCTCGATACCAAAGAATTGATTTGGCTTTATCAAGTCAGACAGAACATGCAACCTGTTGACGCCGGCGGCTCCGGCGCGCCACAGCCTTACTTGATCTTCAGCAGTGGACACATGCCTTTCTGCGGCGAGGCCCGCTTCGATGTGAACCGCTACAACTACAGCAACTATTCGTCTGTGTACGACTGATGGCGCGAGACGCCAGAGGAGGATAGAGGATGTCAACTCAATTTAGTGACACGAAGCGAACGCTCACTACGGGCGATGTGGTGATCTCCGTCGCTGAAATCTTCGACCGGCTGCAGACGAAGGTTGATCCGAACACGCTGGAGCAGTTGCTGCGAGACATTCTCGCCGGCCGCCGCAGTCAGGTAAGACCGGGCGAACTGATCACGGCTGAACTGATTAATCAGATTTTGGCCGAGCTGGAGTCGCTGCAGGTAAGGGTCACCAAACTGGAAGCCAGCGGCACAGTCGTTACGCCAAACCAACCTGTGATCATTACAGGATTACAACCGTCTGGGCCTGTGCCCATGCAGAGTGAACTGCAAATCCTGGGCAGAAATTTCAGCTTGCCGTCTGCCAACATCGTAACGATAGACGGAGTTCCGGTTCGACAATTCAAAACCGGAAGCAGCGACACGCTACTAATATTGGATGTCCCGCTAATAGCTGGCGTGACAGACCAGGGCAAGACTGTAACGCTAACGCTGAGCAATCCCCTGGGATTCGCCCAGACCTCAATGGTTATTGTGCCGGCGGTGCAGACGACTCCCACGGGTTCCTTGTTTGTTACTTTGTCGCAATCTCCCACCGAGCCACAACTCTTGGCCGGCCAGAGCTTCACCTTCGTGTTTGCAGTTCGGGCCTTTACCAATATGGAGGAAGTTTTCAACCTCACGCCTATCGTTAGTACTGGCTGGCCCGCCGCTATCGTGGATCAGGGTAGCACTCCGATTACGCCAGTCGAGATCAGGATTCCAAAGAGCGACCCACCCATCGGAACCACAAGGGATGTGCGAGTGAGAGTCACGATTCCTGCTGGCACGCCTCCCAACACCACCGCTCAATTAAGACTGGCGGTTGCTTCAAAGCTCAATCCAACGGGCCTTAACATAACTTCAGGAGGTGACACCATTACAGTCGGTCAGCCGCCGCCACCGCCACAGCGAGTAACCGTCTCGTTCAGCGCCGTGCTAAAACCCGCGGGAGCCCCGACCGCCAGCAAGGACGCCAACAATGTACTTGTAATTCCGGTCACGGGCACTACGTACCGGGTAGACTTTTCGGTCACGAACCCGGACGCTGGAACATACAACTATATTTTTACACCGCCGGGCGGTCTATGGACGGCACGGATTGAGGGGGCTTCAAGTTCGGGCCCACTTACCGCTAATCAAGGCACGCTGGTCATAACCAGCCTTAGCGCACAGGCTGGAGCGGCTCCGGCCAATCTCGTCCTGCGCGTAGTCAAAGCTGATGACGCAACGGTCTTCGGACAATTCACACAGCCAATCAAGCTGGGGCTATGACCTGACCCCTAAACCCACAGAAGGAATTCTGTTTTTAACGCAGACTCACTGAAAGGAGTTCTCAATGCGACTCACGATTCACTCAATAGACTCTCAAAATGGAGGGCATTCGCCCTTTTTGCGAAACACCTACCTGGCAGCCGCCGTCTTTTTGCTGCTTTTCGTCGGCCCTGTGGCGGAGGCAGGGTTGTCGAACCCCCGTCTATGTTTTCCAGATGTTATTAGTACGCCCGACACTTTCATGACACCTCCAAACGTCGATGGAGTAGTGGTAGGCGACAACGGTTGGACCAGTAGCTTCCGCTACGTTTTCCAGAACGGCACACCAAATCCAAATGTCGTCGTGCAGGGAATTAAGGACGCCAATTTCGTTTACCTCTCCTTTGAGGTCAACGCCGATCCGTCTTTTGATAATGCGGACATGATCATTGTCGCCTTTGACCCTGACGGAACAACCGCAAACCAGCGGCGCCTGCACATCTTTCCCCTCTTCACAACCGGGGCTGGTGTCGGTGGGAATCCGCAATTAGTCCAATATTGGAAGGACAGCGCGACTTGGGGTGGCGCTCCTCAAATGCTACCGGCGGGAACTGTCATTAAGGTTACAAGTGCCGGAGCGGGACCTGTGGCATGGAACGTGGAAATGAAGTTGCCAACCGGCGCTGCCGGTTTTGGGCTGCCATCTGCTACCCCTTTCGGCTTCTATTTCAATACCCTCATATTTAATAGCATTGGGGTTGTCGGGGAACGACATTGGCCCCTGTCGAGTCCCGATATTCAGTTGTTCCCCAATAACACTCCTCCCCCCTCTACGTGGGGTACTGGCGATTATTCTGGAGGGTGCAACGGAGTCTCGATCAGTCCCTCAGACATCACCACCAACCAGACGCCGACAAGCAAGATTGCCACTAATGCTGGAAATATTTTTTCCGTGTTAGTGCATAACAACTCTACTGACAGCGGAGGCCTGCCAATACCTGCTACCCAGGTTGACGCCACCTTTAAGATCGCCAACTTCGGCCTTAGCAACGCGTGGGATCTAGTTCCCGCTCCCGGGAATCCGACGACGGGTATGAGCACCATCCCGGCGAGTGGAACCAACACCCTCAGCACGGGCACATGGAACCTCACGCCTGCGCAGGTAGCTTTGTACAGCATGCCTAATAACACGCATCAATGCATCCTTGTGGAGTTAGATTCGCCTGCACCCAACACCACATTCGTCAACAAGAGTGCCTGGCGCAATATGGATTTCGGCACTGCTTCAGTATTCGAACGTCCTGCCGAGATCAGCGGTAAAGGGTACGAGCCACCGCCCGACGGTAGCGGCTCCTACGATTTCGATCTTTTCGTGACGACCGAAGAAGAACGGTCGATCGGGAGCAATAGGATCATGGTGGCGGCAACGGGTAACCAGCCGGTTTCTCAGCTTACCTGGATCGCTCACGGCTACCGGCACACCGGCCGATATATCGTGAGCTTTCAGAAGAGATACGAGATCGTGGAAGATGTGGGTGCCTTCGGTTACATCGTTCAGCACGTTGGTGAGGTTAAAGCGTGGTTGAATGAGCTGAAAGGTGCTGGTCTGACAAAGGTCAATCAGAACCTTTACCGAATAAAGGTTCCCCAAAATGGAGCGGTCACGGTTAACACCACAATCGAAGCGGTGGAATCCGGCGGCGGCGGCACAACCACGGGTCCATTCAAGCGCTGGGGGCTGAGCCTGCACGCAGGCATCAGCATTCCGCACGGGAATTTCAACACGTTTTTCGATCCCGGTCCGAACTTTGCCATTGACCTCGAATACCGGGTCAAGCCAACTTTTTCTCTGGAGGCCATCTATGGTCTTCATCACTTCAACGGGGCAACCATCGGCACTGTTAGCGTTGGCAACTTGAACGTGCACCAGTTCTCGTTCAATGGAAAGGTCTATGGGAGTTCATCGCCGGTGCGCCCGTTCTTCAACTTCGGCGGAGGAGCATACAAGTTCGGCTCGGGTAGCACGCGTGCCGGGTTGAATATCGGGGCCGGCGTGCAATTTGATGTGACGCCGACCGTCGCCGCGGAAGCGATGTATGACTTTCACAACGTCTTCACGAGCGGTTCGAGCACGAGGTTCTCAGCCTTTAAGGCGGGCTTTCGCTTCCGCTTCTGAGACGCGTTTGGATCGCAGGACCGAAGGTTCACGAGGAGAGGGTTATTCTCGGCGAATCATCTTCGGTCCTGCGCTTCTTAAAGTATGTGTTAGTAATGTTTTCCTGGGGGCACGAGAAAACGGTTGTGCGGCGGGTTACGGTCAAGGGTCGCAAGCTTGATCCGCTCGCCGCTCAACTGCGTCTCGACAATCTGTTTCAGACCATCGAGCTGCATCCGTCGTGGCTTCCTTCTTCAGCCATCGTCTGCCTGCGTCAATTGCGCGACCCGCTCCCGCGCACTCTCGATCTACAAAACCGCACCGCAACGCAATCGCTGGTGTGGCAGCAGGCCGTCTCAGCCGCAGTGCAGGAAAAGATCAGACGTGCTGTGCGTCCAGTCAACGCAGAAGTATCTGCAGAGGCGGCTGCGGTGCTCTTTAAAGATCAGGCAGAATTGCTGGCTTGTCTCGCCATTGACTGGGCGGAAGATCGACTTGGATCTCGTTGGTGGTGGCGGAGCTTATTTAAAGTCCATGACGTTGCCGGCATCGTACCTGATGCCTGGGCAAGTTCGCCCCAATATGTTCCGGCGGCGCTCGAACTGCTTGCTACTAAACATCAACTCAAGTCTTTCGCATGTGCGCTGAGCATAGATCAAGCGAGACTGTTGCTACGAGAGGTCACGCAGAGCTTCGCGCTTCAGGAACTTCAATCCGCGCTGGAATTAGGCTTCGAGTTAGTAGGCCGCGGCCCGGGCAACGGCAAGACTCCGGCGCTGCAGTTTTACTCTGCTTCAGTAAATTCAAACGCGACTGCTCCGCTACCTACGCCGCCCTGGCGTTCATTCATTCCAGAGGGTTTGAATCATACGCTTGGATCCGAGCGACAGTGTTTGATTGGTGTGGCATTGACAATCAGACGCGCAGCCGGCGCGGCACGTTCTTCTCAGTTTGCTCGCGCCACACTGAGGTGGCTCCGCGCGGCGGGCGCTGACAAAATTGATGGGCTGCGGAATTCAAATGAGTCTCAACGAGGCATTGGCGACCTGGTTGAAGAGGGTTCTGCACGTGTCAGAGCGCGCGAGCAACCACGAGGTCTCTTGAGCCGAACGGCCGCAGAAAGCGCCAGGGTCGCTCGCGAGAATTTCTTGCCCGAACTGAACACGTTGACGCCAGAAGCAACGCGGCCCGCTCCAAAAAACCAATCTTCAGCGGATGCGGAAGAATACGAGCCGCCGAATTCTTCGTCGTCCTCAGACCGCCACATGACTGCCGCGTTAGATGAAGGAGAAGCGCCGTCGCGGCATGCGTCGCCGGCGTCCGCTCCGACAGTGATGCATCCGGGAGAGGCGACGGCGCCCGGACTTCTCAGCTCGACTACATCGCGCGATGGCGCCGCTCCGGCGGCTTTCGCCGAGAGAGCGTCCTTCCAGGCCGCATCAGACACTGCGTCAGAAATTTTGGCGCTCGATGAAGTTCGAATAGAAACAGCATTTGGCGGAATTTTCTATCTCGTCAATGTTGGTCTCTTCCTGGAACTCTACTGCGACTTTACGATGCCGACCGGAGAGAACCTCGGGCTTTCGATCTACGACTTCGTTGCCTTAATTGGCCGGCGCCTATTAGACGAGCAACTCAAGGACGATCCCGTGTGGGAACTCCTGGCCCAATTGGCGGGCCGGGGCGAACTGGACCTCCCGGGTAACGAATTCGAACCGCCTGAAGAATGGCGTTTGCCGGCACAATGGCTCGAGGCTTTCCCTGAGGAAGGCCCGCTGGAATGGACCGTCGAAGGCCAGCGATTGCTGGTCAAGCATCCGGAGGGTTTTCTCCTACTCGACGTGCCTCTCGCGGGCGAACCCGCCGAACAATTGGAACGCGAGATGATGGTTTATGAAGCGAGCGCGAATGAGGAGTTGAATCGCACGTCGTTTACGTTTTCCCGGAACGGCGGTAGTTTGGAGCAATGGCTTGACTGGGTTACGCCTTACATTCGGGCGCGGCTACGTCGCGCGTTCGGGAACCCCAACGGGTTTGATCCGGCGCTCGTGTTGTGCGCACAGCGTGCATCGATTCTATTAACCGAAGTGCATTTTGATATCTTCTTTGCGCTTTCTGAGCATCCGGTGGATATACGGCTAGCCGGTTTAGACCGCGACCCGGGTTGGGTGCCGGCCGCCGGGCGATTCGTTCGTTTCCACTATCAGTAGCAGACAGTTGTAGAAGAGCAGGGACCAATGTTGCTGAGCGAATCTTTAGAAGAGCATGTAGTGGCCGTTCCACCTTTCGCTGGAGTACTGCCTTCGCCGGTCGAGCATTTCAAACTCTATTTCTACGCCGCGGTGTTGCAGGTCATCGCTGAGATCGCCACGCTCCTGGGTTCGCTGGAAACAGCTTTCAAACAATTTCCGTTTCTAAGCGGCTACTATCAGGAATTCACGCGATACGCGCCAGAGAATTTGAACTGGCGGGAGTTTGCCGATTGGTGGCGCGACTCACTGCTGGCCTGGGAGGCGACCGCCACTGAGTTCTTGCCGCTGCGGGCGTTGCGCGAGGCAACGGGGCTCGATCATGACGCTATGACTTTGCTCGTCGCCGCAGGTCTCAATGAAGAGGACGCGCGCTTCGGCTCGCTCTTTGAAATCGTGCAGGGAACGCCGGGTCAGCCGCGCCTGACGCTCGGTCTCTTAAGCGCGTGGTGGCGCGATGCCGACGGCAACAATCGCGCGCGCATCTTGATTCGCCAACTGCAAGATGTCGGCGTGGTGCAAGTGGTGAACACTGAAGCGCCGCGCAGCCAGTGGGCTTTGCAAATACCGGCTCCGATCTGGGATGCCCTGCGCGGCGAGAGGCACAACGCGCCCGCCACCTGGGCCCGCTACCTCGCGACAGCGGAACTGCCAGCACGAGAGCACCTCGTGATTCCAGGTGAAATCCGCAGGATGTTGGCGACGATTCCGGCGCTGTTGGCATCGGGCCCGGCCCAGGCTCTGGTCGTGCGCGGCCCGCGCCACAACGGCAGGCGCACGCTCATAAGCTCCCTTGCGCGGGAGTTGAATTGCGGCGTACTGGAAATCAGCGGGCCGAGCAAATTTGCGGACGAGCGCTGGCAGTTGGCTGGCTCTCTGGCGACGCTGCTCCGCGCCATGCTCGTTGTTGTTCTCGAACTTGATGCGGGTGAAACAGCGGAGGTTCCTCTCGTCAAGGGTTATCTTGGGCCGGTGTGCCTGGTGCTCGGAAAGCAGGGCGGCATCACTGGGCCGGCGGTCGAGCGGGCTCTCACCGTTTCTTTGGACATGCCTGATTTGGATGCGCGTCGCGAAGTCTGGCAACACAGCCTTGAATCCGCTGGCCACGATTTGGAGGCCATCAGCGAGCGCTTTCGTCTAACGAGCGGCAACATTCAACGCGCCGCGAAGTTGGCCCAATCTTACGCGGCGCTCGATGGCCGTAATGAAGTCACGCTGGCGGATGCTCAGCAGGCGTCAAGTGCTTTGAACCGTCAGGCGCTGGACACGCTCGCCGCTCGCGTCAACACCACGGGCAAGTGGAGTCATCTCGCCGCCGGCGAGGAGACTCTGCAAGAGTTAAGAGATCTCGAAAGTCGCTGCCGAAATCGCGAGCGTTTGCGGGTGCTGCTCAATGAGAATATGAGCGCCCAAATGAACGTGGGCGTGCGGGCTTTATTTGGCGGGCCGAGCGGAAGCGGCAAGACGCTGGCGGCGCGGCTGCTTGCTGCTTCACTCAAAATGGATCTATATCGCCTCGATCTCTCTTCAGTAGTGAACAAGTACATCGGCGAAACTGAAAAGAATCTGAACCAGGTTTTCTCGCGTGCCGAAGAGCTCGACGTCATTTTGCTGATCGACGAAGGCGACGCGCTTTTGACGCAGCGCACCGGCGTGCAGACATCGAACGATCGTTACGCGAACCTGGAAACAAACTACCTGCTGCAACGGCTCGAAGCATTCGAAGGCATCCTGATTGTGACCACCAACGCGAGCGACCGGATCGACACCGCGTTCCAACGCCGGATGGATGTAGTCGTTAACTTTCGTGCGCCTGAGGCCGCCGAACGCTGGCAGATTTGGCAGTTACACCTGCCGCCGGCGTACGCAATCGATCACGCGCTGATGGAGGAGATCGCCTCTCGCTGCGCGCTCAACGGCGGACAGATTCGCAACGCTGTGCTGCACGCTTCGCTGTTGGCTCTCAACGATGGCGGCGTAATAAATTCAGCGCACCTGGTGGCCGCCGTGCAGCGCGAGTATCGCAAGAGCGGCGGCGTGTGCCCGTTGCGGACGGTTTGAGCAAGTCGTCTATTTCCGTTGTGGCAAGCGCTGCCTGACGCGTGAGTCACGGTGCAGGAAGCTCGTAGCATTCAAGCACCCGTTCGGTAGAGGCCGGCGATGAAATCAACTCATCCTCAGAGCGAGCATTCAAACAATGGGCCCGCTAAGTCCGAGGCGCCCAGCACCAGAAATCAAGCGCCAACGACCGCGCCCTCTTCACGAATGTTAACCGGCGGTCCCGTGCTGCGTCTTGATCGAAACGCCGTTCCTGAAAGCCGGCGCGAAACAATGCGCAACGACCGCGGCGCGCGGACAACGTCTCTTAATGACTCTTCGATAACGCCGCACAGTGGCGCGTTCGTGAGTCCCGGTCTCATGAGGACTGCGCTGACGCCGCCGGCGCCGCTCGGCGGCGTTCCCCTGCATCAGGATGTGCTTGACAGCGAGGAAGCTCGCCTCCGGATAGACCTTTCGCGCGTCCGAATTCATCAGGATACGCAGTCGGTGCGATTGGCCGACTCCTATCACGCACGGGCCTTTACGTTCGGCGAGCATATCTTCGCCGGTCGCAAAGCGCCGGGACTACAGAGCGCGGCCGGGCGCGAGATTTTGTCTCATGAATTGGAGCACGTTGCCGAGGGCCGCCTGAACCGGAAGCTCGCGGAAACGATCTTGAGATTGCCCGAGGCCGACGTGGTTACGCAGCTTGCCGCAAGGCTCGCCGCGGCGCCGCCGGACAAAGCGGGATACATGCAGGTCTTGAGGACCGAGGCAGGCGCGCACGCCGGCAGCGCGGCCGTCAGGGGAGCGATTAACGGTGACCTTAACGCGGGAAGCATAACTTTACCGGAAGCCTGGCGCGCCGTCTGCCTGCAACTCATCGGAGCTGAAAATGGCTGGCCGCGAGTGCTGCGGAATTTCGTGACGGGACTTGACGGCGGCCAGTTTATCGCGCCGCCGGGGATGCCGCCGGCGACTGCGGACATGGTGCGTGAAACCGCGATTTTAACTGCGCATCAAGCCGCGGAGGGCACCCCAATGAGCCTCTTCGCGCAATATCGAGGGCTCTTCAATTCGCTTTGGGCCAGCGCGCCGTTCGCGGGCCTCTCGGATGATTTCGATCCCAACAGCGATAGCAGGGGACCGCGCACGCGGCGCTCTCGTGACATCTTCACGCGCATTTACACAACCAATGCCGCGATTCAGGCGGCCTACAACAACAACACCGGCGGCATACGCGCGCAGATCGACCAGTACGTCGGTCCCGACTCGCTTAACCTCAACGCATCCCCTCATCTTCAGCAGTTACGCACCTTATTTCGCGCCCGGGCTACGATTGCTTCCAACGTTGTGGCCAACCCAGCCTACTTAGCATTCAAGACGGCGCTGACGCCGGTCGCCCAACAACTGGATGGCGACGAGCGACAGCAGATTGCCGGCTCCCACGGATGGCGCTCGATTATTAACAGCACAGTTACCGGAGGGAATCTTCGGGTAGACCTCTTGAATTTCCTTGATACAGCCTGGCAGTTAGCGCCCGCTGCCGCCGTCGCTCCGGTTGCGCCGGTTGGTTTGGCCGCTCCGGCGCTCCCACCCCTGGTTTTAAATCACGACCAGCAGGCCTTCGCGAATAACCTGAGCCTGACTGTCGCTCCAGTTTCTCCACTCATCAGCGAGAATGAACAGGAGACACTAACTTTTAGCCCGCACAGCATTCGTAATCAGGCGGGCTTGAACGTCAGGAGTACTGTTACAGTAGACCACGCCAACCAGGTGCGTAGCGATAACCCTTCGGAACATCCCTGGCCCGCGAACTCCCTGCACGGCGCAGCGCATGCAGTCGATGTCGCAGTGGATGGGGGTGCAGCAGGAGCAACGGACTTTACTGGGACGCTGAGACTTACCTCTCCCGTTGGCACTATTGCTCATCCGCCGGCTTCGGTGCTTATTCACGTCCAGGATGATCGCCAGGCATGGTTCATCGCCCACGTTAACGCCGGCGTCCGGTTTACGGATCAGAACCGCTCGGACTGGCTATCAAATCTCCCGGGCGGCCAACACGTCGAATATTTCGGTGGGCAGCAGACCATTACTGTGATGCCGCATCTAATCGACGGCGGCAATTTCGCTGATAACCGCGGCCTGACTGTTTATGTTCGGGCCCGCATGACGAAGAACGGCGTGGCGCTGCCGGTGCTCCAATTGGCTGAGTTCGGAGAGCACAGTCACATCCGTGGCCTGGGCGGAACTTCGCTGGTTAAAGTCGGCGCTCCCGCCGCGGTAGATGCAATACACATCGACGTAGACTTCCTCAGGTCCCCTGCGGCCGCGCCCTTCCACACGATTCCGGTAGCTTTTACGGTTCACCCGCACGCGCCGGCTTTCACCAATGCGGCGGTTCTTGCTCAGCTCCGGACGGATCATGGGACCTTGAATTCGGTGGCAGCCGGTAGCGTCCTGGCCGATATGACGGCGGCAGGTGGACAGGCAGCTCGCATCTCGGATTCGATTCGAACCGGCTTTATCAAGCTGGAGCCGTTCATGATCCGCGCTGATGCCGCGACCTACGTTACTAATCACGGGGAAAACCCGCACGGCATGACAGCCTACTTAATGGGCCACACGGCGGTTAATGACGCCCATACACTAGTGGCCGTGACCGGGGCGGACGGTTGGCGTTGGCCGGCATATCCGGATTCGGTCTTCGCCAATCTCACGCCGTCTCTGGTTAATCCGGCGCCGCGGTCCAATGCGAGCATAATCGAGACAATCATGCACGAGTCGGTGCATGCCCTTGATAGGCGACCTGCTTCGAGCACAACTATCGAACGCTACAAGACAGAGTTTCGCGCCTACTGGGCGAGCGGAGAATTCGATCGCGCACCAGGTGTCGGCGGCGCTCCGGGGCCGCTCCGTTCCACGGCCTTCGATCCAACGCTCAGCAGTCGCGGGCCGAAATCGGAAAAGTCCAGAGCAATCTTCGATCACATGTATGGTTCAGACACCTATCGGTTTGTCAAAACAGATTACGACGCGAATACGAACCATTTTCGTGAACAAGTGGACGCCTTCGTCGTTCCCGACGCCATCAACCTGATCGTTTCTTCCAACCTGGAGCGGTTGCGCGCCGCCATCGCGGCTTTTGCTGGCGGTGGATTCGCCGCGCACCGTGCGCATGTCCTGGCCCTCTATAACGCCGTCGCCATGACGGTGGATGACCGGCGCGAAATTTCAGGCAACCGGGCTTGGCGCGACCTGGTGGAAAGCAAATATACGGGCGTGAACAGAACTACGATCAAGAACGATCTGCACATACCCATTTAACTCGGAAGCAGTAATTGAACAGAGGAGTACGCACGCCGACCATGAATTCACCCGAAGCAGCAGAGAGGATCGAATGGGTAAGCTACTGCTTCGAGCCGTTCGGCCTTCACTGCGACATCTTTGCCGGCGTGGACGTGGCGATCATGATTGACCCGCGGACCCCACTGGTTGGCTACCTCGCACAGACGCGCGGGCCATTGACGCTCATGATCAAGTACGGTCCTGACGCCGGGCTGGGCGACCACGCCCGACGCATCATGTCGCTGCAGGGAAGGAGAGTCGTCATTCATGAGGAGAGCCGACCGGCCACTCTTTGCGCGCGCTCGGCCGAACGGATCGTCCTGCAGGTCGAGCCGGAAGAGCCGGCGCGCGGCGTCAGGTTCACGGACGGCCTGATTGAGGAGTTACGCGGCTGGGACATCGAGCCGTACCTAATGGTCATGATCGGCGCCGTCCATCGAGAGACGCCGCTGGTGGCGACGTTTCGCAAGCCGCTGGCGGAGGCCCAGCGCTATGAAACCGCCGAGTCGCATTTCTTCGCGTCGTTTCGCTGTGAGCTTTAATAGAATTCGGAGACGGGAAACTATGAAGTCCGCGCAAGTTCAACTTGAGCACACAAAGAGCGAGGCTGCCGCTGGCCGGACTCAAAATCCGCGCCCACTCGAGACCACTGTCTCAAGCCGGCCGTTTGCTCTGAATGACTTCGCGCCGCCGGCGTTGCGCTTAAGCACAGCCTTCGTGCCGTCACGCGCTTTCGCTCCTGCGGGGCAAGGAAAGCTGAGCGTTAGCCAACCGGAAGATCAATACGAACAAGAAGCCGATCTCGTCGCGGAGCAAGTCCTGCAGATGAACGTGCCCTCAGAGCCAAGCGGTGACAGCGGCCGGAATTTTCTGTGTAGCAGCTCGCCGCTGCTCTACGCCTGGTTCGAAACGCTCTCCACTGGTGGCAGCCCGCCCGGGGCGAATGCGACGCTGACCGACCCGGCGTCGTGCCCGTGAACGTAGCGAGCAAATTTTGGTAGACGGGAGACCCCAGCGAACCTCGGACGATAAGATGGAAGCAGCCAGACTAAAACGCGAGCAGATCGAACCGGTCGTCAATAGATCTCCAGATGCGGGCTCGGTTGCGAGGGGCCGTTCGGCCCGGCTGCCGGCTCTAAACGAGGCCGACCCTCCTGTCCTGCGCCTAACGCCCCAGGCGCGTTCATCTCACCTCAGTCTGCAGACGAAGCTAACCGTCAATCAGCCGGGAGACCAGTACGAGCAGGAGGCGGATCGCGTCGCCGAACAGGTGATGCGCTTGCCGGACACGAGTCTCCGCGCGCAGCGCAAGTGTGGCTGTGGCGGGGTCTGCGAAACTTGTGAGTCGCTGAAATTGCAGCGACAGTCCGCGGCGGCGGGCATGCCGTACGGCGCAACGGCTCCGTTAACGGTGCATGAGGTACTGCGCTCTCCGGGCGCGGCCCTCGACGAGAACACTCGTTCCTTTTTCGAAGGCCGCTTCCGCCAGGACTTCGGCGGGGTCAGGATTCACACCGATGAGTCGGCCTCGGCCTCAGCACGCCAAATCAATGCGCGGGCTTACACGGTCGGGCACGACATCGTGTTCGCACCGGGACAGTATGCGCCGGGCACGGCGACGGGAACGCATTTGCTAGCGCACGAGCTGACCCATGTGATCCAGCAGGCGCCGGGCATCCGTCGCCAGCCCGAGACCATTCCCGTCGGGCCTCTGCAAACGAATAGCGCAGCGGCCCTCAGGTACCAACCGACCATGCGGCCGCATGTGCCGACCGCGCCGACAATTTCACCGCCGCCTCCTGTCCAGCAGGGACCCACTCCGCCGACGACCTGCCCGCCGGCCGCCACCGTGCTGAACGAGATCCGGACCAGTGATATCGGCAGCCGGACCGAAACCAAAATGCAGCATGACATTAACCTCGCCCGCTCGCTGTCGTCGCTCAGCCTGCCGGCGAGTGACAGGACGATCAAGCAGGCTGACCAGGCCATTCGCGCGGTCTTCGGCAGTCTGCTGCCGGCCGGTCGTAATTTTGCCGCGCCTGCATCGGTAACGACGCGAACACCCCAGGAATTCGCTGACTTGAGAATACCGAACGAGACTGCTGCGCGGCGGCGGA
The DNA here is from genome assembly GCA_033858155.1 of Blastocatellia bacterium. GTDB lineage: Bacteria > Acidobacteriota > Blastocatellia > Pyrinomonadales > Pyrinomonadaceae > UBA11740. Next base: position 69,206 of record JAWVCT010000112.1, read on the forward strand.
TCGGCGAGGTGGCGTTAGAGGTTGCCTCGCAACAGCTAGCCGACCTCTGCATCAACGACGCGGCTGATCCCGTCTTGCAACGCGAGGTTGTCAGTCCGCTGTTCGGGCGCGTCGGGGCAAATTTTGTCAAGGAATACGAACGCGGCCGCATCGGTGGGCAAACCACCTTCCCTGTCGTCAGCGGCCACGTGCGACCGCATGTTGACATCCCTTCCCAAAGCCGCAATATCGGTCACATCATAGTGCACGAGGCGATGCACTTTTACGTTAGCGAGGTCTACCAAAACACCGCCGAAGCGGGTTCGTTGACACGCCAGTTGATGGAAGGCGGCGCGGAATTTTTGGCGCGCAGCGTAATCAATCAACGCCTGGCGAGCGACCCGAATTTCCGCATTCACACCGAGACCTATGCCGATGAGTTTTCATATGTAGCCACGTTCCTGATGGGGGGCGGCGTTTCGTCGTTCTCATTGGCTTACTTCCAGGGACGCGTGGACCTGCTTGGTCTGGCGCCGCCAGTCGTTCATCCCAAATTGATGATGGGCCAACAAAATGAACCCTGCGAAATGGAAGCGGATCGCATGGCCGATTGGGTAATGAGCGAACGATCGGGACCAGGACGTTCAAGGTCTGCCAGCGTGCCGGGACCGGGGCCGCAAATGGAGATGTCTGTTTCTCGCGGACAGGCGGCAACGGCGGGCGACGTACGACAGCCGCCGCTGGCCGTCTCTCAAGTTGCCGAACGCCGCGTCGCACGTTTCAGCGACACTGGGCATCATGTGATCGAAGAAGCGGCGCTTACCGGCGCGGGCTTCTCTCCACAGCAGATTCAGGCGATCGAGCGCGGCAACATTCAGCGGGATTACAGCCAAATTGGAAGGGTCGGGAATTTCCTCTTGCTTTGTCGCCCGCAAAGATTTGGCGGCTACGAGCCGGAAGAGCATTTCGACAACTTCATCTTCGACGCGGTCACAAATCGTTGGCGCAGCCGCGGCGTGGGCAGGCAATTCCGCCACGCGGATCCCAATGCGACCGACCCCACGCCTTTTGACTACATCGAATCTCAACTTATGGTGCTCGCGCGCACGGGCATGACCGAAGACAGCCTGGTGCATCTGGGGAATGCCTTCCACACCGTCGAAGACTTTTTTGCGCACTCAAATTTTGTGGAGTTAATCAACCACGAAGTGCAGGGCGACCAGACGCTGCTGACCGGCAGCGTTCCGGGAACCGAGGGCGCTTCGGTGGCCCACGTGGTGGCGGACGTAAGCGGTCCCCCGATGCGAGAGTACTACCAGCAGCAAGCTGCGGCGGCAACTGCCCGCACGGATACTGATTCGCACGCCCGAATGGCCCATGACACTCCTGATTCGCACAACTATGCGCAAGCCCGACGCCTGGCCGCGCTGGTCGTGCAAAACCTCGGCGTGGATGTCCGCGCCGCCTTGCAACAGCCGCAAGCAGCCGAGCGCGGCCGGCTCATGAGCGACACCGTGATGACGAAAATTCGTAGCTTCCTGCGACCGCCAAGTCAGGACGATCGCTGGTGGGAACAGTTGGTCGAGCAGGATGCGGGCGTCATGGATCGTCGTTTGGAAGAAGTCGCCGGGCGCACGCCCGTGACCGTCAATCAGTGTGTCTTTAATCCACTGAATCCGCTGCGCAACCTCGAAGCATCAAGCTCTTCCAGTTGGAGAATGCCAATTGGAGTGGCGCTACCCGTGCAAGTGGGCAGCACCCACATCTGGCTACAAGTTGGTGGAGGAGTGCAGACGCCGTTTCCGCTCGACCGCTCCGTGCGCGAACCTACGACCCGCGAAGATGACCGCGGCGGGTTCATTGCGGGCGGGCAAATCACCGGACGTTTTTGATCGAACGGCGGCTACAAAGAGCTATCTGGGCCGAGCCTGATGCGCGCGTACCTTTGAGGGAAACGCGAAGGAATTAGCGGAGTCATTAATGGAATCAGCGCGACTTCAACGTGAGCAGATAAAAAGGGAAGCTATCCCTCGCCGGCCTCACAAAATGAGTAGTGCGGCCGGGCCTGCTTCGCACCGGCCTTTTATTCCTTACGATTCCGGTTCCCCGGCCCTCCGGCTGGGCCATGCATTCGGGCCGTCACCCGCTCCTTTACTCAATGCGTTGCAGACGAAATTAACGGTTAATGAACCCGGTGATCAATACGAACAGGAAGCAGACCGCGTTGCAGAACACGTAATGCGCATGCCCGACCCGGCGATACGTTTGCAGCGCCAGTGTAGCTGCGGCAGATCAACTTCATCAGGTGAGTCATGCGAGGAGTGCGCCAGCCACGCGCCGCAATTGCAGCGACATTCCACACCCGCTGGAGCTTCATCGGCTGCGACGGCGCCATCCATCGTGCATGACGTGCTGCGCTCATCGGGTCAAGTGCTTGATCGCTCGACACGCGACTTTTTCGAGCGACGCTTTCAGCGGGATTTTAGTCACGTAAGGATTCACACCGATGAGCGCGCCTCTGAGTCAGCACGGTCGGTGAATGCGCTGGCGTATACGGTTGGACCAAATCTGGTTTTCGGAGCGGGAAGGTATGCGCCCGGAACAACCATGGGCAAGCATCTGCTGGCGCACGAACTCGCGCATGTTGTGCAGCAGGGCGGCACGGCTACAGGGCCGGGGTTGCCGAGCCACGGTTATGGACATCCGCTCAATCTCGTTTCGTCGCCCCAACTGTCGGCGACTGTTCGGGAGCGCGTTGCGACGCCTTTCGTCGCCCGTGTTAACACGCCCGAAACTGCGGCCGTACTTCGCACCGGCACCGCGCGTGGATCAGGCGTGCAATTCTGGCCGCTCCAGGTCGCGAGCACGCGGATTGGGCCGGTCTCGGGCCAAGGTGGGCTGCTCGGTGAGCAGCGTAACCGACTGTCGGTCATCGTGGGCCGATCAATGACGTTGCGTCGCATAGCGGGGCTCATTCTTCCGCTATGGAACTCCGCTACACCCTTCATGCCTCCTGGCTCGACGACGCCGTTCGTCACAGCGCCGCTCACGGCCGACGAGCTCGCGCGTGGATTGCTCGTCTATAATCGATATTATTTGCGGGTGCTCTCCCAGCCGGCGGCGGCGATGACCGGCTGGGCAGGTGGCTTGCGCTTCCCGCTCCCCGTCGAAATCGACGCCAGCGGTGTGGCCACCGTCAATAAGGATCTGATCCAGAACATGGCCACCAGCTTTGACGCGACTTGGGAGTCGCTGCTCGATCAGTCTGCGTCGGCAGTGGTCGCGCCCACTGCGGCTAACCTGAGCCAGGCGGTTGCCGACTTCCTGACCACGACGCCGGACACACTCGCGCGCGGGATCGCGCTCTCCACGCGGGCCGTCACCAACGCGGTCGAGGCGCGCCCCTTCGTGCTCGAGGCACTCAATCTAGCGGCGGGCGGCAGATTCGACGTTGCACTCGCGTTCATGGATAGCTCGGTCAATTTACAGATCTCGCTGCTCGCCTCGCAGCGAGATGGCGCCGCTATCCTCGGCGGGATTCGCACGGCGCTGGCTGCAGCGCCGGCTACGTTGTCGACGAGGAAGCAAGAGAGCCTCACCCGCGCCAACCTGATGCTCGGGCTCACCACCGCCATCGTGCCGCGCGATCCACCGTTCGCCCAGCCAATCGCGATCAGCACGGCTGGCGCCCACATGATCGCCGGTTTTGAGGGCTTCTGTGCCAACCTCTATGATGACGCCATGCCTGGTTGCGGGGTCGGCCGCGGCAACTGTACTATCGGCTTCGGCCATCTCGTACATTCCGGCCCCTGCAACGGGACGGACGCAAGCGAGGCGCCTTTTCTCACCGGGCTCACCCGCGCCCAAGCTGAGGTGCTGTTCGCCAACGAGCTGACTCGCTTCGTCAACGCCGTGCGCACAACAATCACGGTGCCGCTCAGCCAGGCTCAGTTCGACGCGCTGGTCAGCTTCCATTTCAACACGGGGCGCTTGAACGCGCTCTCGCCCTCTATCAACGCCAACAACTTCGCCGCCGTCCCGGGGATCATGAACCAGTTTGTGAATGCCCACGTCAATGGCGTGGCGGTCCAACTCCCCGGACTGGTCACCCGGCGTGCCGACGAAGGCACCCTGTTCGCGACGGGGGTCTATCCTCCCTGAGACTTTAGGGTGGCGCAAGGACAGCTTTAAGACTGTTGAGGCCTGAAGTGAACACCAACCCATTCGTCTCCTGCATCATGCCGACGTACAACCGCCGGCAATTCATCCCGCATGCGATTCAGTATTTTCTCAACCAAGACTATGCGAACCGGGAACTGGTTATCCTGGATGACGGCACGGATGCGATCAACGATCTGGTGCCCGCCGATGATCGGCTTCTGTATGTTCGCCTCGACCAAAAGATGACGTTGGGGGCGAAGCTCAATTTGGCGTGTGAGTATGCGCGCGGGGAAATCATCGCGCATTGGGACGATGACGATTGGTATGCGCCCAGGCGTTTGAGTTGCCAGTTAGCGGCGCTCGCCAACGATCGAGCCGAGATTTGCGGGATCAATAGACTGCTTTACTACGATCTGCGAAGCGGTCGCGCCTACGAGTATGTGTACCCACCAGAACAGCGCGTGTGGTTGCTGGGAAGCGAGTTGTGTTATCGAAAGAAGCATTGGGAAACCCACCGATTTGTCGAGAACAATGTCGGCATGGATGCCCGTTTTGTTTGGGCCGCCGACCCGCGCAGTGTTTTGCCGATGAAAGATCATACGTTTGCGGTCCACATGATTCATGGCCGCAATGTGAGCCCCAAGAAAACCGAGGGCAGGTGGTGGCATGCGCATTCGGTTGAAGCAATTGCCGGAGTGCTGGGCGCTGATTGGGCGTTTTACCAACACGATCTTGAAAGGCCTAATGGCTATCCGCGAGCAAGAACGGCCGGGACCGAGACGATCACGGCCAGTGAACGTCGTGCGCCGGTACGCGAGAGAAAAGCAACGCCACTGCGAAATGTCTTTGCCTGTCTTGTCCATGAGAGCGAGGAATGTGTGGTCGACCTCGTTCGCAACCTGAGGTATCACGATCCTGATTCGGCGATTCTACTTTATAACGGCGGCAGCAATCCTGATTTGCTCAACCGCGGTTTTCCGTTCGAGAAGTATGGAGCGGTGGTCCATCCAGCGCCACGGCCGATGAAGTGGGGATTGCTACACGGATTCGCGATCGACTCAATGAAATTCGCGCTCGATAATTTCTCGTTCGACTCAATCACCATCGTCGACTCTGATCAAATGTCTCTACGAATGGGATATTCGCAGTACCTTTCGAAATATCTTTCGGGGCGGGATCACGTGGGCATGCTGGGCAACTCGCCCAATCGACAACCAGCCAGCACCAGGATCGCTCCGGCCGTCCAGGCTTGGCGAGAATTCGAACTATGGCGACCTTGGTTGCAGCGTTTCCCGCTAGGCGAACAGAAATTCGTGCATTGGACGTTCTGGCCGGCGACCGTTTTCACGCGCGACTCGACGGCTGATCTCGTCAATCTTTTTGCCACGGACGAACAGCTCAATGAGATTATGAGCCGCAGCAAAATCTGGGCGACCGAAGAAGTCATACTGCCGACGCTGATTGCGCTCCTTGGCTACAAGATCGAAGCGAATCCTTGCAGCTACGAGTGTGTGAAGTACCGAGCACGATATTCCTGGCGCCAGATCGAAGCCGCACTCGGGCGGCCTGACGTCTTCTGGGCCCATCCCGTCAACCGTCAATATGGTGATGCACTGCGGAAACGATTACGCGCCAAGTTTAATCATTACGAAAGGGCGCCAAGTCAGGGAGGAATCATGAAAACTGTCCAAACCGAACCGAATGGTGAATTGCTCCTTACCTTTCCGATTCTCACTCGGATGAGAACGATCGAAGGTTGGCTCGCAGATGAAGAAGCCGATCTGCTCATCGCTGTAACCGCCAGAGCGCTGGCTACTCACGAGCAGCCGCAGACAATCGTCGAAGTCGGAAGTTATTGCGGACGGTCGACCGTGGTATTCGGCAGCGTTGTCAAAACGCTTTCACCCGAAGCGAAGATCTATGCAATCGATCCACACGACGGGAAAGTTGGAGCGATCGATCAGGGAATCACCAGCGGCGAGCCTACACTCATACGCTTCAATCGCAACCTCGAACAGGCTGACCTCACCAAATACGTTGAGGTGATTCAAAAGCACTCCTATGAAGTGACGTGGGACAAGCCGATTCAAATTCTCTTTATCGACGGCCTTCACGATTATACAAACGTCGCGAGAGACTTCTTTCAGTTCGAGCGATGGGTGGTGCCCGGCGGCTACATAGCCTTTCACGATTACGCCGAATACTATCCGGGCGTTAAATCGTTTGTTAACGAAATTCTGGCGTCCGGCCGATACCGGCAGGTTCACTATGTGGGAAGCATGATGATTGTCGAAAAGCTAGACCCGGAGATTCCGAGCGCCGAAAGAAGTGAGTCGTTCGTCATTTGACCCTACAATCAAAGCTATTCACTCAGTATTTCGGTCAAGCCGCTTTCGATGGGTGGACTTGTAGGAGGGAGGTCGTTTTGGTCGTCAAATTCTCCGTCGCCGGTCGTGCGATCGAGCCAGGATGGCAAAGACGGCGGGGTGTACCGACAGTCTTGAGTCTCCCTCCGGTCCATCGCCTTCACCCATTCAACAAGCGCCCTCACGGGGTCGCGAATTAGAGCCAATCAGAAATTAATCTTCAGCGCGAATTGAATCAGTCGCGGATTGTTACTCGTCGAAATGATCCGGCCAAAGTCGCCGGCGCTGCCAACGATGCGGCCATTGTTCGGATCTATGGATGTTGCCGGGACGGCGCTAAGGTTGCTGATCGGATTTGCAAAGTTTACGTGATTGAAGAGGTTGAAAAACTCTGCGCGCAACTCGATGTTCTTCGATTCGTGAATTGGGAAGCGCTTGATTACGGAGAAGTCCACGTTCGTCTGTCGTGGCCCGCGCAGAACATTGCGGCCGACGTTGCCGAAGTCCGTTCCGGTCGCGCCCGCCGTGGCTGTGCCGTTTGAACTGGGAATTACCTGGCCCGTCAATACAGTTGGCCGCACAAACGCGATCGGATTGAAAAAGTATCCGGCTGGGACGTTGTTGGTCGCGGTGCTTTTCGTTGCGCCTGGCGCCCAACTTGGCCGCACCAGCGCATTGTTTCCGCCGCTCAATCCATAAAACGAACCCGCGCCGCCGTCGATTATGTCGATCGGCAAACCAGACATGGCCGTGACTATGCCAGCCATTTGCCAATTCGAGAAGAGCAAACGTGCAGCGGTCGACCGGGCAAAAACCGGACGCGGTAAGTCCCACAGATAACTCAATACAAAACGATGCGTGCGGTCAAAGTCAGATATGCCGCGATTGGCGCGGTTATCAAGCTGGTTGCCGGCGATATTGATGGTATCCCTGACATCTCCGGCGCTGTCACTGCCGCCGGAGGCGTTGTCGAGGGACTTGGCATAAGTATATGAAGCGAGGAATTGCAGCCCCCTCGACAGGCGCCGGGTCAAACTCATCTGTAGTGAGTTGTAAGTTGATTGCGCAGTGGACTGAATTTGGAGAAAGCTTCCTACCTCGACTCCTTGATATGGCGCGCGCAGCGCGAGGTTCGTGGCGGCGGGAGTGTTAGTGGTAATTGCCTGGCCGGTAACGGCGTTGATGATTGGATGCTGTGGGCTCGCGAGTCTTGCCTGATTGATCGCGACGTCCCGGATCAGATTAAGTCCGCGTGTGCCCACGTAGGCGACTTCCAATAGGAGATTCCGGCCAGGTGCATACTGAACGCCGGCATTGTACTGATGGAAGTATGCGGTACGCATCCCGCGGTCGAAAATTTGACCGGCGAGAGCAACGCCCTTAACGAGAGCGGGAAACTGATCCTGTGATGGCAAAGGAAAGAAAGGATCGGCAAAGGGAACGGTGGCGCCGGTCGGACTTCGACGGATGGCGTACGTCGGCGGAGAGTTAATCGAGATACCTATATAAGCTGTGGATGGCCGCGAATAAAACATGCCATACCCGCCGCGCACGACCAATCGCCCCGAATCAAACGGTGAGTAAGCGAAGCCGACGCGGGGAGCAAAGTTATTTGGATCGACGCTGGTCAGTACACCTTTGCTGACGTTCGGCACGTCCGGCAAGTCGTATTGAGGAATGACATTTCCGGCCTGCACGAATCCACCGATCGGAGGGCCTACCGGGTTACCGCCGGCATCAACCTCCATCCTCGGTTTGTAGAGTGCCGGATCAAAAGTAGACAAGGCTCCCCGCGATTCATAAGGGGGAAGATCCAACTCGTAACGCAAGCCGAGATTGAGAATTAGCTTCCGCGAAATTTTCCAATCATCCTGAAGAAAGAAACCGTAGTCACTCGCCCGCAGGATGCGAGTGTTGATGCCGTCGCCGTACACTGAGTTGTTAGCCACACCGAGCAGAAAATTGTTGAAGCTCTGGAAAGTTATCGTGCCGCGCCGGTTATTATTAGCCCCGAGATTATTCCGGTAGTAGATCATCTGGGCTCCCGTGCGAATGCTGTGCCTGCCGCGGGTGATTGAGAGAATATCAACCAGGGTGGTCGAAGACTCGAGGTTCTGAGTATCCACGTTCGTACCGGGATTCCCGATAGCGATCGCGTTCGTTCCCGTTGGGCCGATACGAATAAGCCCGAGGCCGGGATACGCGTTGGCGTTGGCCCGCCTGATGCCAAGCTCGGAGTCCTTTATGGGATTTTGTCCGGACGTCTCCCCGCGAATAAAACTGAAACCGGCGCGCGCCTCGTTGATGGTTCGTGCGCTGAAGACGTGAATATCCTGAAACGAGAGCAGCCGGTTGTTCTGCTTTTGATCCGCCCCAAACCCGGGAACGTTCGCTCCGCCACCTCCACCGCTACCGCCGTTGGGAAGGGCGAAAAACTGCGGAGCGTTCGAGAAGAAAAACCTCACCGCCAGCCAGTCCCTCTTGGTAATGCGGTAGTCGATGTTTGAGTTGAATTGATCCTCGCGATAAGTGGAAAGGGCCGAGCCCGAGTAATGGCCGTCTGCCTGCGGCGTCGGAATCAGGAATCGGCCATCGGACAGTTTTGCGTTCAGAACAGCAAGCGCCACGGGGTTGATTGAGGTCGCGACGGGACCGTTTGGCGATGACCTCGGCCGGAACGTCGTAAGCAGGTTTTGTTGTGACCGATCATTGCTTAGACCGGGGGCAATCAAGACGCCGGAGGTCAGACTATTCGGCGACGCGCCGTTGCGCTCGCGCGTGCCCTGGTAAGAGATGAAGAAGAACAACTGATCAGCCTTGATGGGGCCGCCGAGCACGCCGCCAAAAACATTGCGCCGTAAAGTTGGACGACTAACACCTGCCGCTCTCAAGAATGGATTGTTAGCGTTAAGCGCATCGTGGCGGAAGTATTCATAGGCAGCACCGTGAAAATCGTTGCCACCGCTTTTCGTGATTGCCTGAACATTGCCGCCACCGGCACGTCCAAACGTTGCGTTGTAGAGCGACGTCTGGACCTTGAACTCCTGAATGGTCTCAGGCGCCGGCACAGCCACCATGGCCGCGGCGTTTGTAGCCAAATTGTTGGCGTCAATTCCATTGATCTCGAAATCATTCTGCGTCACCCGCGCGCCGTTAACTGAGACGTTTTGTGAATTGCGACCCAGAGAGGAGTTGTCGGCGAGGGCCACGGATGTTCCCGGCGAGAGCGCGAGAATTTGGGTGAAGTTGCGCGTCGCTAGGGGCAGCTCTGCGACGGCGCGCGAGTCAATCACGCGGCCAAGCTGCGGGCCGTCGTTTTGGATCAATGGAGCAATGGCCACCATAACCGGATCAGCGATTACTCCTGCGACTGTGAGTTGCGGGTTGACCGTGGTGGTCTCAGTGATGACTACCTGGACAGAATCGAGGAGTACCGAGTTAAATCCGCTGGCTGTGATACGGACCCGATATCCGCCCGGGGGCAGGGAAGGCACGGCGAAGTCGCCTTCGTTGTCGGTTGTAACATGCCGCTCTTCGGCAGTGGCTTTCCTGCTGACGGTTACGTTGGCCGCAACTATGAGAGCGCCTCTTTGATCTTTGACTGTCCCCGCAATGCGGCCCGTAGTCTGACTTTGAGCGAAAGCGTTTGACGTGGAGAGAACGATCAGCCAACCAATGCAAAATAATGTAATGCCGGTTTTCGTGATCATTATTGGAGCGAACGGCTGTAACTAGAACAAGTCATGGCAACCATAGCTAAAAACCTCATCTCTCGCAAATAATCCTGCAAGCAAAATTGCTATCGAGCTTTTCTAATTTCCAAAGTACCTCGAAACGTGGTAAGAATCAGCCCGCCAATGAAGCTGCCCTTACTAAATCGATCAAAGAGGTTCGCCGATGATGCCGGACGCATCGGGCTTGTCGTCGGATTGGCGCTGGCGTTTATGCTGACGACAATTCCATGGGCGCCGGCAGATGCAGCGAGTCTCTGTTCGATGCCCTGTTGCACGGGCACTGCTGAACATCCGGCCGGCTCTGGCGCAAGCGGCGTTTGTCACAGTCGCCGTCGCCCCGGCTCATCAACGTCCGCCGGCCATAAGCTTAATTCGCACCCTGACGCTGAGCCGCTCTGTGGCTTGCATCGCGTCACGGGTAATTACTCGACTGTTCGTTTGCTGCAGGCGAGCGCTCGGTCGCCGAGTGCCGATGACGCAAAGACCAACTCTCACTCGTCAAATCGATCGGCCGTTGCATTAGTAAAACCTTGCCAGTCGGACTGCGCCGCTTGCGCGTGTGCTTCCAACGGTCGCAACGCGCAAGGCAGTTTCTCGAGCTCCATAGCGCGTATCGGAGAGCCACCGACACGCGGCGGCCCGGTGGAAATACCTTTCGACTCCACCGCCACACTTGACGTCGCACGCCGCCAATCAAATCCGCGCGCACCGCCGGTTTCTCTCTAGACCACAACCATCGATAGTGCAAAGCGTCGCTCTTAGGGCGACGTGTATCGTCCGTCGTTCACCGGACCGTCTTCGTGCGGTTGGTAGTCTTAGGGAGATCTCAATGCGATTCAAACCAAGTGTGAATCCCCCATGCCTGGGCGTCGTTGTGTTCATTGCGCTGCTCTGCGCCGCGAGCACTCCGGCGCAACAAGCCGTAACCTCCGCGATGTTCAGCGGCCACGTTGAAGATTCCAGCCGCGCGCTGATCAATGGCGCGGCCGTTGTCGCCAGAAATCTGGACACGAACCTGACGCAAACTACCAACACGGATGGCGAAGGCCGGTTTCGCTTTGTTTACTTGCCGGTCGGCGCCTATGAGATCAGCGTGCAAGCGAAGGGCTTTGCCGTGCTGAAGAGACATTTGGTTCTGGCTGTCGGCCAAACGATAGACGTCGCGCTAACGTTAAGTGTCGAAAGCATGGCTGAGAACGTCGAGGTAACGGCGGATGTGCCGGTCATTGAGAGCGCCCGTACGCAACTTGCCGAAAACGTAAGCCCGCGAGAGATCGATTCATTGCCTTTGAACGGACGCAACTATCTGGACCTGGCGGCGCTGACGCCGGGCGTGACGCGCAGCAATCCGGTAGCTAATCAGCGCTTCCAGGAAACATCGGCGGTGCCTGGGACGGGGTTGTCGATCACGGGACAGCGCTTCATTAATAATGGGTTCGTGGTTGACGGCCTGTCAGCAAATGATGATGCCGCGGATTTGCCAGGGACATTCTATAGCCAGGAAGTCATTCGAGAGTTTGAAGTGATCACGTCAGGCGGCATCGCGCAATTTGGGCGGGCCTCCGGCGGCTTCGTCAACATCATTACAAAGTCAGGCACGAACAGCTATCGTGGTCGTCTTTATGGCTTCTTTCGCAACCAGCGTTTCGACGCGCGCAATCCGCTGGCGGCCAGCAAAGATCCCCTGACCCAGGCGCAGTATGGGCTCAGTGTTGGGGGACCGATAGTCAGGGATCGGACATTCTTCTTCACAAATTTTGAGCAGACCCGCTTGCACAACGCGACAGTGATCACGATCGCCGACGCGAACGTCGCGGCCGTGAATAGTACGTTGTCGGCGATCGGCTATGGAGCGTCGCGTCTATCGACGGGCATTGTGCCCACCGGGCTCAACGCGACCAACTTTCTTTTTCGTCTCGATCATCAGCTCGACGGCTCGAACCAACTGACTGCCCGTTATGGCTTGTACGATATCAACAGCACGAACTCGCGAAATGTTGGCGGCCTGAACGCGGTCAGCCGCGGCACCGCATTAATCGATCGAGATCAAGCAGTCGCGATCAGCGAGGTTGCGTCACTTTCATCCCTCACGGTTAATGAAGCACGCTTTCAGTTTACGCATAGCCGACTGGGCGCTCCGGTAAATGATGCGACGGGACCAGCCGTGAATATTTCAGGCGTGGCGAGCTTTGGCACGGCTACTTTTTCTCCGACCCGGCGCGATCTCGATAGTTTTGAATTCGTCGATGCGGTCACCACGCAGCAGGGAACTCATTCAGTAAAGGCAGGGGCGGACTATCTTCTGGACCGGGTTAACATTACTTTTCCCGGCGCGCTTCAGGGAGTCTACACGTTTTCCTCGCTCGCAAATTTCCAGGCGAACCGGTATGCCACTTTCCAACAGGCCTTTGGTGCAGCGAACCAGTTCCAGTCAAATCCAAACCTTGGCTTATTTGTGCAGGATGAATGGAGGCCCACCAAAAACCTAAGCGTCAATGTCGGACTGCGTTATGACGCCGAGTTCCTGCCGGCGCCGATCACTACTGACGAGAATAACTTTGCGCCACGGCTGGGCTTGGCTTATGCGCCCGGCCATCGCAAGACGGTCGTGCGCGCGAGCTTTGGTATTTATTACGATCGGATTCCGCTGCGCGCTACTTCAAACGCTTTGCAGCGCGACGGGACGAAATACAAAGTTGCGGTGCTGTCATTCGGCCAAGCTGGCGCGCCCGCATTTCCGAACGTGCTAGCGAGCTTTCCCGCCAACTTACTCGTGAGCACCACCATCATCGATCCGCATATCAAGAACAGCTATAACGACCAAGCGAGCGTTCAGATAGAGCGCGAGTTGGCGACAGCTACCTCGTTGTCCGTCGGCTATCTGTACACGCGCGGGCGGCATATTATCGTCTCGCGCAACATCAATGTCCCGACACTGCCGGCCTCAGCAGGAATTTTCAATTTAGGCCGGCCCGATCCGCATTTCGCGAATGAAAGCCAGTACGAAAGTTCCGGCGAATCCTCCTATCACGGAATGACTGTTTCGCTGAATCGCCATTTCCAGCGCTGGTTTGGTTTGCGGCTTTCTTACGCGCTCTCGAGGGCGATTGACGATGCCGGCAACGCTTTCTTTTTTACGCCACAAGATAATTTTGATTTGCGAGGTGAGCGAGGTCTTGCAGACAACGATCAAAGACACGTGTTTACAGTGAGCGGGACGTTTGAAGCGCCAGCGAGTAAATCGCGCCGCCTCATGAGGCGCGCGACGAGCGGATTCCAACTCAGCTACATTTTTCGTTACGGCTCGCGCTTGCCCTTCAATATTGTCACCGGCAACGACCGTAACTTTGATACGAACGTTAATGATCGTCCCGTGGGCGTAAAGCGCAACACGGGGAGAGGTTTCGACTCTGCGGCACTCGATCTTCGCTTAAGCCGGACCTTCGGTTTGACGGAGAGGATTCGGATCGAGGCGCTTGTTGAAGGCTTCAACGTGCTCAACCGCGCGAATTTCCAACTACCCAATAACGTCTTTGGTACGGCCGTCGCACCCTTGCCAAACTTTGGCCGGCCGACGGCGGCCGGTGATCCGCGGCAGCTTCAACTTGGCCTGCGGCTCAGTTTTTAGGGCACGTATTGAGCAGGCGCTACCTTCCGGGATTACGCCGAAGGCGTTAGATAATTTTGAGCCCGGCGTAACACGCCGGGACTAAGTCAGTGAAGGTTTACACCCTGAAAGGGTTTGCCAATGCATTGTTGAGAAGGTTATCCAACGCTTTCAGCGTAGTGATGAATAAATCGACCTGCCCCAGGGTGATACCCTGGGCTAAGTTAGATAACGCCTTCGGCGTAAACAACTCGAGTTTTGACACACCCTCTAAGCTGCTGGGCTAGAGCTTGAACACTAAACTAACCCACCACCGTCGACCACGTCTCTCTTGTCTTTGCTCTGCACGGTAGCGTATATTCGAAGACGAGGAAGCAGCTTTATCAAGCCCTGACTTCCGATTCATTTGACAGCCTAATCGCTGTCGGTCCCAGGTCCTCTCCTTAATCTGAAAAGAACTGCCCCGTTTTTATCTTGATGTTTAGATCGGTCTGCCGATCGATTCGATAAGGCATCCAGCCGCCCCACCCAACCGAGCCGTTGTTGGTTCTCTGTTTGTCAGCCGAAATGGAAAACATATTGCCCACTGCGCCTGAGGCTAAATTTATTAGCCGTCCACCAATTCTCGCGCCCGACGCGATCCTGCAAGACCGTTACCGGATTGTTCGGCAGTTGGGTCGAGGCGGGATGGGCGCGGTGTACGAAGCAGTCGATCGGCGTCTGAATGCAGTCGTCGCTTTGAAAGAGACATTTTCAGTCGACGAACGACTGCGTAAACAGTTCGAGCAGGAGGCGCATCTGCTGGCCCAGCTTCATCATCCCGCGCTGCCGCGCGTCAGTGACTATTTCACGGAAGGCGATCGCGCGTTTCTGGTGATGCAGTTTATCGGAGGTGTAGACTTGGCAGCTATCATTGCGTCACAGCCCGGGCCATTTCCCCGAAACCAGGTGATCGCCTGGGCCGATCAGTTGCTCGATGCGCTCATCTACCTGCACACGCGCGATCGTCAAATCATTCATCGCGACATCAAACCGCACAATCTTAAAGTCACCGCGAATGGCCAGATTGCTTTGCTTGATTTTGGGCTCGCTAAAGCGCAGACGACGGATTTGTCGGGCGCGAACTCTTCAAACAGCATCTTCGGATACACGCGGCGCTATTCGCCGTTGGAACAGATACAGGATCAGGGCACGTCTCCGCAGAGCGACATCTATGCACTTGGGGCTACGCTTTATCATCTGCTGACTGGGGTCAAGCCTCCCGATGCTCTGGAACGCGCGGCCGCCCTGGCTAATTCGAAGTCCGATCCGCTGAGGCCAGCGAACGAGGTCCATCGCGCCGTCGGTTCTGAGATAGCCGCAATTCTGGATCGCGCAATGGCGTTAAGTCCGGAAGATCGTTATCCGACCGCCAGTGAGTTTCGCGGGGCGCTGAGCCGAGTAGGTCGCAGTGAAACGGCCTCGACGAAAGTGATCGCAGATCGTTCTTTGGCTCAATCCGCGGGTGACGCCACCATTAACACAATGGTTCCAAGGAGAGTGACGGGAAACGATCCGTTCCATGGCTACTCGATACTGAAGCCGGCCGATACGGCCTGGTTGGCGCCACAGCAGAGTCGACACCCCGCCGTAATCGCTGCCGTCCTGGCGATCGTTCTAACCGCTGCGGTGGGCGCTTTTTATGCCTTTGGTCACGGGATCGACTCGAAGCTCTCCGTCTTGGGCTCTTCTAAGCCGGCCCCTAAAAGTAACGCGAGCGCGACAGCAGTCGTTCGTCAGGCCAACTCCGACAACTCCCGCGCCAAGCCTGCCGTCATCAGAAATGTTTCGATGGGCCCTGTTGAAGATGTGAAGCGAAGGCCCGAGACACCAAAGCGACGGACAGCTCGCGTTGATACTTCGCGTGCAAAAATACCGAGCGTGAAGCCGCCGCATTTCTCAATGGTCCCTTGATCGAGTTCCGACGCCGACCGTCTGTGAAGTTATTGAGCGCGCGTTCTGGCAATCTGTTGCATGTTCTCAAACGCATCGGCCGGCATTTCCGTAACGATCACATCCAGCACGCGAAACCCTCCCGTTACGGGCAATTCAAACGACACGTCGAGGTAGCCACTGCGGCTCTCAACCACGTCTGAGATCACTTCGCTCAAGAGTGAAGGCTTGACTACGCCTCTTGATTCCATGCCTCTCGACGCGTCGGCCAGTGACCAGGCCACCGTTCCGCGCGACACGCCGATCTTTGCATACATCAAGTATCGCCGGCCCGGTTCAACTTCGATCCTTTGCCAAAGCTTACCGCCGGCCTGGGCGGCCATGCCTTGTCCACCCATGGTATTCAAGACTTCGACCGGTCCGCTCACTGCCCAGCCTTCCGCGACTCCTTCTGACTTTCCGGTTACGTTGAAGGATCCGTTATGGACCAGATTCTTACCCTGGAAAATGCCGAGCTCTTCGGCGCGCCAATGCTCGTAGGCACAAACTTCGACGGTGCTGCTTGACGAGCGCACGCGGATGCCGCGATTCTCGTCGCGCCTGTCTCTAACAAAAAGAGTGTTACCGATCAGTTGGACGAAAATGCCGGGCGCAACCTCGCCATGCCGCTCAACGACGGTATTGCCGTTTGTGTCGAGGGCCTCAAGCACTGCTCGATCGCTGGTCTGGATCCAATATCGATCGCGGAGATTGAGCGGCTCCAGCCGGCCATCGACGTAGTAGAGCAGTGGGCCTCCGGCCTTGTATTCATAAGATATGTGCCGGAAGAGAAGCCGCGGATCCAGGTAATAGCTTCGCACCGATGCCTCTGCTTTGGGGTTTGGCGATACGAGTTTGATTGCGTGCTCCTCCATCAGTGCATCGTGCAGTTGCAGCGCGCTGGCTGGCTTGCCGTCGAGTTCCCAATAACAGTTGAAGGTCGAGTCCTGATAAACCCAGCCGCCCATCTCTGGGACCCACACTTCAGCGCCCGCGTGTGTGTCGCTGCCGAAAGTCCCATCGCGAACCATCAAGCTTAGTCCAACGGTCCGCGCCACCAGCCCCATGCTTTCACAGAGTGCGACATAAATTTCCGCGAGATTGCCGCACAATACCGGTTTACCCTGGCGCATCTGTAGATAAGCCTCGCGGGGCACTCTTGTCGTAAGTCCGGGCAGCGCCATCCGATGTTGACTCGAGGTCAGCCAGTTGCGTATTTGATTCGCGCGTTGCCAGACAGACTGAGAAGTAGAAGTTACAGCGGCGAGTTCGTGACGAAAAAACTCGGCGTCTTCGAGACTAAGATTCGCTCTCGGAGCTATCTTTTTCTGCATCTCTGGTAGTCCGGTGATCGAGTTGCCGCGCCGCTCGACGACGAAACGGGCCAGCGGCTCATTCTCAATACGAGGATCGCTGATCGTAATGGTGGTTGAGCCTTCGGGTAAGGCAACGTCAAAATCGGTCGGCGGCACCACTGTCGATATCAGTTGCGCTCGCGGGCGAAACAGCATCGCGACGCCAAAACCCGACATAAAGGTACCGACAATTACGACGAGCATCAGCGACAAGAAACCGCGCCGCACACGGAAGCCTGAATAGAAGTTGCTGAATAGAGTAGTAGGAGAGCTTCTCATCCGCGTTCATCAATCAGGGTCTGCAACGGACTCCGCCCGAACGAACACGGCATCAGAGGCATGATACCGGGGTTGGTAATAGGAAGGACCGGGCGCCTGTATTCCGCGCACGAAAGCAACTGATAACGCCCTGGTCGTTAGCTCAGACGTTGCAGATCTTCTTCCAGTTACAAGTTTTCATCGTCAATTCTTCATTGGAATCTACTTAAAACTAATGAAGGGGAGGAGGTCAGTGGCGACCGGGTCTCAACACTTCCAACGGTCCCAAGATCGGTGGATGAGGCCCGGTCGCTACCGCTCCCGGTTCTGACCTCATTGCTACGGCGAGTCAGTCGCTTTCGAAGTCTGACACGTCCCGACGGTCACCCCCATACTTGCGCCTACTGGAATGCCTTGCTAAGATTCGACTTCGTAATTAATACGACGGACGGGCGTGATGCTTGTCTGGTTCGACTTTTTGATAGGATGCTCCGGAAGACCTTCGTCATGAATCGCCGCACGACACGATTCGCATTTTGATTGCCGAGCCTGTTACGGCGGGCCGGCGACGAGGGCGCTCCTATCGAATCCGATCTTTTTGTTTTAGTAAATCGCTAATAGTTAATCGGGACGAGAAGGAGCGCAGGATTAGGCTTCTTCGCGCGGCTCCTCCGCCTGATGTGCGGAAAGCCCTCTGCGGGCCCCGTAGGGGCGTAATGTTTATAGCTCCGAAGGCCTTCCAAAATCTTAGCTCCTTTAGGAGCGCAAGGTGAGCGGAAAGGTTTCGCTCCTAAAAGAGCTGAGGATCAACCTTGGGTCGTGGGTGCTATAAACATCTCGCTCCTGACGGAGCGAAGATAATTGGCCGGTTCCGCAATCATGGAAACGGCTGGAGTTGAACTCAGGTTGCAGATAAGCGATGAGCGAGATCAACGTACAACTTAAAGACGGCACGGCGGCGCAGGTTCCAGGATCGGCGACTGTGGCTGAAGCTTTGAAGAAACTGGATCGCGATCTGGCGAAGCAGGCTTTGGCCGCACGTGTCAACGGCCGCGAAGTCGATCTGGCATACACGTTGGATGCGCACGCAAACGGTGATGCGATCAAGATCGAACCGGTGCTGCCGCAGACCCTGGAAGGCCTGGATGTCCTGCGCCATTCGACCGCTCACTTGCTTGCCGCCGCCGTGCTCGAACTGTTTCCGGGGACGAAGCTGGGAATCGGTCCGGCGCTGCTCGAGGATCCGCGCTATGGCTTTTTCTACGACGTGATTGCTCCTCGTCCTTTGACCGAGGCTGACCTGCCGGTAATCGAGAAGCGCATGCGCGACATCGCCAAGCGCAATATGCCCTATCGTCGTGAAGAGATTTCCAAAGCCGAAGCCCTGCGAATTTTTGCCGAGCGTGAAGAGCCCTTGAAGTGCGAATTGATTGACGAAAAAGCCGGCGAGGTCGTCAGCGTCTATTACATCGACGGATCGCCCTTCATCGATTTCTGTCTGGGCCCGCACGTGCCGAACACCAACCGCTTGCGTGCGTTCAAGGTCCTGTCGCTCGCCGGTGCTTATTGGAAAGGCGACGCCGAGAATCCACAGATGCAGCGCATCTATGGCACGGCTTTCTTCACGCCGGAGGAACTCGACGCCTGGCTGAAGCAACGCGAAGAGGCCGAGAAGCGCGATCATCGCCGCCTGGGTCGCGAGTTGGACCTGTACTCGATTCAGGAGGAGTACGGCCAGGGTCTGGTGCTCTGGCACCCAAAAGGCGGAATGATTCGCAAGCAGATGGAGGACTACCTCCGAGAGCAACTCGAGCAGCGTGGATACGGGCTGGTCTTCACGCCGCACATTGCCAAGCGAGAGTTGTGGCAGGTCAGCGGTCACGAAGAGACCTATGCCGACGTGATGTTCTCGCCCACGGAATTGGAAGGGACGGAGTTCAGGTTGAAGCCCATGAACTGCCCGTTTCATATTGGCATCTACAGTTCGACGCAGAGATCATATCGGGATCTGCCTTTGCGATATGCTGAGTTGGGTACCTGCTATCGCGCGGAGTTGTCCGGTACGTTGCATGGGCTGATGCGCGTGCGCGGCTTCACTCAGGACGATGCTCACATTTTCTGCACACCCGAGACGGTGCGCAGTGAGATCATCAAGTGTATTGAGTTTGCGTTCGCGCTGTTGGGTACTTTTGGTTTCGAGGAATTCAAAATAGAACTCTCCGTCAGGGGAAGCGATTCCACGAAGAAGTATCTCGGTTCCGACGAGAACTGGCAGCGGGGGGAGCAGGCTCTGGTTGACGCCCTGGCAGAGCAAAACCTTCCATACGAACGGATGGAAGATGAAGCTGCGTTCTATGGTCCGAAGATCGATATTAAGGTTAAGGACTCGATTGGTCGGCTATGGCAATTGACGACGGTTCAGTTTGATTTCAATCTGCCGGAGCGTTTCCAGCTCGAATATATTGGTGACGACAACAAGCCGCATCAGCCGATTATGATTCATCGCGCCCTGTTCGGCTCGATGGAGCGTTTCTTTGGCGTGCTGATCGAACATTATGCCGGCGCGTTTCCCATGTGGCTGGCGCCCGTGCAGGTGGCCGTGCTGCCGATCACGGATCGCATTAACGAGTACGCTGAGCAGGTTGCGCAGGAGTTGCGCGGCGCGGGTTTGCGGGTCGAACTAAACCTCCGCAACGATAAGATTGGCGCCAAGATTCGCGATGCCCAGATGCAAAAGGTGCCATTCATGCTGGTGCTCGGCGACCGGGAAGTGGAAGAAGGCAAGGTCGCTGTCCGCGAGAGATTGAAAGGCGATATCGGCGCGATGTCGCTCGCAGAGTTCACGGAAATGGCGCGGCGGTTAGTTGAGACGCGCGCGCTTACTAATGGCTGAGTCCAAAGTCCAAAGTCCAAAGCCCCAAGTCATACTCAGACATTGGACGTTGGACTCGAGACGTTGGACATGAACTGAGGAGGTGCAGCAATAGCTACAGGTTTTAGAGGCCGCGGTCGCCCAGATTTTCGTCGCGCGCCGGTCATTCGCATAAACGAACGTATTCGCGTACCCCAGGTGCGCGTGGTTGCCGAAGACGGTGAAGAGTTCGGAGTCATGGACACCCGTGAGGCGATTCGCGCTGCGCGTGAAAAGGGCATGGACCTCGTCGAGGTCGCGCCCAACGCCGATCCGCCCGTGTGCAAGATAATCGACTATGGCAAGTTTCAATATTTGGCCAAGAAGAAGGCAAATGAAGCAAAGAAGAAACAGGTCATCATCACCGTCAAGGAAGTAAAGTTTCGTCCCGGTACCGACGAGCACGACTATGCATATCGCATGAAGCATGCGCGCGAGTGGCTCACGGAAGGGGACAAGGTGAAGGCCACGATCTGGTTCCGCGGACGCGAGATGACGCACCGTGAGCTGGGCGCGCGGATTCTGGAAAAGCTCGAAAAGGATTTGGCGGACATCAGCGAAGTCGAGATGCGCCCTCGCATGGAGGGCAATCAGATGTTCACTATTTTTGGGCCGAAGAGACATAAGGGTGGCGCGAAAGCCGAGCGTCCTTCGGGCGCTTCGAGCCAGAGCGGAGGTGGTGGCCAGAACAAGCCGTCGCCTGTCAATGCGAAACCATCGGCGCCGGTGGAGCCAGCAGCGCCAGCCCCTGTCGCTCCCGCAACACCGACGAGTCCGGCTGCGCCGCCGCCTACTCCGACGGCTCCGGCGACAACGCCACCAGCAGTTCCGGCAACCCCGGCCAGTCCGGAAGCGCCAGACTCTTCGAGTGAGAATGAGGCTGGCTGATCTCGATGAGGCTTGGTTCTTGGTGCAGATGGCCGACGCCTTGATGACGGCTGCGATGGGGCTAGCGGATTTAAGATTTGAAATTACAGATCTGAGATTTGAGAGTTGAGAGTGAAAGGGAGCAATTATGCCAAAACTGAAAACACATAAGGGAGCGGCAAAGCGTTTTCGCGTTACCGGCACCGGTAAGATCAAACGGGGCCATTCGCACGCGCGCCACATCCTGACGAAGAAGACCAACAAACGAAAGCGATATTTGGATGTTGATGTGCTGGTTGCCGATGGCGACCTCGATCGGGTCAGACGAATGTTGCCATACGGAAGAGATTAAAAGATTGAATCATTGTCATTGGATCAATGAATCATTGGATCAACGAATCAATGAGTCGATTGTGAAGGAGCGTAATTATGCCGAGAGCAAAAAGAGGAAACAAACGCCTGGAACGGCGTAAGAAAATTCTGAAGTTAGCCAAGGGCTATCGTGGGACCAAATCAAAGCTCTATCGATCAGCGAAAGAGTCAGTCGAGCGTGGTTTGAACTTCGCTTACACCGGGCGCAAATTGAAGAAGCGCGATTTTCGTTCGCTGTGGATCGTCCGCATTGGCGCCGCCGCGCGGCTCAACGGATTAAACTATTCGCAGTTCATGCATGGATTGAAATTGGCGGGCATCGAACTCGATCGAAAGATCCTGGCGGACTTTGCCGCCAAACAGCCCGAAACGTTTACTGAACTGGCCGCGCAAGCAAAGACAGCTTTGGACAATAAGCCCCAGGAACGCGCAGCCGCTTGAGGTTTTTCGCTCATTAGAAGGAACTCATATGACCATCGATTCGACAAACCGGAAGATGCTATTGAAACCACTGGCTGCGTTCTTACTTTTGCTGCTGCCGCTGGTGGTGTTCGCGCAAAACGGCACGCCCGCTCCGAAGCCTGCGACTGCCGACCAGTTTGCCGGCAGTTATAAAGGGACGGCAAAAGATCCAGGCGGCGCCATCGCGTTGAGCCTGGAAATTAAGTCAGAGAACGGCAAAATCTCGGGCCGATTGATCGCTCCTAAGAGTGAACAGCCGTTTACGTCCAGCGATTTGGCTGACGGGAAACTCACAGCAAGATTTGGATCGGGCGATACGGCGGGCACGTTAGTTCTGCGGCTGCGTGATCACAAACTTGTCGGAGACTGGAAAGCTGGCGCACAGAATCGGCCGGTCGAGTTTGAAAGAGTGCCGGTCAACCCGGCTGTCGCTGAAGTGAAAAAACCTATTGCGCCTCCAGCCGCTGACCTGCTGTCGGGTGACTGGGATGCCGCAGCCGACGCCCAGGGCCAGGCTGTCCCTTTCACGCTTACGCTCAAAGTCGAAGGTGAGAAGGTTACGGGCACCAGCGTTTCGCAGTTGGGCGACTCGACGATTTCATCGGGTAGTTGGAAAGACGGTAAATTGGCCGTGGTGCTCGACTCGGCGAATGGCCAGGTAGCTCTGGTTGGCACGATGGTGGATGGGAAACTCGTCGGTGATTTCGATTACAACGGACAGTTGCAGGGTAAGTGGGTCGCGACTAAAAAGAAGCCTTAGTGCTGGCGAGTTCTGTTGAATGTTGCCCATGGCGATGAGCACGTTTTCGGAGAGTCGGATCGGTTGGCCCGGTTTTTCAAGAGAGATTTGAGCCCTGAAAGGGCGAAATAGAATAGCCCAGGGCAACGCCCTGGGTATCGTTACCCTGTCCTCGTCTAAGCCCTGAAAGGGCGACAGAATTGTCCAGCCCTTTCAGGGCTGCATTGCTTTACGGCTATTTACCCAGGGCGTTGCCCTGGGCTATTTTGGTTGCCCTTTCAGGGCACGGGTCGAGCTTGAAGCGGAGTGCGCCAGTGACAGACGGTCTTACAATCGACGATTTTCTAACTCGAGTTCGCGAGGCGGGAGCGGCATTCGCGCGAGGGTGGGAAGGCTTCCGGTTCTTTGTTCTCGATCCAAGTCGCCCTGAATTTGTCGAGGGTCTGGAGTCTCAATGGCCCGAGAATCTTCCACTTGTCAGCAAAGCCGAAACTGCGTTGCGCGAGCTAAAGGAAATGCAAACGCGGATGCTAGGGAAGAGGAGCGAGCTTGCTACGCTTAAGAGGTTGATCCGGAGTGTGCCGGATACTCGTCGAGGAGAGGCGGGCCAAGCCGTTCAGGCCCTTGAAGTCCAGATCACAAATCCTTTGTCAGCCGCCGAACTCAATCTGCAATGGTTCATAGGCCGTCTCCGCACTGAACGCGAAAGCATCGACGTAACCATGCCCGGACGCCGGCCGCGTCCCGGACACCTGCACCCGATAACTTTGATGCGCGAGCGAATCGAAGATATCTTCGTGGCGCTCGGTTATGCTGTCGAAGACGATCGCGAGATCGAAACCGACTTCTACAATTTCGACGCGCTCAATATTCCCGAGGGACACCCGGCGCGCGATCCGCAGGATACCTTCTACACCACGGACGGCTTTGCTTTGCGTTCGCAAACTTCGACGGTGCAGATTCATGCGATGCAAAGGCGCGGCGCGCCGGTGCGCATGATCGCGCCCGGCCGGGTCTTTCGGCGCGATACTCCCGACCCGACGCACAATCCGATGTTCTTTCAGGTCGAAGGGCTCTGCGTGGATCGCGGAATTACGATGGCGCATTTGAAGGGCACGCTGGCCGAGTTTGTCCACCGTCTGTTCGGACCGGGCACTCGCACCCGTTTTCGGCCGTCGTATTTTCCCTTCACGGAACCAAGCGCGGAAGTCGACTACAGTTGTTTTAACTGCGGCGGCGAAGGCTGCCGCATTTGCAAAGGGTCCGGGTGGATCGAGTTGGGCGGATCGGGCATGGTCCATCCGAATGTCCTGCGCGCCGCGAACATAGACCCTGAAGAATTCACTGGTTTCGCCTTTGGCCTGGGGATCGATCGGACCTGCGCGCGCATTTACCAGCTTGATGACATACGGCTTTTGTTCGAGAACGATATTCGGTTTCTGGAACAGTTTCGATAGATGTACTTTGTTCCTGGTACTTCGTGCTTTGAGTCTGGCGGCTCTGCGGCTTTGCCGCCTGGTGTGCGGAAAGCCTCCGGCTTTCCGGGCCATCTCCTTCTTAATTGGTGAGGCTCCGCCTCTCTTTTGGTGAGGCATAGCCCTCACGCACTTTTTAAGCAATCTCATCGGTAAGGCAGAGCCTTACCGCACATCAGGCGGCATAGCCGCTGGAGCGATAAGCTCAAAGATCTAAGCTCATGCTAATCAGTTACAACTGGCAACGCGAACTAACCCGCGCCGAGCTCGACCCACAGGAGATGAGGGAACGGCTGACGAATGTAGGTCTGACGGTCGACTCGGTCGAAGAGCGCGACGGCGATTTCGTGCTGGATGTCGAGGTGCCTTCGAATCGCGGCGATTGTCTGTCACATATTGGTATCGCTCGCGAACTCGCGGTAATCGAGAAGTCCAGAGTCCAAAGTCCAAAATCCAAAGTCGAAAACTTAAAAGGCAAGGCCGGTGATTTCGCTTCAGTTGAAATCAGCGATCCGGATCTGTGTCCGCGATACGCCGCCAGAATTGTGCGTGGAGTAAAGATTGGGCCTTCGCCCGATTGGCTGGTCAAGCGTCTGGAAGTCCTCGGTCAGCGACCTATTAATAACGTTGCCGACATCACCAATTTCGTGCTGCACGAGTTCGGTCAACCGTTACATGCTTTCGACCTGGCGAAACTCGGTCAGCAACGCATAGTGGTCAGGCGAGCGGCAAAGGGCGAAGCGATCAAGACGCTTGACGGGGTCGAGCGGAAACTGGATCCGGACATGCTGGTGATCGCTGATGCCACGCGGCCCGTGGCCGTCGCCGGAGTAATGGGTGGCGAAGACTCGGAGATCTCAAGCACGACAGAGGATGTTCTGATCGAGAGCGCCTGGTTCGATCCTCCTTCGGTGCGCCGGACGGCGAAGCTCCTGGGTTTACACACTGAAGCCTCTCATCGTTTTGAACGCGGCGTCGATCCCGAAGGGGTCCTGTCTGCGCAAGCGCGCTGCATTGCCTTGATATGTGAAATCGCCGGCGGAGTAGCGACGGAAGACGAGATCGACGCGTATCCAAAACCTTTTTTGGCGAAGACCGCTGAGCTCCGGCTCGAACGCGTTACAAGCATCACGAGTTTGCAGGTTCCCCGTGCGGAAATGCTGCGCATCCTAACATCCCTGGGTTTTGAACGGCGCGAAGACGATTCCGCCAGGCTCGTGTTCACGATTCCTTCATGGCGTCACGACATTGCGATCGAAGAAGATCTCGTCGAGGAAGTCGCGCGCCACACAGGTTTCGATCAGATCAAAGCAGAGCTTCCTCCAGCCAACCTGGCCGGCGAATATCATTCGAGCGAGCGACGCAAGCGCGCTCTGCGCAAGGCCATGTCGGCGCTCGGATTCGATGAAGCAATTAATCTCAGCTTTACCGAGATGACCGAGGAGATTGAATTGATTCCCGAATTAGCCGGACGCCCGCCGGTGGTTTTGACGAATCCAATTATTGAGGAAGCCTCGCGCATGCGACAGACTTTGTTGCCGGGCCTGCTCAACTCGATCCGGCACAACCTTAATCACGGCAACCGCGACGTTAGCCTCTTCGAAACCGGCCGGGTCTTCGGCGTGGACCAGCCAGGCGAACTGCCCTTGGAGCGCGAGGCCTTCGCGTTAGTCGCGACAGGCGGCGCACTGAAAGCGAACCGCCCCCAGGCTGAACGCGAACTGGATTTCTTTGATCTAAAGGGCGGGCTGGAAGCGGCTGTTGAAGCGATGAACCTGCCGCCTCTTGATTTTGAAAAGGCGGTGGTCAAGCATCTTCGTCCCGGACAGTCGGCGGCGATCAGTTTCAAGGGTACGCGGGTGGGCTCGATAGGTCGGCTTAGTGAAGCGCTTGCTGGTGGCCATAAATTTCGACAGCCGGTCTTTCTGGCTGAAGTTGATCTTACTGCGCTGCTTCAGGGCGAAGAGCTTCCGGTGCTCTATTCGCCACTGCCGCGTTTCCCGTCGATCGTGCGCGACTTGTCCTTGCTCGTGGACCGGAAGGTAACGCTAGCCGATTTGCTGCGGGCGGCTCAGGATCAAAAGGTCGAGCATTTCATCGGCGCGCATCTTGTCGGCACGTACGAAGGTAAAGGCATTCCCGATGACAAGCGCTCGGTGACGTTGCGCGTAGAGTACCGCGCCGACGACCGCACTTTGCGCGATGAAGAAGTTGACGAGGTACACCGGCGGCTCGTGTCGACGCTCAAGGAACAATTCGCTGCCGAAGTTCGGTAAAGTGGCACAGCTGAAGTCTGTGCCACTAGATAAGTCTTGCGCTCACGCTTAGGAAGTCGGATAATCACCAAAACTTTGCGGCGGCCGGCGGAGATCGATCATGGTATCGAACGGACTCGAAAAATTCTCGCACCTGGAAGACAAGATATATCGCACGATCGAGTTGACCAAGACCCTGCGGCAGGAAAAGGACGACCTGGAGCGCCAGCTCGTCACTGTTCGAAATCTTGGCGGCGATCGGCAGGAACTCGTAACTCAGATTGAGCGATTGCTGGTTGAGCGCGAAGCAATCAGAGTTAAAGTCCAGAACATGTTGGACGCTGTGGCCGCGGCCGATCCTGAAATCGCGGAGGCACTACGCGGATGAGCGCAGATACGTTTGACCTCGATCGAAACACGGATCCCGCCGCGTCGCCAACCATCAAGGTTGAAATTTATGATCAGGCGTACACGGTCCGTTCTGACGGCGATCCGGACTACCTCAAGGAACTGGCCGAGTATGTAGATCAGCGCATGCGCGAAATCTCTTCCGGGACGCTCACAGTTGATTCGCGAAAGGTCGCGATCCTGGCTGCGCTCTATATCGCCGACGAACTCCACCAGTTGAGAAAGCTGCACGACCAAGCGGACGAGCAATTGGCTACCCGCAGCTCGGAGTGTTCTGAGATGCTCGACCGGCTGCTGAAAGTCCCGCGCAGTCTTACCCGTCCGGCTACTTCTTCCTGAATGAACAGTCCACGTGTCAGAAGCCCGACCGTGAGGGAGGGCCTCGTTATGTGCCAAGCCCTCCCTCGCGGTCGGGCTTCTGACACGGCAACGCGGATCGATCCACGAAAGCGGAGCGCGCACCCCTATTTTTCCAGCGGACCAAGCACGCTTGATAATACGTCAGTTTCGTATGGTTTCGTGCATCGCTCGATCTGCCCTGGGCTCTCAAAACGCCCCAAATCCTTTGGTCTAAACACCACTAACAAACTTCTCCCAGCTTATGCTAATATCCCCGGCGGCAGAGGGAAGGTTCTGCCGGGTTCGTCACCGAGCAAAGATGATTGAGCCAACGTCGTTGAAAAGGGAGACCGACGCCGCGCGCTAGTGCCGTTCTTCATAGTTAAGAAGGGCCAAGAGCGAGCGACGACAAAAAGGTCACCCACCTGTTAACTCAGGTTCAATTACGGCTCTGAAACGGCTCGGCGGTTTTCCCTCCTGCTATTTTTTGTAGCGCAAGTTGTTGACTTGCGATCGCGCAAGCTAACAGCTTGCGCTATTTTGCTTTTATGAGACTCCTACTAATTGGTGATGTTGTGGGTAAGCCGGGCCGGACGGCCCTGCTCGATCGTCTGCAGGACTTGAAGGAACAGCATGCGATCGACTTTACCGTGATGAATGCCGAGAACGTCGCCGGCGGATTTTCTATCACCGCCGCGATTGCCGAACACCTTTTCTCGGCCGGCATCGACGTAATGACATCGGGCAATCACATCTTTGACAAGCACGAGGTCATCGACTACATCGACAAACAGCCGCGGCTGCTTCGCCCGGCAAACTATCCACCGCAGACGCCGGGGAAGGGCATTTGGGTTGGCGAAGTTAAGGGAACGCAGGTGGCCGTGATGAACTTTCTCGGCCGGGTATTCATGCAGCCGGCCGACGATCCCTTTCGCATCGCCAATGAATTGATCTCCGGGCTCTCTGAGAAAGTAAAAATTCGCATTGTCGACATGCACGCGGAAGCTACCTCGGAAAAAATGGCGATGGGTTGGTACCTGGACGGCCGGGTCTCGGTCGTCGTGGGCACACACACGCACGTGCAAACTGCCGATGAAAGAATTCTGCACGAAGGCACGGCGTATCTGACTGATCTGGGCATGACGGGCAGCTATGGCGGGGTGATTGGCATGAAGAAAGGCGACATCATCAATCGTTTCACGTCGCCCATCCATCGCAAGCCGGATCATTCCAGGAGCGAGGTGCGCATCTGCGGCGCGATCGTCGATGTCGATGAAGAGACGGGGCGCGCGCGATCAATCGAGCGGATTAATCTCAGCCATGAACAATAACCTAAAAGTGTGCAGAAGGCAGTGAGCAGTGGGCAGTAGAACGAATGGCTCATCGTTCCAGCGAAGCCATTAGGCCGTTGAGGAGTCTTCCGACTTCCCCTGCGCGGCCAAGAACTTTCTCGACCTTTGCGTTCACAAGGTATTTGAGTCTTTGAGCAATCAGGATTTGGGTCTCGACTTCGCGCAGCGAACCATAGGCAATCGACAAATGACGATGGAAGTCAGCAGTCGTTCTTCTTCCTTGACCTTCAGCGATGTTTGAAGGAATCGAAACGGCCGCCCTCCTGATTTGGCTGGTCAATGCATAAATCTCTTCACGGGGAAATTCTCTTGACGCCCTGTAAACATCCTCAACTAAATCCATCGCCTTTTGCCAAACGATCAGTTCCTGGTAGTTTTTGACTTTCATAGGAGGCTCCTTTTAGTTTAGGTGTTGGAATCGTCGTGCCCACTGCCCACGGTTCGATGAGTTCACAACTGCTCACTGCGCACAGCACACTGCCCACTAATTCAAAGGGGTGCCTCATCCTCTGGAACCGGTTCACCGACATCCTCCGTCGCCGTCGGCGGCGCCAGGAGCATCTCAGCAAACCCTTGCGGCATCGAGCGCACGCGACCGTTTCCGTCCGTGACCACGTGTCCGGTCTCTCCCTCGGCGATGATCACGCCGTCTGATTCGCGGATGAGTTCATAACCAAAGCGCAGGGACCTGCGGCGTAGTTCAGTAATGTGAGTTCTCACCATTAGTACGTCATCGTAATAGGCCGGAGCTTTGTAGCGGCAATAGCTTTCGGCGACCACCAGAAAAGCGTTTTCGTTCTCTTCCATGTCGCGGTAAGAGAATCCGCGGGCCCGGCAGAATTCCGTGCGGCCAATCTCGAACCAGACCAGATAGTTTGCGTGATAGACGACGCCCATCTTGTCGGTTTCGGCATAGCGCACGCGCAGGAGAGCCTCATGCCACTGGCTTAATTCATCTAATTCAGCCGGATTCATAACCATGATCTAGTACTAGTCTCCTGGGTCTTGACGAGCTGTCAAACAAAAGCAATTCTCGGCTCCATAACCATCACGTGCTTACGGAACCAGCTTAACGAACTAGCGTAGAGTTAGCTTCAACTTCTGTATTCAGATAAACTTGTTGCGTTTAGCGGACTATAAGAGCGAAATATGTGGAATGTCAAAGCAAATCGGGCTGCGCGGCGCGGTCATGGAGCGCGGACATCCCTATCCGCCTGAGCGCGCAGCGCGAATAAATATCCGAGGAAGACACAGTTGAGATGCCAAAGCAGATTCGCTTAATAACGACAGCAGTAGTACTAAATATCCTGGCCTTCGCGGGACTCTTTCAACCACCCTCCGGTTTGTCAGAACAGAATCCGCAGGCAACCACCACCGCTTCGCGCAACGCTGCCCTGATAGCGGCCACCAGCGACGTTCTGAAAGAGACCAGTGAGATTCGGCAACTAGCAATCCTGCGCCCGGTGCAAAGTTCCACTCAATCCCGTCCCGAGATCGAGCGCATGCTCATTAAGAATATTGACGAAGAAACAACGCCCGGGCAAATGTACGCGGCGGAGGTGACTTTGAAAAGGCTCGGCCTGGCGCCGCCGGAGTTTCAGTTCCGGGCTTTAATGTTGCGCGTCCTCACTGAACAGGTCGCCGGCTATTACGATCCGAAGACCCGTGAGTTTCATTTGGCCGACTGGATCGATCTCGACGGCCAGCGGCCGGTCATGGCGCATGAGCTCACGCACGCGCTGCAGGATCAGCACTTCAATCTGCGCCGCTTCGAGCATTGGCCCAAAGGTGATTCCGACGCGGAGTTGGCCACGCGCTCTTTGATCGAGGGGGACGCTACGCTCGCGATGGCGCTGTATGTTGCGAACAATCCCTTACGAGTGCTCTTGTTTTTGAAATCGCTCGGCACAATGGGCATGGCGTCGCAGGAACTGGATAAGGCCCCGCGCGCGCTGCGCGAGACTTTGTTGTTTCCTTATCAGGAGGGAATTAATTGGACGAAGACCTTATACAAGCAAGCCGGTTGGGACCGCGTCTCCAAAGCTTTCACCGACTTGCCGCAGTCGACCGAACAGATCCTGCACCCCGACAAATACTTCGCGCACGAAGCGCCCGTGAAGGTAACGCTGCCGGACCTAACGCCGCTGCTAAATGCGGGCAGCGTCCGGTCGGCAGAGGTCAGAGGCCGGAGATTAGAGGTCGGAGATCGGAGGTCAGGGGTCAGCCGGTTCGCTGGGAACGCGGACGTCTCGTCCGCACTGAGCGCGCAGCGCGAACAGCTTTCGAGTGCGGCGACCCGTCGCAGCTTTTCTTCGAACGTTAATTCTCAGACTACACGCGCGACGTGGAAGCGCCTCGATTACGACGTCGAAGGCGAGTGGGGTTTCTACCTAATTCTCGACGAATTTCTCAAGTCACCCGCCGAATCCCGCCGCGCCGCAGCCGGCTGGGGCGGCGATCGCTTTGCAGTCTACGAGGGCCCAAAAGGCGAAGTCCTATTTGCCTCCCTCTCAATCTGGGACACCGAAAACGACGCGCGGGAATTCTTCGACGCGTATGTGAAGCGCACCGAGCTGCGTTATCCCACAGCAACGCCAACAGGCCCTCTACCGAATGCCCAATCCCCAACAGCTTCGAAGACCTTCAGCACTTCGGACGGTGAAGTCACTATAGAACTCCGTGGCAATCGTGTGGCTGTACTCGAAGGCCCATCGAATCGACTGAACAGCAAGTCCGTCTTGGAGGCTTTATTGACCGGTCTGTCCCCGAAGAATTAATTGAGGATCTCCCTACAAAAAAATCTTGCGCCCGCAAGCCTTTTGGTTTTAGAATGCGTCCCCTTGAGGACGGTTGTTCTTTGGTGAGAGAATAACCGTGACCCTCTTAGGGCATAGAGGGTCCCTTTCTAGAGGTGAGGTTTGGGTATGCGGGCTGGCTTCGGCTAGCCCGCATTTTTTTCTTGAGGGCAGCAAGTTTGGACTTCCGCCTTGAGGCGGCCTCTTCTTCCGGTCGAGAGGCTCATCGGCTCGACTCCGGTCCGACATGAGCCACGGAGCGGCGAAAGATCTGTAGCAAGCCCATGGCGCGAGCCATGGGTCATTGATCTCTGTGGTTCTCTGTGTAACCTCTGTGCCTCTGTGGTGAATGTTTTCGTAGGAATTTCACCACAGAGACACAGAGCACCACAGAGGTTACACAGAGAAATATCTTTTTTCCGATAGCCTCTTAGGGGCGAAACATGCCGTCTGGGGTGTCGTGTCGCCGCGCTCGGCTACTCAATCAAATGCGATCCGTAATAACGGGTTATTGTCGCTCGTCCGCTTTGCGGAGTGACAATGCTCCCTGTTGTGCAAATCCCGCCCGGCCTGTACGAAACCAGCCAACCAACCTTGGAAACTCGGCCAGGCTCTTCATGACCAGGAAGATAGCGCGGCGGTTTAGCGCCAAACCAGTAAATGCCAATGAATCACTCGATGGGGCGCGTGACTGAATTGTCGGTCTTGATCCTGGATGACCTTGAGCTTTGATCTGTGATATTTTCACCGCAAGATATTCAAACGCGATAGCTAAGATCGGATCGTCCACGACAGGCTTATGCCAGGATGGCTGAGATGAAGTCTGAAGCAGTGTCCACTTCGGGATTCAAGGTGCGGCCGCTTTCCCGGGTCGCGAAGGCCGACTCGTCTACGGCGCAACCGCAGAAGGCGGAAAGCGGTGGGCAGGACGACCCCCCTTCGAAACCTCACGATTCGAAATCACAACCCAGGGTCCAAATGAAAGGTTCTCGTTTGCGCGACTTAACGCGAGAGCTGCGAGAGCTTGAAGCAAAGATCCGTCTCGGCGGTGGTCCTGACAAGATCGAGAAGCAACATAAGCAGGGCAAGCTCACCGCCCGCGAGCGAATCGATCTACTCTTAGATAACAACTCGTACAAACAGGAAATAGGGTTGCTGGTTGCCTATGACGAGTACAAGGGCGGCGCGCCCGCGGCCGGTGTGGTTACCACGATTGGTCGCATCAATGGCCGTGAAGTTGTCGTGGTCGCGAACGATGCGACCGTGAAAGCTGGTTCGTGGTGGCCAGAGACGATCAAGAAGATTCTGCGCGCGCAGGAAATCGCGATGCGCTCGCATGTGCCCATCATCTACCTGGTCGATTCGGCTGGGGTGAATCTTCCTTATCAGGGCGGAGTCTTTCCGGGACAGTACGGCGCTTCAAGGATCTTCTATTACAACTCGATCATGCGGCGCTATCTGAAGGTGCCGCAGATTGCCGCGGTGATGGGACCGTGCATCGCCGGCGGCGCGTACCTACCCGCGCTCTCGGACGTCATCATCATGGTCGAAGGCACTTCGTTCATGGGCTTGGGCGGCGCGAATCTGGTTAAAGGCGCGACCGGACAGACGATTGACAATGAAAGTCTGGGCGGAGCGCGCACGCATAATGAAATTTCCGGAGTGGCCCATTATCGAGTTAAGGATGATGAAGAGTGTTTGACGAAGATAAGGACGTTTGTTTCTGACTTGCCGGTGAATGCGCAGGCTGGAAGCTTGCGGAGCGCCCGCATGGATGCGGGCGCTCCTCAGGAAAAAATCTACGACATCATTCCTGAAGATCATCGCCAACCGTACAGCATGCGCGAGTTGCTGGATTGCGTCCTGGACGAGGGCCATCTGGACGAGTTTCAAGCGGATTACGCGAAGGAGATCATTACGGGTCATGCTCGCCTTCGAGGGATTCAGGTGGGCGTGATCGCTAACAACCGCGGGATGTTTCGCGACCCGACCGGCGGCGCGCCAAAATTTGGCGGTATCATTTATACCGACTCGGCTGAGAAGGTTGCGTTCTTCATCGAGACTTGTAACCGGCATAAGACGCCACTCTTGTTCGTGCAGGACGTTTCCGGATTTATGGTGGGCTCGGAAGCAGAGCACTCCGGGATTATTCGCGCGGGCGCGCGTTTTGTCGAAGCCATGGCGACGGCCCTGGTGCCCAAGATCGTCTTAACAATTAATCACGCGTCGGGCGCCGGTTATTACGCGATGGCGGGGCAGGGTTTCGATCCGGATTTTATTTTCACCTGGCCCAGCGGGCGCATGGGTGTGATGGAAGGAGACTCCGCCGTTCAGGCAGTATTTGGCAGCGAGCTCGAGCGATTGAAGAAGAACGGTCAGGAGCCCGGTCCGGAGCTGGAGTTGGAGATGAAGAAAGTGCGCCAGACATACGAGCGTGATCTGGATGCGAAGTACGCCGCGGCTCGAGGCTTTGTCGATGCAGTGATCGCTCCGGAAGAGACCCGAGACGCGCTGGAGCTTGCGTTGCGGGTCGGTTTGAATTATTCAGGTCCGCATCTCGGGCAGTTTGTGTTACCGGCGTCGTTGGCGTAAAACAGTTCGCACCAAGACGCAATACAAAATCCGCGGATGACGCCGTGGCAGAAGTTCACGCAAAGGCGCGCAGGCACAATGGTGCCGGAGCGCAAGGTTGAAGAAGCGCGTACATGTCTATCGGACGTGTGCGATACAACAAAGGAGAACACTCGTGAGAAAGAGCACCATCTATCTTTTCGTTCTGGGATTAGCCGTGGTCGCAATGACGGCGCTGGCCAGCGCGGGACTGGTAGTATCCGCACAGAACTCGAACTCGTCGACAACCATGGCGCCGACCATGGCGCCCACGAATACCAATAAGGGCGCCAAAAAGACAACGCGCCGGCGTCGGACGACCAGGAGAAAGCCGGCAGCAGCCGCAGCCGATACCGCCGCAACTACAAGTGATGCCGCCACGACCGCACCGGTCACGGCGCCAAAGAGGACCGGACGCTGTGATCCGACGCAGCAAGAGCAGGCCGATCTCTCGGGCACCTACACGGGCAAAATAAATTATCCCGACGCCAGCCTGACGGGCGATGCGACGCTGACGATTACGGGAAACAATTTCACTCTGACGGCCGGATCGACGACCCAGTCAGGCCGAGTGACCGCGGTAACCACCTGCGGATATACCGGAGCCACAATGATGTTCGGTGACCTGACGCCGCCGACGCCAAGTCCAAATCCGCCGCCCGCCATGCCGGCAGTCTCGGTGCGGGTAAAGAAAGTGGGCGATCGAGTCACCCTGATGACGGTTCCGGGCGAGAAGCGATCGTTCTCGTTTGGATCAGTTGGCGCGGCCAGGCCTGTGCGTAAGCACAGAACGCGTAAGGCGAAGACCAGCGCGCCGCCACCTCCGGCCATGAAGATGTAGTCTTAGTTCGACGGATCGAACGGAGACACGGGAACACGGCGAGACAGATTCGAAGTAGTTGCGCGATTGGATAGCCCAATCGCCGTTTCAGTCCGCGCTGGGTCTTCCCGTGTCTTCGTCTGTTAATTACCCAACTCAATCGATCGAAGAAGATGAGAAAGCAGATTCGTATTGCGGCCGGTCAGGGATTCTGGGGCGACTTGCCCGACGCTCCTGTACGTCAGGTGGAAGGCGGGCCCATTGATTATCTGATGCTCGACTATCTGGCCGAGGTCACGATGTCGATCATGCAGAAGCAGAAGGCGCGCGATTCCAACGCAGGTTATGCGCGGGACTTTGTGCCTCTGATGAAGCAAATTCTGCCGGCTTGTGTCGAACGAAATATCCGTGTGACGGCGAATGCCGGAGGCGTCAATGTTGAGGGTTGCGCGAAAGCGGTGCGAGACGTAGCTCTCGAGCTTGGCCTGGCAGGCAAACTTCGCATTGGCATTGTTACCGGCGACGACATCATGGGGAAACTGGACGAGCTCCTCAGCCGTGGCGTCGAGCTGCGCAACATGGACACTGATGAACCGCTGGCGACAGTCCGCGATCGAATTCAGAGCGCAAATGTCTATTTGGGAGCAGCGCCGATTGTCGAGGCTCTGAATCAGGGAGCCCGGATCGTAATTACCGGCCGTTGCACCGACACTGGATTGACGCTGGCGCCGATGATTCATGAATTCGGATGGGCAGCCGATGATTGGAACCGTTTGGCGGCCGGCACGATTGCTGGCCACATTATTGAATGCGGCGCGCAATGCACGGGTGGTAATTGTCAGTACGAATGGCGCAGCATTCCCAGTCTCGCCAATGTAGGTTTTCCCATCGTCGAGGCAGCGCCCGACGGCACGTTCGTCGTAACCAAGCATGAACGAACCGGTGGCTGGGTGATCATTCCGTCGATCAAAGAACAGTTGGTTTACGAGATGGGCGATCCGCATTCCTACATCACGCCCGACTGCGTTGCGGACTTCACTACCGTGCGTCTCGAGTACGAGGGTCGCGATCGCGTTCGTGTTTTTGGAATCGAGGGCCGGCCGGCAACCGACACTTTCAAGGTGTCGATCAGTTATTCAGCCGGCTATAAAGCTGTGGGCACGCTCGTCTACTCGTGGCCGGAGGCTTATGACAAGGCCTGGGCCGCAGACAGAATACTGCGGGCACGTCTGGATCGGCTGGGATTAAAGTTTGATCAGATCCTGACGGAATTCGTCGGCGCGAATGCGACGCATGGGCGGCTGGCTGGTCAACCTTCGGCTGACTTGCCGGAAGTTCAATTGCGCGTCGGAGTGCGCAGCGACGATCGCGCCGCGGTTGAGAGATTCACGAAAGAGATCGCGCCCTTGGTTCTGACCGGGCCTCCGGGCGTGACCGGTTTTGCGGGTGGGCGGCCAAAGGTCGAGGAGATAGTTGCTTACTGGCCGGCGCTGATTCCAAAGAGCGAGATTACGTCACGCGTTGCGATCATTGAAGTGTAGGTCTTAGTCTCTGCTAGAATTCGCCAAAGCAGTTGCAAACGGAGAAGTACAATGAGCATGAGATTATTTAGCGCGATTGTTCATAAGGAAGACGACTTGTACGTGGCGGAATGTCCGGAAATTGGAACCGTCAGCCAGGGCGCGTCAATTGAAGAAGCTGTCGCGAATTTGAAGGAAGCGACCGAACTCTACCTCGAGGAATTTCCGCCTCCGAATTCTGCTCCGATGTTTCTGACCACCTTTGAAGCGAACTATGTCTAAGCTCCGCAGACTGTCCGGTAAAGAGATCGTAAGGACGCTGGAAACATTCGGATTTCAGCAAGTGAGGCAAAGGGGAAGTCACGTCGTGTTGAAGAGGCAGACCTCGTCCGGCGAAGTCGGTTGTGTAGTTCCGCTCCACCGCGAGGTAGCAATCGGAACAATTCACGGCATCTTGCGCCAGGCAAGACTCTCTGTCGAAGAGTTTCTGGCGAAGTTGTAATTCGAGCGTATTTCGAAGGTGATTGAATAGGGTGCAAATTCAACTAACAAACCTCGCTCACGCGCGTTCCGGCGATAAGGGCGACACAGCCAACGTTGGTTTGATTGCCTTACAAGAGGATTTCTATCCGTTGCTGGTTCGCGAGGTGACGGCCGAGCGCGTCAAGGAACACTTCCAGGGAATCTGCAAAGGCGAAGTCGAGCGATTCGAGTTGCCCAATCTCGGCGCTCTCAATTTTTTGTTGCATGAAAGTCTGGGTGGCGGCGGCACGGTGTCTTTGATGACCGACGCGCAGGGGAAAACTTTTTCCACTGCCCTCCTCAGAATGAAGATTGAAATTCCCGACGAAGAGGCGAATAGTCTCGGCCTGTAGCTTGGGTACCTCGCTGGTCCGGTTATCGCTATGAAGCCTGAGCGCGAGTTCGCGATCAAACATGGTTTCGCAGATGTGGGTGACGTGCGCTTGCATTATGCCGAATGCGGCGCCGGCGAAGACCTCGTAATCCTCCTCCACGGCTTTCCGGAATTTTGGTATTCATGGCGGCATCAGTTGCCGGTGCTCGGCCGGCGTTTTCACGTTATTGCTCCGGACATGCGTGGCTATAATCTCAGCGATAAACCGGCCCGAGTGGAAGACTACCGAATGGAATTACTCGTGCAGGATGTTGTCGGTCTGATTCGCGCTTTCGGTAAAGACAAGGCCGCGATTGTCGCGCATGATTGGGGCGCTGGCGTCGCCTGGGCCGTCGCTCAAAGACATCCTGAACTTGTTTCCAAACTGGTGGCGATGCAGGTGCCGCCGCCCGCAGCCTGGCGAGCAAACTTCACGCTGAGGCAAATGCGACATAGTTGGTACATGTTCTTCTTTCAGTTACCGCGTCTGCCGGAGTGGTGGGCGAGGGCGAATAATTTCGCGAGAGTCGGAAAGATGTATAAGGGGACGAGTGTTAGAAGCGATGCCTTCTCCGACGATGACATCGAAGTGTATAAGGAAGCATTACGCCAGCCGGGCGCATTAACGGCGGGAATTAATTACTACCGCGCAAACGTTTTTAAGTCGCTGTTTCGCGGCGGCGCTGAGGCACCGGCGAGCGGCCGCATTCGTGTTCCGACGCTTTTCATTTACGGTGAACAGGATCATGCCGTTTTGCCAGAGACCGTGCGAGATCTCGGCAGATTTATCGACGCCCCGTATAGTGAATTGAGAATTCCCGATAGCGGCCATTGGGTGCAGAACGAGGCCGTGGCCGAAGTGAACGAGGCCTTGCTGCGCTTCCTCGGCGACGGGTCAGCCCGAGCGGACTAATAACAGATGACATCAGCCAACACAACGATTCTCTACTCAGTTGAAGGCGGCAGTGCGCGGATCACCCTGAACCGGCCTGAGAAGCGAAACGCACTCAATGATGAGTTGATCGCAGGGCTTAAGGAAGCGCTGCGCCGGGCCAATCAAAACGAGTCCGTGCGTGCAGTTGTCTTATCAGGATCCGGCGCTGACTTTTGTTCAGGGGCTGATTTGGCGGCCTTGCAGAAAATTTCTACTGCGACCGTGACAGAGAATCTTGAAGACGCGCGATCTTTGATGGAACTCTTCCTTCTGATTAGGGCCTTGCGCGTTCCTGTGATCTCTGCAGTGCAGGGTCGCGCGTTAGCCGGAGGATGCGGTTTGGCACTCGCCTGCGACCTGGTTCTAGCTTCGCGCTCGGCACGGTTTGGTTTTCCCGAGGTGAAGATCGGGTTTGTCCCGGCGATGGTCATGGCGATTCTGCGCCGCAACACGTCCGAAAAGCGGGCCTTTGAGCTGCTCACTCTCGGTACGGAGATTGGCGCCGATGAAGCTGCGGCATACGGCCTGGTTAATCGAGTTTTGGACGACGAGGCATTTGCAGATGAAGTCGAAGTTTTTGCGCAGCAGTTCGACGGGGTTAGTAGTCCGGCGGTCAGCCTGTCCAAGCGACTGTTTTATGAAGGCGATGCAACGACTTTTAAGGATGCGTTGGAGGGCGGCGTGGATACGAATGTGATTGCGCGGATGGCGGAAGATTGCCGAAAGGGAATTGAGCGCTTCCTCAAGAAATCGTGAAGTGCTTGACTGTCGGGCGGCTAGTCGGGCCTCACCAGTGTTTCCAGTCATGACTATTCTTGCTATGAAATCCTGCGGCGCTTCAATTTGGTTAATCCTGCTGGGAATACTGCTCTTGATTCCTATAAGACAGGCATGTGCCGACGTGCAGGACCCTCAAAGAAATAGTCCTGTTTACAATCGGCAGCAGTCCGCGCCACTAATTCGCTTTGCTTCAGGCGCAAGCAGTTTGCATATCCCGTTTCAGCTCTCATCCAACGTCATTTTCTTGCAGGTGCGCGTCAATGGTTCAGAGCCACTCTGGTTCATTCTCGACACAGGCGCTGCCGGCACATTGCTTGATACCAATCGCGCGAAGACGCTCGGCATCAAAGTTTCCGGCGGCGGGAACGTCGAGGGAGTGGGTGAGGCTTCTGTGGCGGCTGGGATGGCGAAAAATGTTTCTTTCAGTCTGCCAGGCGTAGATTTCGAAGCGCGTGTCGTCGTTGTCCTTCCCTTATCAAATCTAAATCGATACATAGGGCGCGTCGTGGACGGCGTGCTCGGTCATGATTTTTTCAGCCGTTACGTGGTTGAAATTGATTATGCCACCCGCGTGATCAACGTGTATGAGCCGAAAGATTTTCACTATTCCGGTCCGGGCGATTCGATTCCGCTTGACTTGAAAAACAATGCATCCTCTGTCCGGGCCCGACTCGGCCTGCCGGGTCGCGCGCCTATCGAGGGAAATTTTAGGATTGATACTGGCGGCAGCCATACGCTCATTCTTCACAGTCCTTACGTCAATAGACAAAAGGTCCTGGAGTCTGTATCCCGGACAATTGCGGCGCCGTCGGCAGGATTGGGAGGTGAAACTTCTATCCGGCTTGGTCGTGTGCAGGGCTTGCAGTTAGGGCGTTTCGCGCTGGAGAACGTTGTGACCGGCCTCGCCGTATCCGCCAAGGGCGCGCTGGCTAATCCTGATCTGACAGGAAATATCGGTGACGGAATCCTGCGGCGGTTTAAAGTAATCTTTGACTATCGGAACTATCGCATGATTCTTGAGCCAAGCGACCAGCTTCGAGAACCATTTGAATCTGATATGAGCGGCGCAGTTCTAACTGCCGAAGGTGTTAGGCTCGACGCCTTCACCATTTTCTATATCACGGAAAATTCTCCAGCGTCGGAGGCTGGCTTGCGCGTGGGAGATGTCATCGCTGCGATTGATGATAAGCTCTGTTCTGCGTTGGCGCTCGACGACGTAAGAGAAATGTTTAAGCAGAGTGGACGCGAATATCTGTTGAGCATCAAGCGCGGCGCGCAAACATCCCAAGTCAAAATCAAGCTGAGAAGGCTAATCTAGGGCGCGGCCAACGTTCGTTGGACCGATGCGCGAGAAGTCCCTCTTTTAGGTTGTGCTTTGTGTTCGAGGCCTCATGCTTATCGTCGATCCCGTGGAACTCAGAAGTCATCAGGCGCTTCAGTTTATTAAAGCCTGACCAACTCAGGTGCGCGGGTGGACATTTTCGCGAATGAACTTCGCGATGTCTTGAGTTGAGGTGCCGGGAGGGAAAATCTCGGCGACGCCTTGCGCTTTGAGTTTGGCGATATCTTCCTGGGGCACGATTCCTCCCAAAATCACCAAAGTGTCCGTCATCCCCTGTTCGCGCAACAGCGAAACGATTCGCGGGCACAGGGTGTTGTGTGCGCCGCTGAGGATCGACACTCCGACGGCATCAACGTCTTCCTGCAAAGCGGCTGCGGCGATCATCTCGGGTGTCTGACGCAGACCCGTGTAAATAACTTCCATGCCGGCGTCTCGCAACGCGCGGGCAATTACCTTGGCGCCGCGATCGTGACCATCGAGCCCAGGCTTAGCAACTAAAACACGGATCTTCTTTTCGCTCATTTCACCTGTCTTACTTAAAAACACCGAGTGGCCCATTCCGTTTGATATAGGGGCGGAACTCAGCATAGCTGAAAAAGTATCTGCCGTCAGGTTGGAGGGCTTGGATTGCGTGTGGGAACCCTGCGTCAAACAAGAAGGTCACGCCCTTGTCGCTGACTGAGAATTCGTTGAGGTGTCTTACGCCGATTTGTAGTTTCTTCAGTTCATCCCTGACCCAGCTTTTGCTTTCGGCGCCGGAGGACTTGTCGTCTTCATTTACCTTATTCAGCTCCGTTACTTCCGCCTTCAGTTTCTTATCGACCAGCCCGGCGAGTACGTAAAGCGAGCCAGTGTTGAAGGCATCGGCAGCCCTAACGACCTTACCGTTCTTCAGGTTGATCAAAAAGTGCTTCGTTCCAACAGAGGGATATGCGCCCTCAAATTCCTCAGTAAACGTTATGTCCAAGAGATAGTTCTTGTTGTAGTTGACCTTGTAGTCGAATTCGACAAATCCTGAATTTCGCCGAAATTCCTCCAGGGTATGGTCGAACACATTCTTCATCGTGAGCGAATTCTGGATCCGGCGCAGCACGGCTGCGTCAGATAGGCCGCGGACAATTGGGTATCTGACGATCGCCTTTTTGCGCTCAGGAAAATCGCGAACCTCCTCTCCGCTGCGGAAGACCGCGACTCGCCGAGGTTGGATGATGACTCGATCCTGCGCCGCAACGTTTGAGGGTGTCGCCAGCGCGCACAAAGTGATTGCCAGGGTAAAAATTAATAACAGCCGAAAAGGATTCATATGAGTTAAGGGGGATGGTTCTTTTTAATCTAGATCGCGGGCTCTTCGTAGACGCCGTAGACGTCCCGAAGAGCGGAGCAGATCTCACCGAGAGTGGCGTAGGCGCGGACGGCTTCGATCGTGGCCGGCATGGTGTTGTCACCTTTTTGTGCGGCTATCCTTAAAGAATCAAGTGCCCTATCAACCGCGCCCTGGTCTCGCCTGGTGCGGGTTTGTTCGAGGCGCTCGAGCTGGCGCTCGCGGACTGACTCGTCAATGACCAAAGTCGGAATCTCCTGGGGCTGGTTCTTCATTTCGTACTTGTTCACACCGACAATGACTTGATCGCCGCGCTCCAGAGCCTTCTGATACTGATAAGCTGATTCCTGAATCTCCCGTTGCGGAAATCCCTTTTCAACTGCTTCAACCATGCCGCCCATACTATCGATGCGTTC
The DNA here is from genome assembly GCA_033858155.1 of Blastocatellia bacterium. Lineage (GTDB taxonomy): Bacteria > Acidobacteriota > Blastocatellia > Pyrinomonadales > Pyrinomonadaceae > UBA11740. The sequence continues at coordinate 111,250 of JAWVCT010000112.1, forward strand.
GAAGTAATCCAGAGCGCCTTCTTCCATTTTGTTCGTTAGTGCTTCGATGAAGTACGAACCGCCCATAGGATCGACGGTGTTGGCGACGCCGGTCTCCTCGGCAATTATTTGTTGTGTTCGCAACGCGATCAGTGCGGCCCGATCCGTGGGAAGGGCGAGCGCCTCGTCGAAAGCATCGGTATGCAAGGATTGCGTTCCCCCCAGCACTCCGGCGAGCGCCTGAATCGCAACGCGCACAATGTTATTCAGCGGTTGCTGCACGGTCAGCGAAACGCCTGCAGTCTGCGTGTGAAAACGCATCTGCATCGTCCGCTCGGTTTGAGCGCCAAACCGATCGCGCATTGCGCGCGCCCAAATACGCCGGGCCGCCCGATACTTGGCAATCTCTTCAAAGAAGTCATTGTGAGCGTTAAAGAAAAACGAAATCCGCGGCACGAAGCGCTCCAATTCGAGTCCGGCCCGAACTCCCCATTCGACGTATTCGATTCCATCTCGTAAGGTAAACGCCAACTCCTGCAGCGCGGTAGCGCCCGCCTCGCGAATGTGGTAGCCGCTCACCGAAATCGGATTGTATCGAGGGACATGCTTGGTGCAGAACTCAAAAGTATCGATGACTAGCTTCATCGCGGCGCGAATCGGATAGATCCATTCCTTCTGCGCTATGTACTCTTTGAGGATGTCGTTTTGCAAGGTGCCGGAAATCTTTTTCCAATCGGCGCCTTGTTTTTCAGCAACCACCAGGTACATCGCAAGAAACACCGATGCCGGCGCATTAATAGTCTGCGAGACCGTCACGTTTTCAAGGGGAATACCCTCAAACAGGGCTTCCATGTCAGCGAGAGAGGAAACTGCTACACCACACTTTCCGACCTCGCCTTCCGACAGTGGGGAATCGGCATCGTAGCCCATGAGCGCTGGAAGGTCATAGGCAACCGAAAGTCCGGTTTGGCCCTCTCGCAAGAGGTACTTGAATCTTTGATTGGTCTCCTCTGGAGTGCCAAAGCCCGCAAATTGGCGCATGGTCCAAAGTTTACCGCGATGGCCGGTTGCGTGGATGCCTCTGGTGTAGGGGAACTGGCCGGGAAAGGCGATATCCCGATCAAAATCGATGTCGGCTACATCCGAGGGAGCGTAAAGGCGATTAACCTCTTCAAGAGAAACTGTTTGGAAGTGAGATTTACGCTCCGCATGACGATCCAGAGAGGGCTTCAAAATCTCTTCTTCCCAGCGTGCCGTGGCTTGACGTTCAGAAGAGGCTTCTTTGATCTCTTGCATCGTCCAGGTTCATTGACGAAAGGTAGCGCCGGCGCTGTCTACAGCCAAAATCACTAGATTGCTGGGATATTAGTTGAAGGTCCTGGGTGTGTCAATCTAAGCGAGGTCTGAACTGTCACGGAGTTAGCCGATTCGCGTCTTTCCTTGAGAAGGGGGCGCGGCTGCGATAGTTCTAACAGCCGCGCAATTACGGAAGGACCCAAATTCGTGGACACAGCGGCAGGGTAAAGCGGATGCGATTAGCGGACGAACGAAAGAGTTCCAAAATTTGAAACGGGACCAATCGACTCAATAGGCACTACAACGTCGTTCGGCCTTACCATCCCCAACCGTTCTCTTGCGGCCGACTCTATAGTACCCGGGTCGCTCGCCATGCGGCGAATTTCGACTTGTAATGAAGTATTAGATCGACGGATGGAGGCAATCTCGGAACTTATCCGACCATACTCGGTCGTTGATGCCTTCAGCTCAGCCTTGGATCGGGTGATTACTGTTGAGCATATCCCAAGCGTTGCCATGAGTATCATTGCCAGAAACATCCACGAAGGAATGCGCAGCCAGCTTAGTGCTACCGGGAACACTTCGCGGGAAATATCACGCACGGGAAGCATGGGAATCGTTTGCGCCACCCGTTGGGTCGCCTGTCGATTGCTAAGCCAGTAAGTATTTCCTAACCTATTCAAGATTCACCTCCTCAGTCTTGTCTTGTCGTCTACGTTAACGTCCGCCCCCGATACCTCGACGGTCCTGGCGCCCGGTTTAACTATAGATTGGTTCATTTGCGGTCGATTCAGAAGGCCGCGCATTGAAGATCGATGACTTGTCAGTGCAAAGCGGTTCGCTCCGCCGAATACGTCGCCGCTGCGACGAAACACGAAGCGATGCTAGTTTTCTTCGGGTGGTGACAGTTGCGCGAAATTGGCGCAACGTCCGTGCGGTTGCGGGGGATTTTGCGTTCATCTCCGCTTCTCCTGAGGGCATCTCTGAGACTTGGACGTTTAAACCGTCCCACCACAATATAAACGGCTGCTAACTCCGCAATACCCAAGATACAGTGGGTGCCGTTCTTTCAATCCCTTGCGCGACAATGATTTACCGCAAGTGCCGCCGACTCTAGCATCTGAGTGGATCTGAGGCAAGACCATTTCTTTGCAACAATTCAGCAAGCTAACCTCAACAGTTACATCAGGTAGCGGGAATTAAGCGCTTAAATCGGCGTACGTGCGGCGTACGGAAAGAGGCGCTGCGCTGGGCGCCTGCCGTTGGGCAGGAATTCACTCGCCCTTGAAGATCAAAGGAGCAAATATCGCGTGGGTCGTTATGGGTCACCGTGAATAACTGAGTCGTTTCGATATACCTGAACCACGGGCTTGGTATGCGCTTCGGCGGCACAATTTATTCTAGGTTAAGGGTTTAAGGGCTGGGCGGCTCGCCGGCACAGCCATTGCGCTGGGGTTTCAAGCCGGTTGTGTGCAAATTCATCGATGCTGGGAGCGGACTCTTTATGAAAGTTATTAAATATGCCGAGCGGGGCTTAACCGCCGTCGCCGGCGGTATTTTCGATTCAATTCAAGTATTTAACAAGTATAAGCCCAATCCATCATTCACTCCCAAGTGGTCGGATAAGCCTTTGCTGAAATCATGGCAGAAGACGAAGCCCACGTTGGGGTGGCCTCGCGTTACGGATTCTCTATGTCCGAACTGCGTTATTGAAGCCCGTGAGGAGATCCTCAGCGGTAAACAAGATGTTTCGGTTCTCTTGAATGAAAAGGTCGGGGAAATTAAGGCGCAGATCATCGAGCGCGATGGCGAGATATGGATGGTTAAGGATTGTCCGATTCATGGTCATTTTGAAGATATGATGGCTATCGATGCGAAATTTTTGACCCACATTGAGGCCATGTTTCCAGGACGAGACATCCCGGCTCATAATGATGAGAAGCTTCACAACCACGGTACAAGCACGATTAAGTATGGTCGCGGTGCCGTGCTTACGGTCGACCTTACCAACCGTTGTAACATGATGTGTGATCCCTGTTTCATGGATGCGAACCAAGTCGGGTTTGTCCACGAACTGAGCATGGACGATATCAAAGAGATTCTCGATAACGCGATTTCAATCAAACCGCGCCGGCAAATGTCGGTGCAATTTTCAGGTGGGGAGCCGACGATTTCGCCGCATTTTATCGAGGCGATTAAGTATTCCCGTAAAGTCGGGTACAACTCGGTGCAGGCGGCCACGAATGGGATCGAGTTCGCAAAGAGCAAAGAGTTCTGCCGTGAGGCGGCAGAAGCAGGACTGCGTTATGTATATTTCCAGTTTGACGGAATTGGAAACGACGCCAATAGTCACCGCCAAGTTGGCAATCTCTTTGACGTGAAGCTGCGGGCGATTAACAATCTTCACGAAGCAGGGGTTGAGATTGTTCTAGTCACCACACTCGTGAACGGTATCAACAATGATCAGGTCGGATCGATTATCCGGTTTGCTTTGGATAATCCGAAGAAGATCGCATTTCTTTCGTTTCAGCCGGTATCTTTCACCGGCCGCGATGAAGCGATTACACCGGAACGGCGTCTCCAGCAGCGATACACCCTTTCTCATCTGGCTCATGATGTCAAAAATCAGGTTGGAATCACTGAACCCACTCGCGACTGGTTTCCGCTGTCACTGATGGGTGCGTTCGCAGATTTCGCGGATCTCGTTCACGGGCCGAACTCGGAATGGGGCCAGGTCTCCTGCGGTTGTCACCCGAACTGCGGCGTCGGCACGGCAGTGATGATTGATAAGGAAACGAAAGAAATGAGCCCCGTTCCGGCGTTTCTAAATATCCCTGGCCTCGTCAAGGATATGCGAAAGATTACGGATGCGGCGCGTGGAAAGTGGTCATCCAACGTCATGATGGGGCTGGCGCTTTTAAAGCACTACAAGCCAAAGATGGCGCCTTCCGAATTCAATCTGTATGAGCTTTTCAAGAAGTTCGATAAGTCGTTTGGCCTGACCGGAAAGGATTACGGGAAGGTCGGTGGCGACCGTAATACTGAGGATATCGAGAAGCGCCGATCCGATCGCTGGAACTTTTTGTTTATCGCGGGCATGTGGTTTCAGGATCTGTTCAACTACGACTTCCGCCGCACAGAGATGTGCATCATTCCGTACGGAACGCAGGAAGGCGAAATCAGCTTCTGCGCTTACAATACCGGTATCGGCTGGCGCAATATTATCGAGCACATGCACCAGAACGCGACCGTGGCGAAGTGGTATGAAGAACATGGCCGGCACGAAATTTTTGCCGGCGGCAAGACTGTCGATCTTTCAGATCCTACTCACGGTCTTAAACTAAACGAAGTGGATCTAATGAGGCCGAATAAGCCCCACATGGAAGGTCCTAAGACCGCTCATGAAGAAACTGTGATGATGCGCAAGCTTTATCAGGAAATGGTACTCAAGCAGCAGGAGATCAAATCCGACAACGGTGACAAGCCGGTCAAGATTCAAGGCCTGACACGCAAGAAGGACGTAGCTGTTGCCTCGGTTTAGCCCGAGACCAACCTTTTGAAGCGTGCCCCGCGAATGGTCTCACTGTTCGCGGGGTTTTCGTTGCCTGCTTGACCACGACGCACGAGGACGTGTTAAATAGGGCTTCGCAAAGCGGAAAAATCAAACCGATCAATGGAGAAATAGATGGCAGTAGTAAACGTTAACCAGGGCGAGTCGATTGAAAGCGCCTTGCGTCGATTCAAGCGCAAGGTCATGACCGAAGAGATAATTAAGGACGCAAAAAAGCACGCCTTTTTCATGCCTCCGGGCCAGAAGGCGAAGCTCAAGTCCGCTTTGGCTCGCAAACGTAACAAGAAGAAGGGCCGCCCGAGACCCCGTCCCGTCGGCGGACGTTAGTATTCTGTAGCCTTCACTGCACGAGACTCACCAGGTTGTTCACAACTAAAAGTGGGGTTCGGAAAGCGTTCAAAACGGCGGGTGCACGTGTGCAAAGCGAAGGTGCCTAACTCTCGGTCGGATTAAGCAGTCATGACGCGGATCTTATTAACAAACGACGATGGGATACATTCGGAAGGCTTAGTGAAGCTCGAACAAGTGCTGCACGAGGTTGCCGACGTGTTTGTCATCGCCCCCGCGGCCGAAATGAGCGGCGCGTCCCACAGCCTAACGTTATCGCGGCCGCTTCGAATTCGCCAAATCGATGATCGTCATTGGACTGTGGATGGAACTCCGACCGACTGTGTGACGCTGGCGCTTCATCAGATCCTCAAAGAAGACGAACTCCCGGATCTCTGCGTATCGGGAATAAACCACGGCGGGAATCTGGGAGACGACGCCACTTATTCCGGCACTGTCGCGGGCGCCCTGGAGGCTACCATCCTCGGCGTACCCGGAATCGCTGTGAGCCTCGTGGCCAGAGAGAACTTTGATTTCACCGAGGCCTCCCGCTTTGCTCTGCTGGCCGTGCGAAAGATCCTCAGTGAAGGTTTGCCCGCGGGCACGCTCTTGAACATGAACGTGCCGTTGGGAGAGATCAAGGGCGTGAAAGTAACGCGCCAGGGCATCAAGAATGCCCGCCCCGTGATCACCGAACACATAGATCCTCGCGGCAAGCCGTATTTTTGGATTGGTGAACAGTATTTTCGTTCGAACTCAGAAGACGGCACGGATTATCGAGCGATCGAAGACGGCTATGTCTCAATCACGCCGTTGCGGAGCGATATGACTGATCACGCGGCATTGACCGAAATCGGTTCGTGGAATTACCTGGCCTCCGAACTCTTGCATAGTCAATAACAATAAAACAGCCTTCCCGGCGTCAAAGACTTGGGTTCGACACCATCACGTCAACAAGCACTGCAGGCAGAATATCGCATCCCGCGCGAGCGTATGTGCGAACGTTTGCGCGATCATTACGGCATCCGCGATCCCAAAGTCCTCGAGGCCATGCGCAGCGTTCCGCGGCATTTCTTTGTTACTGAAGCCCTGCGCGGCCGCTCGTATGACGACAACGCTTTGCCAATCGATTTCAATCAGACGATTTCGCAGCCCTTCATCGTCGCCCGCATGACCGAGTTACTCGAGTTGGACAAGAAGAGCCGGGTGCTGGAGATCGGCGCCGGTTCGGGTTATCAAACGGCTGTGCTGGCGCAGTTGGCATCGCAGGTTTATTCGATTGAGCGCATTGGTGAACTGGCTCGACAGGCGCAAAGCCGTATTCGCGAACTGGGAATCTACAACGCTACGGTCAAGGCTTTTGATGGGACGTTAGGCTGGAATGCTTACGGTCCATACGAAGGTATTCTGGTCGCGGCCGGCGGCCCGCGAATTCCCGATCCTTTAATCGCGCAATTGAAAGTCGGTGGTCGCCTGGTCATTCCGATCGGAGAAACGCGCGAGGCACAAAAACTTGTCCGGGTGATAAAGACTGAGGATGGGCATAGAGTCGAAGAGCACGGGCCTTGCCAGTTTGTCCCATTGATAGGCCAGCATGGTTGGTCAGTGAATTAGCAGTGAGGGACGCGAGTTAGAAAATGGTTGGCAAAATAATCGAACTGCTTTCCGTGGTAATCGTCGCGACTATTTCGCGGCTTGGTTATGCTGGAGTCGTCTTGCTGATGGCGATCGAATCAGCGTGCATTCCACTCCCCTCGGAAATAATTATGCCCTTCTCGGGTTATCTCGTTTCCAAGGGGGAATTCAATCTCTGGTTGGTAGGGCTGGCCGGCGCAATCGGCTGTGTGCTCGGATCGCTCGTGGCATATTGGGTAGGGATGTATGGAGGTAGACCGTTCGTCGAAAAGTATGGCAGGTACGTGCTGGTTTCACGTCATGACCTCGACCTGGCCGACCGCTGGTTCGAGCGCTTTGGCGAGGTGATCGTCTTCGCCAGTCGCCTATTACCGGCGATTCGCACGTTCATAGCCTTTCCCGCCGGCGTGGCTCGCATGAACATAAAGAAGTTCGTGATCTACACCTTTGCCGGATCGCTCCCGTGGTGCATTGGTTTGGCGTATGTGGGACAGAGGCTCGGCGAGAAGTGGGACAAGGACCCCACGCTTAAGAATCTATTTCACCGCTTCGATTTCATCATCGGTATCGTCGTGGCGTTGGCGGCTGCCTGGTGGATCTGGCGGCACATCAAACATCTGCGCGAGGATAAAGAGAAAAGCAGGCAGGTTTGACAGTGCCTCGACGGTCACATAGAATCCAATCCTGTTAGTTCGGGGCGTGGCTCAGCCTGGTAGAGCGCTCGGTTCGGGACCGAGAGGTCGGAGGTTCGAATCCTCTCGCCCCGACCATTTAGATTCAAACATCAGCGGCTGCCAATCGGTGGCCGTTTTTGCTTGGTACCGCAAGTTGTTAACTTGCGATTTCATTCCTAAAGCCCAGAAAACTCATGCCGCGCGATCACCGTGTATAGCGATCCCTCACTTCGCAACTCACTTCTAATCAAGCAAACCTCGCGCACGTTCACAGGAACTGGATCGAAGCCAACCTCTCTGTGCACTTCGGCGAGGCGACGAGCGCCGTGCGGTTGGCGGAGGCGGGCAACGGTGAGATGTGGATGATACGCTCGCGGTTCGCGGAGGAAGCCTGCCTTAGCACATTCGTCTTCAAGCGATCGAGAAAGCGTGCTGAGACTATTTGTTAGGTCTTCGATCCCCAGCCAGAGCACACGCGGTTGACCGTGGGAAGGGAAGACGCCGCCACCGGCGATGATTACTTCAAACGGCGACAACTGATTCGCAGTGTGCTGGATGGCTTGCGAAAGTGCGTCGACCTTCTCTACTGCAGTGTCACCGAGGAACTTCAACGTGAGATGCAGATTTTCTTCGCGGGCCCAACTGGCGCGGGCATCAGGCACTGCTTGTCGTAAGTGATCGATATGTCCTTTCACACGGCTGCGCAGGGCTGATGGGAGTTCGAGAGCTATGAAGAGACGCCAGGATTCGTCTGCGGTTTTCATGATCGGTTCAAACGGTCTGCAGTCAGGCGCATCGGTGAGAGCGGTGGATAGAGCATCAACTCCGGGCAACGCCGCGCATTGAGGCATGAGTCCACCTGCTGACGCAGGTGGTACTGACCTCATTACGGCGACAAGGGCATTTCGCGCTGTCCCGCCGCCGTCACCGGCGCGCTACGCGCGACCAAAGCGTTATCGTCCGGGCTCGAAGATAAGGACATCTTTCGTGGCACTCTCCACCGCAGACTTCGTGAACGGAAATACGCGCGGGCTGACATTGCGCCAGTCCTCGAGCTGATCCTTCCAATGCGGGTTTGACGGAACTCCCGATTCGCCGAGGGTAATTCCATGTCGGGTCTGGTCCAAATCGCTCAGGTCCGCAATGAAGCGCATCGAGACGTTGCTGCCCACGTTGACCGTGGCGCCGAGACTGCCGGTACCATTTTGGGGGAATGGTGGAATAGCGAACTGCAAACCAATGAAAGGCACACCGGCCAGCGGGTGCGCAAATCTAACTTTCTGCATCTCGCCCCATTTCCACTTGGATTCATCCGCTCCCGGATTTTTGCTCAGACTCTGACGCGCATCGGCGTAGCATGCGCGCAAGAGTTCGGCGTAGCTGTTAAATTCCTTCGGCAGCCATTCCTTCGGCTGCTCGCTTAAGAGACGATCGAGCGTTGTTTCAAAATTGGCCCAACCGTAGACCTTCAACAGATCGGAACCCAGTGCGGCGGTGAGTATCCGCAGACGAAAGGCCGCGCGCATCTGAAAGGCCAAAGGCGCTTCGGAAGAGTCGGCATTGACTTCTCCATTCCACTTTTCGAGAGCATCGATCGAGTCCCGCAGCTTTTGATCATCACTGGGCGTCGCTGCTTTGAGTATTTTCGCGCTGTCCCGCGCAAACGAGGCCAGCCCAATGGAATACACATCGCCCTGAATCCGGCGAAAGTCATCAGTCGTCAGTTTGGGTTTCTGATTTAGCAGGTCCCAGATGCGTCGCGCGCGATACGGCTGGGCCCATGAGTGCGTCAGGAAGTATGAATAGTCAGTGCCGACGATCCTCTGATTCGCCGTAACGATGATTCCGTTGGGTGGATCGTAAAGGTGGGGAAGCTTAGCGAAGGGAATCCACCCCGTCCAATTGCCGGCATCAGTCGAGCCGTCGTAAGGAACGCTACCGTCTCCGGATTTGCGCACGGGAATTATGCCGGCGGCGTAGTAGCCAATGTGCCCATCCACATCCGCGTAGACGACGTTTTGTGTCGGGGCAGTAAACGAGCGCAGCGCCTGGGTGAACTCTTTCCAGTTGTGGGCCTTTGCAACCAGATAGCTGCTGTCAGCGTTATTAGCTTTCGGATCCAGCGCGGTCCAGCGCAAAGCATAACGCTTCGAGTCTCTCTCAAGAATGATTGGGCCATGGCGCGTGACAGTTACATCGAGCGGCGTTATGTCGGTTTCCGATTTATCGAATCCTTTCCGCACTTTGATCTCTTCGTGACGCACGTCCGCGTCTTGCCAGCCCTGCGGAGTCAGGTAGCGGCGCGGATTCGCCGGATCAAACTTTTCAATGTAGAGGTCCTGCACGTCTGGGCCGACGTTGGTGAAGCCCCATGCTATGCGTTCGTTGTGACCAATCACTACGCCCGGCAGGCCGGGTGCGGTGACACCGGCCACACGGACGCCAGGAGCGCTGAGGTGCACCATATGCCAGATTGAGGGCGCCGATGCAGCCAGATGAGGATCGTTGGCGAGTAGAGGCTTGCCCGACGCTGTGTGTTTGCCGCTGACCACCCAATTGTTACTGGCGGCGAGTCCTTCCGCGTACAGGCCGATTCGTTCCAGGGCTTGCGATGCAACCTCCTGGTCTATCGCCAGGGCTGCTAACAATCCAATCGAAACGGTGGGTCTATTTTGCTGGAGGACGGCCGCATTCACTTTCTTTGTGTCCTTGCCGACAACGAGCACATCGAGCGCTGATGTTTCGGGCATCAGAGCGGCGCGCTTTTCCACAGGCAGGGTAGCCAGCGCTTCGCGCATCACGTCGAGTCGCCACGTGGTCGAGAGTGCTTCGGCAAACAATTTGACGGGCAGCAAGGAATCCGCCGGCGTCCAGGGCCGCGGCTGATATTTGAGGATTTGAAACTCGGGTGGCAGTGTTTTGGGATCGAGAGAATCGATGTAGGCATTCACGCCGCGCGCATAGGCTTCGAGCACGGCGCGTGTCTGCGGAGATGCCTGGGCCAATTCCGCCTTCACCTCCTGGGCAAAGCCCATCGTGCGGTGCTGCTTGTCTTGCTCAAGCACGGCATTGTTCGGTCCCGCTCCCAAAATCTCTGCCAACTCTCCGCGCGCAGTCCGGCGCATTAGATCCATCTGCCACAGACGATCGTTGGCAGTCGCATAGCCTTGCCCAAAGTAAAGATCTTCATCATTCGTGGCTTCAATATAGGGAATGCCACGTTCATCGCGCCGCACGGTAACGCGCCCGTGCAGCCCGAGTATTGTGATCGTGCGACTTGCCTGCTGTGCGAATGCGCACGAGAGCCGAAAATCGTTAGCGCCGGCGCAGAGGATAGCCAGAACTACCAACAGTATTTTCCCTAATCTGAATCTGATGTTCATCGGTTCACCTTTTGGTTAGGAATCAGCTTTGCAAAAGGCGAGCATGGTACCACATGGTTCGAAGGTGGTTGGCTCGGTGTGACCGGAGGGTACTGTTCTAATTCTGCGTCTTTGTTTCGCGCCTTTGCGCGAAAACAAGGCGAGCGAAGATATGTTTCGCGCAAAGGCGCAGAGTTAAATCGAAAGGCGCAAAGGGAAATCGGGAAGTCACTTCGGCGTTGACGCCAAGGCTTCGGCACATTACAATCCGCTTACGTTTGAAGTTCCACGACTGAACTGAGATTTCGGATTGCTTAATCAAATCAAATCAATTCTTGTTGGCGTGGGCGTGCTGACACTCCTGCTAAGTGCAGCGTTGGTCGCTTGTGGCCAGCAACGCCCGCTGCTCACTGAAGATGTCGATATTATCCCGCCCGGGTCGATGCGGATCGAAGCGGGAATTGATTTTGTGCAAAGGGCGAAGTATCCGGTCTCGGGACTCACTGGCGATCTAACGCGCGCCGGCGTGATTGGCATCAGCATTGGTCTGGCGCCGAACGTGGAAGTGCAAATCGAAGGCGTGGCCCAGAATTTTTTGAGCATTAATTCTCGCGGACCGAGCGCGATTCCACTTAACGTTGCGGCCGGGGCCAACTCAACGAACGATGTCGGTGACTTTACCCTCTGGACCAAGATTAAGCTGCGCAACGAGACAGCTAGTTTACCTTCGCTGGGTTTTCGTTTTGGTGTACAACTTCCGAATTCAAACCAGGGCCGCGGCATCGGTTTGAATCAAACCAACGCTTACGGCCAGATCCTCTTCGGCAAAAAATTCGGTCCGAACGCGCGCGTGAATACGTTCGGCAATCTGGGGATTGGAATTCTCACGTCCCCGACGGGTTTGTTCTCACAGAACGATGTTTTGACTTATGGCTTTGCCGGGATTGTGCGACTAAACAAACAGTTTAGTCTCGCGGGCGAAGTCAATGGGCGCGCGAACACGCGGCCAGGCAGTGGGCCCCTGGGAACTGAATCGCAGGGCGAAGCTCGCCTCGGCATGCAAGTGCGGGCCTCAGGGCTGCGCTTCGATTTTGCCGGTATCAAAGGAATAACCAGGCTCAGCCCGCGGTCGGGACTCACCGTGGGTGTTACGTACGATACTCCCTCGATCTTTACGCCAGCCAAATAGTTCACGTCCAGGATTTAATCTGTAGAGGACTGATTGGCGGGCGCAACTAAAGCTAGAACTCAAACTGATCCATTACCGAGAAGTTAGAATCTTTCGCGCGAATTCGCCGGTGGTTCTATGTTCGATTGGTTGCATGTTCTCGCAAAACGTTTGGGGCACTTCATCGTGCATGTGCCGATCTTCGTAGCTGGCCCGGCGATGATTTTGATTGGAGCGCTCGACTCTTCGCTGCTGTCCCTGCCGGAAGTGAACGACTACCTGGTTGTGGCGCGCTGCTACACGCACCCGCGAGCGGTTTTCTTTTTCCCGATGTTCGCGGCCGTGGGATCGGTGCTCGGCTGTTTTCTGCTTTACACGATTCTGAGTCGCGGCGGCAGAGCGGTGTTGCATCGCCGGTTTAACGCGGAACATATCCAACGGGTAGAGCGAGCTTACGCTCGCTTTGGTATTTTGGCGCTGGCGGTGCCCGCTTTGCTTCCGCCGCCAATGCCGTTCAAGATTTTTGTCGCTACGGCCGGTGCTCTGCAGTTTCCGCGGCGCCGGTTTTTGTTGACGATACTGCTGGCTCGTTCGCTCCGTTATTATGCTGAAGGTACTCTGGCGGTTTTCTACGGCGAACGGGTGCTCCGCTTCTCGAAAGACAATGGGATAGTGATTATTAGTATTGTAACCGGGCTTTTCGTAGTAGCGCTGGCCGTCTATCTCTTATCGAGTAAGGGCCGGGCCGCAGTAAAATCCGCGAAGGAAAACGAGTAGCGGATTCCAGTTTTGAAAGGACACGGATTTATTGAAAACACTTATTCATAAGATTACGGGGGGTCTGACCAAGGTCTCCCAGTATCTGGTTTCGTTTGGCCCCCTGGGGCTTTTGGCGATTGCGTTTCTTGATTCGCTCTTCATTCCCATGCCGGGTGGCGTGGATGCGGTGCTCTTGTTGCTCGCCGCTGCTCGGCCTTCGTGGATGTTGATTTATGTGGCCGCAGCGACGATCGGTTCGACCGCGGGTTGCGTGGGTCTCTATAAAATTTCGCAGCGAGCCGGGCATCGCGCGCTACGCCGCTTTTCTGAGAAAAAGCAAAAACGCGTTAAGGATTTGATCGACCGTTACGACGTGCTCTCGGTGCTGGTCGCATCGCTGCTGCCGCCGCCTTTTCCGTTCAAGCTATTCGTGGTTTCGGCCGGCGTGTTCCGGCTGAATTTGGTGCGCTTCACGATTGCCGTTGCCGCCGGACGCACTTTCCGTTATTTGCTCGAGGGCTATCTCGCCGCGCACTACGGCGAACACGCCAAGGAAATATTGAGCCGCTACTATCCAGCCATCGGCATTGGACTGGCGGTGCTGATAATTATTGTGTTTGTCGGCAGGAGTCTAATGAACCGCGGCACGTCGACGCCGTCCGTATCAGACGTACCCGTATCAGATGTCGAGAGCTAATTGCAGATCGATACCGGCGGCGAGTATCTCAGTGTTGGGGCGAAAGCTGCGAGCTTCAAACAGCGTACGCACGCCCTGCGATTCGAGTTGATCCAGCAGACGCAGAAATAACTCGGCCGTAGCGTACGCATCGCTCGCGGCCCGGTGGCGCCCGGCAATCTCAAGACCGAAATGTTCGGCCAGGGCATCGAGGTTATGGCTGTCGAGGGAGCGGAGAATACGCCGCGCCAGTTTTACCGTGCAGAGTTCCGCGTTGCGCATTCGAGTGCCGGGAAATACGCGCGCGATCTCGCGATTGAGGAGCGCCAGATCAAACTTGGAGTCGTGCGCCACCAGCACGGCGTCGCCGGCAAAATCCAGCCAAGCGTCGGCGATTTCGGCGAACTTCGGGGCGCCCCTGAGCATTTCATCTGAAATGCCTGTTAACGCAGCTATGAATCGCGGCAGTCGCAGACCCGGATCGATCAGACTTTGGAACTCGTCGAGAATCCTTCCCGAGCGAACCCGGTATGCGCCAATTTCGATCATCCGCGCAGGCAGCCCTTTCGAGCCTATCGCCTCGACATCGAGCACGACAAAATCGATTTCACCGAGGGGACGTTGCTCAACAGGATCGTCAATGATCGAAAGATGCCCGGCATCCAGGGTGAAACGCGGATCGTCGCGGATCAGATCGTCGATCAGCGAAGCCGCCAATTCATCGTCGGCGTTAGGAAGACGGAAAACTACATCGACGATTTCGGTGACTTTCGAGCGCCCGCCGTTTTTGCGCAGCAGCTCAAAAGTTTCCTGGACCAGCGCTGAATCGGAAATCAGATTGCGATGAGTTTTCACTTGCAGGCATTGTAGTCTTTGGTAAAGGCTTTTTGAAACCCGGCGTAGTGTCTTGATTGACTTGTGTATAGAGTACCGACTTTATCGATCCCATAGAAACCATGAACCCTGTAGAAGTAATTGAAGAATTCAAAAGCGCCGGCGCTTTGCTGGAAGGCCATTTCATTTTGTCGAGCGGCCTTCACAGCGCGGTCTATCTGCAGTGCGCTCTCGCGCTGAAATCCACGGCGCGGGCTGCAGAGTTCGGAGCCGAGCTTGCGCAACACTTTCGTGGCAGTGAAATCGAAACCGTCGCGTCTCCCGCAATCGGAGGGATCGTGATCGGATACGAAGTCGCGCGGCAGTTGGGCGCGCACTTCATTTGGACGGAACGTGACGAGGGCCGCATGACTCTGCGGAGGGGCTTCCGGGTTAGTAAAGGGGAACGAGTGCTGGTAGTCGAAGATGTGATTACCACGGGCGGCTCGACGCGCGAAACAATCGACGCCCTGAAGGTTCTGGGAGCAAACGTGGTCGCAGCCGCTTCGATGATCGATCGCTCGGGAGGAAAAGCCGATGTGGGCGTGCCGCGGGTGTCGCTCGCCACGCTGGATGTTCCCGCCGTTGCGCCCGCTGATTGCGAAGCCTGCAAGCGTGGCGATGACGCAATAAAACCCGGCAGCAGAAAAATGCCGTGAGTTCTGTATCGCGTGAATTGTGTTTAGAGGCGGGCTACTGCCCGCCGGTTTTGTGAGCCTAGTAAAAATCCGGAAGGCGGGCGGTAGCCCGCCTCTAAACAGCAATATGAGTGTCAACAGGACGATAGATCGGGCTCGATGAATTATAAACTGCTGATCCAGTATGACGGCACGGAGTTTCATGGCTGGCAGACACAAGCAGGACTACGTACGGTTCAGGGTGAATTGATCCGCGTGCTTTCGCTGTTGGATGATCGCGAAGTCAAAGTTCATGGCTCAGGCCGAACTGATGCGGGCGTGCACGCCGAGGGACAGGTCGCCAGCCTTCAGCTTGAGCGCAAAATCACAGCTCACAAACTGCGCAACGCAGTCAACGGCAACCTGGCGCGCGATGTGCGCGTACTGTTTGCCGAGATAGCTGACGATGAATTCCACGCGCGGTATTCCGCGGTCAGTAAGACCTATATCTATAGACTGGTTCATGGGCCGGTGATGTCGCCGTTCTGGTCGCGCTTTGCTCATCAGGAGGCTCGTCCAGTCGATCTCGATCGAATGCGCGAATGCGCCCAACTCTTCGTTGGCGAGCACGATTGGTCAGCATTTTCAGCCGCGGACTCGGACGCTGAGTCGCGCGTACGAACGATTACACAACTCGGTATCAGCGCGGGATGGGACGGGCGTGGCCTCTGTCATCTGATTGAATTTACGCCAACTGCCAACGGTTTTCTGCGGTACATGGTCCGTTCGATCGTGGGAACTTTGCTTGCTGTGGGCCGCGGTGAGATCGAGTTCGATACGGTGAGACGCGCGATTGCGGAAGGGAACCGCGATCTTGCCGGGCCAACCGCGCCGGCGTGCGGCTTGACGTTGCTGCGGGTGCAGTATGATTGACAGTGCCTCCTGCAGCAGTAAGAATGAAACGGCTTCGATTTGTAACCCTGATTTGTCGTATTGAGGTGAGTTAGGAGTTCAGTCTTAACGGTGCTCGTTAATGAAGCAAGCTCAAGCTTGAACTCTGAACTCGGATAAAATATTGCTTGCTGACTTTGCAGACGTTGTAGCCAAAGGCACTCTCGATGAACGCTTGCTGATGGCGGTTGATTGGGATCGCCTGCCGCGGCACGTGGCCGTGATTATGGACGGCAATGGGCGTTGGGCGGCGCAACGCGGGCAACCCCGGATCGCGGGGCACCGGGCCGGCGTTGAGGCCGTGCGCGCCGCAGTTGATACCGGCGCCCGTTTGGGATTGGGGGCGCTGACGCTATACGCCTTCTCAACTGAAAACTGGAAGCGTCCGCGTTATGAGGTTGATGCTCTGATGCGAATGCTCAGGAAGTACCTGCGATTAGAGCTGGACGAGATCAATCGCCAAAATATTCGCTTTCAGACGATTGGCCGGATCGAGGCTTTGGCGCCGACTGTCAGGAACGAGATCGCGCGGGCTTCTGAACGCACCGCGGCGAACACCGGGATGGTTCTGAGCGTGGCGTTGAACTATGGCGGGCGCGCCGAGATCGTCGATGCCTGTCGCGCCGCGATCCGTAAGTTACAGGCCGAGGGTCGATCATCTGATGAGTTAAGCGAGGCGGACATCGAGCGCGAGTTGTACACCAGAAATTTACCGGAGTTAGACCTGCTGGTGCGCACCAGTGGTGAATTGCGAATCTCGAACTTCTTGCTGTGGCAGAGCGCCTATGCCGAGATTTACGTGACCGAAACTCTGTGGCCTGATTTTCGGCGCCTGCATCTGCTCGAGGCCGTTGCCGATTTTCAGCAACGCAGTCGGCGGTTCGGTGGACTCAAACTTGTCGCAAACGCGAAGTAGTCCACACCCCCGAGCGGGAGCCACATAGGCGCAAGACGACGCTCAGTCCGCCCGCCGGCGCTCTCATTAGCACCGTCGCTTTAGCGCGGTGAGTTCAGTATTCGACATCAACGGGAAACCGTTTAAACGGTTTCCATTCGGAAGAATAACCGCTGATCACCGGGCTGAAGCCGCGGTGCTAATGAGAAAGGCTCAGATCCAAGCTGAGCGATTACGCCAAGTATTGAAATACATTGTCGATTTAGCTATTCCTTTGAAAACCAAACCACCAACACCAAAATCCAAAACGTTCCTGGGGAATCTTCCTCCCGCGTTGGCGCGGGTGGTGACCGCGGCGGTGCTTTTGCCGATTCTGGTCGTTTCGATCATTTTTGCAAAGCTGGCGCTCTTGTTTGTGGTGCTGGCGGCAGCGGCGCTCATCGTAGCGCTCTTCGAATTCTGGTTGCTGGCTCGGAAACAACAGATTCGTGCGGACGCCGCGGCGGGGCTACTGGGCGCGGCCGCTCTCTTCACCACTTTCTATTTTACGCGTCCGGGCAAGTTGCCTGATCTGCTGACGATTCAGATCATCCTGATCCTGCTTACGATCGGATCCCTCGTGGCGGCGATGCTAAGGGGCGCGCCGTTCGACCGAATGATCACTTCGGCTGGAGTGACGGTCCTGGGCGTGATGTACATCTTTTTACTCGGCGGGCATCTGGTTGCTTTGCGAGTGGGTTTTGCGCCGGAGCTTTCGAAACATCTGCTGGCGTTTTTCTTTCTGGTGATCATGGGCGCGGACGCTGCGGCCTATTACGGCGGCAGAGCTTTTGGGAAACATAAACTGGCCCCCGGCATTAGTCCAGGCAAGACTTGGGAAGGCGCGGTGGCGGGAATGCTGGGCAGTCTGCTGCTCGCAGCCGCGGCCCATTACTGGTTCTTTTTCGAATTGCCGACGAAGTTTGCCCTCGCTCTGGCGGCGCTAATGAACGTGATCAGCGTCGTCGGCGATTTGACGGAAAGCGCGCTAAAGCGCAGCGCCGGCGCGAAAGATACCGCGCAAATTCTGCCCGGGCATGGCGGCGTTCTGGATCGAATCGACAGCTTGCTGTTCAATGCGCCGGTCATCTACTATTTTGCCAGGCTGTATTTCAACTCATAAATGAGCACGAAGAAAATAATTCTGATCATCGCGGGAATTATGGCGGTGCTGGCGTTGATCGTAGCGCTGTTCGTCGGCGGGATCGCCTGGTTTGCGTTTCACACTATCGCCAATAGCGAAGCCGCGGATGAGGCCCGGACCTTCCTTCGAAAAAATGAAATCTTGAAGCAAGACATTGGCGAAGTGAAAGACTTCGGATCTTTTATTACCGGGAACGTCAACGTACACAACACCGACGGGGAAGCGACGTTGAATCTGAAAGTCATCGGCGAGAAACGTAACGTAAATGCGACGGTGAACCTTTCGTACCGCAGCAATCGATCGTGGCGCGTCACGGGCGCGACCTATGATCGTGACGGGCAAACGATCGATTTAGTGCAGGGCTACGGCCCGCCCCCGACACCAACGCCTCCGGCAGATTAGCTTCAAATTTTATGTCAGCACGCGGCGTCGCTATTTTAGGGTCAACCGGGTCGATCGGTTGCAACACGTTCAGGGTGCTGGAAGCGCTCGGCCCTGAAAAGTTTCGGGTCGTGGCGCTCGGCGCCGGACGTAATCTTACGAAGTTGGTCGAACAAATCTCTCGGCATCAGCCCGATCTGGTTTCAGTCGAAAATGAAAACCTGAGCGAACAACTGAAGGGTGAGTTGAGTAAACGCCAACTCCCAATCCCCCGCATCGTGACCGGTGGAGATGGACTGGTTGAAGTCGCCACCCATCCGGATGCGGACTGCGTCGTTTCGGCCACGGTGGGAGCTGTGGGCTTTGTGCCCACGCTGCGGGCATTGGAATCAGGCAAGCGCGTCGCGTTAGCCAACAAAGAAACACTGGTGATGGCCGGCGAGCTCATGACGCGCGCTGCTGAGAGGTCCGGCGCCGAGCTCTTGCCCGTTGATTCGGAACACAACGCTCTGCATCAGTGTCTGCGCGGAGAGACGCGCGCCGAGGTGCGCCGCATAATTCTGACGGCGTCAGGCGGGCCCTTTCGCACTCGCGACAAGGCTGCGATCGAATCGGCAACGGTGGCCGAAGCCCTCCAGCACCCCACGTGGAGCATGGGCGCAAAGATCACAATCGACTCGGCCACGCTGATGAACAAAGGGTTGGAAGTAATCGAAGCCCGCTGGCTGTTCGGCTTCGGCGCCGATGAGATCAGCATCGTTGTGCATCCAGAATCCATCGTGCATTCGATGATTGAAATGGTGGACGGCTCAGTGATCGCTCAGATGGGTATCACGGATATGCGTCATGCAATTCAATACGCGCTCACTTACCCGGAGCGTCACGATTCTGAGTTGCCGGCGCTGGATCTGGCGCGACTTTCTTCGTTGCACTTTGAAGAACCGGACCTGGAAAGGTTCCCATGCATTTCGCTCGCTTATCGGGCGTTGCGAACCGGCGGAACTTTGCCGGCAGCCATGAACGCTGCGAACGAAGAGGCGGTGCAGGCGTTCATTGATGAAAAGATTTCCTTCGCCGATATCCCGGCGGTTATTAAACGTGTGATGAATGAACATCGAACCAGCGATGTTAAGGATCTTGACACTGTGATTGAGGCCGATCGGTCAGCGCGTGCGGGCGCCCATCTGGCAATTGCGGAATATGCGCGGGAAAGCCAGGTCACCGGCGTCGCGTGATGCGGGGGTTCGTGCAGGGAAGTCAATCAATGGAAAATGACGAAAACAACCGGACGTGTTCCTAAGGTGAAAGTGTTTAGCGTTGGGTTCTTTCCCATTAAATAAAACGCCCGACTAAAGTTGGTACTCTGCACACCGCTCACTAGAGTAGAACGCCACCAACCCATCCCGTACTAGTTTCAATTAGGAAATATCATTCGAGTTAATGCCGGGAACGCGGACGTCCAGTTCGCATAGAGTTGGAGGCTCAAAGTTATTTCCGTGCCCGATTGAACAGGGCCAATTGATTTGTTCGCGCTTCGCGCTCAGTGCGGACGAGCCGTCCGCGTTCCCAGCACAAAGGGGCATCTGATTTGAAACAGAACAAGGACCAAAACATCCTACCTGTTTGACCCTTCCCCTATGGGCCACGTAAACTCACTCTTGTAAATCCGGTATCGGTTGGCAAGAGAGAGGCGGCGCGTTTTAGTTCGATAGGAGCTTTAATCTACTAAGCGATGGGCATATTCCAAAATCCTACTGTGATTGGCATTCTCGCTTTTATTTTCATTCTGGGCGCGGCCGTGACGCTGCATGAGTTCGGCCATTTCATAGTCGCCAAGCTCTTCAAAATCCGGGTTGAGACTTTTTCGTTCGGCTTCGGCCCGAGACTGTTTGGCCGCAAGATCGGAACGACCGATTATCGCATCTCACTGGTACCACTCGGCGGTTACGTCAAGTTGGGCGGCGACGAATCCAACGCGCCTATCGAGGGCGAGGGCGCATCAGACATCCCGGCCAATGAAAGGTTTGACCTGCGTCCGCGTTGGCAACGAATTCTAGTTGCGCTCGCCGGACCGGTAATGAACATTCTGACGGCGTTGACTATCCCTTTTGCCGCCGGCTTGATTTACGGCGTGCCGGCGACACCGGCCCCGGTAGTCAGTTCAGTTTCCGCTGGCGGTGCGGCGCAGACGGCCGGTCTGCAACCGGGCGATCGCATTATTTCATTCAACGGCACCGCGAATCCTGATTGGGACTCGATCAGCGGCGATGCTTTACTTTCGCCGAACGAGCCGTTGCCGATGGTAATCGAGCGCAATGGCCAAAGAGTTAACCTGACCATCAAACCGACCCCGCACACTGAGCAGGGCGAGACTGCCGGATTCCTCGACTTTATACCTGATTATGGCGATGTGGTGGTCTTGATCAGCGACGTGGCGCCTGGCAGTCCCGCCGCTGTCGCAGGGCTGCAGGGTGGCGACCGCGTCGTGGCGATTGGCGGCCAGAACGTAAAGAGTTCTGAACAAGTCGTTCAGTACATCCGTCAACATAAGACCGAACCGATCGTGATGGACGTCGAGCGCGGAGGCCGCCGATTGCAACTCACGGTAAACATACCGCCCGGCGAACAGGTCATGGGCGTTCATGTGGGCCAGAAACTACCGATGCAGAAGAGCGGACCGATTACCGCTGTCCGCTATGCCGTCGATTCAAACCTCCGCATCATGCGGTTGACTGGCAAAGCGTTTAGCCAGCTATTTACCGGTAAGCGATCTGTGCGTAACACGGTGTCTGGTCCGATCGGCATCTACCGAGTAGCGGCCACGTCCGCGAATGAGCTGGGTTGGGCAGGCGTTTTTACTATGCTGGGATTTTTGAGTTTGAATCTCGGGGTCTTCAATCTGTTGCCCATCCCGGTTCTCGATGGCGGCGCCATCTTCCTGTTATTGATTGAGGGAATCCTGGCCGTGGTGGGGATGAAACTCTCCATGGCCGTCCGCGAGCGAATTCAGCAAGTTGGTTTTGTCGTGGTAATTCTATTGATGGTTTTTGTGATCACCAACGACCTCCTGAAGCAGGCTTCGATCTGGCGCGGCAGTAGTCCGCCGGCCGCCGCCTCGCCCGCGCCTACTACGACAACGCCTGCGAAATAAATGATCTGGCAAATCGCAAATATGAGAAAGTCCAAAGCGGTACAAGTTAAGAACGTCCAAATCGGCGGCGGCGCGCCCTGTGCCATCCAGTCAATGACCAAGACTGATACGTCCGACGTAGGCGCAACCGTAGCTCAGATCGAAGAGATGGTCAGCGCCGGCTGTGAGATCGTGCGGCTGGCTGTGCCCGATAACGACGCTGCGATTGCGCTGAAAGAGATTCGCAAGCGTGTTCCCGAAGTACCCATCGTTGCCGACATTCATTTCCATTACAAGCTGGCGCTGCTGGCCCTCGAAGCCGGCATCGACAAGCTGCGTTTGAATCCGGGAAACATTGGTAAGCACGAGCGGATAGTTGAGGTGGTTCGCGCCGCGCAAGCTCAGAAAGTCCCGATTCGCATCGGCGTCAACGGGGGATCGCTGGAAAAAGATCTCTTGCAGAAGTACGGCACAGCTACGCCCGAAGCGATGGTTGAATCGGCACTGCGTCACGTTCGAATTCTCGAGGAGCTCGACTTTACCGACATCATCATCTCGCTGAAAGCTTCTGACGTGCAGAGGACGGTCGCTGCCTATCGCCTGCTCGCTGAAAAAGTTGACTATCCATTTCATCTGGGCGTGACCGAAGCCGGCACCGCGTTTACCGGGACGGTGAAATCGGCGATCGGTCTCGGCATTCTGTTGCATGAAGGAATCGGCGACACGATTCGGGTTTCGCTCGCGGCGGAACCGCAGGAAGAAGTGCGTGTGGCCTGGGAGATAGTGAAGTCCCTGGGTCTGCGCACGCGGGGCGTCACCGTCGTTGCTTGCCCCACCTGCGGGCGACTGGACGTCGATAACTTTGTCGAGATCGTCACCGAGATTGAACGTCGTCTAGCTCACGTCGAAGAGCCGCTGCATCTTTCGATTATGGGTTGTGCCGTCAACGGCCCCGGCGAAGCGCACGATTCGCAGCTCGGAATCACGTTTGGCCGCGGCGTGGGAATGATTTTCAAAGACGGCGTGCCCATGCGCAAAGTGGCTGGTGAAGATATCGTCGAGGCGTTTGTGAAAGAAACCGAGAAGTTGCTGGCAGAAGGCGCCGCGGCAAAATCGCAGGTGCGCCACGAATTGGTGACAATTACTTAGTAAGGCGCGAAGTCAAACACCCTGCCGACGGGTAGCCACCTGGCTGACTCATTTTGCATAACCGGCGAGGAGAAATATGAACCGCTCGCGTTTGATCGTGATTGCCTGGCTCGGCTTAATCTTATTTTCTCACCCAGTTTCTGCTCAACTAGCGGCGCGGGAGACAAAAACACCTCTCGACGATGCCGCCGTCCGAAATAAATCCAATTCCCGAATAGAATCTGAACGCATCGCCAGAGAGCGACGTGCCCAGGCCCGTGCGCTTTTAATTTCATTGGCCAGTGATGCGCGGAGCTTTCGCGATCAGACGTTGCGGGCTCGGTCCCTGGCCAGAATTGCGGACGCCTTGTGGGCCGTTGACGCCGACGAGGGGCGCGCACTTTTCCGAAAGGCCTGGGAAGCCGCTGAGACAGCCGACGAAAACCCCGCGCCGTATAATTTGGGCGAGACGCCTCCTAACCTCCGTGCAGAAGTTTTGAAACTAGCAGCCAGCCGTGACCATCGACTAGCTGAGCAGTTTCTTGAAAAGCTAAAGATAGATCAAAAACTCGACGAGTCCGAAAACTCGAGTCCTGACTTATACGCGCTTGCCGACGCTCTGCAGCAAAGATTGAGACTGGCCGGCTCGCTGCTGCGTTCAGGCGACGTCGCGAGCTCGCTGCAATTTGCCGATCCAGTGCTGGGCAGTGTAACCCTGTCCACGGTGGATTTTCTCACGCTGTTGCGCGAGAAAGATCCGGCTGCCGCCGACCGGCGTTATGCGGCCATGCTGGCAAACACTGGCGGCAATATTTTGGCGGACCCTAACACCGTCTCATTGCTCTCATCCTATATTTTCACGCCTCACATGTACGTGATCTTTAACACCGAGGGCAGCGCTGGGTGGACCATGCCGCCTTCTGTGTTTCCGCCAGCTAGTGTCGACCCACAGTTGCGTTTGGCTTTTTTCCAAACCGCCGCCGCCGTATTGCTGCGGCCGACTGGACCTCCTCCAGAGCCCGACCCTGCCAAGGCGGGAGTCGCCGGAAAGTATATGGTCGTCAAACGATTGATGCCGCTCTTTGAACAATACGCGCCGAGAGAAATCACGGAAGCAATGCGCGGGCAATTTGAGGCACTCAATTCTCTCGTCAGCGACGGCGTCCGGCAGGGCGAAAAGGAATGGACGCAGAAAGGGATCGGCGCTGAGACGTCACTGGCGGACCAGGAGCATTCGCTGTTCGAGCAGATCGATCATGCCAGGACTTCAGACGAGCGCGACCAGCTCTATTTTAAGTTGGCTTTACTCGCGCTCAGCAAAGATGAGCTGAAAGCTCGCGACTATGTTAGCAAGATTGACGAGAGCGGGTTCCGCAAACACGCGCAAGCATGGATTGACTGGGGCTTGGCCATCGGAGCCATCAGGAAGAAGAAGATTGAGACGGCCCTGGAACTGGCTCGCATCGGAGAGTTAACTCACATCCAGCGGCTATGGCTCCTGACCCAGACAGCGAAACTGCTGGTGAAAACTGATCGCGACAAGGCTTTATCGTTGCTGGACGATGCGACGTCTGAGGCTCGCCGTATCGAGGGCGTTGATCTGGATAGACCTCGTGGGTTACTGGGAATCGCCAATGCTCTCAGCGTGATCGAGCCGTCGCGCGCCTGGGACGCCGTCTTCGACTCGATCAAGGCAGCAAACTCGACCGAAGGCTTTACCGGCGAAGACGCAATGCTTAGCCAAACTATAAGCAGCAAAGACGCGATCAGGGTGAGTCCAAACGCCGTTCCCGATTTCGACATAGAAGGGATCTTCGGCAAGCTGGCCAACGAGGACTACGATCGGGTCGTCCAGTTGGCCCGCGCCTACCAGGGTGAAGCGCCCCGCGCCAACGCCACAATCGCCATAGCGCGCTCCGTGCTGAACCAGAAGAGCCCGCCAGTTCCTGTGCCACAACCGGCAACGAAAGACTAAGCGATTAGTTGTTATCTCTTTTTGAGGGGTGGCCAGAGTGGCACGGGCGTCCCGCCCGCGAATCACGCGCAAGATGCGCGCGCCACAACCACACTGCCGCGATCAGGATGCCGCCATCGCCATGAAAAGCGCATCGCTGGCGATCTTTCGATTGATATTTACTTCGAGTGTCCCGCGCAGTTCTTCAATCTGCTTTAGCCAGGCTGCCGCTTGTGCACTCTCTATTTCGGAGGCGATTTGTTGCAGCGGCGCCAGCAGGTCCCCGTTCACGATACTTTCGCTCGGCCGGCCCAGCGCCAGCGCCCACGCGTCACGAATTAGCATCTCCAGCGCTTCCAGCCTGTGCTCAAACTCCTGGCGATCTTTTGCTGCCGCGAGGTCTTCAGCCGAATGCAGTAGTTCCACTCGATCGTTTGTAAGCGTCAGGGCCCTGAGTACGCCCAGCATCATGTCGCGTCGATCGCGATAAGTCGCAATGTCGCCCGCCAGGGCGCGGCCGATGCTGCCCTGCGCAGTGCGGGCAAGTAACCGCGCATCTTCGGCGTCGACGTTCTTTTCTTCGATCAGGAATCTTTCGACTTCGTCCGCGGGAATGGGAGCAAACCGAATTACCTGACAACGGGATCGAATCGTTGCCAACAGGGCAGTCGGATTACAAGTAGTCAGGATTAGGTGCGAAGTGATCGGAGGCTCTTCGAGCGTCTTCAGCAAAGCATTAGACGCCTGGTCATTCATCGTGTCGGCGTCTTCGACGATAAACACGCGTGCGGCGCCTTCAAACGGGCGAAAGTTAGCTTCGCGTTCCAACTCGCGCATTGGCTTGACCCGAATGATCTGCTTGTGCGGACGGACCATGGCAAGGTCGGCGTGCTCGCTCCAGATCATTCTTTCCTTGTTGTCATCGTCGCTGCTGAAAGCCGCAAACGTCGATCGCGAGATTCGCTTGCACGAAGAGCATTCATCGCAGGCTTCGATGCCAATACGTTGGCGGCAGTTCAGGGCCTTGGCTAACTCCAACGCGAAGAGTTTCTTGCCGATGCCTTCCTCGCCGGTGAAAAGCATCGAGCCGGGAAGCCTGCCGCCGGACAACAAACGCGCCAGCGAGTCTTTTACTTCGTCATTGCCGATAAGCCTGGAAAACATTTCAGTATAAGAGTGGCACAGGCCTCAGCCTGTGATTCCAGTGCTGAACACACAGATTTAAAGTCCATGCTACTCGAGAAATCCGCGTTCTTTCAAGAACGGTAGCACGATGTTCATCACCGCCGCGTGCGTTTCATTGGTAGAGTTGCGTGCATCTACCACACGGAACCGCGCCGGCTCAGCTTTCGCGATTTCGAGGTAGGCGTTGCGCACTCGAGTGTGAAATTCGGCGTCTTCGCTATCGAGGCGATCCGTGTTCTTGCTGGCCACTCGACGCCGGGTTCGCACCGCGGACTCGGTCACCGACAAATCAAACAATAAAGTAAGATCTGGGGACAATCCTCCGGTCGCCAGTTGAACAATTTCCCCGATTAATTTTGGGTCGAAGCCGCGGCCGGCGCCCTGATAAGCCACGGTCGCGTCGGCATAGCGATCAGACAAGACGATTTGATTTGCCGCCAGCGCCGGCGTCAGCAGCGTACGCACGTGATGCGCGCGATCCGCGGCAAAGACCAGCAATTCGGCCAGCGGATCGACCTGCTCCTGCACATCGAGCAAAGCGGCGCGGAGCCTCTGC
The DNA here is from genome assembly GCA_033858155.1 of Blastocatellia bacterium. Taxonomy (GTDB): domain Bacteria; phylum Acidobacteriota; class Blastocatellia; order Pyrinomonadales; family Pyrinomonadaceae; genus UBA11740. The sequence goes on from JAWVCT010000112.1 coordinate 137,550, forward strand.
CCTAACGAGGTGCCGCCTGGTTCCCGCGTAGCCACGATTTCCAGCCCGCGCAGGCGCAGTTGGCTTGCCAGGAGTCGCAGTTGCGTGGATTTCCCGCAACCGTCAATGCCTTCGAAGGTGATGAAAGCGCCGGCCATGTCTTGCAAAATTGTGCTTAGGAAATGCCTTTAGGTGACCGACGACTCAACAGTTTGGTCAGGCTGGCTCTCGCTGGTGGTTTGCTGCCGCAACTCGCCGGTCGCCCGGCGCGCCTGCGAGATGGTCGAGATGGCATGTTTGAAAATCAGTTGCTCTTGCGAGCCCGATTCCATAATCAGCGAAAACTTGTCAAAGCTCTTAATTCGCCCCAACAGTTTCGCGCCGTTGACCAGATAGATCGTGACCGTGATCTTTTCCCGCCGCGCGAGATTGAGGAAACCGTCTTGAATATTTTGTGGCGCTGGCTTTGAATCCACTAAGCGATCGTCCTTGAATCTAAGCTTACTAATATTAGCCTCAGAGTATAACAGCAGTTCAATGCTGACAAGGCTTTTCTTGGAGAAATTCAGCTTGATGTGAAATGAATTTTCTTGGCGACTGGTTTCATTCAGCGGTTACCGACGGCCTCGATCTCTAAAATACTAACTTGGCGCAGAATGAAAACCTTCGAACAATCGTCACGGGTCATTCGTCGAAGCGACGTCATGATGCTTCAAACGTCGGCGCTATTTCTTTAAGCCAAGTCTTCCTGCACCAACGCGAAGGCATCCGCCTGCATTGTAGGATCGTCACCGAATCCTGCGAGCCATTGCACGCCGGGCTCGTGGCGAAACCATGATAACTGGCGCTTGGCATAATGACGCACGTCGAGTTTCGTCTGTTCGATCGCGCCGGCGAGATCACGCTGGCCGCGCAGGAACTCGACCACTCGACGATAGCCGTGCGCGCCCAGTGCGTTTGAGTTTGCGGGCACACCTTCGGCGAGCAGGCAGCGAACTTCTTCGACCAATCCATTAGCAAAATGCATCTCAGCGCGTTCATTGATTCGCGCGTAGAGCTCCGCACGCCGCGGGCTCAACCCGATGATTCGGATGCGGGAAGCGAGGGCCGGCGGCTCGGGCCGCAGCGGCTTTTGTTGTGAAATCGGCGCACCGGTTTGCAAACAAACTTCAATCGCCCGATGCACGCGCGGCCAGTCGCGCGGGCTTAGCCTGGCAGCCTCAACTGCGTCCAGCCTTTTCAGGATGCGATGGAGATATTCGGGGCCGCGGCTCTCGCGTATACGCGTCAGGCGGGCCCGCAGGTCTTCGTCGGTCGACGGGCTGTCAAAGAAAGGCCGGCGCAGGGCGCGGAGATAAAATCCCGTACCGCCGACCAGTAAAGCCCGGTGCCCGCGCGCTTCGATTTCAGCGATCGTTTCAATTGCAACTCGGGCCCAGTCCGCGGCGGTGTAATTTATTAGCGGAGAGACAAAGTCGATCAAGTGGTGCGGGACGCCCCGACGCTCGGCCATCGGCACTTTCGCCGTGGCTATTTGAATTCCCTGATAGACCTGCACCGAATCACAGTTGACGATCTCGCCGCCGATGCTTCGCGCCAACTCGATTCCTAACTCACTCTTACCAGAAGCAGTGGGGCCAACAACGGCAATGATGCTGCGACCGCGCGCTCTCTTTGGATCGCGGGCCTCCTGCCCGCATTCATTTGTATTCGGTTGGTTAAACTCGGCTTCACTCATCAGCGAGAGATGATAAGCCGAATCCCAATCACTAGCCAGATGAGCAGCAGTACGCAGATGGCGCCGATGATTTGATTGCGGGAGAAACGCATCGATTAATCACAAGAGAAACTCTGTCAGCTCTGCGTCACTTGGACGCACCATCGTTCTCTCTCTCACTTCAAAAACCGGAACGAATCGCTGGCGCGTTAATTTGTACATCGCACGCAGTGCTCCAAAATCGTTCGCGATGTCGCGTTCGAGAAAGGCAACGTCGTGCTCGTTCAGCCAGGCTCGCGCATGCTCGCACAACGGACACTCCGGGACGACATACAATCTCACCTGTTCATTTCGAGGAGACATAGTTACCGATGCAGTCCTGAACTCAGTCTTCGTACGAAGGTTCTACTTCAAAACAAAGATTCGCAACAACAATCCTACTCCCCAGAGGGCGATGTCGATGATGCTGATCACTTTGGCGGTCATGGCCATGCCGCGTTTGTCTTCGGCGACGCCATAGATGTTGATTGTTTCAAGTGCCGTATTCGCCTTGCGAAAGGCGAGCAGGCCGAAGATAAATCCGAAACAGAAGACGCCCACGATACTGAGCAGCAGAGCGTTCTTGGCTTCACTGGCTGCATATGTAGCTTGCCTCGCAAGCACTTCAGGCGGATAGAGCGAACTTCCCGTGGGCGGTGGCGGAGGAACAAAAGGATCGTCAGGCGGTGTTTGTGACACGGCTGGATCCTCCTTATCGAGAGAGATGGGCGAACGTGTTTACTGCAGCAGCATCAGTACATTCTGGTAAGTTCAATGCCGGTGTAATAAGTCTTCAGGATCTGTTCGACCGTCAGACCCTGCTTGGCCAAACCGTAGGCGCCAAACTGGCACATGCCCACGCCATGTCCCCATCCGCGTCCGATGAAGATGAACCCGGCGACGCGATCATTTTCGTTGTAGACCCGATCGATAACGAACAGTTGTTCCTTCAAACCCAGGGCCGAGCGAATGCGTCCCCCGCGAATATGTCCGACGCCCTGTGTACCGACGACTTCGAGGTCAATCACTCGGCGCGACGAGCCCTGGGCGGCGATGCGCAGGTCTGTGATCGCACCGATGCCTCTTACGGAACGTCCCAGGCGGGCCTGCACCGCGCCGAGAGACAACTCCGCGGTCCAGTTGGTGACGGACGAAAAGCGGTCCGCGGCCGCGCCGTTGGCAGCCGGCCGGACTTCCAGGTAATCGACTTCGCCTTTCGGATTCACGTGAAAGACTACTGGCTCTCCTCCCACCAACGCGAGAGATTTCATTTGAAAGAGATTCTCGCCGAACTCGCGAAAGAGAAAAGCTTCCCGGCTCACTATGATCGGCAGGTCCTTACCCTTGTTCGAGCGCAGCATCATCACGCCGTTCGAGGCGGGCCGTGATGTACCTTTCTGAAGCGCGAGCAAATTCCGCGATTCCGAAACCCTGGCAATCGTATGCAGGACCCGCGCGCGCGACATCGTCTCCTTCGGGCGCAGCGTGGCGTCAGCAAAAAGTGAAAGAGCGCCGTCGCGAAGGAGCATCGCAACATCCGCGCGATTCGCCGTTGGTACTTGCTCTCCGTCACGAAAACTGAGCAGATAGTCGGCGTCCGCGCTATTCAAAAGAGTGTCCGCGCGGCCATCGCCATACACCGCCGCAGCCAGAGCTGTACTGAACGCCGGTGGCCGGACAGCTTCATCCGGCGCCTTGAATGACGCGTTGCGCGCCAGCCGGGCAACAACGCCGAGCCACTCTCGTACTTCTGATTCCGTTACGCGCGACGCTAACCATGAGCTGGAAACTTTGTCCGCGGGTACGGCGAGACCGTTTATCGCGAGCAAAGCGGCGTCCCGCGCCAGCGCCAGATCCTTTTCATCTTTGATATCAAACAGATCGCGCGAAGTCTTGATAGTGAAGGGCGCGAATGCTGCTTTCCCTTCAACCGCGCATTCCCGGCCCCGCAGATAGGGCGATGCGTCTTTGAAAATATTCTCCGCATTCTCCGTACGACCGCCGCAGGTGGACGTGTAAAGAGCGTTGATTGGTTCGCCGTTATAGGTGGCAATCGTGCCTCGCGTTTCTTCGACGGCCCGTGAGGTCAGGGCCGTCTCGCTCGACAAGCCGCGATAGACCTGCGAACGCGTGGTCGGCAACAAATCATAACCGTCTGAAGCAAACTGTCCCTGGTTCTTCACCGCGTAAGTCCGCGCCGCAATCGCTTGTGCTTTCAAGGCTTCGATCGCCGGATAAGAAAGTTCATTGGGAACCACGCCGCGAATATAGTCCTCGAGGCCGATCACATTAACGACCGTTAATGCTCCACGCGTGTTAGCGAACACTTCGATCTTTCCGCGAAAGGGTTTGTCGTTGAAGCGCACCGGCGCGATGGCTTCGTCGCTCGAAGCAAAAGTAAGCGGCGCACTTGAGTGAAGGAGAGGGGCCGCTCCCCGAGCGAAGGCCACCACTTCCCGGCCGGGCGCAATCGCGCGTGAAGTAAGCCGGACCTTGTTCGCAGTCGCAGGCTTTGCGGCCTTTGGCGAGGAAGTCTCCGCTGCATTGCTGGCCACGGGAGCCGGGCCTTTGAGGCTGGGCAGACGGCCCGATAGCTGGACTTCGAAACCTACTTCTTCCAGTTTGGCACTTAGATCGTCGGCTTCCTCCGGCGATTGGCTGCGGACGACAACTTTCCACTTGTCTGCAGAATCGGCGAGCGGGCGGGCTACTATGCCGGTTAACTGGCGAATCTGATCGACGATGCGGTCCGCCTCATCGCGCGACAGCGATCGACCGACCTCGAGATCAAACGCCCGATCGCTCTCCGGTCGTGCCGGGGATAGCATTCGCGATTCGATCCGGACGCGGGTTGTTTCCACGGGGAGTGCCTGTGAAGCTAATTCAGAAGCATTAAGCAGCCGGGCGGTGGTTGAAATTGTCGCTGCGCGCGAATCAGTCGAGAGTGCGATCCGCATTACTGGTTCGTTCGACAGTTGAATTTGGCTCTTCGATTCGCTGGCCTTCTTGGCGACCGAGCCTTGCTCTGAAGGCCAGGTTTTCTGGGCGCCGGTTTCTCCGGAAGCGCGGCGATCTCGCTCTTGCGCAAAGGTAAGAGAGGAAGAAGCGATTGGCGACAGCAACGTACTCGCGATCAGCAAGAGGACAGCGATGGCTCGAATAGATTTTCGCATTTGGACTGGATATCTCCGCGAACTAAAGGGAGCAAGCCGGGCGGGCCATGGCTATCTTACTACAGAATCCATGAAGCCGGACCGGAAAGTAAGCCGTTAGTGGCACAGACTTCAGTCTGTGATTTCCGGTAGCGCAAACAATCACAGATTAAAGTCTGTGCCACTACGGGCATGCCTATTATTTCGGTTGAGTGGCGCAACGATTAGCTGCCACTCAAGGCATCCGCGGCCAGCGTGTGAAAGTCACGTCGCACCTGGTTGATGTTCGCAAAGGGGAGTGGGCGGCCATGCGTTCGATTCGTGAGTAGAAGATAGACGCGTTCCGTTGCCGCATCGATCCAGCAACTCGTGCCGGTGAATCCGGTGTGGCCGAAAGCTTCCGGCGGCAAACTCGGCCCGGCGGTAGAATCCTTCGTCGCAGCCAGCTGCCAGGCGAACGAGCGGGCTTCGTTCAATCCCTGAGTCATGTTCTCGCGAAAGCGTTCGCACGTCTCTTTCGACAATAATTCAGACAACCCGCTGATGAATTGATTAGCGAGGCGCAAAGTCTCGTTAACAGTCGAGAACAAACCGGCGTGGCCGGCAGCGCCTCCAAGGAAATGTGCGTTCCCGTCGTGTACTTCACCCCAAATGCCGTCATCGCGCCAACTGGAATAGCCGGCGAAATCAGGATCACTCTCGCACATTGTGCGTTCATACCGGTTTCCAGTCTCACACGCGGCGACTGCAGTCCGCATCGCGACCGCCGGATTAAAAAACGTGCGGTGCAAATTGAGGGAATCGAAGATGTCACGCTGAGCGAGCTGAATTAAAGGCGTGCTGGTCAGCCTCTGCAGCATCAGTCCGAGCGTAATAAATCCGAGGTCACTGTAGACGACCCGTTCACCCGGCTCATACGCCAAAGGCGCCCGAGCAATCGCTGCAAGTGCTCCGTCTTTGTCACCCTTCGCTGTGATGTAGAGAGGCTGCCATGCCGGCAGACCAGAGGTGTGAGTCAGAAGGTGGCGAACCGTGATCAGGCGTTTGTCCGGACGATCGAATTCGTTCAGGTACTCGGCAATCGGGCTCTCCGGCGTCAACTCGCCTGACTCAACGAGCCGCGCGCACAGGAAACCAGTCACAAGCGGTTTTGTTAGTGAGGCGAGATCATAGATCGTTTCGAGAGACGCCGCGTGCGTTTCAGGTTCGCGCACGGCGTCACCAAGCGCGTCCGAAAAAACGGGTCGACCATGCTCAGCCACAAGATAAACCGCGGAAGGGAAGTCGCCGGCCTCAATCCGCCCACGCAGCATTTCTGAAATGTTTGGTCGCGGGTGGGTGAGAAGGTTGGTAGGCACGGCGCGATGTGTAACGAAGCTTTCGTTTACGATGACCGGCCATTGCGTTCTGCCCGGACGATGTCGATGAGCGCATCAAGACGTCGGTCTGTGTGCTCTCCAGACGCGACCCGTTCAGCATGCTCACGTTTCCAGAGTTCTGCTTGCTCACGGATATTTCGGCGCTCGCGCCTCCCGGCTTTTATCATCAGCTTGAGGATTCGTTCATCCCGATCCAGTCGATATTCATCCCGGTCTGGGCGCAGTTCATTTTGTTCTAAGCGAAGTTCAGCCCTGCGCTGCGATTCGACCAGTTGCTCCATCGCGACCGTGTTCTTCGCCGATTGCTCGACAATAAAATCCATCGCGCGTTGTCGCTCTTCGTCAGTCATTGGTTTCTTATGATTTTCCGTTTCGGCCTTCTCTGACGATGTCGATCAGAGCGTCCAGCCTTCTATCCGTGTGAGCTTGACCCTCGGCCAGTGTTATCAGTGCGTCCGTAAGTTTTGCAAAGCGTTGCTCGAAGCGCTCATCCATCTCGCGGATGTGCCGCCGCGTGCGCCGGCCGGCGCTAATCATTAATTTGACGATTCGTTCCAGCCGGCTCAGTCGCTCATCGCTCTTCTGATGGTTCACCGAGAACTTCGCCTGCTGCTCAACAATGAAATCCATCGCGCGTTGTCGCTCTTGGTCAGTCATTGGCTGAATCGGGTCCTTCGGTTCTTTTGGATTAGAACCCAGATGATAGCAGCGACGAAGCAGCTTTGAAAGCTTCTTCTGAAGCAACTAAGTTGCAAGTCTGCTCAAGCTTTTTGCAGAAAAGCGCTTACACCTGACTTAGCCGTATGGTCTTGAATCTGCTCGAGCGTTCTGAGCGCCAACGCCAGCGCGCGGCGCCCGTCGTCACCCGACACTACGGGCGCCAAACCGTTCGCGGCTGCCTTCAGGAATGATTCGATCTCGGCTCGTAACGGCTCGACGTTTTCGACTTCCAGGATTTTGGTATTCACGCCAGGCCAGGAACTGGCCGTTGGGGGCGCGAGGTTGCTGATCGATGCGTGATTGGTTGTGTAATCGACCGCGACGTAATCGCGGGGCTGGAAAAAACGCATCTTGCGAATCTTTTCAGTGCCGACGCGCGACGCGGTGATGTTGGCGACAGCTCCGGTGGCAAATTCCAGACGGGCGTTCGCCGCGTCCACGCGATTGGTAAGGATGGGGATTCCTACGGCATGTAAGCTGGTGACCTCGACCTCTTCGCCGACCAGCCACTGGACGATATCCAGATCGTGAATCATCAAGTCCAGGACGACGTCGATGTCGAGAGAGCGCGCTGTGAACTCGCCTATGCGATGAATCTCGAAATAGACGGGATTGTGCACGTGAGGACGCAGCGCGATCAATGCCGGATTGAATCGCTCGGCGTGACCTACCTGCAAGATTGCGTCGCCCTTTTTGCCCGCGTCAATCATGCGATCGGCTTCTTCGAGAGTGCGCGAGATCGGCTTTTCAACCAGCACGTGAATCCCTGCCTCGAGCAAGCCGCAAGCGATTTCGCAATGCGATTCAGTGGGCACCGCTAAACTGACGGCATCCACCTCGCCGATTAGTGCGCGCCAATCTGTAACAGGATTGGCGTTTCGTTCGCGGGCGACCGTGTTCACGCGTTCTGCGTCGATATCGCAAACGCTGATGAATCGCGACAGACCTTCTTCGGCGAGCGCCGCCTGGATGCGCGCGTGCTGTTGGCCGAGATGGCCGACGCCAATGACTGCGGTGCGAAGCACAAGAGAATTGTCATTGGTCAGTGGTGAGTTGTCAGTCATTACTTGTTAGTAGTTATTGCTTAGGTGCTTGTTTGAATCATAGTGGTGTTTCGACGATACTGCGAAATGATGAATCCACAAAAGACCACTAGCAACTGACCACTGACGAATCTCCGGGGACTATACTTGCAACCTTCAATGCTTGCCAAGCGCGGTTGGCTTCTTCTCTTTCTCAGCATCACCGCTTTTTATTTTTGGGGCTTGGGTTCGCTCCCTTTGGTGGGGCCGGATGAGCCGCGCTATGCCGAAGTAGCGCGGGAGATGTTTGTCCGCGGGGATATGATCACTCCGACACTGGGCGGTCTGCCCTGGTTTGAGAAGCCGCCGCTGCTCTACTGGATGATGATCGGCGGCTACCGCTTATTTGGAGTCAGCGAATATTCGGCGCGCCTGGGGCCCGCGATTTGTGGGCTGCTTACCGCCATTTTTGTTTACTGGATCGGTAAGACGATCGAGGTTGCAAGAACAGAGAGCTCGGCTGGAGAAGAGTATCAAAGACGTGACGGGCTGGGCCGCTTTAATGCTCTAGTTTGGTTATCAAGCCTTGGGGCAATTGTATTTTCTCGCGGCGCGAGCTTTGACATTGTGATAACGATGACCCTTACGGGAGCTTTCGCGTGCTTCTTTGCCTGGCACGTGCGGGTAGAAACTCTGAGCGGCAGCGACCGGGAGAATGTAAGACCTCAACTGCTGCTGCTCTGCTTCTACTTATTCATCGGGCTCTCGCTGCTCGCGAAAGGATTGATAGGCATTGTTATTCCATTCGGCGTGCTTCTGGTTTATTACCTGCTGAGGCGTGAATGGCCGAATGGTAAATTTCTGAAGAGCCTGGTTTGGGGAGTGCCGCTGGCTCTCGCCGTATCCGCCGTGTGGTTTGGGCCGATGCTGTCGCGTCATGGCTGGAAGTTTGTCGATCAGTTCATCATTCAGCACCACTTCGCGCGCTTCGTCACGAACAAGTTCCACCATCCCGCTCCCTTCTATTTTTATCTTCCGGTGCTCGTCGCGTTGGCTCTGCCGTGGACGATATTTCTCGGCGCCGCGTTCTTTACTTCGCGTCGATGGCACTGGCGGGGACGAACGCCTTTGGATCGTTTGCGAGTGTTTGCCTTCTGCTGGATGGTTGTGCCGTTGGTTTTCTTTTCGCTTTCTGAGTCAAAACTAACTGCTTACATTCTGCCGGCGTTGCCCGCCGTGGCCCTGCTTGTCGGCGAACGGATCTCGTGCTTTCTCAATGCCCAGCGCGGCGATTTAGTGCTTCGTTGTACCGGAGTCCTTTTAGTTGGATTGGGCGTTGGTGGGGGATGGTATTTGGCGCACCGTTCCAGTTTGAGCCCTACTTGTGTTGCCTTAGGAATGTCACCGCTTGTGATAAGTGGCGCGGCGGCCCTGATTCGCCCTCAGTTACGCCAGGCCCTGTTTATCGTGATTCCGATTGCGTTGCTTGTAACGTCGGCAATAGGTCTCAGTTGGGCGGCGCCGGTGCTCGCTCGCCCGGAGTCTGTTCGCGATCTGTTGGCCGTGGCAGCAGCACGCGGTTACGGCGCGACGCCCGTAGTGCAACTGCACACCATCGAGCGCACCGCCGAATTTTACGCAACGGACCGAATGACCTACGAGCCTGATGGCGAGCCGGTAAAGTTGGAGGGAGTTGCACAGGTTGCCGACGCGGCGCGGCGCGGCGGCGGCTTGGTTTTGTGTTTTGTGCCGAAGGAATATGAGGCGCAACTAACGTCTTATTCAAACATTCAAGCCGACGTTATGTCCGACAACGGTCGCGTGTCGCTGATGCTGGTGCGGCTGAAATGAGTCCTGAACTTGCTCAAGCCTAGCGCAACGCTTTGTCGAAAAATTCAATCACGGGTCGATCGTAGGCTTCTTCCTGCTCTCCGGTTGCCGCCGGCAGAGAAACTCCGGTTACCGGCAGGTCTTTTTTTACTTCGACGGATCCGTTAAAGCACTTTCCCAGTTCCAGTGTTGAGGTTCGCCAGGCATCTCCCTCAGTGCCTGTCAGCAGCAGGACTCGAGCGTTTTTGAATGAGCGGGCCAAATCGCACGAGGGCGTGCTTTGATACTTTCCAAAGGTATAAATCTTTAGGCCCCAGGCAGCGAGTCTTTGCAGGATGGAATTATTCATCGCGGCGCGTCCACTGGTGGCGGCGCGCACCACGTCGTCAGGTGAAGCCGGCGCTGAGTCCAGGGCCAGCGCGCGTATCTCGGAGTTGCGTCTGGCTGCATCCAGCGCGGCGTACGCTCCCAGTTCGACTCCATAGACGCCGACCGGTCCCGCGACTTGAGCTTTGCCGGCCGTCGATTTCAGAGTGTGCAGATAGTCAATTGCCGCCGTGACATCGTCGCCTTCCACAGCTCCGAACATGGTTCTGTTAACGAGAGGATTCTCGCCGTGGCCGCGGAGGTCGGGCCACAACACGGTAAAGTTTGTGGTCTCGTTCAGCTTCACTGCCAGGTTCAAAAGCCAGGATCGATCGGCGCCATAGCGATGCAATAGGATCACTGATGGCGATCCTTCGGTGCCTCGAATCAGCCAGCCGCGCGCCTGGGTGCCGTCGTGGTTGGTCCAAGTCACATCGTTAGCCTTCAGCATCGGACCCGTGACTCTGGAAAAGGTTTCCGGTGTAACGAGATAAGCCGCCCGCGGTGGTCTGGTAATGCCTTGAACAATCCACACGGTTACGGCCGCGATGGCAACCAGAAGGACGAGGACGATAGGAAGAAAAGTTTTTATTACCCGCTTGATGAGTTTTTGACGAGATGACATGTCAGGCCGGATTATGAATCAAGAGCCGAAAATTACAAAGTTCAGTTTGCAAGACAGCACCCAATAAGAACCGGAATGGTCACATTGGTCGACGATTGCCATGAAGTGAGTGGCAGAGGCGCATGGCCGGTGCATCGCGCGCAAGATGCGCGTGCCACAACCAAATCCGATCACCCGCTAAGTTCGAAAGTTGCTACGGCTCGACGCTCGCGGGCCCTCTCAAAATCTTCTTCGCCTGTTCGTAGTCACTCGGCGTGTTGACGTTGAGAAAGAAATCTTTTGCGCCGGGGAGATCGGAAAACTCTCGAAAGGGGATCCAGCGCGTTTGCACCTTCGCCAGCAGGGCGCGCGGTTTATGTTCTCCCTCGGCGATTAGTTGTTCCGCGAGTGCTGCGCAGGATTCGCGGCGGTAAATCGCACAGAGGGGTTGTGGGCGCTCGTCCGGTTGAATCGGAACGATCGCGTCGAACATCTGGTCTCGGCCCGCGCGAGCGAACTGCCAAAGTCTGGCGAATAAATCCGCGGTGACGAGCGGCAGATCGCACGCCGCAATTACGGCCCACTTTGCTTCGCAGGCAGCCAGCGCCGCCTGAATTCCACCCAACGCGCCCCACGAAGCGTGCTTGTCCGGGACATTCAAAAAGCCGTCGGATCTGCCGTGATTCGTCGCGCCGACCAGCCTAACCTTGTCTGTTAGTGCGCCCAGGGCCGCGGCGATGTGTTGGACACTGGTCTGATTTCCGAAAATCAGGCGCGACTTATCAGAGCCCATGCGGCTCGATTGCCCGCCAACCAGAATGAAAGCTTCAACATCAAACATGCTCGACAACATGCTATTACTTTCGCCGGACTTGGGCTATAGTGATTTGCGTACCCGGTGATTGAAAGCCATCGTATTCTGGAACTACAACTAATGAAATCAGTAAAGAGCAGCACTATAACCCTCGTCATCGCGATAACCATCTTAGCTGTTTCCATCAGCGCATTCGGACAGGGGCGCCTGGCAAAAGCCAACGCCAGGACGAATGGACCGGCCCAGGCGCTGTATCCGCTCGATGATTTGCGGCCAGGCATGAAGGGCATCGCCCGCACTGTATTTTCAGGGAGCGAGCCGCAGGAATTTGCTCTGGAGATCCTGGGTATTCTGCCTGGCTTTACCGGACCACGTCAGTCGACAATCATCGCCAGACTGAGCGGCGTAAACGTAGACAGGACCGGCGTGTTCGCCGGCATGTCGGGCTCTCCGGTGTTTATCGACGATCGCCTGGTAGGCGCCATTGCCTATAGTTTTCCGTTTTCGAAGGAGCCGATCTGTGGCATAACGCCAATCCAGGACATGATCACGATCTTTGAACAGGGTAATGAGAAACTGAAACGGACTGAAGCACGGGCAACTTCTTTCACTGAACTTGCCAGCGCGGAATGGAAGCCGAGATTGCCTAAGTCCACATTTACCTCCACCTCGTTAATCGCTTCGGTTTCGTCAGGGTCGGCGCTGGCTCCGTTAATGGGGCAACAGATCCAGCAGATTGCGACCCCAGTTGTGTTCAGCGGCATCAGCCAGGAAAGTCTTTCGCTGTTCTCGTCGGAATTGACGAAGAGCGGTCTACTGCCGGTATCGGGTGTAGGCGGCTCTGCAGCGATCACGCCGCTCGAGCCGTTTGACGCGAAGACGCTCGTGCCTGGCACGTCGGTCAGCGTGCAGTTGGTGCGGGGTGATTATTCGATTGCGGCATCAGGCACAGTCACTTTCCGCGATGGAGAACGAATCTACGCGTTTGGACATCCTTTTCTCGGGCTCGGTGGTTCTGATATGCCGATGACCGAGAGTTCGGTAGTGACGGTAATTGCCAACGCGTACAACTCGTTCAAGCTGGCGATCCCTGGAAGAATGGTTGGCTCGATATCCCAGGACCGGGCCACCGGGGTGTTTGGCGAACTGGGTCATGCTCCCAAAATGATTCCGGTAAAAATCAATCTGCACACCAGCCGGGACCGCGTCGAACAGTTTTCTTATGAAGTCGTCAGCGATGAATTTCTTACCCCTTTGCTGGTGAACATCACGGTCTTCAACACGATCGCTACGCGCGAACGTTCGATTGGCGAATCAACCATTGCCGTTAACGGTTCAATCGTCGTCGACGGACAAGCGCCGATAGCCGTGCAGCGTCGCTTCTCGTCCGCCAATGCCGCGGTCCTGGCCGCGGGATCGATAGCCACGCCGGTGTCGGCTCTACTGAGCAGCGGGTTTGACGAAGTCAATATCAAGGGCATCGTGCTGGATATTGATTCGAGCGAAGAAAAGCGAGCGGCGACGCTGGAGCGAATCTCTCTCGATCGGACCGAGGTGGGCCGGGGCGAGCAAGTCGAAATTCAGGCGTATGTCCGAACGGACTCGGGTAAGCAATTCGTAGAAAGAATCCCTGTGCAAATTCCGGCCGATGCGCCATCCGGGCAACTGATGATCATGATCGGCGACGGGGCGACATTGCAGGACGCATCAGCGGCGAGAACGTTCGTGCCGAGAGATCTCAATCAATTGGTCATCGCGATTAACAAGACGAAGAAAAACGATCGCCTGTATTTGCGACTCCTGCGACCAGCGCCCGGCGTCGTAATCGGCAGCAGCGAGTTGCCGAATCTGCCGCCCTCAGTCGTGGCCACGCTTAACAACGATCGCACGTCGGGTGGTTATACGCCCACCGCTTTGTCACAGATTTATGAAAGAGAATTATCGCCTGCTGAATTTGTAGTTTCAGGTCAGCAGGTAATCAGCGTGACGGTTAAGTAGATTTTTCGACCGCGGCTTTGCCGCAGCACATAGCGGTGAGCCTCCGGCTTACCGTCAGACCTCCCAAGAAATTCAGGAGGCTCCGCCTCCGCTTCGCCATCTGATCCGATCAATATTCATTATCAGCGGTTCATCATCCAGGATCTTCCCATTCCAACACCTGGAAATGGAAGGGTCCTGGCCGGAAAGCCTGAGGCTTCCGCTATGAGTTGCGGCACAGCCGCGACCGGCGATCTGGTGACGGGTCATGGAGTTCTTAGGATGAGTCATCTAGCTCGGGAATCAGTTACAGGAGTTAAGCATGCTTCCGCACACCTGGCGATGATCAGAAAACGCCGTTCGGAGTTCGGCATTCGTTCCACGGTGGCCGAAGGAATCAATCGTTCAAGTTGATTTCGCAAACCCTCCCCGGCGAAAAGGAGCAGGGTGCTGGATCGGGGCGCCCATTCGATCAAATAGGGCAGAAGTTTCTGAAACTGATCGAGAGCCCGGCAGGTAATGAAATGCGTTGGCGGGGCCGGGGCATCTTCAAAACGGGCCGTGATGAGGCGCGGCGGCTCTTGCCCGCCAAATGACCTCAGTGCTTCACGTAGAAACACAACTTTTTTTTGGGACGATTCGATTAAGGTTGCGCGGAGGTCGTCGCGCATGACTAGACAGGGAATGATGGGCAGTCCCGCGCCTGAGCCGATATCCGTTACCCGAGCCTGAGGTGAAAGATGTGAAACCAGGGTAAGCGATTCGAGTACGTGACGGACGGCGAACTCTTCCGGCGAACAAGGAGCCACCAGATGAAGCCGAGGGTTCCACTTCAGCACTAACTCGTAATAGTCACCCAGGCGTTCAATGTCCGCCTCGCGAAGTTGAATGGCAAACTCGCTGGCGTGCTCTCTGAGCGCCTGGCTGAATCTTTCGATCTGTATTGGCATTTAGCTAATCTTCTGTTTAGATCAGGCCGCGCGGATCGATTCGGACTTTTCGAAGATAACATGACTAGTGAATCTTTAAGCGAACAGCACAAGAAACTGGGCCGGGCCGTAACAAGTCTGATCAGTGAGCACGCTGCGCGCCTGGAATCGGCGCCGGTTGCCTCAAGCGCTACGCCCGCCGAACTCAAACGGCTTTTTGACGAACCAATGCCGATTGTCGGAACGCCGGCCGAAGAACTGCTCGAGCAATTTGCCCGGGACATCGAGCCACACGCGATGCAGATTCCCAGTCCCCGCTATTTCGGACAGTTTAATCCGACGCCGCTGGCCATCGGCGTCTGGGCCGACGCGCTTTGCTCTGCGCTCAATCAGAATGCGGGCGCCTGGCGCAACGGTCCTACCTCCGCTTTGATCGAGACGCAGGTGATTGGTTGGCTTTGCGAGTTAGTAGGCTACGGGGCGGGCGCGTTCGGCGTTTTGGCGAGTGGCGGCTCGGAAGCGAACTTGATCGCCTTGAAGTGCGCGCGCGACAAAGTCACAAGCGAGATATGCAATCGCGGCGTGCGCGCCGCCAACCGCGAGCTGACGGTCTATGCATCTGAGCAATGCCATTTCTCAGTAGAAAAGAGCGTGGACATCCTCGGTCTGGGTCGCCACAGCCTGCGCAAGATCGATACGGACGGGCGCTTTCACATTCGCCTCGATCTGCTTCGCGCGGCGATTGAAAAAGATCGCAGCGAGGGCCGCACTCCTTTTTGTATAGTTGGCATCGCCGGCGCGACTTCGACTGGCGTCATCGATCCTTTGCCCGAGCTGGCCGAGATTGCGCGGGAAAACGATTGCTGGTTTCACGTCGATGCAGCCTACGGCGGCGGACTGGCTTTCTCAGAACGGCACAAAGACAAACTGGCCGGAATCGAAGTGGCCAATTCCGTCACCTTCGATCCGCACAAATGGATGTTTGTTCCGTTCGCCTGCGGCACGACGCTGGTGCGCGATGGGGGCAACGTTCTGCGCGACTCGTTCGACATCTCGCCCGAATACCTCAGCGAGGATCGCGGTGGGGCCGACGTGCAATATGACTTTTTTCGGTATGGACAAATGGGCACGCGGCGCTTCAACGCCCTGAAGCTCTGGATGGCGTTCAAGTTTATGGGTAAACGCGGTTACGCCGAAACCACGGAGCGCCACATCGAGTTGACTGAATATTTTGCTAAACGTCTTGACGAACTCTCAGATTTTGAACGCGTCGGCGCGGTCGAAACCGCCGTCTGTTGCTTTCGTTACTTGCCTGAGAGCGTGCGCGCGCTGGGTCCCGATGATCAGGATCGCATTCAGCAGGCGCTGCAACAGCGAGTTGAAAAAAGCGGCAAGGCATTCTTCCCCTCCACGATCCTGCACGGCCGGCGCGCGTTACGCGTGAACATCAACAGCTATTTGACTGAGCGCAGGCACGTCGACGATCTGGTAGAATTGCTGAAGCGGGAAGGCCCCGCTTGTGTTGCTGAATGAATGCTTTGAAGATGAAATTCGCGCGATCATTCTCTGGGATGTTGGCGATTTGGCTGGTGAGTTTTCCTGTCCATTCACAAACCACACACATTCAATCCCGTTACGTTAAAGAAACGAATACCACTATCGTTACGGCAGACAGCCTCTATGTCATCAACATGCCGGGCCAATTCATGCAAATGCAGTTGACGGGCCGCTATCCTAATCAGGGCCCGCCCGCGACGGGAACGGGGTCTCTTTCCCTACAATTTTATTCGTATGCACCGACGCTTTTGTACCAAAGCGATGACGCTCATCGATTGGCCGTGAAAGCCGACGACAAGGTTCTCGATTTCGGTTTGCTGAACTACAGCACCTTCGCGGCGGGGGCAAATGCTTATTTACCCGCGGATGCGTTAGTCAGAACAACCAACAGGGGAAAGAATCTGTCTGGCGAGATGATGTCCCTGCAAGGTCTGCCGCTGGGTAGTCTCGATGAGCTAGCCAAGGCTCGAGATGTAGTAATGAAGATTGGCGCGACGGTCTTTCCTTTGACACGAACCCAGTTGAGCATCCTTCGCGAATTTATTTCGACCTCGACGCCGGTTGTCGGGCCGGTTAAGACGGTCGCACCTGAAGCTACGATCAACGCACCGATTGTCCCAGCTCATGTTCCTTCGGACGCGAATAAAGCCCCGCTTGAGCAAACTCTTAAGTGGGTCAAGAACGAATTATCGCGTAACAGCAATACTAGGTACGCTGCCGGAACTCCGACTAGAATTGAGCCGGCTGATTTCTCAGGTTGCCGGATCAAGTACCGGATAATTCCCGTCATCGAGAGTATTTCAGGGACTAACCTGAAACACGCGATTATGGAATATCAGTTGAACTTGTCAGAGCTTAACCCGGAATCAGTTCGCGCTTCTTACTTTAAAGAGTATTCATCGGTCTTCGTAAGCACCAAAAATAATGAGGTGAAGATCAAGGTAATCTCCAGAGAAGATGATAAGGGGTTTGCCGGCAGAGAGTTGGATGAAAAAGTCTACGCCATGACCAGGATCAATTTGAGCAACGCGGACTCCGCTGCCCAAATGAAAGCGGCCCTGTCGCATGCGATCAGGCTGTGTCAATCTCAATAACGTGAATAGCGTCATATGAAAAAGCTTGCGTACGCATCGTCGCTCATTTTAGGTTTCGGGATCGCGGCAGTTTGGCTCCCCGCGATTTTGCGCGCGCAATCGAGCGAGGCCCGTTCTTTGGCGGCTGTTCATTCTCGCGCTGAGTTCGACTCGCTGGCAGTCGTTTACGATGCCAACACGCCTTACGCCCTGCCGCACGTGCTGTTTGCGATTGACCGCCAAAACGGCAATCGAATCTATTACATCAACACCAAGCGCTATAAATTTCACAAGGATTTTATTAACGGCACCTATCTTTCACTGGAACGCGGCCAGGTGTTCTTTGAAAACAATTATCTCAAGGCGAACCGGCGTTTTATTCTGGGCACGATCGCCTACCAAACTCCGGTGCGGCGCTGGACGTTCGAATTCTGGGAAGGCGATCTAATTCCGCCGGAGCAGATCAGTTTAGCTTCTGAGCTCATCAACAAATCTTTCTTCACGCCCGTGGCTTTCAAGCCGAACTCTTCGCGACAGGAAGAGGCGTCGGAAAGTCTCGATTTACAACGCGTCCTGCAGCGCGATATTTCGAAGGAGCAAGACTACCAGGCGCTTAACGTCGCGAAAACTCTGGGGCGAATTCATGTCATCCCCAAACTCGACGAGCACGTCGAGATCGGCTTCAACGAAATCCTGGTGCTCGATGAAGTGCCGATCAGCTTGCCGCCGATCGCCGGAATCATTACGGGCAAACCATCAACGCCGCTTTCGCACATCAACCTGTTGGCGAAAGGTTGGGGCGTGCCCAACGTCTACATCAAGAATGCCCAGGAACTTTTCAAGCAGTACAACGGTTGGTGGGTCGAGTTCGACGCGCGCCGCGACACGTACACGATTAAGCAGGCCGACAACAACGCGCTCAACGAATATCAGAAACGTTTGAAAGAACGCTTGGACGTGATGAAGCCGCGCTCCGATCTTACCGTAAAGGCCCTGGCAAGCCTCAGTGAACAGCGCGCCTCGTCTTCAATCGCATACGGCGCGAAATCGGCCAACCTGGGAGAGTTGATTCGTGCTCATTTGCCGGGTGTGGCCATACCGCCTGGCTTTACGATTCCTTTCTTCTATTACGATCAATTTCTGAAAGAGAACAAACTGGACGACGCGATCTATCAGATGCTGAACGATCAAAAGTTCGTGCACGACCCCGCGTATCGCCGTGAATATCTGACGAAGATGCGACAACAGATTCAGCAGGGCACGTTGAATGGGCAGTTGCGCGCCGAAGTCCTGCGCCGTCTGCACGCAGAGTTTTCCGGCAAGGGAATGTTCGCGCGCAGCTCAACCAACAGCGAAGATCTGCCGAACTTTAGCGGCGCCGGTCTTTACTCGACCGCGCCCAATATTCGCGGCGACGAGCAAATGATCGACGCCATCAGATTTGTCTGGGCCTCGGTGTGGAACTACGAGGCTTACGAAGCACGCGAGCGCGCCGGGATCGATCACATGAAAATCTACATGGCGGTTTTGATTCAGGAAGGCATCAACTCGGACAGCTCCGGCGTCATGATTACCGCAGATCCCTTCAATCGCGAGAGCACCATCGAGAACCAGGGCTCGATTTACATCAGCGCCAAGCGCGGCTTGGGGATGAAGGTGGTGGAGGGGCAGAAAGTGGCTGAGCAAGTTGTTTTTCGGCCGAAGGCGAATGCGGTGCAGGTGCTAACGCGATCGGAAGAAGACAGCCTGCTCACCTTTGACGCCCAGGGTGGGATCAAAGAAATTCCGATCAGCGGCGAACGCGTCGTACTGACAGATGAAGTCATTCGCCGTCTCGCCGCCGCCGCCGCCGGCATCAAGCGAATCTTCGGCGGCAAGGATCAAGACATCGAATGGGCCTATATGAAAGGCCAAATCTACATCGTCCAGGCCCGGCCGTTTATTCAGGGCGGATGAGTCGGATCGGCTGAAGGATACGCAAGGCTCGCTTATGAGGTCAGATGACACGAGGGCTTTTATGGAACAAGAAATGACACTGGCGGAAATTGAATCGCAATTCGATTCCGAGTGGGTTTTGGTTGCAGAGCCAGAAACAAACGAACAACTCGAGGTCGTTAAGGGACGGGTGCTCCATCATAGTAAGGACCGGGAAGAAGTTTATCGTAAAGCGGTCAGCCTTCGTCCCAAGCGTTCCGCGATCCTCTTCACAGGTAAGATACCCGACGACACCGTGGTTGTATTGTGAGATATTTGTTCGATCGCCAAATCGGGCTAGTCATCGTTAGCGCTGAGCTGTTTGGATCATCGGGTAGCATCATATTGCGGCTTGCGCTCGACACGGGCGCCACAGCAACAACGGTTAATGCAGCATTGCTCAATGCAATTGGTTACGATCCCTCTCTGGTTCCAGATCGCATACAACTGACGACAGGTAGTGCGGTTGAATACGCCCCCCGTCTTTCCATTGATCGAATCGATGCGTTGGGCCAAGTCCGCACAAACTTTCCGGTCGTTGCGCATACGTTGCCGCCGACTGCGAGCGTTGATGGCCTGCTGGGTCTCGACTTCTTCCGCGGCCAGGAACTGATTCTTGACTTCCGCAAAGGAGTCGTCGTCTTGAGCTGAGGGTGACGAAGATAGCCGCCGCCGCAACGAACACCAGATGAGTTGTTGAGACGTGCTCAGGGCTCCGCAGGAAGCCAAACCGCGCTAGAAGGTATGAAGCAAACAGTCTTTGCCGAAGGAATTCTAAAAGGCCGCGTAGCGTTTGTGACCGGCGGCGGTACCGGTATTACCGGCGGCGTGGCGCGCGCCCTGGCCGAGGCGGGCGCGAACGTCGCGCTGGTGAGCCGCCGCCTGGAACACCTCGAACCCGCCGCGAGCGCGATCAACGAGGCGAGAGAACGGGGCATCAGCCCGACCGCCAAGGAGGAATCCCCCACTCGCAGCGGCGAAGCGATTGCGATTGCGGCCGATGTCCGTAATGCCGCGGAGGTGGAGCGGGCAATCGCGGCCACCGTCGAACGATTCGGCAAAATCGACATCGTAGTAAACGGCGCCGCCGGAAATTTTCTGTGCGCGGCGGAAGAGCTTTCTCCCAACGGTTTCGGGACGGTAGTCGATATCGATTTGAAGGGAACGTTCAATGTTTGCCGGGCGGCGTTCAGTCAATTGAAAGAGCACCAGGGACAGATTCTGAATATCAGCGCCACGCTGCATTACCTCGGCACGCCGATGCAGCTTCATGTTTCCGCGGCCAAGGCCGGGGTCGATGCCTTGACTAAGAACCTGGCCGTTGAGTGGGGACGTTATGGAATTCGCGTGAACGCGATTGCGCCGGGGCCAATTGGAGACACCGAAGGCATGACGCGGCTGGTGCCGGAACCAATCAAGGAGAAGCTGAAGAAACGGATCCCGCTCGGAAGATTTGGATTGATTGAAGACATCGAAACGGCGGCGGTCTTTCTTTGTTCCGAGGCGGCGAGTTATATCAATGGAGCGATCCTGGTGGTTGATGGTGGACATTGGCTGGCGGCTAACCGGCTAATATAGGTTGACAGTCACTGGCCCGATCGTCAGGAAGGGTTCAGAAACTTTACGCTAAGGGAGCCCTCCTTGACGGTCGGGCTAATGCCCCAAGAGTTCGCCCACACAACCCCACCATGTTATAAAGATCGAGCGGAAGCTTTAGCTATGCTCGATCTAACTCCAACAACATTCGAAGACTTCGAACTCGAAGCGCAGAGCGGCAACGTGGTGCCGGTAGTGCGCAGCGTGCTGGCCGATCTGCAAACGCCGGTGGGAGCGTTTTTGCGGATTGCCGGCGATGCTCCCTACGCCTTTCTCCTGGAATCGATTGAAGGTGGCGAGCGCGTTGCCCGCTACTCTTTCCTCGGCGCGAATCCGTGGATGGTGGCGCGCGGGCGCGGTGGCCAGACCATCGTCGAGAAAAATGGCGAGCAGGAGGTGCGCGATTGTAACGCCGTCGAGTTTCTTCGTCAGTACTTTGCCGGAAAGAGACTGGCAGGCCGGGCCGGGCTCGCGCCTTTGTCGGGCGGCGCCGTTGGTTATCTCGCCTATGACGCGGCGCGCTGGTTCGAGCCGGTGCTGGATGTAAACGGCGGCGCGCCGCACGCCGAGACCAACGACGCCGTTTGGATGTTCTTTCGCACTATCCTGGCTTTCGATCGTGTGCGGCAACGGATGGAGATCACGTCGGTGGTCTTTACCGATGAAGCTGAGGGAGATCGCGACCGTCTGCGGGACCTCTATGACCGAGCGATAGCCGAGACTGCAAGCCTCGAAAGCGATCTGAGTAAGGACGCTACTGTGCCGCCTTCGACGCGGCCGGGATCAGAGCAGGCAAAAGTCGAATTTCAATCAAACTGGCCGCGCCGAGACTTTGAATCAGCCGTAGGCAAGGTCAAAGAACACATTCTCGCGGGTGACTGCTATCAGGCAGTAATTGCTCAGCAGTTCGCCAAGCCGACGACCGTCGATCCCGTTTCAATCTATCGCGCGCTCAGGTCAACAAATCCTTCGCCTTACATGTATTTTCTGCGCCTCGGCGATGAGACTATCATTGGGGCCAGCCCGGAGATGTTGGTGCGCTGCCACGATCAGCGCCTCGACTATCGTCCGATTGCCGGCACGCGGAAGCGTGGCGCCAACGACGCCGAAGACGCGAGGTTGGCCGGTGAAATGCGCGCGGATGAAAAGGAAGTTGCCGAGCATACGATGCTGGTCGATCTGGGCCGTAACGACCTCGGCCGGGTTTCTGAGTACGGCTCGGTTAAGGTGGAAGAGTTGATGACGGTCGAGCGCTATTCGCACGTGCAGCACCTGGTGACGAGCCTGCGGTCGCGTTTGCGGGACGAGCTGGATCGCTTTGATGCACTGGCCGCATGTTTCCCGGCAGGCACCGTTACGGGCGCTCCGAAGATCAGGGCCATGGAGATCATCCGCGAGCTTGAGCCGGACCGACGTGGCGTGTATGCGGGCGCGATCCTTTACGTTGACTATGCTGACAATTTGGATTCGTGCATCGCGATTCGCACGATCGATTTGCGTGACGGGGTGGCCACGGTTGAAGCGGGCGCGGGCATAGTGGCCGATTCGCTGCCTGAACGCGAATATGAAGAATGTGTGAACAAGGCACAGGCTCTGTTTCGCGCGATTGAATTGGCTGAGAGAGGTTTGTGATGTTCCATAAACATCAGAGTCCTATCAGGTCGTTTAGAAGCGGGCCACCGCCCGCTTGGTCGGACTGTAGCCCGACTCTAAACAAATGTGCATTTGAAGTGCGGTTCGCACGTTATGTCGGCGCGGCCCTCTGCGCGCTCGTCGTTGTGTGGGCGAGTTCCTCGCCAAACCTGGCTCAGAATCCAGTTCGTAACCCTGATACTTTGAAGAAAGCCAATACGCGGCCCACAGGGCCGACCGTGCCGAAGGCGGATCCTTTCGCTGGCGCGACGGTCGAGAAAATGACGGGACAATGCGTGACTCTCGAAACTGAATCGGGCGTCATCGTGATCGAAATGTTGCCGGCGGTGGCGCCTGAGACCGCGCGCAGCTTTCTTAATCTGGCGGCGACGGGCGCGTTGGATACCACCATATTTAGCCGCGTCGTGCGGGGTTTCGTGATCCAGGGCGGCAATCTTTCGACTAATGAAAAGTGGGGCGCCGAGTTGGCCGAACGAATGTCACGCCGCCTGCCTGACGAGCCGAGCAACGTAAAGCATGTCCGCGGAATTGTGTCGATGGCCCGCGGCGACGAGCCCAACAGTGCGACGACGCACTTCTTTATTTTAGTTGGCGACGGGCCGCACCTCGATGGCAAGTTCACCGCGTTCGGCCGCGTCACAAGTGGGATTGAAGTCGCCGATGCGATCAATCGTGCGCCGGCTGAAAACGAAAAGCCCGTCGTTCCCGTGCGCATCAAACACGCGGGCGTCGCGGTATGTCAGAAGTAGGATGGGCCAGAGTTAGCGAGACCCTGGGTATGATCACGAAAAGGCATTTGCGGCTCTTGATGGTCGGACTGCTGTCTTGTCTGTGCTCTTGTGCCGAGCCGGGCAGTGACCAGCCGACACCCGAAGCGGCCAGGCGCTTTTTGAAACTGCGTGGGTACGCCTTTGATGAGCAATCGTTTTTTTCGGCGGCAAGCGCGGGCGACGAATTGGCGGTGAATGGTTTTATCAGTGCCGGCATTAATCCTAATGCGAAAGATGAAAACGGAGATACTGCCTTGACCGCGGCGGCTGATCGCGGTGATTTGAAGATCGTGAACGCCTTGTTACGCGACGGCGCGGACGTTAATGCAAAGGGCCGTAGCAATTGGACAGCGCTCTTGCTCGCTCTTCAGGACGAGCGGTTTGAGGTGGCGGATGCTTTAATTGCGCAACCCAGCCTCGATTTGAAAGCAGAGAGTCCGAACGGGATGACCGCATTGATGCTGGCCGTCTGGCATAAACGCGCTGAGTTTGTACGGAAGACTCTGCAGCGTGGCGCCGATCCCAATCACCAGGACAAGGACGGCGATACCGCGGTGCACGGCGCGGCGTGGTTTGGCAGTGCAGATATTTTGGAGATACTTCTGGCCGCTGGCGCGAATCCCAACCTGAAGAACAAGCTGGGCGGCACGGCCTTGATGTGGGCCGCGTCTTATGGACGGGATGAAGCCGCACGAATACTGCTGGACAAGGGCGCCGATCCAAAGATTAAGGATGTTGACGGCGTGACCGCCGCCGGTTGGGCTGCGAAGAATGGCCGAGCCGACCTCGCGAAGCTGCTGCGTGAGGCCGAGAAAAAGCGGTAGTTAGCGGCAACTAACTGGTGACCACTGACATGATTTTAGTAATCGACAACTACGATTCGTTTACTTACAACCTGGTGCAGTATCTCGGTGAGTTGGGCGAGCAGGTCGAAGTGCGCCGTAACAACGAAGTGACGATCGACGAGATCGAATCAGAGCTCAAGCCGGCCCGTATTCTCATTTCACCTGGGCCGGGTACTCCGGATGACGCAGGTGTCTCAATAAAAGTAATCGAATCGTTCGCCGGTCGAATCCCGATCCTTGGCGTCTGTCTCGGTCATCAATCGATCGGCCAGGTGTTCGGGGGTCGCGTGGTGCGCGCCCCGCAACTGTGCCATGGGAAGTCGTCTCCGGTGCAGCATGACGGCAAGACGATCTTCACCGGGCTCGATCAACCTTTCAGCGCCGGCCGCTACCATTCTTTGATAGTTGAGGACCACAGCCTGCCGTCATGTCTGGAGGTGTCCGCGCGCACGCCTGACGGCATCATCATGGGTTTGCGTCATCGCGAGATGAACGTAGAGGGCGTGCAGTTTCATCCGGAATCGATCATGACTACTGAAGGAAAGAAACTGCTCGCGAATTTTCTGACGCTGTAAACTGATCGGGATGTCTAGTCAATTCTTACGTGATTCTGTTGTAACGCTGATGCGGGGAGACCATCTTTCGCGCGCGGAAGCGACGCTGCTCCTCGATGCCTTGCTCGATGACGCGGCGACAGATGCACAAATCGCTGCCGTCCTCATCGCTCTGAAAGTGAAAGGCGAGACAATCGAGGAACTGGCGGGGTTGGCGGAAGGTATGCGCGCGCGCGCGGTCCGCCTCAATACTCACCACACACGTTTCATCGATACGGCGGGCACCGGGTCGAGTTGCGCCAAGACATTCAACGTATCGACAGCGGCTGCTTTTGTAATTGCCGGGGCCGGACTGCCCGTGGCCAAGCACGGCAACCGTGCCGCCAGCAGTCGCTGCGGCAGTGCCGATGTCCTGGCTGCATTGGGTGTGAACGTGTCGGTGTCACCCGAGATTTCAGAGAAGTGCCTGAACGAAATCGGCATCTGTTTTATGTTTGCGCCGCTCTATCACGGTGCGACCGCGCGCGTCGCGAGTATTCGTCGGGAACTCGGAGTGCAAACGACTTTCAATCTTCTTGGCCCGCTGACGAACCCCGCCCGAGCGCCACGACAAGTCATTGGCGTATGGGATCGTAATCTGGTGGAGCCAATAGCGCGAACGCTTTCATTGTTAGGTACCGAGCGTGCCTGGGTTGTACATGGCGGCGACGGTCTGGACGAAGTGACGCTGGCGGATAAGACATTCGTGGCTGAGGCCAGCAACGGCGAAGTCCGAACATTTGAAATCGAGCCGAAAGACTTCGGGACAGAGCGCGTAACGCTCGAGGGGCTAAGCGGCGGCGATGCGGAGGCCAACGCGGAAATTATTAACTCAGTCCTTTCCGGGAGGCGACGTGATGCGGCCCGGCTGTTGGTGGTCGTAAACGCGGCGGCCGCCCTACATGTCGGAGGTATCGCCGAAACTCTGCGAGAAGGAGCGCAACTGGCAGAGCAGAGCATTGACAGCGGTGCCGCGCTAGGGAAACTGAAAGCCCTGGTCCGAGCGTCAAGTGAGGCTAGTGCGGTGTAGTGTCTCGATTGACATTACAGGAGGCCTTATTTTCGCGCCGTTTCGGTGTGATTTCGTGGATCGAGTCCTTGCCGCGGAGAACTATCCACGAAATCACACGAAAAATCACGAGCGTGAGCCTTATCTACTATTTTTAAGCGCTCGGCATCTTAGTCGCCCAGAGACTGAAAACCACTGACAACTGTCCGCTCATGGATTTTCTCTCCACCATAATCAATCAAAAACGCCGGCGAGTTGAAACAGCCCGGCGTTCCGTTTCGCCTGAAGTTATCGAGCTGATGGCGCGAAAGGCTCGCGAAACCGCCGGGCCGCATGTCTTGGCCAGCGCGATTAGAGCCGACGGCCAAATGAATATCATCGCGGAGT
Source organism: Blastocatellia bacterium (assembly GCA_033858155.1). Classification (GTDB taxonomy): domain Bacteria; phylum Acidobacteriota; class Blastocatellia; order Pyrinomonadales; family Pyrinomonadaceae; genus UBA11740. Next base: position 163,535 of record JAWVCT010000112.1, read on the forward strand.
TCAAGCGCAAGTCACCGTCCAGAGGGGAAATCAGGCCCAACGCCGATCCGGCAGTCATAGCGAACGATTATGAGGCCGCGGGCGCGGCAGCCATTTCAGTGCTGACAGAAGAAGATTACTTCGCGGGATCGCTCGACGACCTACGCGCGGTGCGGCAAGCGACTCGGCTTCCGATTCTGCGCAAGGATTTCATTGTCGAGGAGTATCAGGTATATGAATCAGCCGCTGCGGGCGCCGACGCGCTTTTGCTGATCGTGGCCGCGCTCGATGATAAGACACTCATCGGGCTGCGCCGGCTTTGTGAGGATGAACTAGGCATGGATGCGTTGGTTGAGGTGCATACCAGAGAAGAAATGGATCGAGCAGTCAGCAGCGGCGCTCAACTAATTGGAGTGAACAATCGGAACCTTTCGACATTGGAAGTATCGTTGGAGACTTCGGCGGAACTGGCGCCGCCCGGCTTGGATAACGGAGTGCTAATCAGCGAGAGTGGAATTCAGTCGGCGGATGATATTCGATTCTTGTATGGACTTGGTTATCGCGGGTTCCTGATCGGTGAAAGCTTGATGAGAGCGGAAGATCCGATCACGGAGTTAAGAAAGTTCACGCAAAGCCGCCAAGGCGCAAAGAATGACGGCGCTGTTTCAGAGTTCAAGCTTTAGCTTTCTTTTGCATCAACAACCTGGAGGTTGACCTCTAAAACCGAAAAAGAAATGACTCGAGTAAAAATCTGCGGCATCACCAGTCTTGACGACGGCCGCGCTGCAATCGCGGCGGGCGCGGACATGCTCGGCTTCAACTTCTATCGCGCGAGTCCTCGTTTCATTGAGCCGGCGGAAGCAAGAAAGATCATCGACGCTTTACGCTCTGCCGATCAATCGACTAAAGCAGTCGGCGTGTTCGTTAACGAAGCTTCTCCCGTTTCCGTGATTCAAGTCGTCGACGAAGCAGGAGTCGACGTGGTCCAATTGCACGGCGACGAATCCATCGAGTTCTGTCGCAACATGAAAAAGTTGTTGAAGGGGCGGCTTCTGATTAAGGTGCTGCGGGTTACGGAAACATTTGCGCCCGCCGACGCTCAGGGTTACGACACTGATGCAATCATGTTGGACGCGTTTCATCGTGAAATGCGTGGCGGCACCGGACAAGTCGTCGATTGGGCCATTGCGCGATTGGTTAGAGAGCTGGCGCCACGCTTGTTTCTTGCGGGAGGCCTGTCGCCGGCTAATGTTGCCGACGCGATTGCTCAGGTTAATCCTTATGCTGTCGATGCCTGCAGTTCACTTGAATCCTCGCCCGGTCGTAAGGACGCCAGGCTGATGAAGGCGTTTGTTCAAGCTGTGCGCAACGGGTAAACTGCGTGCGTTGGTCCGGCTAATTCGCCGGAAGTACTCTGACGAGGGAAATAGTTGTCGCAGACGATAGCAGCTCCGCCGATCCCGACCCCAGGTGAACCGAACACGAAGTCCGGTAAGACTACCGGCGTGTCCGAGGAACCTTCGACACGCGCATTGTCGGCTTTTAATCTGCAAAAATCCTACGGCCGCCGGCGAGTAGTCGACGACGTCACTCTGCACGTCGAGCCCGGCGAGGTCGTCGGCCTTCTGGGTGCGAATGGCGCCGGTAAGACCACGACTTTCTACATGATCATCGGTCTGGAGACGCCGGAAGCCGGACGCGTTCATCTGGCGAGCCACGACGTTACGCGTCTGCCGATGTATTTGCGCGCCCGCTTGGGTCTCGGCTACTTGCCGCAGGAGCCATCCGTGTTTCGGAAGATGACCGCCGCGGAAAATATCCTCGCAGTGTTGGAGACCATGGGCCTACGGCGGCGCGAGCAGCGAAAACGCGTGGAAGAGTTGCTCCAGGAGTTTGGTATCGAGCATGTTCGTAACACCCGCGGCGATTCGTTGTCCGGCGGTGAGCGCCGCCGCACTGAAATAGCCCGGGCGCTGGCGACTGAACCACAGTTCATTCTGCTGGACGAGCCTTTTGCCGGCATCGATCCAAAAGCCGTGGATGACATTCAAAGCGTGATCCTCTATCTGCGCAGTCGCGGGATCGGAATCCTGATCACCGATCACAATGTTCGAGAGACTCTCGGCGTCACCGATCGCGCTTACATCATGGCCGAAGGTCGAATCTTTAGATCGGGTATACCGCGTGACTTGACAGAAGATGCGGAAGTCAGACGGCTTTATCTCGGTGAAAAGTTCCGCATGTGAATCCGGTGCATGATTAGCGCGCGATAGGTTATAATCCCCCTGCGGTTATCCGTAAAAGAAAATCCCCGGCAGTCGACAAGTTAGTTACTTAGCTTATGTCAGTCAGGCTCACTACAAGTCTTTCTCAGCGTCTCGTGCTTACGCCACAACTGCGTCAGCGGATCGAGATGTTGCAGATGACCACGCTCGAGCTTACCGACCTGATCCAGCAGCAATTGACTGAAAATCCCGTGCTCGAAGAAGTTGCGAGCCAGGAAGAGGCGCAGGAACTTGCCGAAAAGATTCTGGATCATATGGCCGGCGGCGGGGAGTTCGAGAATTTCGAAGCCCCCACGGTAGAAGCTTCCGCCCCCGGACTTGGCGAGCCTTCTTCAAATGGATCCGGCGATAACGAAGCGGCTCTTTTGCCGGACTCGGAAACGGAATTTGCCGCCAACGCTGACGCCGAGGGAGCGAGCCAGGAAGCGGGTGAAGAACTCGCCCCGGAGGACTCGCGCGATTCTTTTGAAGAAGTCGATTTCGGCCGCGAGTTTCAGGACTATCTCGATCCCGGATACAAGACACAGGAATTCGAATACAAGGAAGACGCACCGACTTTCGAGCAATTCCTGACGCGGGCCCCTTCGCTGGCCGAACATCTTGAGTGGCAACTTCACATGGATTCCGCGGAAGGCGATTTGTGCGACGCCGCGGAGGCCGTCGTTGGTAATTTAGATCCGGACGGCCGCCTGAATGCTACCAACGAGGAGATTGCGGCGCAGGGTGGCTGGTCCGAAGAGCTGGTCGAGAGAGCGCGCGCGGCTGTGATGAGGCTCGAACCCGTTGGCTGTGGAGCGCGCGACGTGCGCGAGTGCCTCCTGGCGCAGCTCGAGGCGCGTGGCGAGACGGACCGTCTGGCAACTCAATTGATCCGCGATCACCTCGAGGAATTGCAGCAACATAAGTTGCCTCATCTCTCAAAGCAGATCGGGATCGATCTCGAAACGCTGGCGGCTGAACTGCAATTCATTCGCACTCTTGATCCGTTTCCCGGTCGGCGTTACTCGTCCGAAGAACCTATCCTGATTTCTCCTGAGATTTATATCGAGAAGCTCGATGAGAACGGCGAATACGTAATTTATTTCGCGGACGACGGCAGCCCGCGTTTACGTATCAGTCCGAGCTATCAACAGATGCTCGCGCAGGCGAGCGTGACGAAGGAGACGCGGAACTTCATCAAAGATAAGATGCGTTCGGCGGTTGACTTGCTGCGCAACATCGAACATCGGCGGCAGACAATTTATCGCGTGGTCGAATCGATCGTGCATCGTCAAAGAGCTTTTCTCGACCATGGCGTCCAATTCATCAAGCCGATGATGCTCAAAGACATTGCCGAGGACATCGGGATGCACTTATCGACCGTTTCGCGCGTGGTGAATCGAAAATACGCGCACACGCCGCAGGGTGTGATCGAACTGCGGCGCTTCTTTACCGAGGGAATGCTGAATGAAGACGGCGAAGAAGTCTCTACCAGAATTATTAAATTAAAGATTAAAAAATTGATAGAAGAAGAAGATTCTCACAACCCTATTACCGACGATCACGTGGTAAAAATTCTCGTGAAAGACGGAATCAAATTATCGCGCCGAACCGTGGCGAAGTATCGGGATCAAATGAGCATCCCTGGCTCGCGCGAACGCCGTGCTGTGGTGTAAGCGTCTGTGGTTTACGATTTGCGGTTTAGCGCAGCAGGAAGGTAGCAGGCAGCATGACCTTTGAATACACGGGGCGACACGTTGAAGTCACACCGGCAATTCGCCTCCACGTTGAAGAGCAGTTCAAAAAGCTGGAGCACTTGTTTGATGGTAGCGGTGCGAACGCGCACGTCATTTTGGCGGTCGAGAAAAACCGCCATACTGGCGAAGTCATCGTGCATTGGCGCGACCATACGTTAACCGCCAAAGATACCAACGGCGATATGTACATGGCCTTGAGCCGCGCAATCAGCAAAATCGGAAAACAGGCGACTAAGCTCAAGACAAAAATCGTTGACCGCAAACATAGCTCACCTAAAACATCGGTAGCGGTGTCCAGTCCGGAAGAAGAGTTGAAGGCCGCCCCTCCTCCAGTGCGAATTATTAACGCCCGTCGCTATAACGTGAAGCCCATGACTGCCGAAGAGGCGGCGCTTGAACTCTCCGACAGGACGGATAGTTTTGTTGTTTTTCGGGATGCGGACACCAGCCGGGTGGGCGTGCTCTACAAAAGACAAGACGGGAATTTCGGTCTAATCGAGCCGTAATGAAATCGTCGACCGAGAAGTTTGGAGGAGTGACATCCGCGGATGTGGCTCCTCCTTTCTCTTTGCGGAAGTCCGGCGTGGCTACCCTAAGATTTTCGGTTCTCAATTCGCCGGAAGAGAAATGATCCACGAACTCACACGAAGTGGCTAAAGCAAAGCTAATTCTCCTTCGGGGCTTCTTTTGGTCGTTTTCACCTGCCAGGGTAAACGTGCAAAATGTGACCCGAGTCGCTACGGCGCCGACTTGTCGTTTCCAGAGCTTCGCACTACATTCAGCTAGTCAACTTCGTCTTCTTAAGAGATGGCCAAGACCAAAACCACCAAACAGAGTCCGCCTGATATCGTTATCATTACCGGGCTGAGCGGCTCGGGAATGACATCCGCGACAAATGCCTTCGAGGATCTCGGTTATTTTTGCGTCGACAATATGCCGTTGACGTTGCTGCCGACATTTGCGCGCCTGGTGGGCGCCCAGGAAGACGAGCGGGGACGGATCGACCGGGCGGCGCTGGTCATCAGCTTTCGCGAGGGACGCTTTCTGTCGGACTTTGCCAAGCAACTCCGCGTTTTGCGCAAGGGCGGCCTGGGAGTGTCCGTAATCTTCTTTGAAGCCTCAGATGAAATTCTCGCGCGCCGTTTCAGCGAAACCAGACGGCCTCATCCTGCGGACCGTAGTAAAGGTCTGTTCGACGCAATCGGCGCTGAGCGCAAGGCGATGAAACCCATTCGCGGTCTGGCGGATGAAGTCGTCGACACCTCTGATCATACTGTACATTCTCTGCGAAAAGTTTTGCTCGATCGCTTCAGTCCGCGCGGAGAAGCGGTCCCTTTACGTGTACAGGTTCTGAGCTTCGGGCACAAGTTCGGTACGCCGCGAGACATGGAATTGCTGTTCGACGTACGACACCTGCCTAATCCTTTTTTTGTTAGTGGATTGCGAGAGTTGACCGGCAGCGATCGCCGCGTAGTGAAGTACTTGAAAATCCAACCAGAAGTGGAAGAGACTCTGGAGCGGTTCAGCGATTTGCTCTATTATCTCTTGCCGCAATACCAGCGGGAAGGTAAGTCATATCTTACGGTTGGAATTGGCTGCACGGGTGGCCGGCACCGTTCGGTGATGGTGGCGAATGAGCTTGCCGGTCGGCTGCAGCGAGCCGGGTTTGACGCGCAAGCGGTGCATCGCGACATGCGCAAGGGCGCGCCGGTGCGAAAGAAGGCCACTAAGGTAGTTTCCGTTGCCACGGGGAAAACGAAATGAAGGTAATTGATTCGCATCCGTCCAAATCTGAGCCGGTCCGCCTTGTGGGCGGAGTAATTGTGACGCACGGTCATTTGGCAAGTGAGTTCATCGCCGCCGCTGAGATGATCGTCGGTCCCATTCCGCACGTGACGCCGGCGTCGATTGACTGGCATGACGACATTGACGTGGCGCGCCAGGAATTGGAAAGGGCGATAGCGCGCGTGTCCCAGGGCAGCGGGGTGTTGCTGCTGACGGACATGTTCGGCGGCGCGCCAACTGATATTGCCTCGATGTTCCTCGGCGATAATGGAATCGAGGTGGTCACGGGAGTGAACCTTCCGATGATTCTCAAACTGGCAGAGGCCCAGCCCGAACAATCTCTGAGCGAAGTTGCCCAACGAATCCGCGACAGCGGCAAAGAGGGAATCCACCTCGCCGGCGAACTCCTGGCACCCCCCGCCAAGCGCGCTTAGTCCCGTCCTTCAGCCTCGCCTTGATCTAGGACCCCGCCCACCGGATTGCGGTCAACTGACTAAAAGGCAGTTCATTTTCCTGAATTCGAGGGCCTTTCGTCCTTTATGGAGATCGAGAGCCCGCAGTCTCGTGCGGGTGGATTACAAAACGCGGTTCGCCGGTCGGTGCCCGGCAAGCGAATCGCGATGGCCCCATGGAGAGAGTGTCGCTATGAAAAAAACCGCATTCCTGTTCGTTTTAATATTCGCGGTCCCCGCCTCTACAGCGGCCCAAACCCAGACCAGAGAGCGAAGATCCAGCGATTCTGCCGCGGTGCGCGATCGTGTCGTTGGGAAGCCCCGCGTCGCTAATCACGCTGAAAAAGCGAAGGCGAATACAGAACCGAACGATAAAGAGCAGCCCGGCGTGGCAACGCTTCGAATCGCTTCGACTCCAGTTAATCAAAAGAGTGCCGAGCCGAAATGGGGGAACACCGCGGTAATTACTCGCTCTAGTCCAGGTGAACGAATTATGCCACCGGCGAATTCTTCATCAGGTAATAAGAAAATTCTCGATCAGACCAGCCAGCCCGTTAAGAAGCTGGTGCAGCAGACTTCATTAATTCCTGATTCACCCAGAACCGGGCCCGTAGCCGGTAACACCAGTTCGCCAAAGTCTTTGGCCGCACGTGGCCCGGCGCCGACCGTGATGTATCACGTCGGTGTTGGCGATGTACTTGATATTCGGCTGACGAACCTGCCGACTCGCGAATCAACTCTGTACACAGTTCTGAGAAACGGCTTACTTGAATATCCTCTGCTCAATGGGCCGCTGTCCGTCGCCGGCATGACGACAGATGAGGTCGCGAGTTTATTGAGTGGCGAAATCAAAGTGATCAAGAGCGCGCGTGTCAGCGTCAGCGTGCGCGATTATGCCAGCCACTCGGTAGTCATCACGGGCCTGGTCGACAGTCCGGGAAGAAAGACAATGCGTCGCGAAGCAATGCCTCTCTTTGCCGTGCTGGCTGAAGCTCTTCCGCGACCCGAAGCCGTGCTGGCCACAATCGTCCGCGGGGGAAATAGCCAAACGATAGAGCTGAGCAACGATCCGGCTATGTCGACTCTGATTCTCCCAGGTGACAGCATTAAGATATCCGGCGGCAACACCAGGGCATCCCGGTTCGTCTATGTTGGAGGCGATGTTGTTTTCCGGGGTGAAAAGGAATTCCGTGAGGGCATGACCTTGACCCAGGCCATTCTATCGGCAGGCGGCGCTTCTCGTAGCAGCAAGACCATTGTGAAAGTGGCGCGTCGAGAAGCCAACGGCTTCCTGAAGTCGAATGACTACAACCTGCAATCGATCGAGGCGGGCAAATCACAGGATCCGCTTTTGGAAGCCGGAGATCGCATCGAGGTAACACGAAGCATGTGATAAGCTGGGCCGATGCGAACCAAACTGTAGGCGGGGCGGAACCAATGGTGCCGCCCTTTTTCTTTTCCCGAATTCGTTCGTCATCAGAGTTCAGCGAAGGTTCTTTTCGGCTCCGCATGAAAATTCGGTCGCAATCAAGGCTGATCCACCTCTTAATATCAAAGTCCATGGCCGAGGCCCTGCTGGTTACGGCTGTCGCGGTGGCCTTTTATTTTGCCACTACGAACCGACATCTGCGCGGTGTGCTTGATCGTGCGGACGCACAAACTGTTACGGGGTGGGCCGTGGATGAAAGCAACGCCGCGACGCGTGTAGAAGTGCAATTGTTCATCGATGAAAAGTTCATGGCGGATACCGTCGCATCTCAGTACCGCCCGGATGTGCACGAAGCCCAACGCGCCCAGGATGATTGGCATGGTTTTGTTTTCCAGTCGCCTCGGTTACCAGCAGGAGAGCACGAGGCGCGTGTGTATGCCCTGTACTCCGGCGGGGCGGGCACTCGAAGAACCTTGCAGTTAGTAGGCAAGCCTTTTCGATTTCGCACCGAGTAGAAAAGTAATGACAGGGGAAGGAAAACTCTCGCCAGTGATTTCGTCTGACCTCGATTCGAAAGATCACCAATCCGGCGCAGCCATAGGAGATCGCGCCCTTGCGGCTTGGGAGATCGCATCTGTCGTCTCGTCGATTCTGATCGCCGAATGGATCCTCTCGGCTGCCCCCGGGCGAAGCAGATTCGTCATAGCGATTCCGATTACCCTGGCCTTCGGCCTGATGATTAGCTCTCATCGTCTGCGCCGTGAAGACCTTCGCGACCTCGGCTTTCGCTTCGATAACTTTTTGCGGGCCGGTAAGCTCATGGTATTGCCGATGGTGTTGACCGCAGTCTTTTGCCTGGGCGTGGGTTGGTGGTTCGGTGGGAAAATAAATTTCTTGCGATGGCACGCGGGCCGGCCACTCGGAGGACAACTGCTGCTGGGTTTTGGCTGGGGTCTGTTGCAGCAGTATGTGCTGCAGGGCTTCATCAACCGGCGCGCTCAGATCATCTGGGGCCAGGGCTGGCTGAGTATTTTGCTGGTGGCGACTGTTTTCGGAGGCCTTCATCTGCCCAATCCGTGGCTCACCGCCGTAACGTTTGCCGGTGGAGCAATCTGGGCGGCTGTCTATCAAAAAGCACCCAATCTGTTTGCTTTAGCCGTGTCGCATTCACTCATGACCTGGGTAATCGTGTCGACTTTGCCGGGCTCAGCGCTCAACCATCTGCGCATCGGCTTCAAATACTTTGGCTAGAAGCTGCAAGTAGCGTTAGAACCGGCTCGTGTCAAACGGGCTCTCCGAGTTTAAAGGATCAAAATGTTCGTGCTGTACCTGTTGAACAACCGTTTGCTATAATTCAACCGCCTTGCAAAAGAGAGCAGGTCGGGTGATCGCTGCTTCGGGTTCTCAGGTTTTGATCTTGAGATTTGAGTTGCTCGAGGGAGAGGAAAGTCCGAACACCAAAGGGCAGCGAGCCCGCTAACGGCGGGGCGTTTGATGAAATTTCAAATTTCAGAGCTCAAATTGAGATCTGAGTTGAGTTTCTTCGAATGACGACAAGTGCAACAGAGAAAAGACCAGCCGACCGCGCTTCAGATTCTAAGATCTGGGATCTGAACGTGGGGTGATGGGTGAAACGGTGCGGCCCGCAAGGGCTTAATGTAAGAGCGCACCGGCGCGTGTGGTGACAGACGCGGCCAGGTAAACTCCTCGCGGTGCAAGACCAAATAGGGAGGCGTCAAAAGGGCTGCCCGCCCGAAGCAGTTCATGAGTTTCTGATCTCAAATTTGGGATTTGAAATTTCAAGAATGCTACGACCTCCGGGTAGGTTGCTTGATCCGGCTGGTAACGGCCGGGCTAGAGGAATGATCGCCGCTTCAACTATCTCAGATTTGGAATTTCAGATTTGAGATTAGGAGAAGTACAAAATTCGGCTTACAGACTTGCTCTCTTTTGCCTGGCTACATTTCGTAACGAAACGTTTTCACTCGAACCTGCGTTGTCATTCGTAATGGCGCTTCATTGATGAGACGCACGCGTTCTTCGTTGACAGTTGAATTGAGTTACACAAGGAGCCCCCGAAAATGGTCAATCGTAAAGGAGTGTTCATCGGTGCTTACGTCCCCAATGAACTGAAAGAGTCTCTCCGTCGGCGCGCGGCTTCCGAGCATCGCACCCTTTCTCAGGAGATTACGCGAATTCTCACCGAAGCAATTCATGGGCGCGGCCTGCCTCCGGGAAGCATCGATCGGCGCGTGAACACATCACCTCCTCGCCGCCGTGACGACGATCCGTTGCCGCGCCGTCGCAAAGACGATCTTCCCTATTCAGGGAAAGATGGCGGCGGCCGCAGCGAGAATCGATAGCACGGGTTGGTGGCTTTATTCGCACGTTCGCCCATCACGAGTCTTCCGGCATCGACGGAAAAGTAATTTGAAATACCTCGTAGTTATTGCTCTGGTAGCTCTGCTGCTGGTCATGTTACTCCGGCGGCTGCGTCCTTACCTCCGCCTGGTCCCGCAATTCATTCGCACCCTGCGGCAAGTCCGACAGATGGGCGTGCCCCGCGCAAATCCGCGAAATTCACAACCTGAAAAGCTAGTCTGCTGCGAAAGCTGTGGCACCTGGGTCCCGATTGGCCGAGCTCTCACTAGAAGCTCCGCGGATGCTGTATTTTGTTCTACGACCTGCCTGAAAGCAGGGAAGAGACGAAAGCAAAGCGCGTGATCGCCGCCAGCATTAGTGTTTTCTGGCGCCCCACAAAAAGAAGATTGCCGAAAGAAACAAGGCCGCCGGAACAACCAACAGCGCCGCGGTAAGATGTTCCCTGGTCGGATCGATTCCGAGCACTCGCGCGAAGCCCGCGATCAAACCCGCGTTACCGCCGGCGAGTGAATCAGAGAGCTTACCAACGCCGAAACGAGAAATTACATCACCACACGCGTGAATGACGACAATGTTTAGGGCCATCGCCGAAGCGCGAATCGCCGGCGGCACACTGTTAACAAGAATGGCGTGGAAGGGCGCATTGTTGATGAACAAGAGCACCACCGCGAAGAAAATTGCCGGCAGAAAGAACATCGGCCGCTGAGTTACCAAAGCAACTACGGCGGGAATAATCGCCAGCAGACTGCTCACCGCGCAGACCAGAAAGTAACCGTTGCGGCGCCGAGCCATGACCCGGTCGGCAATCCAACCGCCGCCAAAAGTCCCCGCCGCGCCTCCCACCAGGATAACGATTCCGAGGACTACGGCAGCGGCCGTCTCGCTCATGTGCTTGTCGCGCGCCAGCATTAGCGTGGCCCAGGTCGCGAAAGCGCCAAGCACGAATGTCACCGCCGTGTATCCCGCTGTCGATAAGAACCAGTCGCGGGTAAGGAAGATTTGTCTGGTAGTTCGCCACCATGATTGTCGCGCGCCGCTCTCGGCCGAAATGGATTTGTCTGGAGGCGGGTCGTGCGCTCCGCGCTTCGGTTCGCTCAGCTTCCAAACAAAGATGGAAACGATGATGCCTGGCAAACCGACTAACATGAACGCCAGGCGCCAGCCGAAGTAATGGGCCAGCAACGCGCCGAGCACGTAACCCAGAGCAAAGCCCATCGGAATAGCCGCCTGAAAGACTCCAAGCGCCGTGGCGCGCCTTTCCCGCGGGAAGTAATCAGCGATCAGGGTTGGGGTAATAGTCGAATAGCTTGATTCGCCGACGCCAACCAAAGCCCGCACGGCACACAGCCCCAACGCGACTGATGAAAGAGCGAAGAAGCCAAAGACGGGCAGATTCAGATGTAGCGATCGAGGTAGCATCGGCCAACGGTCAACCCAGGCGGTAAGCCCGGTGGCGATGCTCCAAACCACGGCGGCCGCGGCCATCAGTTTCGTGCGCGAGTAACGATCACCCAGCCGCCCGAACAGAGGCGCCAGTACCGTGAAAGAAAACAACAGCGCCGCTTCCATTGCGCCGATTTCTGTGTCCGTCAGACCCAGCTCGCGTTGCATGGCGGGGGCTACGGCAGGCAATGCCTGGCGATCGATGTAGTTAAGAAAGTTCACCAGGGTGAGAATCGATAGCGCGTAGTAGGAATAGCGCGGCACTCGCCCCGAGGTTTCGGTTGGATGGGATAGATGTCCGGACGGCTCGAGCTTGCCCTCACTGTCCATTGGTCGGTGTTCCTTTCGTCAAGACATCAACAATGCCGGGCGTAATGTCGTTGAGGCTGTGAATCCGAGCGGCCAGCTTTTCGCGATGCTCTCCCCAAATAATTGTCGGCACGAGATTGAGAGTGTGATTGCGCCGGGACAGATCTTCAATGTTACCGTGGTCGCTGGTGAGAATCACGGTCGTTCTTTTCAGATCGAGCCTTGCCAGCAGAGAACGGATAAAGCTTGCAAGGGAACGGAGCACACGGGCGGCCGCGTCGTAGTCCTGAGCGTGGCCTATCTTGTCCGTGATGAAATATTCATAGAGCGTAAACTGGTTGGCCGCGACAATGTTCGCCAGGACCTCGCCCGCTTCGTCGGGAGTGCGCAAGTTCACTTGCTCGCCGCGCTCGATTAGCATTGCATTCGTGAAATCCTGATAGACGGCACGTCCCGCTCTTAAGTCACTTACTCGATTGAATCTCAAGCCGGCGGCTTCGACGGCGGCAGTCGTAGCCGAAATCCAACGCGGCCGACTCTCAAAGAACTTTTCGGTATAAGTATTGGCGAAGGTGATTTCGTTCACTCCGGCGCGCTTGAGCTGAAGAAAGATCGAGTGCTCGCGAATGATCTCCAGCAGGGCTTGATTTGGGAATCCCTGCTTGTGATAGCCGATGGCCGCAGGCGCGTTGATGCCTGTCAGAATCGTTGTCTGCCCAGAAGCGCTCTGAGGCCGCCCTTCTACCCCGAGCCGTGCATCAGTGGGCGCCAGCACGCCATCGTGAGGTATTACTGCCGGCTCATCATGAAAGATCGCCAGCGGCGCAGCGTCGTCCAGTCCATCGAACGGATTGTGCGGACCCCGCGTGCCGATTCCCAGACCATCAATGAAAAATAAGAGGACAGACACAGGCGCGATAAATAACATTCCGCGGATAGCGGGCGCAAGCAAGGGCCCGCGCTTCGGAACCGAGGGCCCGCTTCACTGGGAACGCGGGCGCCCTGGCCCGCACTGCGCGCGAAGCGCGAACGACGACTGAGACCGGATACGTGAATGGTCGGAACGACCGGGCGCCTGTGGCGCGGGTGAGCGAGACTCACCACCGTCACTTTTCATTTCGTTTCGCGACCAGGCCCAATGCTCGATACGCATTCAGCTTGTTGTGCAGCGTCTTCAGGCTGATGCTGAGCAGTTCGGCGGCCTTAGTCTTGTTGTTGCCTGTCTTATCGAGCGTCCGCAGAATCATCTGGCGCTCGATCTCTTCCAAAGGCGTCCCGACCGGAAAGGTAACTGTGTCCTCTGCTCGCAGCCTCTGCCTTTGTTCGAAGGGATACGGGGCAAAATGATGGCGCTCGATTTGCTCTCCCGAGCAAATTACGACGGCGCGTTCGATCACGTTGCGCAGTTCACGCACATTTCCCGGCCAGGAATGAAAGCGCAGGGCATCCAATGCGGCCGGGCTGATGAAACGCGCCGGCCGATTATGTTTTGAAGCCAGACTAGTGACCATATGCTGGGCCAGCAAAGGCAGGTCTTCCATCCGCTCAGCTAAAACAGGCAGATGGATTGAAATTACGTTGAGACGATAGAGCAGATCTTCGCGCAACGTGCCGTCCCGCACGGCGGTGTGCGGCTCTTTGTTCGTCGCCGCCAGGATGCGCACATCGACGGGAATGTCCTTACGGCTCCCCAGGCGATGGACCACGCGCTCTTCAATCACACGCAGAAGTTTAGCCTGTAGCAGCGGCGGCATCTCGCCGATCTCATCCAGCAAGAGTGTTCCAGTGTTGGCCAATTCAAAGCAGCCGTGACGCCGGGAGGCTGCGCCGGTGAAGGCGCCCTTCTCATGACCAAACAGTTCTGACTCCATCAAGGTGTCGGGGATCGCCGCGCAGTTGATCGCGAGAAAGGGCGCGTTCCGGCGGGGGCTCAGATTGTGAATTGAGCGGGCCACTAACTCTTTGCCGGTTCCTGACTCGCCGGTAATTAAGACCGACGCGGATGAAGACGCTACCTGCTCGATCAGCAGATAAACTTTCTGCATCGTTTCTGAGTTACCCACCAATTCGCCAAAAGCTCCGCGGTCGCGCAACTGACGTCGCAGGATTTCGTTTTCGCGCCGCGTCTCAGCCAGCTCGACAGCGCGATCGAGAACGGCCAGGAACTTCTCAGGATCGAAAGGCTTTTCAAAATAGTGATACGCGCCTTCGTCCTGAATCGCCTGCATCGCAGTTTCGATTGATCGATTACGCGCGGTGAGAATGATCGGCGTGTGCGGCTGTCGCGCGCGGAGCTCCTTCAACACGACGAACGAGTCGATACCATCCGCGAATGGATCGGTGATGATAGCGGCAGGACTGAAGGTCTCGGCGACTTCAGCGCCCAGAGAGCCGGAAGATTCGGTCAGCACTTCGTAGCCGGCGCTGCGCAATTCGCTGCCTAAAGCTTCTGAATCTTCGCGATTGCAATCGATAATGAGGATGCGGCCCTTCATCAAAGTGAGTTTAGCATATGGCGGTGTTGCGCAAGTTGTTAACTTGCGAGCTCCCTTACAACTTCACCTCAGCAGGAACCGGGGCGCCGGGGCGACTGTAATCATGGGCTAATTGCGAAGGGAATTAAGGAGTTTACGGCAAAGGCTAATTGGCGTTGCCGGACCAATCAGCGGCCAAGGCATCGACAATAAATGAGGCCGCGGACTTAGCGCTTGTGATATCCACCCGCAAGCCGTAGTCGACAGCAGTCTGCAACGAACCTGATCCAACGCAGGCGATTAACACTCCCGCAAGCAGCCGTGATAGATCGTTGGTGTCGAGCAACTGCGCCAAGTCATGCGCGTCATCTGAACTGTTGAAGACGATGCAATCGATACCTCCGCCGGCCAGTAGCGCGTTGAGGTGAGCGAGGGTCGAATCATTTGCGCCTACCGTCCGATAGGTTGTAACCCGATCGACACGCGCGCCGGCATTCTCCAGAGCTTCCTGCAAATAACCATTAGCAGGAGACCCGACGGGCAGTAGAAAGGTGAGGCCACGAAAAGCTTCGCGTCCACCAACATAGGTTTCAATGGCGTCGAATATCGCCGGAGATGAAAGACCGGCGGGTATCACGTCGACGTGGACCTGTGACTCTTCAAGTTGATGGACCGCTTCCTCGCCCACTCCGCAGACGCGCACCGCGTCCAACTCGCTGATCTCATGTCTTAGGGTTTGGAAACGGTGAAGAAAGAAATTGACCGCGTTGACGTTCTTGAAGATTAACCAGTCGTAGCCAAACAGATTCTCGATGGCTTCGTCGAGCGGTTCATGATTTTCAGGGTCGCCGAGATCGAGCGTCGACCAGGTAAGCACGCGCGCGCCGTGTTGCCTGAGATCAGTTGCGAGTTCGTCTGGCCCGGTTGGCGAGCAGAGGACAGTTCGGCCTGAGAGACTTTGATTGCTTAGGTCAGATACCATGTCGACGAATCAGTTGAGTACGGGAAGCGGTAGCGACCTTGCTACGTTCGGCTCCTGACCTACCTCACTTGCTCTTTTGGTGCTTTCGTACGCGCCATACAACGATGCCGATCACGATCGCTGCAATCAGCAGAATCGTTCCGCTACGGCCCACCCATTTGATTAGCAGCGGCAGGCTCTGCCCGAACAGATATCCGAGCGTGGTAATAACAACCGACCAGAGAACGGCTCCGGCCACGTTGAAAACAAAGAAAACGCGCCAGGGCATCTTTGAGGCGCCGGCCAGCAGGGCTGCGAACACGCGCAAGCCGGTGATGAAGCGAGCGACCAGAATTGTTTTATTGCCGTGACGCTCGAAATAACCCTCCATGTACTTGAACCGTTTTGGCGTGAGAAAGAAAAGGCGGCCCACGCGCATTAGAACGTTGCGGCCGACATGGTGACCGATCGCGAAACCAATATTGTCGCCAATGATGGCGCCGCTGGCGGCAATCAGCATGACCAGGGCGATATTGAATTTGCCTGTGGAGGCGAAGTATCCGGCGATTAGCAGAATTGTCTCACCCGGCACCGGCACTCCGGCATTCTCGAGCATGACACCAAAGAAGACGGCCCAGTAGCCATACGCGAGCATGTACTGCTCGATCAGTTGTAGCGAGTTGTGGAGAAAATCCATGTGCCCGCAACTTTACAGGATTCAGGCGAGGCAATCTAACCGTGAATACTCAATCAGGTGTCGCTGGAAATCTCATTAGCACCTGGCTTCAGCCAGGTGGTATGCGTAACCTTAATAATCCTCAAATCGTTGAAACGATTACGGCGACCATGGTGTCCTTTTGATCACCGCGCTAAAGTGCGGTGCTAATGAGAGTTCAAAACAACTAATCGACCGCGAGCAGGTTGGCATCCTTCTGCTTGCGGGCTTAGAATGTCCACGGTTCTCCCCAAGACCTGACAGATTCGATTCGCTCGACTGTCACCAGCCACGGAACGCTTACTCGATCTTATCGGAGCCCTTATGAAAAATCTGGCATGGACCATCGTCGCTGTGATCCTTATCTTCGTGGTGTCCATTGCCGCGCAGACGCCGAAGGACTCTCAGCGGCCGCGCGGGCAAAAGCCTGCCGTTACGAATCCCGCCACTGTGCCGGCTGAGCCCGCTGCAGACGATGTTGAGACATTAAAGATCGACACAAATCTCGTGACTGTTCCGGTGATCGCCAGTTCACGGACCGGGCTGTACATAACCGATCTTAAGAAAGAAGAATTCAAACTATCGGAAGATGGTATGCCGCAGGAGATCGCTTTCCTGGCCGCGGTCAACGCGCCTTTTTATGTTGTGCTCCTGCTCGACACTAGCGATAGCACGCAGGACAAGCTGCCTTTGATTCAACGTGCGGCCATCTCATTTCTGAATCAGTTGGGGCCGCGCGACCGGGTCAAGATCATTTCCTTTGATTCAGAGGTGAGGGACCTGAATGACTTTACCAGCGACAAAGCGGTGCTGCGCGGCGCCATCGAGAAGACCGCCACGGGCCAGGGAACCAGAGTGTACGATGCGATGCAAATGGCGCTCGATATGTTAAGGCCGGTTCAGCAGAGAAAGGCCATCGTTCTTTTTACCGACGGCATGGACTGGCACAGCGATAGCTCGACTTTCGACAGCACGACCCACGACCTGGACGAGTCGGGCGTAATCGTCTATCCGATCCGCTTTGACACTCGGGCCTTCACTGAACAACTCGCGAGAAAGCAGGCGGAAGAGCAAAACGGGGGCGAACTGCCTACCAGCGGCGTAATTCGGACAGGTCCGACAGGTACTACTCAGACAACTTTCCCCAGCGACGATCCTTTTCCCGTCCCGACGCAAAAGAGGTCGTCGCTGCCGATTCCACCGCCTTCGGTACTTCTGGGTCGTGGCCGAAATCGGAATCCGCAGGGCTCGCCCACTGATCCATTTCCCGGTTCGGGACCGCAGCCATCGACGCGCACGCTTCCTGATCCGGGTTCAACCAACGATCGGCGCGGGCACGACTCGATTAGCGGCATGCTGGATAACTTGTACTTGATGGCTGACAGTTATCTAAAAGACATAGCCAGCGGGTCGGGCGGGCAAGTCTATCGCGCGGACAACGTCGGCGCGCTGCCGCAGGCGTTCGCTGCGATCGCTGATGAGTTGCGCACGCAGTACCTGCTGGGCTATTACCCTATTAACCGAAATCATGATGGGGCCTATCGGAAGATCCAGGTGAAAACTTCTCGCAAGGACATCGCGATTCGCGCGCGGCCCGGTTACCGCGCTCGCAACGGTGGATAGCTTTGGAGTGCGGCGGCAGAGCGTAGCGGCGACGCCGCTTTGGCTGGGCCGGACATCCATTCTGCGTCGTCGCATCCAAAGCGCTGTCCCCGCTGCGCTTTGCCAGCGCACTCCAAAGTGAACTTGTCCCGCCTGATGCACCCGTGTTAGGTTTTCAGCGCAATCCAAAATAAGTTCATCTGAGTTTCGACTATGCCTGATCGTGCGGAAGCGTGGGAGTTGTTGTGCGAATACACCAAGGGCGACAGCTTGCGCAAGCACGCGCTCGCAGTCGAGACGGCCATGCGCGCCTGCGCGAAACGTTACGGCGCGCCCGACGCCGATGAAGATGAATGGGGACTGGTCGGTTTGCTGCACGACTTTGATTACGAAATGTTTCCGGCCGCCGACCAGCATCCCTTTACCGGCTCGAATATTTTGTGCGGCCGCGGATACCCTGAGCGAATTATCAAAGCCATCCTTGGTCACGCGACTTACACCGGTGTACCACGCGACACTGACATGGCGAAGGCTTTGTTTGCGACGGACGAGTTGTGCGGTTTCCTGGTCGCCTGCGCGCTGGTGCGGCCGTCGCGAAGTCTCGATGACATGGAAGTCTCTTCAGTAAAGAAGAAGCTGAAGGATAAGCATTTTGCTCGCTCTGTTAATCGCGACGACATTCATCAGGGGGTGACGGAGTTGGGCGTTGAACTGGATGAACACATTCGCTTCGTGATCGATGCTTTGAAGCCGGTGCAAAAAGAGATTGGTCTGGGACCGAGGGAAGCACTTACAGCTAGTGAAGTTCCATGACGTGACTTTACAGAAAGTTCTAGCTGAGTCTAGCGAGCGTGGTGTACTTCGTAGGTGCGCGGTATGTAGAGTCTGTCCGGAAGGATAGTCCAGGCCGTCAGGTAGGCAACCATGCTCAGCAGCAGAGCGAGAACCACGGTAAGCGTTGCCTGAGTTTTTCGTCTCCGCGCAGTGTGGCGATACACGAAGATGCCTGAATAGACAGCTATCGCCAGCGGCAAAATCATCGTTGAAAATAGCAGCCAGTCGTTGCGGGCGAGGGCCCGGGCACTGCCGAAGATGGCAATTACAAGTCCGGCCCAAAGTCCGCAGGCAAGAAGTGCCGCGACCAGAGAAGCTATGACAACCAGTTTCCAGCGCATCGAAACCTGCAAGCGAGCAAAGACTTTTCAGGGGTTAGAAGGCCACGCAAGAGTATCATAGCGAGCAATCATCATCGAATAATGGTCACCCGAAGCGCGCTGATTTACCTGTCCAGACAGGATTGGTTGAAAGAGTTTGCCGCGAAGTTCGGCCTTTTCAAAAGACTCACCACGCGCTTTATCGCAGGTGAAACAATCGACGAAGCCGTCGTGGCAATTCGCGACCTAAACGCCCGCGGCTGTACCGCATCCTTCGATCATCTGAACGAATCGGTCGGTAGCGTTGATGAGACCGAGGCCGAGGTCCGTGAATACCTCGATGTCCTCGCGCGTATCGACGAAACCGGGATTGATTCGAATGTTTCGATTAAGCTGAGCCAGTTTGGTCTGGAGATCGATCCGGAACTGGCGTACCGAAATGCTCGCCGCATCGTGGAGGACGCTGCCCGCCGTGGTAACTTCGTCCGCGTTGATATGGAAGGCTCGAACGTCACCCAGGCGACGATTGATGTTTTCAAACGGCTGCGGGCCGAGTTTGGGCTTAATGATGTCGGCATTGTCGTGCAGTCTTACCTCTATCGGACGATGGACGACGCGCGCGACCTGCTGAAGATTCCCGCGCGCATACGCCTGTGCAAGGGCGCGTACAACGAACCGGCGGAAGTTGCGTATCCGGACAAGCAGGACGTTGACGATAACTATGTGCGCGTCATGCAAATGCTTTTAGCCAGCGGCGTCTATCACGGAATTGCGACGCACGACCCGAAGATGATCGACGCCACGATTGAGTTCGCGCAGCGTGAAGGCATCGGCAAGGATGCGTTTGAGTTTCAGATGCTCTATGGCATTCGGCGCGATTTGCAGGATCATCTGACGCGTGACGGCTATCGGATGCGCGTATATGTCCCTTACGGTAAACACTGGTATCCTTACTTTATGCGGCGTCTGGCTGAGCGGCCGGCTAATATCTGGTTTGTCTTGAAGAATATGCTGAAGGGTTGATAGTGGCACAGACTTCAGTCTGTGATAACCACCTATCGACGAATCAATCACAGACCGAAAGTCTGTGCCACTTTAATGGAAAACTACCTCTGGATTGTCTGGACCATCCTCGGCGCGGTCCTCATCATCGCCGAAGTCTTTACCACGGGATTTGTTCTTCTTTGGTTTGGGATCGGCGCCCTGGCCGCGGCGTTCGCGGGACTGCTGGGGGTCCATAGCATGACGGCCCAGTTTCTGATCTTTGCCGTGGTATCGATTGGCCTGACCGCTGCCTCGCGCACGATCTTCGTGCAATATTTTTCCCGCGAGAAGACGGGCGGCGATCTGAAATCAGGAGTCGAAGGCTTGCCGGGGAAAGTTGGAACGGTGGTCTCTTCCAGTCGCGGCGCACTCAATGAAGGAGCGGTGAAGGTCTTCGGCTCAACCTGGACGGCGTATCCGACCGAGGGCGAAGATCCTTTGGAAGCAGGTGATCGCGTCGAAGTCGAGCGCGTGCAGGGTGCGTCAATCTACGTTAGACGAGTTGAGGCTGGGCGCGATTGGCGCGGAAAAGAATTAGGGTCGTAGATGTGTCATTCAACGCGACGCAGTATCAGCCTCAGTTTCATCGAGGGTCTTGTCTTCGTCGAGGGGCGGTAGTTCGACCGTAATCCGATCTTCGCTGCCGTCGCGTAGCTCTTCGCCGGTAAACCGCGCCAGCACCACGGTGATGTTGTCTTCGCCGCCACGATAGTTGGCCTGGTCTACCAGATCCTTACAGGCTGCGGCCAGGTTCCCATCCGCCTTGGCGACGATCTCGCGGATCTCTTCATTCCGAAGCTTCCCCGAAAGTCCGTCACTGCACAGTAGAACCATGTCACCCTGTCGAATCTGAATTCGCCCGGTGGCTGGCGCCAACTCGGTCTGCGCGCCCAGCGCCTGCAGAATGACGTTGCGAAACATGTGGGTCTCAGCCTCTTCTTCGCTGATCTGGCCCACATCGACAAGTTGTTGCACCAGCGACTGATCTTTCGTGGCCAGGCGGATCTGCTCGCCGCGTATGACGTAAGCGCGGCTGTCACCGACCTGCACCAGATCGAGCTTGTCGCCAATGATTGCGGCGCCGGTTAGCGTCGCTCCCATGCCGCTGCAACGGCTGTCTTCCAGGCTCTTGTAATGAATGTTTCGGTTGGCCTGCATCGTAGCTTCCTTCAGGCAATCTACCAGCGGGGCGCCTGGTTCAAGGCCGGGGCCGTCATGTTTGCCCAATAGAACATCGCGGACCGCCTCAATGGCCATGCGGCTGGCAACGTCTCCCGCCAGGGCGCCGCCCATGCCGTCAGATACCACGAGCACCAGGCCCTGTTCACCGAGAGGGAACTGATTCATCTCTTCAGGGTTTTCGGGTCCGTCCGAGCCGCTCCAGGTGCGCGGCGTGGTGAGATCGAGCAAGAGAAAGTTGTCCTCGTTTCCGCGGCGCACGCGGCCAACGTCAGACATTGCATGCAAGTCAACCAGCATAATTGGGGATCGTAAGTGCCGACTCCGAAAGACTATGGGTACGTCAGGATTTTATCGTGTCGCCCGTCAGTTGTCACTTGTTACCGCGCTCAGCGCTTGATCAAGATCCGCGATGATGTCGTCGGTGTCTTCGATGCCCACCGAAATTCGCACCAGTCCATCCGTAATTCCCAGACGTTCGCGCACCTCGGGAGCGACAGAAGCGTGCGTCATCGTGGCTGGATGACAGACCAATGTTTCGACGCCACCCAGGCTTTCGGCCAGCGTGCAAAGCTTCGTAGATTCAAGCACCAGCCGCGCATTCTCAAACGTCCCGACATCGAACGCTACCATGCTGCCGAATCCCTTCTGCTGGCGCTTGGCAAGTTCGTGCTGCTTGTGCGAAGGCGAGCCCGGATAATAAATCTTGCGTACCTTCGGGTGATCTTCCAGAAAAGCGGCAACCGCGCGCCCGGACTTATCGTGCTGTTCCATGCGCAACGCCAGAGTCTTGGTGCCGCGCAGGACCAGCCACGAATCGAACGGAGAAAGAATCGCGCCGGCACTGTTCTGAATGAACTGAATCCAACTCGCGTCATCCTCATTGTTCAGAACGACGGCCCCACCGATACCATCTGAATGTCCGTTAAGAAACTTGGTGGTCGAATGTACGACGATGTCCACGCCAAAATCCAGGGGCCGCTGAAGGTAAGGCGACATAAAAGTGTTGTCGCACACCACTCGCGCGCCGGCGGCATGGGCCACTTCGGAAACAGCTTTGAGATCGGTCACGATCATTACCGGGTTCGTCGGTGTCTCAACGAAGACCATGCGGGTGTTGTCCTTAATTGCAGCCTCGACGTTGGTGACTTCGGAAGTATCAACGAACTCGAACTCGATCCCGTAATTCGCGAGGACCCGTTTGAACAGACGATTGGTGCCTCCGTAAGTATTGTCTGAAACGATCACATGATCGCCGGCTTTTACCAGGCGCATGGTCGCGTCGATCGCCGCCATGCCCGAGGCAAACGCGTATCCGAACTGGGCGCCTTCCAGGGCAGCCAGGTTGCGCTCTAACGCCAGACGGGTCGGATTGCCCGTGCGGGCGTATTCAAATCCTTTGTGCTTGCCTAGTCCCTCCTGTGCATAGGTGGACGTTTGATAGATCGGGACGGTGACAGCACCCGTAGCCGACTCCGGTTCCTGACCGGCATGAATCGCAGTGGTCGCAAAACCCATAAAAAGAATCCAGAAAGTCCTTAACTCAGAATGCAAGAGGGCGGAATCAGAATGACGGATAGTAGCGTGTGCATGATTTTAGTGTCAATTCAACAGAGCTTGCTATGACGGCGGGTTAGTGAGGTAAGGTAGTACCAACATGAACTTGGTGGAGCTTCCACAGGTTAGAATTCACCAGGCCGAAGCTAGAAGACCCTAATGAACTACAGAGTGATCGGGCCTTTCAGCCCGAGAGTCCCGAGAGATCATGGAGCGACCGGATTGCTAATTCAGGTTTCCGTCGCGGACGGAATCGAGTATTATCGGCACGAATAACCATTCCAAAGTGGCACCGCCCGGCCCGGTTCCCGGAGGATTGACCGTAATGGCTGACGAAGATCAACCCGACGAGCTTTCTCCTGACGAGCGGCGCCAATTCGATCGCGCGCGCTTGATTGTCGACGTTCATTTTGACGGCGCCG